>JAILLA010000032.1 GCA_024693325.1 Solobacterium sp.
CCGGCACCAGCAGCCATGGCTTTGACCCGTCCATGAGCGGCGCGTAGCGGCAGAAGACCAGCATGCCAAGGCTCAGGACAACCCCCGCGCCCAGCCAGGCCTTCCGGCTGTTTCCCGCAGCATTCGCCATCTGCCGGGCCAGACCGTAAACAGCCAGGCAGACCGCCAGCACAATGATGACATGATACGGATCATTCCAGGCCCAGTAAAAAAGACTCAGTCCGAGCAGAGCCGCTTTTTTTCCCCGCCCGTGACACAGCCAGTAGACAGCCAGGCACAGCGGCAGGAACAGCCACAGAAACAGCATGGAATTAAAACTCATCGATATCCGTTCCTTCTTCCGGTATTTACATATTCTAGCATATGCCCGTTTTCCCCTGCAGACAATCATAACCACCCGTAAAACGGGTGGTTTGCTCTAAGGCTATAAGCCTGAGAGTGCCAGCCAGCGTCTTAAGGCGCTGGCTTTTCCACTCTCGTATGTCAAAGCCACTATTGCATTTTTAACCATCGCTGGCCGTTAACGGCCTTCAATTACTTCTTGTTTGGATTCTTTTTCTTTATTTCTTTATCTTCACCAAATGGATCTTCATATTCTTTTACACTCAGTTTATCTTTTGCAATATCATCTTTCTCCTGCTCCTGGATATATTTCCGCACTGTTGCTTCATTCAGTCCCACTGTACTCACATAGTACCCATCTGCCCAAAAATGTCTGTTCCCGAATTTGTACTTCAGATTTGCGTGGTACTCAAAAATCATCATTGCGGACTTCCCCTTCAGATACCCCATGAAACTGCTTATCGACATTTTCGGCGGTATCGATACCAGCATGTGCACATGATCCGGCATCATATGTCCTTCAATGATCTCTACTCCTTTGTATGCGCACAGCCTTTTGAAATACTCAGAGATATCTTTCCGCAGCTGATTGTATATGATCTTTCTCCGGTATTTCGGCGTGAATACTATATGATATCTTGTATAATACTTTGTGTGTGCCAATGAATCGTATTTCTTGGCCATATTTGCACCTCATCTTTCTATTCATAGTGACTTCGACAATCCTATGATAGCTCATGATGAGGTGCTTCTTTCTCCAAGAAGCACCGGACGTCCACCCGCCAAGCGGGTGGTTTTTTCGTTTCGCACAACTCCTCTCTTTCCTTCGTATTTCCTTTTCCCTTGTGCTCAACTGTCCACTAGGACGAAATAAAAAACGGCATGTTGCCGTTTTCATTGTTATTTGGCTGATTCAAGTGCAGCTGCTGCAGCTTCCTTGACAGCATTGGACGTGAATGTTGCGCCAGATACACCGTCAATCTCAGCTGAATTAGCTTCCTTGAGCTGACCTGACAGCTGTTCGAATGCAGCCTGTCCGACATCCGGCGTTTCATCCTTTCCTTCGATCACTGCTTCTTTAATAGTTCCGTTGTCAAGCGTCAATGTAACTTTTACATCTCCACCGAATCCAACTGCAGTTCCGGAGTATTCTCCTGTAGGTCCCTTAGGTTCAGTGGAAGAACTGTCTGATCCGCAAGCTGCCAGTCCAAGACACAGTAGTGCGCTCAGTAATACTTTAGCTGATTTCATGTTTTAATCTCCTTAACGCTATATATTATAAATTGTTTTGGCATATATGCATCTTAAGATTATCAGAAGAAATAAAACCCCGGATACAATGACCCGGGGTTCCATTTCGGTAAATGATGATTACTTAGCCATCGCAGCTACTTCAGCAGCAAAGTCATCTACTCTCTTTTCGATTCCTTCACCAACCTTGTAACGTACGAATGTGACTACTTCAGCACCGTTTTCCTTGAGGTACTGTCCGCACTTCTGATCCTGATTCAGGAAGAAGATCTGATCAACCAGGCACATTTCCTGGAGGGACTTGGACAGACGGCCTTCAACGATACCAGCCTTAACCTTTTCGGGCTTGTTAGCCAGTGCTTCGTCATTATTGACCAGTTCTGTCTGGATCTGACGCTCATGTTCAACGATGTCAGCCGGCATATCCTTACGGGATACATATGTCGGTGTCATAGAAGCAACCTGCATTGCCATGTTCTTGGCAATCTGAGCATCCTGTGTTCCCTTTACAACTGTCAGAGCAGAGATCTGACCGCCGTTGTGCATGTAAGTTCCGAAGATCTCGTCATCGTTCTTTTCAACGACTTCGAAACGACGAAGCTTGATCTTTTCACCGATGATAGCTGTAGCGTTAACAACAGCATCATTCAGTGTTCCTTCAGCAACTGTCAGTGCCAGCGCTTCATCAACTGTCTTCGCATTGCTGTCGAGGATCGCATTAACTGCTTCATCGAGCAGAGCCAGGAACTTATCGTTCTTAGCAACGAAGTCTGTTTCGGAGTTGATTTCAACAACAGCAGCCTTATTGCCTTTTACAACAACTTTGGAGAGACCTTCAGCAGCTGTACGGCCCTCTTTCTTGGCAGCCTTGGAAATACCTTTTTCACGGAGCCAGTCGATTGCTTTTTTGACATCACCCTCGCACTCAACGAGAGCTTTTTTGCAGTCCATCATTCCTGCTCCGGTCAGTTCACGTAATTCTTTTACCTGTGCAGCTGTAATTGCCATGATTTAAGCCTCCTTCTTCTCTTCTGCAGGTGCAGCAGCTGTTTCAGCAGCCGGTGCAGCCTGACGAGGTGCACGATTGTCATTCTTCTTGAAGACACGACGTTCACCGTTGTTGTTGAAATTTCCGCCTCTGCGGTTCTGCATCTGCTGACGGCGTTCTTCATATCTCTGACGACGCTTTCTTTCATACTCAGCAGCCTGCTGTTCAACGTTGATCATGACATCCTTCATTGTGATATCATTTTCTGCTTCATCTTCCTGATATGCTGTTTCCAGGACGCCGCCCTTTGCTTCAACGATTGCGTCAGCAATAACGCTTACCATCAGCTTGATGGAACGTACTGCATCATCGTTTGCAGGGATCGGATAGTCTACGGAGTTCGGATCTGCATTTGTATCGATCAGAGCAAATACAGGGATATGCAGCTTCTTAGCTTCTGCAACAGCATTGTGTTCTTCCAGAGGATCTACAACAAATACTGCGTCAGGGAGCTTCTTCATTTCCTTGATACCGCCAAGGAAGTTGTCCAGACGTTCCTTCTTCTTGAGCATCTGGCTCTGTTCTTTCTTTGTGTAAACAGACAGTGTACCGTTTGCTTCCATCTCTTCGATGTCAACAAGCTTCTTGATGGATTTCTGGATCGTACGGAAGTTTGTCAGTGTTCCGCCCAGCCATCTCTGGTTTACATAGAAGCTTCCGGAACGGAGTGCTTCTTCCAGAACAGCAGCCTGAGCCTGCTTCTTTGTACCGACAAACAGCACTTTTCCGCCGTTTTCTGTCAGTTCTTTCAGTGCAGCATAAGCTACATCAAGCTGTTCCTGTGTTTTAGCCAGGTCGATGATGTACACACCGTTTTTGGATGTGTAGATGTAGGGACGGTACTTCGGATTCCATTTTCTTGTCTGGTGACCGAAGTGAACTCCGTTCTCCAGCATTTTCCTCATAGAAACAACAGTCATTTTTTTATTTACCTCACTTTCCGTTGTTTTCCGCCACAGTTTCGAACGCCATCAACCTGAAGCAGGATATTCCTCAACAGGCACGGGACAGCGAATCCGCTGTGTGAGAAGTACATCTCTATGCGTAAAAATCCGCATAAAAAAGATGCCGTTTATTAGAATAGCACAACCGGCATCCTCCGTAAATATGTTTCTGTGATTCTTTCAGTTCTTTTCTTCCTTATTATTTGTTTACTCGTCAAATCAGTACAGTCCGACAACTGCTTCTGCTATGAGCAACCAATAAACATATATTTTCAGGAATAAAGAAGAGCGGGATATTGCTTTAGAATTGACAGTAATCTAATTTCAAACGATCTTATGCAGTTAATCTTCAGCACCGTACAGAGCGTAGTAAGCCTTGATACGTTCATTCAGATCATCATCCAGCATACCCTTTTCCTGCAGAATCTCAACAACTTCCGGCATGGAAACGATTGCTGCAGTCTCGAAGCCGTACAGTTCAGCAACTTCTTTCAGAGCAGTTGTAGTTCCCTTGCCCCTTTCATGGCGGTCCAGAGATACCATAAGTCCGATGATCTTTACATCAGCCTGCGCTCTGACGATCGGAACTGTTTCTTCCATCGACTTGCCGGATGTCGTAACATCTTCGATCATGACTACCCTGTCTCCGTCCTTCAGTTTGGAGCCAAGCAGGATGCCTGTATCACCATGATCTTTAACTTCCTTACGGTTTGTACAATAGCGTACTTCCTTACCATAAAGCTCATAGATCGCCATTGCTGTAGCTACTGCCAGAGGAATTCCTTTGTAGGCAGGTCCAAAGAGCACATCGAATTCCAGACCGAATCTGTCATGGATCGCACGTGCGTAATAGCAAGCCAGATCATGGAGCTGTCTGCCGGTAACATAAGCTCCGGCATTCATGAAGAACGGTGATTTTCTTCCGGATTTTAATGTAAAGTCGCCGAATTTCAATGCCTGGCATTCCAGCATGAATTCTGTAAATTCCTTTTTATATTCCTGCATCAGTTCATCATCCCTTCAATCAGTTCATATGTTTTCTTCGGATCAGCTGCCCCTGTAATGGAACGGCCGACAACCAGCATGGAAGACCCCTGCTCTTTTGCATAGGCAGGTGTCGCAACTCGTTTCTGGTCATTGACATTGTCGTCTGCCAGACGGATACCGGGTGTTACGATACAGAAATCTTCACCGCATGCTTCACGAATAGCTTTTGCTTCATGAACAGAGCAGACAACACCATCCAGACCTGCTTCCTTTGCGTTGAGTGCATACTTGACGACAGTATCCAGTACATCTCCCTCGATACCGAGTTCATTGTTCATTGCTTCTTTGGAAATGGATGTCAGGATCGTAACTCCGAGCAGCAGAGGACGCTGTCCTTCAGGAGCTCCTGCATCGAGACCTTCTCTAGCGGCTTTCATCATGGCAATTCCTCCGGCGCAATGAACATTTGTCATGTCAACACCGAGTTTTGCAAGATTCTTCATACCGCCTTTAACTGTATTCGGAATATCATGGAGTTTCAGATCAAGGAAGATATGGTGACCCATTGCTTTGACTGTTTCGACAATAGACAGACCTTCAGCATAGGTCAGTTCCATACCGATTTTGACCCATACAGGTTCATCAAACTGTTTCAGGAAATTGACGACTTCTTCCTTGGATGAAAAATCAAGTGCGATAATTGTTCTGCTCATAAAAGACTCCTTCCTGTTGCTTCTTTTACTGACTGATAACCATATTTCTCCAGTACACGCGGAAGATCTTCAATGATCTTCGGACATATGTACGGATCGTGAAAATTAGCTGACCCCACTTCAACGGCAGAAGCACCTGCATAAAGGAACTCCAGTACATCTTCTGCATTCATGATTCCGCCGACTCCGATGATCGGGATATTGACCGCCTTTGCAGTCTGATAAACCATACGGACTGCGACAGGTTTGACTGCAGGTCCTGACAGACCTCCTGTCGTATTTGCAAGAACAGGCTTAGCTGTCTTCAGATCGATCCTCATGCCAAGCAGGGTATTGATCATGACAAGACCATCAGCACCGGCTTCTTCGACTGCTTTGGCGATCTCGACAATATTTGTTACGTTCGGGGTAAGTTTAACATAAACAGGCTTTTCGGAAGCCTCTTTTGCCATACGTGTTACCTGGGCAGCAAGCTTCGGGTCCGTACCCAGACCGATCCCGCCATGCTTGACATTGGGGCAGGATATATTCAGCTCATATGCTTTGACAACAGGCGAAGCATTCATCTTCCGTATGACTTCCACATAGTCTTCTTCAGTGGCTCCGGCTACGTTGGCAATGATCTCTGTATCGAACTGTGCCAGCCAGGGCAGTTCTTTTTCAACAATATAATCCACACCGTGATTCTGCAGACCAATCGCATTCAGCATGCCTCCCGGTGTTTCTGCGATCCTCGGTACGGGATTTCCGATACGTTCTTTGGGTGTAGCACTCTTGATTGCAATGCCGCCAAGCAGTGACAAATCGTACAGCTCGGCAAACTCACGTCCATAACCGAAACATCCGCTTGCCGGGATCACCGGATTCTTCAGATGCAGTCCGGGAAGATCAACTCTCAGATCCATCAGAGCACCACCTTTCCTATTTCAAATACAGGACCGTCTTTGCATACCCGCATCGTATCCCCTTCAGGTGTCTTCACAACACAGCCCATGCAGGCACCGATCCCGCAGGCCATACGTTCTTCCAGCGAAATATAACCATGTTCAAAATAAGCGCTGACGGCTTTCAGCATACCTAAAGGTCCGCATGCCATTACAGTTGTTTCTTTCGCAATATCATGTGCATGAACCGCATCAATGACAGTTCCTTTTGCTCCGCACGAACCATCCAAAGTTGCAATGATCACTTCTGCATTCAGTGATTCCAGTTCCTCTTTTGCAAAGATCTGGCTTTCAGAAGCAAACCCCAGTACTGCAGTGACATGATGACCGCTGCTGATATGACGTTTCGCAGTTTCGATCAGGGGTGGGATTCCTACACCTCCGCCAATCAGTACAACATCTTCATCAATGACCGGAAATCCGTGTCCAAGCGGTCCGAAAATATCCAGCTTCTCCCCTGCTTTAAGCTGTGAGAGCACCCGGGTTCCGTCTCCGACGACTCTGTAGATCAATGAAAGATGACAGTTGTCACGGACCTGTGACACTGAGATCGGCCGTCTCAGAAAATAGCCCGGAACAAGAATCTGGATAAACTGACCACAGGATGTATCTGCCGCGATCTCTGTCTCCAGTTCCATCCGCATGATATCCGGAGCGATCAAGACCTGTTCCGTGATCAGTGCGGTATCATTTCTCATTTTGATTCTCCTGTTCGAACGGTGCAAAACCGAATGCACGTTTGATGACTGCTTTGCGTACAAGTACGCCGTTGGACATCTGCGGGAAGATACGGCTCTTTGGTGCTTCTACAAGATCAGAATCGATCTCGACACCGCGATTGACCGGTGCAGGATGCATCACGATGGCTGAATCTTTCATCCTTGCATAACGGTCTTTAGAAAGACCATACTGCTTTAGATACATCTCATCGCTCATACCGGCCAGAGCTGCTCCGCGCTCTTTCTGTATTCTGAGCATCATGACAACATCCGCATCAGGGATCGCTTCATCAAAGTCAACAGCTTCAAATCCTTCACGTTCCCACTCCTTCGGTCCGGCAAAGCGTACTTTTGACCCAAGTTTTTCCAAAGCTTCCTTATTTGAAGATGCCACACGACTATGAAGGATGTCACCGCAGATGACAACATTCAGACCTTTCAGTGTTCCGAACTCACGATACATAGTCAGCAGGTCAAGCAGACACTGGGTAGGATGATCTCCTGCACCATCACCGGCATTGAGAATAGGAATATTCACATTCTCAAGCTGCTTATAATATGCATCCTGAGGATGACGGATGACTACCGCGTCATATCCGATGGCTTCCAATGTTTTTACAGTGTCATACAGGCTTTCGCCTTTTGTGACAGAACTTCCTGATACAGCAATATCGGCAGCTTTGCAGCCAAGCTGGAGTTCTGCACTTTCAAATGAGTAATGTGTTCTCGTCGATGCTTCAAAAAAGAGATTGGCAACAAGAGCCTTTGAACAGGGCAGCTGCCAATCTCTATAAGAATCATGGAACAGTAAAGCATCGTTGAGGATCTGTACAATATCCGTTACGCCAAGATCACGCATGGACAGCAATGAGTATCTGTTCATAAGTCCTCCGTTCTTTTACCTGCTGTGATTATACAGGACTGTACGGATATTGCAAGGTCATTCAGAATGAAAGTTTTTTCACGCAGCAGGTCAGTTCTGCGACGATGAATGCGGATGTGCTTTATCAACCACTCTGCGCAGACGGTCTTCCGTCACATGTGTATAGATCTGTGTCGTCGACAGCGTTTCATGTCCGAGCAGTTCCTGGACGATCCTCAAATCTGCCCCGTTATCCAGCAGATGTGTTGCAAAGCTGTGACGGATCATATGAGGATGTACATGTACAGGAAGATCAGCTTTTTCTCCGGTGCTCTCACACAGCATCTGGATCATGCGGACAGAAACAGGTTTTCCCTTCTGATTAACAAACAGGAAGTCATGGTCGTCTTTCATATAAAGCGGTCTCACTTCCTTGATATAAACAGCAAGCAGCTGACCGGCTCTCGGATAAAAAGGCACCATACGTTCTTTGCTTTCCTTACCGATCACGCTCAGATAATGCTCTCCAAGATGAACACGTGATAGTTTCAGGCCGGCACATTCGCTGACACGAAGGCCGCAGGCATACATCGTTTCCAGGATGCAGCGGTCACGTACCTCGGAAGGCTTGCTCAGATCAAAACTGTTCAGCATCGTTTCCATCTGATCAAATGTCAGGAATTCAGGAAGTTTTCTCCTTGATGAAGTACCGCGCAGTCCCTGCAGAGGATTGCTGATAACACCATGGTACTGATACAGATATTTATAAAATGAACGAAGCGATGACAGATGCCTTGAAAAACTGGCATTGGACAGTCTGTTGCCTGTTATGTCTCCGCTTCTGAGTTTTGTGATATATGTACTGATCTCGGTCTTTGTGACGTCTGCCGGTGATTCTATGCCTTCTGCCTGCAGAAAATCCAGGAATCCGCGAATATCCCTGCGGTATGCATCCTGTGTATCTTCGCTTCCTGTATGGGCTAATGCAATGTGGTGCAGAAAGCCTTCCAGCATTTCATCATAATCTGCCATCCTGAATCATCTCCGCAATCAAAGGGAGCGACTGTTTTGCGTACGCTTCCTTGCGTTCTTTTTTCTTTACTTCATGGTTCAGATGGAAAATGCCGAAGTTTGCGTTCATCGGCTGGAAATTCTCAGGTGAAGCATGCGTAATGTAATGTGACATGGCACCGATCATTGTTTCCGGTCCCGGTTCGACCAACGGCTCACCTTTCAGCAGATGTGCCATATTGATCCCTGCCAGCATTCCTGATGCTGCAGATTCAATATATCCTTCTACACCTGTGATCTGTCCGGCAAAGAACAGATCATCCCTTACTTTTGTCTGATAAGTAGCTTTCAGGCAATTCGGTGAATTGATATATGTATTTCTGTGCATGACACCATAACGTACAAATTCACAGTTTTCCAGTCCCGGGATCATACGAATCACCTGACGCTGAGCCGGCCATGTCAGATGTGTCTGAAAACCGACAATGTTGTAAAGACTTGCTTCAGCATTATCCTGTCTCAGCTGGACGACAGCATAAGGACGGTTGTCTCCCAGTCCAAGACCAACAGGTTTCAACGGTCCGAAGAGCAGTGTCTGCCTTCCACGTTTTGCCATAACTTCAAAAGGCATGCACCCTTCAAAATAGACTTCCTGCTCAAAGTCGCGGATCTTCACTGTTTCTGCAGTGATCAATGCAGCATAAAACCTGTTGAACTCATCCTCTGTCATCGGACAGTTGATATAGTCTGCAGAACCCTTGTCATATCTGGATTTGCGGTAGGCTTTCGTCATATCGATCGATTCAGCCGTGACAATCGGTGCCTCAGCATCATAGAAATAACAGTACTTCTCATTCAGCAGTTCCCTGACCGGCTTCATCATGGCTTCCGAAGTAAGAGGTCCCGTTGCGATGATGACCGGAGAATCCGGGATCTTATCCATTTCACATGTTTCAAATGTGATATTTGGATCAGACATCAGGGCGTCCGTGACAGCCTTTGAGAACTTTTCTCTGTCCACTGCCAGCGCGCTTCCTGCCGGTACTTTATTGGCATCAGCCTTTTCCATGATCAAAGAACCGATCATCCTCATTTCCTGTTTCAGAAGTCCGACTGCGTTTGTCAGTGCATCAGAGCGAAGAGAATTGGAACAGACCAGTTCAGCAAATGTATCACTTACATGCGCCGGAGATTTATGCTCGGGCTTCATGTCGATCAGACGTACCTGGATACCGCGTTTGGACAACTGGTAAGCTGCTTCGCATCCGGCCAGACCAGCACCGATCACGATAGCCTGAGTACTCATTTCGTACTCCTTCTGCGGCCCCTTGCTGCAGGCTTCTTTTCGGATGATGCACTCTTTGATACGATCTCCTCACCCTCCAGTGTCTCCATATAGCGGCACTTCGGGAAGTTCGAACATCCGACAAAGTATTTGCCGTATCTGGATTTGCGCTTGAGCAGTTCATGACCGCATTTCGGGCATTCTTTTCCCATAGGCTCGGGCTTTTCCTTATTTTCAACATTGATCTGCCTTGTATATTTGCACGCAGGATATGTTGAACAGGAAATAAACTTGCCGAATCTGCCGTTTCTGTATACCAGTTCATTGCCGCATTCCGGACAGAGTTCACCGACCTTTTCGGGCTGTTTCTTTTCCATCTTCTCATATGCTTCATCAAGAAGCGGAGTGAATTTATTCCAGAATGCCTGCAGCATTTCAAGTTCATCTGCTTCGCCTTCGGCAATTCTGTCAAGATCAGATTCCATCTTGGCGGTATATTTCGTATTGATGATCGAAGAGAAATATTCATCAAGTTTCTCGACTGTCAGGATACCCTGCTCGGTCGGGAAGAACACCTTTGTCTTTGATTTTTCCGTTGACGGTTTCAGCTCGACATAACCTCTTGCCTGGATCGTATCGATGATCATGGCATAAGTAGAAGGTCTGCCGATCCCATCGTCTTCCATCTGCTTGATCAGTCTCGCTTCTGTATAGCGTGCAGGCGGTTCCGTGAAATGCCGGTTTGCCTTCAGTTCTTTTGCCTTCAGGATTTCGCCTTCACTAAGTGCAGGCAGGATCGTATCTTTGGAAGAATAGTAATCTCCATATACTTTGAGCCAGCCGTCAAATGTCTGTCTGTTTCCGGTAGCAGTGAAGTCATACCCGTTCTGTGAGATCGTAATACTTTCACCGCTGAACTTAGCAGAAGACATCTGTGATGCCAGTGCACGTGCATAGATCAGTTTGTAAAGTCTGTACTGTTCACTTGTCAGGTACTGCTTGATCGTTTCCGGATCATTCGCCAGATTTGTCGGACGGATCGCCTCATGCGCATCCTGAGCATTGGCATCGTTCTTAGCTGTATAGTGACCGGCATATTCTTTGCCGTATTCTGAATTGATCTTTGCATGAGCAGCACCGGTAAATACATCCGAGAGTCTTGTACTGTCGGTACGCATATATGTGATCAGACCCTCCTGACCATTGCCGATATCGATACCTTCATACAGTTTCTGGGCAACAGACATCGTGCGCTTTGCCGAGAATCCGAGTTTTGTCGAAGCTTCCTGCTGCAGCGTAGATGTTATGAACGGTTTGAACGGTGCGATGGATTTGTTCGTATGCTTAATGCTGGTGACTGTGAAGTCTCCCAGACATGCCTGATATGCCTTATCAGCCTCTTCTTCATTATGGATCTCAGCCTTCTCGCCGTTGATCTTAGTAAGTGAAGCTGTAAAATCCTTGCCATCCTTACGGAATACTGCATCCAGTGTCCAGTATTCTTTCGGCTGAAACGCCTTGATTTCTTTCTCACGTTCAACGATCAGTTTCAAAGCAACAGACTGTACACGTCCGGCTGATTTGGATTTGATCTTATTGTTCAGGAGCTTTGACAGCTTAAAACCGATGATTCTGTCAAGAATGCGTCTGGTTTCCTGAGAATGTACCAGATCCATATCGATCGCTCTGGGCTGTGAAAATGCTTCGATAACAGCGTCATGGGTAATTTCGTGGAATGTTACACGATCCTGTGCATTTTCATCCAAATTCAGTTCCTGGGCCAGATGCCACGAAATAGCTTCTCCTTCACGGTCAGGGTCGGTTGCCAGATATACATTGTCGGCTTTCTTTGCCTGTTCCGTCAGTTCCTTAACAACATCCTGTTTGTCCTTGGAAACAACGTAAGTCGGCACAAAACCAGCCTCGATATCGACGCCAAGTCCATCCTTGCCTTTAATAGCAAGATCCCTGATATGCCCTTTGGAAGACACAACAGTGTAATCTTTTCCAAGATACTTCTGGATAGTCTTCGATTTGGAGGGCGACTCTACTATGACTAAATTCTTCATACTCAAATTACCTCAATCGGAACGCTACATAGGATATCTCAATTCATATGCGTTTTGCAAGTTACTTTCAAAATTCTTCAAGCTGTTCAGTTTCATATAACAGATTAGCCCCCTGCTGGATCAGCAGGCCGCAGCCTTTTCCTGTCGCGTCGTCATAGGGATGCGGAACACACCAGACTTCCCTGTTCATCTCAAGTGCTTCATTGACCGTCAGCATCGTACCGGATTTCAGTGCAGCCTGGGTCACAATGATTTTCCCTGACAGCGCGGCAAGTATCCGGTTGCGCCAGGGAAAATGCTGTTTTCGGACACCGGTTTTATACGGATATTCGCTTAGGATCAGATGGTCCCTGCGCATCAATTTATACAGTGGTTCATTTACATAAGGATAATGAACGGAAAGGCCGGATCCGATCACACCGATCGTACGTCCGCCATTCTCGATCGCGCATGCATGAACGATACTATCAACACCTTTTGCCAGTCCTGAGACAAGGACATATTTATCGCTCAGTTTCCGGCAGATTTGTTCAGTCACCTGATATCCATAAGGCGTGACCTGCCGTGAACCGATCACCGTGATACAGCTTTTTTTCAATAAAGTGATATCACCTTCGTAAAACAGGACAAACGGCGGATACCGGAGCTGCTTCAGCATATCCGGATATGCCGCATCACAGATCGTTACATATGGTGTCGGTATTTCCGTGATCAGCGGTTCTTCATGACAGATCTCAGCCTTGGCGATCCGCTTCCAGTCACCATTGTATCTGCAGGCGTAATATGCCAGGATCTCTCTTTGTTCCATAAGACCTCCCGGATAAATATACGCTTAAATCTGTCAGTTTCCTTAGAAAAGTTTCTGCTGTGTATATGCTGCAGGCGCAAAGCTTCTGCGGTGGATAGGTGTTATGCCATACTGCTCGATCGCCTGCATATGCTGTTTTGTGCCGTATCCTTTATTCTTTGCAAAGCCATACTGCGGATACAGGACATCATATTCTTTCATGAGCCGATCCCTATACACTTTGGCAAGGATCGATGCTGCAGCAATACTGACACTTTTCTGATCACCTTTTACCAGTGAAATGCAAGGCCTGTCAAGAGAAAGCGGCATTGCATCAGTCAGAACGATGTCAGAAGGAAGCGTATTGGCGATTTCAGTCATGGAAAGCTGATCTGCCCTGTATATGTTATATCGATCAATGATCTCGGGCGGAACGATATCGATGAACCAGTAAAGTGCATCTTCCATGATCACCTCAAACAGTTCATCGCGTTTCTTTTCGCTGATCGCTTTTGAATCATATATCTCAGGGTTTTCATATCCCTGTTCAAACACGACTCCGGCGACGCTCAAAGGACCGGCCAGCGGTCCTCTGCCTGCCTCATCGATTCCGAGCACATACATATCCTTTGCCCAGTATTCGTGTTCATAATCATTCGGACAGGTCTTCGTACGTTTCATTCCGGCATCTCCAATGTCAGTTTCCCATACTTTGCTTTTCTCAATTCATGCAGGAACACATCAGCAGCACGCTCAATATCAGGTTCATCTCCTGCTTTTACGAGATGCCTCTGTCTTGCAATCTGTTCCAGCATTGCATATTCATCTGTACCTTCCGGTGCTTCAAAGACTCCCTCAAGCAGTCCCGGGTACAGTTCCTGTATATCCTTTATTACATATACGGCGATCTCAGTTGTATTGAGAATGTCTTCATTGATCGAACCGAGTGCGGCCAGCAGGACACCGGTACGCTCATCATCAAACTTCGGCCACAGTACACCCGGTGTATCCAGGATATCCAGTTGGTCCGATGCGTGGATCCATGAAAGGCTTCTGGTGACACCCGGTTTATCCGCAGTTTTTGCCCTTGTTCTGGAAGCGATCAGGTTGATCAATGTGCTCTTTCCGACATTGGGAATCCCGCATGCCATAGCACGCATCGCACGCGGTCTGATTCCCCGTGCAATCATTCTGTCACGTTTCTTTTTTGTCAATTCAAGGCATTCATTGATGATCGTCTGTCTGTTCCGTTTCTGTCCGACAAGATCACCATATACGGCTTTCTGCCCTTCTCTGCTGAGAGCTTTGACCCATGCTTCACTGGCTGCGTCATCAGCCAGATCTGATTTCGACAATACGATCAGCCGTGGTTTCTCACCGATCATTTTATCCAGCATCGGATTTCTGCTGGCATTGGGAATTCTTGCATCCCTGATCTCGATCACCATGTCTACCTGTTTCAGCGCATCCTGCATATCGCGGCGCGCTTTTTCCATATGACCGGGATACCACTGTACCGCTACCATGATCTCAGCCCAAACCTGTCAAATGGATACAGGATCAAAGCACCGACGCATTTGATCTGCTTCTTCTGAAACGGTCCGTAATAACGGGAGTCCTTGCTGTTGGGACGGTTGTCTCCCAGACAGTAATATTCATTTTCACCAAGCGTGATCTCATCTATATCACCCATGAAGACTCCATTGTAATTCCTGCAGTAATCTGTATCCAGGAAGCTTTCTCTGACTTCTCCTCCGTTGATATAAAGAATTCCGCTTCTATATGATACTGTTTCTCCCGGAAGTCCTATAACACGCTTAACCAGATACTTGTTGTCTTTTTCCATATATATGACTGCAATATCAAAACGCTCGATCTGGTCAAGTCTGACACTCAGAACATTTGACAGACCGAATTCATCGCTTTCCAGTGTCGGATACATGGAACTGCCATCGACTTGAATCGTCCGGATAAAGAAGTTCACAGTAATCGTAACAATCAGAAAACTGACAGCCAATGTCTTTGCCCAGTCCAGCGCTTCGTTTCCTATAGCCTTCCATAGTTCTTTGTTTTTGTTTTCCATATGTTGTTATATTAAAGCAAACGAAAATAAAAGAGAAGGATTTCCTTCTCTTTTTTCCCGAATTAACGATCTTCCTTGATACGCGCATTCTTAGCGGACAGACCCTTGAGGTATGTCAGCTTCGCACGACGGACCTTACCTCTGCGTGCGACTTCAATGTGGTCAATGATAGGGCTGTGAACAGGGAATGTTCTCTGTACGCCTACACCGTTGGAAATCTTACGAACTGTGAATGTCTCGGAAATTCCACCGTTCTGGCGTGCTACTACAACACCTTCATAAAGCTGAATACGGGATTTCTCACCTTCCTTGATACGGACAAATACTTTTACCGTATCGCCGGGTTTGAACTGCGGAACGTCAGCACGGAGCTGCTCTTTTGTGATCTTCTGTACGAGATCGAGTTTCATACTATTCCTCCTGTTATACATTGATCTGTCTGCTCATAGTCCCAAACCGGCCAGCGGAACAGAAGACGCGCATCTTTCAGCGCAATAATGATACTAACATAATCATGCATGTCCGTGCAAGATGATTTTCCGTATATACCCGATAAAGTTCAGTTTTTCCGCGTCAAGAGGCTGATTCTTAACGCAGTGAATCCGAGGTGATCCATCCGTTCCGCACACAGGCATTCCATATACCGTGATCGACATTTCTGTCTGTCACATAATCAGCCTTTTCTTTCAGAGTGTCTACAGCATTTCCCATGGCAACGCTCGTCCATACCGGATCAAACATGACGAGATCATTCGTATCATCCCCGAACACTACAACATCCTGCAGATCTCCATTGACCGCCTTCATCATGCGCAGAATACCTTCTTTTTTCGCATCATACTGGACAACGACATATTCTCTGTGCAGCCTGAGATGACCCAGTTCATTGATCCATTCAGGTTCAGTTTCTTTCCTGCAGGCCAGGTAGATCTTCAGGATATCTGTGTTCAGCAGATCCATATCCGGTCTGAAATGATAAGTCGTCAGTTCCCTGCGGAAACCGGCCTGCTCCAGAAAACGGTAATCCTTCATATAAACGTCATCGCTGTCCTCCAGCATGACGATATATCCGATTCCTTCTTCTTCCGCATGGCGGATCACGGACAGTGCTGCAGCATGTTCCAAAGGTTCATTGCTCAGCAGTTTTCCATTCAGCACCAAACCTCCGCCCCCGCAGCAAACAACATTGTCAATACCGATGTTCTTTGCGAAATTCTTTGTTTTATACCAGGCCCTGCCTGTAGCGATCGCTGTGAAATGCCCTTCTGCACGCAGATGTTCGACAGCTTCTTTTGCCGAAGGTACGATCTTATGCGTGATGTTATCGGTCAATGTACCATCAATATCAAAAAAGAAATACTTACGCTTCATGTACAGGTACCTTTTCTGCGTGGAACAATCCTTCCCGTTGTACTACGCGGATGATGAAATCAAATTTGTCGTAATCGATACACATGCCGAAATCATCCTGAGGGAATACATCATTCTGAAGCGGATCAAAGAATTTCTTTCCTTCCGTATACATCAGATCATGTGCCTGCTTTGAAATGTCTTCCAAAGGATGCCCTTCGATCAAGGATTTGATGTACTCAGCACAGAGTTCATCCTCTTCCGTATTGCGTAAACCTTCCCATCCCATACAAACAAGCGAAACATGATCAGGCTGCTTTTGAATGATCCAGTCTGCAATAGCTTTTGCGTTGACCAGGCTCCCGGTCAGTATTTCATCTGCGCCGGACGCATGGGCAATGCCCTGCGTACCTGCGCTGGTCGTATGTACGACAATATGTCCCCTGATCTTTTCGGGATCAACTGTTGAAGGAGAATTTCCGAAATCAAATCCCGGAAGGATCTTCCCGTGCCGTTCACCGATCAGCACATAATCAGGATGTTCTTCTTTCAATCTGTAGGCTGTTTCAAGATCGCCGACGGGAATAACTTCCTCGGCACCCCAGGCAAACAGATAGGCTTCCAGTGTGAATGCGCGGAATACGTCAATGATCACGGTCAGTCCTTCTGCCTGATCAGCACCTTCCAGCATATGAAGTACTTTGATCTTCATTCGTAATCCTCCTCATCATATTGGCCTCTCAGCTTTTTATAACGCTTCTGTAATATCTCTGCTTTGCGTTTGTAAGCAGCACGGTCGATCAGAAACAGAGAGATTCCGACGATACCGAATATATAATGTCCAAAAACATCAGTGAATGAACGGAATGAAATACTTCCGGTACTGATGGAATAAGCATCTATGGCAAACTGTATGACGATTACGATAATTCCTGTAACTGCCAGCATACGTCCTCCTAAACACGCTATATTTTAGCGCAGGTTTGCAATAACGAAAAGTATGCCGCGTTTTTGACTCCTATAATATAATTGAGACAGGAGAAATACTGATATGGAACAAGTAACAATTTCGTATACCGTGAAAGGCAGCGGACGTCCCCTGATCCTGCTGCATGGCAACTCAGAAGACCATACGATCTTCAAAGAAGCAGCTGACGTACTGGCCAATTATTTCACCGTCTATACACCTGACAGCAGATGCCATGGTCAAAGCACTGATACCGATGAACTGCATTACAGGGACATGGCAGATGATATGATACGGTTCATGGAACGACTGGATCTCCGTGATGTCATCTTTACAGGCTTCAGTGACGGCGGCATCGTCGGACTGATCGCTGCAGCAAAGTCAGACAGGATCACTTCCCTCATTACCTGTGGTGCTAATGTTACGCCTTATGGTGTTGCACCATGGCTGCGCCTGATGATCAAATGTGTTTATGCTGCAACAAAAGACAAAAAGATGGGTCTGATGCTGAAAGAACCCGATATCACTGATGAAGAGCTGCAGTCGATCAAAGCAGAAACACTGGTGTGCGCCGGAAGCAAGGACCTTGTGAAGCTGTCGGAAACAGAACATATTGCGTCTGCCATTCCCGGCGCAAAGATCCTGATACTGCCGGACGAAACGCATACAAGCTACACGGTCCACAGCACCAAGCTTGCTGATATCATTCTGAACTTTGTTCTTTGAGCATATTAAAATCCTGAGGCATTAATGCATAATGTCTCAGGATCATTTTTTATTTTTTGCTGATCTTTGCCCAGAGTTCATCACTGAGCTTTTCGTTGAGCGGACGTTCCAGCAGTTCCGGTTCTTCCAGGAACAGCTGCATCATTTTAATGGATTTGGAGAAATAATAACCATCAGCGATACGTTCATCGATCGTAAATCCAAGTTCAACTCCATCTTTGAATACGACCTGTTCGTTTTCAAAGAACGGAAGTTTTCCATATTCTCCTACGACCACGAAGATCGAAGTGGTTCCCCAGTTTGTCAGATGATGATAACCGGTCGGAAGTCCAATGGAACCAAGGTTTGCCAGTACTACGGAAGCATGATACGGATCTGTTTCAACAAGTGATTTTGGAACCATACCCTTTTTTTCCAGCCAGCAGACAGCTTTGAGTGCTGTTGATGAAACAACCTTGGGAAGTGCATTGAACTTATCCATGAAGCTGCTGGATTCATCTCTGTATTCCCTGTTTTTCAGTTTAAGCAGCTGACGTTTCAGCTCGTTGTGAACGTCATCGATCGTCCATTCCGGTTTGGAGTGTACGAAGCAGAGGACTTCCCCGCCGTCATCGCTGAATTCCTGTTTAACGGTAAAAGCTGCCGTTACCTCATTTCTTCTGTACATTTTGCAGTTATGAATAAACAGTGACAATTTGGAACGCAGGGTGATCGTCTTCAGCATTGCTGTGACGATGCACTGATACTGATTGTATTTATAATCCGGATTAGTGCTGTTCTTTTTTTCAATGTACTTGTTCAGGTTCGTCAGATCGATCTTGAATGTAAAGAATGCCATGTTGTCACATCTGTCCGGATAAATAAACGGCATGATGTAATGCATGGAATCGAGTTTTTTGATATAAGTTGCGTCAAATCTATCCCTCATAAACTAAAACCTCACCGTGCTATTATATGTTTTTTTTATTGATTTGTCCGCTTTTTGATCATAAAACAAAACAAATCGGTATGTTTATTCCACATACCGACTGTTGTCATTTCATTCCGCGCGGAACGATCCTGCAGGGCTGTACTTCAAATCTGTCCAGCTGATATAAGCTGTTCAGCTTTTTGACATACAGTTCCGCCTCATAATCGTCCTCAAAGATCTCACTTACAGAACGGAATTCTTTGTCATAGACTGCATAATAAACCGGCTGATATTGTATCGGGTCTGTTTTCACGATACCGCATGCATAGCCTCAGCGATCTGAATGCTGAGCTTGTGATACCACAATGATACAATACGCGGATCCAGGCGCGCGTAAACAGCTGTGCGTTCCGCCGGATCATGCCACAGATATCCGGACCGTATTGCTGCCCTTTGTTCCATACTGAGGGAAGACGCGGCCAATGTCCGGTCAATTGTTTTCAGTATCAGTCTTGATTTTCCCGGATCCTTCGGTGCCTGATATACCATATCTTTCCTCCTGAAGCTGTCTGATATGTTCTGACTGCCTGTACCAGTATAACACTGTATCCGCCCGCAGACCTGTGCGGCTCATACAATCAGGAATTGTCCTTTCCTTCACCATGCAGTCTAACATACAAACACACTCTTCGGGTGTGAGATCATAATCATTGTGCTTAAACGGATCGATTGACTGAAGCCAGATCTGACTGGCAGGAACTGAACTATTGAAATGCAGTGCCATATTGATCACCTCCGAGATCATCATATGACCCCGTTAAAAAACCGCAGTACATGATATGGTACAGCGTGCAAAAAAAGCAAATCTGTTACGGGGAATATACAGTTTCATGACAGAATCGTATAAAATAGAAATGTCAAAAGGAGAAAATAATCATGGTAAAACATATCATTCTGTGGACACTGAAAGACAGCCTGAGTGCTGAAGAAAAAGAAGCCGCAAAAAAAGAGATCAAAGAAGGACTTGAAGGACTGAAAGGCAGGATCGAAGGCCTCACAGATATTCATGTCTATACTGACGCTCTGGCATCCTCCAACACAGACGTTATGCTGGAATCCGTTCATACGGACCGTGACGCGCTTGCATTCTACGCTAACCATCCGCTGCATGTAGATGTTAAGGACAATATCATTGTTCCGAAAGTTTCCGGCAGATACGCTTTCGATTTTGACTGCTGAGAACTGATCAAGAAAACAAACCGCAGTTCACACTTAATTAGAACCGCGGTTTTTTATTGTCTATGTTTTATTTTAGTGACTCTGCAGCATTGTTCAATGCAGTTACTGCGTTCAGCGTACGGGGATAACCTACGTATGGCATGATCTGTGAGATCACACTCATCATGAACGCATGATCATTTCCGTTTTTCAGATTAGCCTGTGCATGAGCTGTCAGCTGAGGTTCAACACCGCCTTGAGCAGCCAGATAACAGAACGTGATCATTTCACGCTGCTTCAGTTCAAGGCCAGTCCTTGTGTAATAATCTCCGAAGCAGTTATCCGCAAGCCATTTGGAAATATGGCTTGTTTTGTATCGTCCTCTCATTTGAGGCCCGAACAGTATTACCTGCAGATCTTCCCCTGCCTGCAGTCTTGTTTCAAGTGTTGTTGTCGACTGTGCTTCCAGCGGCAGTTCATAGCCTTGTGCCAGGAATATTTCGTTCATAGCAGGCACAAAGGGATATACCCTGCCCATTCCCAGATAATCCACAGCCTGGTAAACAACTTCCCTGATGGCGATTGCCGGGACGCCTTCGCTCAGTGCACGCGGCATAACGTTTTTAAATTCGTCAATGCCCTGGCATCCAAGCAATGCTGCCAGAATGCACAGATATCTGTTTTCTGTATCCAGTGTAAATCCTTCTTCGTTTATAACTTCATCAAATGCGAAATGATCAATGATACTCATTAATTCCGGATCAGTCTTTCTCAGGTCCATAGTATTGTCCTCCTGAAATAATCATAAGCGATTTCAAGTTGTTTTATGCAGGTTTTTTATCAACTTCATGGATCCATTTTCCGCTCAGAAGTCGGTTAATGCACCAGATACTCTTGATGATCAGATCAAGTTTCAGACAGATCATAGTCAGCCATGCAGGACAATGCAGTACAAGACCGGCAAGCGCACCTATCGGGATCGACACTACCCAGAGGAACAGGATATCTGCTTTCATCAGGAACTTCGTATCTCCGCCGCCTCTCAGCACACCTTTTGTCATAACGGACTGGATACACTGGAAGAATACGATGAATACATGTGCCATCATCAGCTGTTTGGTGATAACAATAGTGTCCGGTGCAAGATTGTACATTCTCATAGACAACGGTCCGAATATTCCGACCAGCAGAGCAGCAAATGCACCCATTATGATCGACAGCAGATAGAAAGTTTCGCCCTGTTCCAGTGCCTTCTCTTTATCACCTGCACCGATCGTCTGTCCGACAATGATGCCTGAGGCATTGGACACGCCTTGGATAACGACAGTACATAGACGTTCAATGACCATGCAGATCGCATTTGCCGCAACGACTGCAGCACCCATATGTCCAAGGATTACTGATACTACATTATTGCCCAAGCCAAGCATTCCGTCAGAGAGCAGTACCGGTGCTCCGAGGAGGAAATAATTCGCGAAGAATTCACCGGAAGGATTATGCATAAGATCTTTGACACGCAGACCAAGTGTCTGATCTTTATGCAGAATAAACCAGAAAGTTACAGCAAACTCTGACAATCTTGCCAAAAGTGTACCCAGTGCCGCACCTGCGATCTCCATCCTGGGAGCACCCAGTTTACCGAAGATAAACATCCAGTTAAAAAACAAATTGAAGAAAAATGATATGATCGACACATACAGGCCAAGCCTTGGTATACCGACAGACCGCATCAGCTGAGCCGCAACCAGACTTGTTCCATGTATAAAGAATATAAATGTTGTGATCCTCAGATACTTAATGCCGTATTCGATGACTTGCGGCTCACTGGTATAGATCGTCATGATCTGACGCGGAAACAGCCATGTCAGCAGTGCAAAGAACAGACTTACACCTGTCGCAAGGCGGAGTGCCATGTTGAATGTTTCTCTTGCCTTTTCTTTATTTCCCCCACCCCAGTACTGTGCAGAAAGCACGCTGGAACCGCCTATAATACCCATACAGAAAATGGTGAAGAAATTATAGTACTGGTTGGCAAGACTAGATGCACTCAGCTGCATTTCACCAAATGAACCAAGCATCATCGTATCCAGCATGTTGACGCCCATATTGATTGCCTGCTGGATTGCGACCGGCAGCATGATCACCAGTACTCTCCGGTAAAAACCCGGATCTTTTATTATTGATACTTTTCTCATACGCTTCCCCTCTTATTCACGCCTTTATTTTATTGCGCTTTGCAACCATTGTAAACCGCAATCATTTTATGTTACATAAAAGAATTCATTATATTAAGAATATCAGCAGAGAAAAATACGTTCTGAAAGTCAGAACGTATCATTGAATATATGAATTGATCCAGGTTTGCTTAAATATGCAGCAGTGTTGTTGCAAATTCAAAGTAGATCAGCAGTGAGATCGCATCAACGATCGTCGTGATGAACGGTGATGCCATAACTGCAGGGTCAAATCCAAGTCCCTTTGCAAAGATAGGCAGTGTGCATCCTACCAGCTTTGCGGCAAATACGGTGAATATCAAAGTCAGACAGATGACAAGTGCAACAGCAACAGTGATCGGATTGTGGAAAAGCATCCTGTCAACAAGCATCAGTTTAGCAAAGTTGCATGCCGCAAGGATCGCACCGACGATCACAGCAACACGCATCTCTTTCCAGACGACCTTTCCGATATCCTTCATAGAGATCTCATCCAGTGAGATACCGCGGATGATCGTAACGCTGGCCTGTGAGCCGGAGTTTCCGCCTGTATCCATCAGCATCGGAATATAAGCTGTCAGGATCGTAACGGAAGCGAGTGCATCTTCAAATGAAGAAATGATCTGTCCGGTAAATGTCGCTGATACCATCAACAACAGCAGCCAGGGAATACGTGATTTGACTGTTTCTATGACGCTTGTATTGAGATACGGTTTATAGGACGGTGAGATAGCTGCCATACGTTCGATATCTTCGGTCGTCTCTTCAACCAGGACGTCGAGAGCATCGTCGATCGTAACGATACCGACAAGACGATTTTCCTTGTCAACAACCGGCATTGTCAGGAAGTCGTATTTTTCGAACTTACGTGCTGTCATTTCCTGGTCATCCAGAGTTGAGGCAGAGATCACACCTGTATCCATGATCTCTTCCATTGTGTCGTTTTCATCCGAAAGCAGAACGGTACGGATCGAAACAAATCCAAGCAGATGCCTGTCTGCATCAACAACATACATAACGTTGATGGTTTCCATGTCCTGTCCGACACGGCGGATCTTTTTTAATGCATCCTCAACTGTCATCGTGCTCTTGAGATCGATATACTCGGTCGTCATGATCGATCCGGTCGAATCTTCCGGATACTGCAGGATGTTATTGATATCTCTTCTTGTTTCAGGATCGGCAGTTGAAAGGATCCGTTTCACGACGTTCGCAGGCATTTCTTCAATAATATCTACGGCATCGTCCAAATACAGTTCATCAATGACTTCTTTCAGCTCAGCTTTTGAGAAGCCTTTGATCAGCTTTTCCTGAGAATCGTTTTCCAGTTCAACAAATACTTCAGCAGCAAGTTCTTTTGGAAGCAGACGGAACACGACCGGAATCGTATCTTCCGGCAGTGTTTCCATGATGTACGCAATATCGAACGGTTCCAGTTCGACGATCGTTTCTCTTGCGAGTACATATTTTTTCTCATTCAGATAAGATTCCATCCGTTCGATGAGTTCTTCAAGTCCCTCTTTCTGAAAAGTCATACTCCACCTCCTGTTTTATTAATCGATACTGATCACCTTTGTTTCGTCAAATCTATTCATAACCTCGTCAAGCGTTGTTTCATCCATTGTAGACGCAACAGCATTTGCCATAGCCCCAGCCCATCTGAGGGCGTCTGCAGGTCCAACACCCTGGGTACGTTTCCCGATATATGCCGCCAGAAGCGCATCTCCTGCGCCAACTTTGTTGACAGGACGGCTCTTAGGCTGGCTGAGACAATACATCTGATCTCCAAGCATCAGTGCCGCATCGTTACTGTCGATGGTCAGCAGAATATTCGGCAGTCCTGCTGCACGTATTTTTTCCAGTGCTTCTTTGAGATTCTCTGTACTGACATCCATATTCAACAGTGCACCAAGTTCCTTTTCAGTCAGTCTGATCAGCTGAGGTCTGCAGTCACGAAGCTGCTGTAAAGAAAGCTGGACTGAATCCAATACGACAGTGGTTCCGCGTTCATGCAGTTCTTCACACAATTCCTTTACCAGCATTGCGTTGAAACCGCGGATCAGGGAACCGCAGATCAGTACAGTATCATCCTTTGATGTTTCTTCAAATGCGCGCAGAATATCATTGCGGATAAATTCATCCGCATATGGACCTTCTCCATTAACTTCTGTCAATTCCCCTTCAGAGAACATCTTGAGGTTAACACGGTTATTCCCGTGTGCCTTGACAGGAACAAGACGGATATACGGATAGTCTTTGAACGTATCCTGAATAAAGGCGCCTGTAAACCCTGCCAGTACTGCCACTGCGTAGGACGGTATTGACATGATGCTGAGATCTCTTGACGCATTCAGACCTTTTCCGGCTGCTTTGAATCGTTCGTTCTTTCCCCTGTTGACGTTGTTCTGTTTCAGTTCACCGGCTGTTTCCATGTAATAGTCAACAGCGGGATTCAATGTCAATGTGTAAATCATAGTCCATCCTCATTTCCGAATTGTTCCAGACATTTACGATATGTTTCGACAGCGTGATCACACCATGCATCAAATTCCGGGTCCTCCTGTTTAAGTTCCGGATGGGCGTCCATGTATTCAAGATACATACGGACACCATCTTTCATGGAGATCCTGAATTCTGTTTTGCCGGTCACGCTTTCAAGTTTTGAAAGATCAAAGATATTTGAATAATATTTATCCCCTCTGATTGACTGATCAAATCCGTACTTTTTAGATAATGCCAGCATCTGAGTAGGAATATGGACGATATGTACTTCCTTTTCCATCGCTTCACCCAGCGCATGATAGAGGTTGTTCCATGTATACGGTTCCGGATTGACGATCAGATAAGCTTCCCCGATCGTCTTTTCATTACCGATCAGTCCTATAAAGTTACGGGCAAAATCATCTGCGTGCGTACCTGCCCATACTCCTTCTCCATCACCATGCACGATCACTTCTTTGTTGCGCAGGATCCTGGAAATGACCGGCCAGTAGCCGCCCGGCTTGACACTGAGCGGGAGCCTGTGATCGGAGTATGTCTGAGTCGGACGTACGATCGTTACAGGGAATCCCTGTTCACGATATGCCTGCATAAAATATGCTTCACATTCTGCTTTGGCGGCACCATATGCGGAATACTCATTTCCCAAAGGCAGCGATTCATCAACATTGACTGTTGTGTCATGATTTAACGCAACATTAGTGCTGATAAAAATAAACTGAGAGACCTTGCCGGTAAACAGACGTACCATCATCTCTGCCTGGGATCTCCTGTACAGAATGAAATTGATGACTGTATCAAAAGAATATCCTTCCAGCAGTTTTTTCAGACCTTCCTCATCATTTGCATCACCGATCAGTCTGTGAACATGACTGCCAAGCGTATCGGAACGTTTCCCTCTGTTGAGCATATAAAGCTCAGTATCCGGATCTTCCGACAGGAAACGTGCAACAGGTGATGAGATCGTTCCTGTCCCTCCGATCAACAGTATTTTCTTCATAATGCACCTCTTTGACATTACCTATTGTAAACCATGTTGAAAAGCAAAAAAATAAAAACATGAAGGAGAATTTTTCCTCCATCATGTTCTTATTCAAAGATTCAGAATTGTGTTTTATCCGCAGCTGCCGTAATCAGAGCCAGATCTTCATCGCTGATTTCAAGATCCAATACCTTCACTGTATCAGCCATTGTCTCCCTGCGGCGGAATCCCGTCAGCAGATTGAGATCTTCATACTGCTTCAGTGTCCATGCCTGGACCAGGTTTGCCATCGAGCATCCGTATTTCCCGCAAAGAGGTTCCAGTTCATCAAACAGTCCGAGTACAGCACTGCGCACCGGTTCTTTACTCCAGACGCGGGTAGAACGTACATCCCCTTCCGGCCATTGGGTTTCGACGATCTTTCGTCCCGTGAGCCCGCCTTCTTCCAGGATACCGTATGCCTGGAACATTGTTCCAAATTCCCTGCACGCATCAAAATATCTGCGCTGATTCTGTGACAGCAGGCTGAATTTTTCCTGTACGCCCGCAACAATTCCGTATTTTGAGTATTCTTTCAGATCTTCAGGTGTGCTGTTGGACAGGAAGACTGCACGGATCTTTCCTTCTTTGATCAGTTCCTGCAGTTCGCTCATCGTTTCCTCAGGACTGACGACTGAGGACATACGGTGCACTACCATGGAATCGATGCAGTCCAGATCCATACGCAGCAAGGAGTCTTCTACGTCCTTGCGGATAGCAGAAGCATGATGATCTTTCATAACAGTGTAGCCGTCTCTGATATATTCAAATTCGCCGCCTTCATTGCGCCAGTTCAAAGAGCATTTCGTCTGTACGATAAAGCGGTCTCTTCTTCCTTTTAAAGCTTTGCCAAGGATCGTCTCACTAGTACCAATGCCATATACAGGAGCTGTGTCTATGTAGTTAATGCCAAGGTCTGACGCGTAATCCAACAGTTCACCTGTTTCTTTTACACTGATCAACATGTCGCTCCAGACATTGCCTCCGCCTAGGCCCCATGCACCAAACGATATACGGGATACTTTGATTTCAGTTTTTCCCAGATTCTGATACTTCATACTTCCTCCCTAATCCAGAATAACGATCCTTCCCTCAACTCTTGCGTTGAGTCCCTGATGGACTGACAGATATTCTTCTATGATATTGTTGACAGAAGTTGCAACAACACGCGGACGCATATTGGCTTTTACCTCTTCCAACGGTACATTGAAGAATTGATTGAAATTATTGTAGTGATAATTCTGCAATGCGATCAGATAGAATCTGTCGTCTTCAAACGGCTCGCCGTGGAAGCTCAGTTCTTCGATCGTATGTGTCGATTTGCGGTAAACGATCCTGACACCCTTAGAGTATTGATAGAACTCCGTATGACCGGCCCAGGCTTCATCGCGGAAAATAAACTGTATCATTCTCCGGAATTGTGCACCTGTTACTTTCAGCATCCACAGCTTATCATCAAAAGGTGTATTCTCCAGCATATCCTGATATTCCACGATGGGTCCCATAACTTCCTTGCGGATCGAACCGGAGCCGAACATCATGATTTCAAACGAGCTTTCATCCTGCATAATATCGGCATACAGGTCCCCCATTTCGGTCTCCTGGATCCTGGAAGGATGATGCAGAGGTCTTGCAAACTTTGTGACCACACGCTTGTATTTTGCATCGGTTACAGACTGGAATGTTGCGATCATATCATCCATCAGTCTGTCTTTCCGGCAGGTTCTTTCATCGATATGAACTGCTTTCCAGTCACAGCGTGTAAGCTTATGGGCTTCTTTGTCATATTCCAGATCGAATCTGCCGATCAGTCCTGTGCCCCAGCCTGCCTGAACGATGGGAATATTGTTAACAACTTCCATATCATCCATAAAAGTATGGGAATGACCGCCGATGATCAGATCAACGCCGCATCCCGGATCGAGCAGTTTTGCCAGTTCGCGGTCCTTTTCAATTCCGATATGCGTTAACAAAACTGTCAGATCGGTATCACTGGTACGGTAGTTATCACAGATAATACTGACCTGGCGGGCTGCTTCTTCAATATCGATGTATGTCCCGATAACACGTTCTGTCCTGGCTGTTGCCAGTACTTCTTCCGTCAGTATGCCGATGAAAAGGATCCTCAGGCCTCCTGTCTCAAAATTGAGATAAGGCTTAAACAATCTGGTGTTGCTGACAGTGACAAACAGATTGGCATTGATAATAGGAAAACGCGCACATTTCTCAAGAAACAGCAGATGAGCAATCCCATAGTCTACTTCGTGATTGCCAACTGTTGTGACATCCGGTGACAGGATATTCATCAGTTCGATTGTTGACAATCCCAGATATTCCGAGTCAATGATCGAACCCCTGAACATATCTCCGGCTACAGCATAGACAACGTTTTCTTCCTCGCGCCGTACTTTTCTTACATAGCCGCTCAGACGGCTGATACCTCCGATCTCGTGTCCGTCCTTATACTCCGGCAGGAATCTGCCGTGCAGGTCGTTGGAATGAAGAAGTGTCAGTTTCCTGATGTCGGCCATATAACCCTCCTTTCAGTCTGTTATGATTGCGTCCCTCCCGTAAGAACGATGCTCCTGTAATAGAGCAGGCTTCCGATGGCACAGATGCATAGAGGAACCGCAACGATGAGTACCAGTGCGATGGCAAACGATATTTTCATGACACCGGCAGTTACAAGAGAAATATAAATATTAACAAGGTAGATCATTGAGATCAAAAGTACAGATCCGTAGTAACCGAAAACTTCTTTTCGTGTGATGCTTTTCAATTGTTTCAGTGTATAGCCGATCCTTGCAAGAGACGCAAAGTGGCGTTTCCGTTCGGATAGTTCGGTTGAATAGCGGAACATAAGGGCCATTGCCTGAAGAACGCTCAGGAATATGTAGGACATCGTGATCATAACTCTGACCATCGGATTCTCCTGATTGGTTACCAGGATCGATGCCATGATGATGACAGATACCAGAAGCAGATACATAGCGAATTTCATGACCTGCAGGTCTTCCCTGACAAAACCGAGATATGCCATGCGCTTCGGTTCAGACTTTCCTGATGAGATCATTTTGGTGATGATCGGACGTATGATCCATCTCAGGATACCGTTAAAGCCAACCATGCCGATGCAGGAAAACAGGACGATCGCATCACGGTTAACATAGAATGTATAGACGGGTAAGAGGAACAGGAACAGCCAGAATATCTGACGCATCCAGTTCGGAATCGATTTGAGATAGAACATCGACCCCTTCTCGCCCTTTGAAGCATTTCTCTGATTGATCAGGGAAGCAGCTGAATTGAGATATGTAAAACTCAGATTCATGACAACGATCCAGCCAACGATAAACGCAAGAATGACAAATGTGTATAACTCTCCCCTGGGAACAGGCTCGATGATATGTGCGCCTCCTGGCAGAACTGAAGCAACGATCATATTCAAAGGCGTCATCAGGAATCTTGCAATCAGGACACCGGCAGGAATCGCCAGCAACATCAGCAGGCTTGTCTGGATCAGCAGATATCCGGCAATATGGATATATGTTGCACCGGAAACAAGGCGCACAGCCAGATCCTTGGATTTGTTTTTTACATAGTAATCATTGGCAAAGAATATATCAGCACAGCAGATCAGTACTGAAATCAGCGTCACGATCGTAATGATATTATCGGAGGATTCACCAAGTGACATACCGATCGATTCATCCATTGCGATATTAAAATACAGGTACATAAATGTAGTTGTCAGCATCAAAGTGAGCCAATAAAAGAAAGCCCGTGATTTATCATGTTTCAGTGATCTCAATGCCTCTTTAAAAATCATATTGTTTCCTGCCTTTTTAATAGAATAACATGAAGAAATAATCATGGAAAATATAAAGCCGCAATTCTGCGGCTAAGTGATCGTTATTTTGACACGGCTTTGCAGCTGCCTGCTTTTACCGTGACAGTTCCCT
Source organism: Solobacterium sp. (assembly GCA_024693325.1). Lineage (GTDB taxonomy): Bacteria > Bacillota_I > Bacilli_A > Erysipelotrichales > Erysipelotrichaceae > Bulleidia. Next base: position 29,912 of record JAILLA010000032.1, read on the forward strand.
TGGGCGTGATGAACTCAAGGTCCTCGATTCCGGTGTTTTCAAGATAAACCGTATCAAAGTCTTTATCCCAGGAGAAGAATTCGATCTTTCCGTATTCCGGATAATACGCAAAGTGTGTTCCGGGGATCGTCCCGTCGATCAGGACGGTATCTTTATATGTGCCGGGTCTGACTGTATAGGAATCAGTATAGATATAGTTATTTGCTTTTTTCACCAGCATAGCCAGGTAATAATAGGCACTTTGATGGGAGAACCGCAGTACTGCAGCATTCTGAACAGCCGGATCGATCAGGGTGATCATCTCAGTTTTTTCCTGTTCCCTGCGCTCATCTACTGCACCTTCCGTCCAGCGGGAAATATCCAGTGCTTCCTGTTTTCCCTGCAGGTATTCAACAGGGATCACATTTGTATCAATTCCTTCGACCTGACGGTGATATGCATACGGAAGTTCATATACCGAATGCTTGGTTTTGATCACGAGCCTGTCAGCCAGGTATGTGATCTCATTAACGCCGGTCGTAACGATTGATTTGCCGTCCTCGATCTTTTCACTGTAATAAACATCTCCATGTCCGCACAGCACACCGTCTACAGTTGACAGAAACCAGTTCCTAAGTTCAGCCATCTCACTCACCTCTACCGTGTCATATTACAGCATACACAAAGATCGTGCAAACACGTCGTTTATTTCTTTTTTATTTTTACGTTTTTGTTTATACTTGAACCATAACAAGGAGGGATTATGCCTGAGATCGTACTTGAAGCAAAAAACCTGAAAAAGGTTTATAACTATGGAACTGAAAATGCGTTTGAAGCCCTGCATGATATCAACTTTCAGGTTTACGAAGGTGAATTTATAGGAATCATGGGACCCAGCGGATCCGGGAAATCAACTTTCATCAACAATATTTCCACGATTGATATGCCTACCAGCGGTACCGTAATGATCAATGGCACATCTGTAAAGACTATGTCTGCCAATCAGATCGGTCACTTCCGTTACGAAAACCTCGGTTTTATTTTCCAGGATTTCAACCTTCTTGATACACACACAATGTTTGAAAACATTGCTATGCCCCTTTCGCTTGCTCATGTTGAAAAAAGTGTTATCAGATCAAGAGTAGAAGAACTGGCTGAACATATGCAGATTTCACATCTGCTGAACAAATTCCCCAATGAATGCTCAGGCGGGCAAAGACAGCGTGCTGCGATCTGCAGAGCTCTGGTAAATAATCCGCGCATCATCATAGCTGATGAGCCCACCGGCAACCTGGACTCTGTCAACTCGGCCGAACTGATGAAGATCTTCCAGGATCTGAATGAAAACAGCGGCGTCACGATCGTCATGGTATCTCATGACCCTCTGATCACATCATATTCCTCGCGTCTGATCTACATCAAAGACGGCAACATTGAATCGATTTTGGAAAAAGGTGATCTCAGTCAGGATGAATATTTCAAGATGATCGTTGATATCAACTCGGCTGAATCCAGAGAGATCCTCCAGCAATGATCTTCAGAGATGCTTTACGATCCTTGAAAAAGGATATCGGAAGAGCATTTTTCTACTGGCTTACATTTGTACTGACAACGATATTCATCTTCCTGTTTCTGAACATTGCAATGTCGGAAGCTGTTGGTGTAACGTTTGTCCATACAGCTAACACGGATATTTCCACGAATGTCTCACTGATCCTGATCGTGATCTGCATTGTTGAGATCATATTCGCAAATGACTTCTACGTACGTTCAAAAGCCAGAGATCTTGCGGTAAGGCTTGTCTGTGGGGCTACCTATCTGCAGCTTGCTGAATATCTTCTGATACAAACATTTATCCTGTTGGCGATCGCAATACCGGTCGGCATCATATCATCACTAGCTCTGATCCCTGTGATCAACACAGTACTGCATACAGTTATACAGACTGCCTTTACCGTTACGATCGTACCGAAAGCAGTGTTCATTACTGCCGGCATTCTGGTCGGTGTCATTTTCTGGGCAACCTTCCTGAATCTGGGTTTTGCCTACAGAAATACAGCAGCAGGTATGCTGAACGAATCAGCGATCAAGTATGATTCTTCTGCAATCCTTCCAATGGGTAAGTCTAATCAGAGACTGTCACAAATAATAGCCATACTGATGCTGGTAATTCCGATATTCCTGTTTTTCTGGAATCCGGATGCGTCGATCATTTCCGCATTTATCGGTATCGCCGGAATATCAGGATGTCTCACAAAAGTCATCAATCCCGCACTGACCAATTATGTTGATAACAAAAAACCGGATCATCCGTTTATCCTGACAGGTGTCGGATTCATCAGAACTGATATCCAGATCCTGAAATGGAACATACTGTTGCTTCTGATCACAGTCATCTTCCTTGTATCCGTCCTGATCACAGCTACTGAAGCGCAGGAAACAATACTCGTACTGCTGTCATATATCGTCATGAACATTCTTCTGTCTTTAGCAATCATGTTCCGTTATTCAACTGAACTGCAGAGCAGGTTCAAATATTTCCGTTCTCTTGAGCAGATCGGTTTCATGCACGAAGACCAGGAGAAGATCATTCGTATCGAAGTTGCGGGGCTCTACGGAATCGTCCTGCTGACTATTCTGATCTATATTGGCAGTCTGATGCTGTCACTGATCATGGCAGGACGCATGGAACCGCAGAACGCAGCAATACTGATCCTGTTCTTCGTTATACCGTTTGTATTATGCGGCATCTTCTCACAACACTATTACAGGAAAGCAGTACTTATACACAGCCGGGGCGAAGGACAAGCCTCAACAAGATAACCATAACCGCAAGAAACTCTATACGGGAAACCTCTGTCACAGGCTGTAATTAAATACATTCCCGATAGAATTTCACTTCCTGCTTCATCGACAGATAACTGCATTACATTCCGTAATGCCCGACATAGCTGTCTCCGCAGGCTTGAGTTTGTAAGACTGACCGATTTCGATGGTCCCTCACCGTATGGTCAGT
>JAILLA010000033.1 GCA_024693325.1 Solobacterium sp.
ACTGACCATACGGTGAGGGACCATCGAAATCGGTCAGTCTTACAAACTCAAGCCTGCGGAGACAGCTATGTCGGGCATTACGGAATGTAATGCAGTTATCTGTCGATGAAGCAGGAAGTGAAATTCTATCGGGAATGTATTCAATTACAGCCTGTGACAGAGGTTTCCCGTATATAGTTTCTGGTATGCAAAAAAGGACTTGTCATCCGACAAGTCCTCCGATGAGTCCGTATGATACTGTAGTCATGATGACTGCTGCAAGGAAGACACCGATCAGGATCGAAATGGATGCCTTTTTCAGGTCCATATCGAATACTGCGGCTACAAGGCTTCCCGTCCAGGCTCCTGTGCCGGGAAGAGGAATACCGACAAACAGCGTCAGTCCAAGGAGACCGTATTTATCGATCTTTGGTTTGTTCTTGGCTGCTTTGTCTTCAAGCCACTTGGCCACTTTGGAAAGATGATGATCTGCCATCCAGTGGATAATGCGCTTGATCAGCAGAAGGATGAAGGGGATCGGAAGGATATTTCCAACCACGCAGATGAATACTGCTTTCCACATAGGGATCTGAAGCAGTTTTGCCAGGATCAATCCGCCTCTTTCTTCGATCAGCGGCAGCATGCTGACTATAAATACTGACAACTCGGGGGAGATATGCTGTCCGATCGTTGCCATAAACCAACTGAGAAATCCGTCCATAATATACCTCTGATTAACCAGTACACATTAACACAGGACTGCAGATGAATCAAATGAAATCTCGTGACAGCCCGGAGCGTTGTGTCAGCGCTGCATCATCTGAACAGAATAATGGAAAGGTCAAAAAACGTTATTCTTAAAATAAAAAAAGGTAAAATCTGTTGTAAGTGCAAACTATTTTGAATATAATGCCGTTGTGATTAATCACAGGAGGAAAGAAATGAATTTCAAGAAATTTGGAATGTCTGCACTTGCAATTGCACTTCTGGCAGGATGCAGCAGCTCCGCACCGGCAAGTGAGGAAAAAGATGACAAGCACATCGAAGACCTCAAGATCGAATTCGTACCTTCAAAAGACGCTGACGTCATTCTGACAGGTGTTGCAGGCCTCGACCAGATGATTATCGATTCCATGGCTACAAGAGGCTATACGATCGACAAGGTCGACATCACAGTTGGTACAAACTATGACGCAACAGGTGAAGCACTTGCTGCAGGTTCCATCGATCTCGGCTGGCTGCCCGGCGGAACATACGCTCTGTTCTCTGACGACGTTGATGTCATTCTGACAGCTACACGTAACGGTCTGTCCAATGACTCTACAAATCCTCAGGACTGGAACGGCGAAGCTAACAAAACTCTGAAGAACGGACCGCAGGTCACATTCTATCGTTCACTGATCTATGCTACACCGTCCGAATACGGCAAGAAGCTTGCTGAAAAAGTTAACAACGGCGAAGCTCTCACATGGGAAGACCTCGACGGCGCTAACTGGGGCGTTATGAAAGAAACAAGCTCCGCTGGCTACATTTATCCTACAATGTGGCTGATGGAAAACTATGATGGCAAGAAGATTTCTGACCTGAGCCATGCACAGATCATCGAATCCGGTTACGGTACAGCATTTGCTCAGGCAGCTGCTGAATCACTGGACGTTATCGTATGCTATGCTGACGGACGTAACGACTACGAAGCAGCTTGGACTCTGCCGGTTGACCAGCAGGATGAAACAGGCAAGCAGGGTATGGGCCGTGAAGTTTCCATCTGGGACGAACTGAATGTTATCGGCGTAACAGAAGGAATCTACAACGATACAGTTGCTATCACAAAGGCAGTTCCTGAAGTTTACAACGATGAATTCATCGCTGCTATGCAGGATTCCCTGATTGAGATCATTGAAACAGAAGAAGGCCACAAGATCTTCGATGTTTACTCTCATACAGGTTATGCAAAGGCAACAGATTCCGACTACGACGGAGCACGTAAAGCTCTCGAAGCAGTCAAATAATCAAATTTGCTGAAATTTCAAATCAATAACAGGACGGCATAAAATCCGTCCTGTTATTTTATTTGTACTTGCATTAAAATACTGTTAGCCAAGGAGACTTCTAACATGATTGAATTCAAAGATGTATCTAAAACGTATCCCAACGGAACCAAGGGACTTCAGCACATCAACCTGCAGATCGAGCAGGGTGAATTTGTTGCGATAATCGGTCTTTCCGGAGCCGGCAAATCCACATTGATCCGTACGATCAACAGAATGATCGATATCACGGGAGGACAGCTTCTCGTGGACGGAACAGATGTCATGACCCTGAAAGGAAAAGATCTCAGAAAGTTCCGCAGAAAGATCGGAATGATCTTCCAGTCATTTAATCTGATCTCACGTACTTCGGTCATCAACAACGTGCTTTCCAGCAACGTTCCCGATATGCCCTGGTATAAAGTTCTGTTCGGCTATTATTCCAAGGAACAGAAGATCAAAGCGCTTGAATCGCTCGACAAGGTCAACATCCTTGAAAAAGCATACAACCGCTGCGATGAACTTTCCGGCGGACAGCAGCAGCGTGTAGCACTGGCAAGAACACTGAACCAGAGCCCCTCGATCATTCTGGCCGACGAACCTGTTGCGTCTCTGGACCCGATCATGGCAGACGTTGTCATGAGTGACTTCCTGCGCATCAACCAGGATATGAACATTACGATCCTTTTGAATATCCACCATGTGGACCTTGCCCTGAAATATGCTACAAGAGTCATCGGTATCCGTGCCGGTCAGATCGTTTATGACGGTCCGACAGCAGATGTTACACAGGACATCCTTGACCAGGTATATAACGGCAAGCCGATTCCGAAGTCCACAGACAAGGAAGAGCCGGTGATGTGAGATGAGCCAGAAGAAAATAGAACAGAAGCCTGCATTGTTTGACCGTATTTTCAAGCCGGAGCATATCGTTCTTGAAAACGGGCACACTGTAGACCGTCCCAGAAGCAGAACACCGCTGATCCTGATCTGTCTTGCACTGGTCATCTTCTGGTCCGCGAAAATGACCGGATTCGACCTGGCAGTTGTCATCAACCGCGGTCATCAGCTCGGAGTTATCCTGTCGCAGATCTTCCACCCGACATTCTCATACTTTGAGAAAGTCAAGGGACCTCTGCTTGATACGATCAAAATGTCACTTCTTGGTACCATAGCCGGATGCCTGATCGGTCTTCCGGTAGCGATCCTTTCTTCCAGCAACATCAACCATAACAAGCCGACACTGCTGCTGTTCCGCTTTATCCTGTCTGTAATGCGTTCCGTACCGACACTGATTATGGCGACGACATTCTCCCTGATCTTCGGACTTGGAACATTTGCAGGTACTGTAGCGATCATGGTATTCACGCTTGGCATCGTTGCAAAAATGCTGTTTGAAAGCATTGAAACGATCGATATGAAACCGTTTGAGGCAATGACTTCATTCGGTGCCACAACACTGCAGGCATTCTGGGCATCCTGCATGCCGCAGATCCTTCCTACATATCTGGATGACTGCCTGTACTGCTTTGAAATGAATGTCCGTGCAGCGTCCATCCTCGGTTATGTCGGTGCCGGCGGTCTGGGAATCCTGATCTCCGAACGTATCAGCTGGCGTGACTACAACGGACTGGGTATGGTCCTGCTGTCACTGTTTATCCTTGTATTACTGATTGACCTGCTGACCGATTATCTGCGGTCCAAGCTTTCCTGAGGAGGTGCGAGATGACTGTACTTGAAACTTATGAAAAGCGTCCCAAACCTCTTGCCCAGAGACTCGCGATCTTTGCGGTCGTTGCTGTACTGGTTATCTGGAGCGCTGCCGGCGTTGAATACAAAGGTATCGCTGCAAAGGGAAGTGAAGTAGCATACGGTATCGTACACGGTCTGCTGCATCCGATGACCTCAATGATCTTCACGACTGCTACAGACGGTGTTCCGTATCTGATCATGCAGACGATCGCCATCGCCGTACTCGGTACACTGATCGGCGGCCTTCTGGCGATCCCCATCAGCTTTGTTGCTTCGGGCAACATCGTTCCCAAATGGGTCGCACGTATTTTCCGCGCATTGATCCTGATGATCCGTACGATCCCTTCACTGGTATGGGCACTTGTATGGATCCGTGTAACCGGACCCGGCCCGTTCTGCGGCGTACTGACACAGTCCGTCTGCTCGATCGGCATGATCTCAAAGATGTACATCACTGCCATTGAAGACCTTGATACAGGTATCCTGGAATCACTGGATGCTTCCGGCTGCAATGCTTTCCAGAAGATCCGCTGCGGAGTTATTCCCCAGCTGTCCGCAAGCTTTGTATCAACGATTATCTATCGTTTTGATATCAACCTGAAAGACGCTTCCACACTTGGTATCGTCGGAGCCGGCGGTATCGGTGCTGCGCTGAACCAGGCGATCGCTTCCAGAAGATGGGTCATCGTAGGTGCTTTCCTGTGGGCTCTGATCCTGCTCGTCCTGATCATTGAATACTTCTCAACGAAGATCCGTGCAAGACTTGCCAGAGGTAAAGCATGAGCCGAACTGTCAGGATCCTTGCAACAAGTGATATTCACGGCTATGTCTTTCCGTTTTCCTATGCGGACAGAACGCCAGTGAACCAGTCATTGTCAAGGGTGAGTACATTGATCAGACAGTTCAGAGATGAAAATACGATCCTGATCGACAACGGGGATGTGCTTGAGGGCAGCCCGCTGACGTTCTATCATCACAACAATCATGAATCATGCGGTGAACCGATGACTAAGGTCATGCGTCATATGAGCTATGACTATGTCAATCTGGGAAACCATGATTTCAACTACGGCTCCGATACTGTGTTCGAATATCTGAACGGTGTCGGATGCGACTGTATCAGCGCAAATGTAATTTACCGCGGTCAGCCGGTAGGCAAGCGCTACGTGGTCCGCACATGTGAAAACGGTGTCAGGATCGCATTGTTCGGCGTAGACACACATTATATTCCAAACTGGGAAACACCCGAGAATATTGAAGGCTTTGAATTCACTGACGCGCTCGAGACAGCCAAACAGATCGTCCGTGAGATCAGGGAAAAAGAAAACGCTGACTTTGTGGTCGGCGTATATCACGGCGGCTTTGAGTGTGATCTTGACAGCGGTGAACCGACAGAAGACCAGACCGGTGAAAACCAGGGCTACCGTATGTGCACTGAGATCGAAGGACTGGATCTCCTGATCACAGGTCATCAGCATCGCAGCCTGAGCGGGGTGCTGAACGGAACAGCCTATACACAGGTGTTCGACAATGGCAGGGAACTTGCCATGATCGAACTGGACGGAGATACAAAAGAGATCCGTACAGAGATCCTGAAAGTGGAATGTGAGCCTGACCAGGAGCTGCTGGAACTGCTGCAGGATGAAGAAGACCGATGCCAGACATGGCTGGATCAGCCGTTAGGCACCTGTGCCGTTGATCTTGTGATCCATGATGAAGATGATGCAAGAGTTCATAAATCACAGCTGATCACATTCCTGAATAAAGTTACTTTGGAAGCCACAGGGGCACAGATCGCCGCAAATGCGCTGTTTCTGCACGCAACAGGATTCCCTGAACAGATCACGATGAGAAATCTTGTTTCGACCTATGTATATCCCAATACACTTGTCGTGAAACAGGTGACCGGAAAGATCCTCAGGGAGTTTTTGGAAAAAGATGCCGAGTTCTTCGCAGTACGTGATGGTCAGATCATCGTGTCACCGCAGTATGATTATCCCAAACCCCAGCATTTCAACTACGACATGCTGGACGGGATCGAATATACGATCTGTGTGTCCAATCCCATCGGATCAAGGATCACCAGCCTGACACGTGATGGAAAAGACGTTGCGGATGATGATGTATTTACATTCGCAGTCAATAATTACAGAGCATCAGGCGGCGGGAACTTCAATATGATCAAGACTGCTCCTGTCGTAAAAGAGATCCAGACATCCATGGTTGAGATCCTGGCCGAATACATCATGAAGCATCCGTTAATTGATTTTGAACCCGTAAATAACATTCAGGTGATCCTGTAAGAAAGAGGCTAATATGAGTAATGTATTTGATGTAGTACTGCTGCTGGCACTGCCTGCCAGCGGCAAATCCGAAGTCCGTCAGCTGCTTGCAACAGTTCCGGCAGAAAAACTGCGCGAAGATTTCCATATCGGAGATAATCTCCAGCTGGATGATTTCCCTTATGTATTTGTCATGAGACTGATCGATGAAGAACTGGAAAGGCTGAACCATGCACCGCTGTTCTATCCCGGTCAGAATCCGTTCCTGGATGGCCGCGACTGGGCGACCCTGATCAATCTTCTGAACGAAGATTACTATGACATGATCCATCAGACAAAGATCGAAAAGGAAAGCTATGCAGACTATATGTTCAAGCGCATCGATGCCGCTGCAGTCAAAGCAGGCATCGGAGAGCGCATCAGCAAACTTCCAGCAGATCTTTATCAGAAACTGGCTGAAGCACTGGAGGCACACTGCCGCAAAATGACGGAAGACAAGATGGCTGATTATCCGGATACGATGGAAAACAAGACGATCGTTATTGAGATGGCAAGAGGCGGAAGCGACGGCGCCAGCATGCCCCTGAAAGATCCGTTCGGCTATCAGTATTCACTGCGTCATCTCTGCCCGGAGATCCTCTCCTCGGCAGCGATCCTGTATGTATATGTTGAACCCGAAGAGTCCAGAAGAAAGAATGAAGCAAGATACGATCCGAATGATCCGGGCTCATCCATCCATCATATGACGCCTCAGTCTGTCATGCTGTATGACTACGGATGTGACGATATGCTGTATCTGAGAGATATATCCGATATCAAGGATACGATCACGCTCAAGAACGAAACAGGCACATATCATCTGCCGATCGGCGTCTTCGACAACCGTGTTGACAAGACGACATTCCTCAGAGAAGACCCTTCCAAATGGGATCAGCAGCTGGTGAAGGAAGTAACTGCTTCCATTCATGACGCGACTGACACCATGTGGAAGAACTATAAAAAATAAAACTTAATAACTGAGTACGGTGATATGAGCCGTACTCACTTTTCTTTTGGCATGTCTGTTGTAAAATACTCTCATGAGTACAGAAAATACGCTTTGGACCAGAGACTTTACCATCATTACCATAGGCAGTGTTATTTCCATGCTTGGAAATGCAATGTCCGGTTTTGCAATCAGTCTGATGGTACTTGATTTTACGGAATCGACAATGCTGTATGCGATCTACCTGGCTGTATTTACGATTCCCCAGATCATCGTACCAATCATTTCCGGAGCGATCCTTGACCGCTTTTCCAGAAAGAGAACGATCTATACACTGGACTTCCTGTCGAGCATCCTGTACGGTGCTGCAGCATTTGTCCTGCATACCGGATGGTTCAACTTCCCGATATTTGCTGTACTGGTATTTCTGGTCGGTTCGATCCATTCGATCTATATGGTCGCCTATCAGAGCTTCTATCCGCTGCTGATCACGGAAGGCAACTTTTCCAAGGCATATTCCATTGCCTCGGTCCTGGAAACTCTTGCTGTGGTCATGGTGCCTGTATCGACCTTTGTCTATAAACAGGTCGGCATTTCACCGCTTCTGGCGGTCAACGCATTGTGCTTTTTCCTGGCAGCCGTGATGGAAACACAGATCAGGACCACAGAAAAATATATTGATGTCCAGAAAAAGACAGAAGACAGTCAGCATCGTGTCAGGCAGATGCTGAACGATATCCATGAAGGATTCACGTATCTCAGACTTGATAGAGGACTACTTGCGATTGCCGCATATTTTACATTTTCCGCACTAACATACGGCATCTCAAACGTTTTGACGCTTCCATATTTCAGATCGACCTTCAATAACGGAGAATATGTTTATATGGTCGTCATGGGTGCATCAGTTGCAGGCAGGGCGATCGGCGGAGGAGTGCATTACCGGATGCGTATTCCTGCCCGACGGAAATTCATGATCACATTATTCGTTTATATGGCTACAGCGCTCATAGAAGGAGCCTATCTGTTTCTCCCGGTTCCCGCTATGTTCGTTGCAATGCTGTGCAGCGGACTCCTGGGAGTTACCAGCTGGACGATCCGTATATCAGCGACACAGGCATATGTTCCTGATGAGAAAAAAGGAAGATTCAACGGCGCATTCAATATGCTGAATACATGCGGCAGTCTGATCGGAGAACTTACTGCAGGCTGGCTGGCTTACAATTTTGCATCACGTACGATCATTCTGCTGTCAGGCATCATACAGTTTGCGGCAGCGGTAGCCATCATGGGTACCAACCGAAAGAGTGTTTCAAAGATCTACAACGTCAATCAATGACCATCAGTATTTTATGTATGATACAGGCAGTTTCCGCATATACAGAAGCTGCCTTTTTGCTTGTACGTGCACAGTGTACAAAGTGAAAGTTTTTTGCCTGTTTTTTGATTTACGATATGTTTGCGGAGGTCGGAAGACCACTGCATTCCGCGGAAAAGTTTGTCATTTATGAAAGGAGAATATTTAGAATGGCAAGAAAAATAGACGACCAGAAACGTATCGATCTGTTCAATGTATCGGTCAAGGAACTCGGCAGAAAGAACTATCACGACATCAAAATTGAGAAAATTATCAGTAAAGCAGATGTCGGGAAAAATATGTTCTACAGCACATACAAAAGCAAGGAGGGATGGTATTGCACGATCCGCACTGCCGAGTCCGAAAAGTGCTGGAAGGATCTGATCAGTCATTATGCAAAAATGAAGGATAAAACATTCAGTCAGAAGATGAGACATCTTGCGGTATACCTGGTGCTGTACACAAGAAGGGAAGTCGATTTCAGAAGGATCACAAAAGGACAGATGATGTGGCGCGACAAATTCAATGAAATGACCGACTCAAAAGTGGAAAACCAGCAGAAGTTCAACAAAGACCTGAATGATTATGCCATGAAGATGAAAATGGATCCGGAAGAGGTCCGCCTGAATGTACATATGCTGCTGACAAGTGCAGTACAATACGGATACGCTGCAGCAGAGCAGA
>JAILLA010000022.1 GCA_024693325.1 Solobacterium sp.
AGTTCGAGCGGTGTTGTCTTGTTGATGGTTGCTGTAATATCAGCTGCTGTCAGAGTTACTTCACTTCCTGTGTACTCTTTATTAGTGATCTTAAACGTTGCTTTACTGATATCTTTGCCTGTTTCAAGAATATGGTAGAAGGCTTCTGCCGTTCCAGTATAACTGCCTTTGCCTGTAACCGTGACCTGAATGACAGTTCCGGGTTCAACAACTGCAGGAAGTTCCTTGCCATCTGCTGTCGTATAAGAAATGTTCTTATCGTAGTCCGTTCCTGCTTTCAGTGTTTTACCGTCTGTATCCTTCAGTACAGGTGCGCTCTTCCAGGCATTCGCTTTTACGGAGTATACCTTGTCCTTGGCTGTGATGGTTACCAGATCGAGTGGTTTCGGATCGATGAAGAAGTCTCTTCTGACTGTACCCTTGTAGTTTCCTTTGAAGGTAATGGTTACTGTCGGCCATTTGCTTACAGATCCATCCGTAACCTTCTTGTTGTCTGCATACTTGACCGTGAAGTCTGTTCCTTCACTCAGTCCTTCTATTGTGACCTTCGGTTTGGAACCGCCCTTAGTGTAATATGCGTCTTCAAGTGTGATCTTTCTTCCTGTAGCATCCATCGGTGTGATCTTGAATGTAACTTTCCTTGTACCTGTATAGTTATTAAGTCCCATCAGTACAGCAGTCGCTGTTCCTGCATTGATGTTGTTGGAATAGCTTTCAACTGTGTAGTCTTTTCCTGCTTCAAGCGGCTCGTCGTTGTACTTGATACTGAAGTCATTGCCCAGTGCCTGCGGTTCTCCTGTATATTCGTAAGACGGTACTGACGCTTTGATCTTCTTGTCTGAAAGTGCAATACCCGTGATCTTGACTGTAACGGTCTTTTTACCATAGAAACCTGCTGCTTCGTTACCAACAAGAGTGAACTTTACTGTACCTGTCTTCTTATAGTCTTCAGGAATATCTTCAAAGTAATATCCATCTGCGGGTACTGCTTTCTTACCATTCTTTACCGTAATAGCTGAAGCAATCTCATTCAGGAAGTCATCGCCATTCAAGTCTGCGTACTTCAGTGTCTTGGAAGTGACATTCAGTTTAGCAACAGAGATCAGATCACTTGATGCCACATGAACTGTGACATTCCTCGTACCCTGGAAGTTGCCTTTACCATGGATCTTGATCGTTACATCACCAGGAGTTAACTGATCCCATTCGTTGTAGTCAACTGTGTAGTCTGTTTTTGCTTTCAGTTTCTTTCCGTTGAAGTACACAACAGGAACAGGACTGACCGGTTTGGTGCCTGCCTGAACAGACAGTTCATCCACTGTGATCTGTTCATCATTGATGTCCAAAGGATCGATGGAGAAGTAAATAGTCTTTGATCCTTTATAGTTACCCTTACTGTTGGATTTAATGATGATCTGCGGTGCTTTCTTCTTGTCTGTCGCTGTAGGATTATCAGGATCTTCAACATGATATGCCTTAGTTGTGTTCTTATATGTGACTGTATAGTCAGTTTTTGGTGTCAGCAATGTGCCGGAGTCATATACACTGATTTCAGGTTTGATTGCTGAACCGGTATATGTGTATGAAGGATCGATGTTTTTTACATAAACGTTCTGAGGCATAACAGTAATATTGCAGCTTGCTGTATTTCCCAGATCATCCTTTACAGTTATTGTTGAAATACCTTCAGATTTTGCAGTGACTAATCCATTCTCATCAATGGATGCGATCTCGCTGTTGCTGCTATCCCAGGTGAGGTTTTGGCTTGTTCCATTTTCCGATAATGCTTTAGTAAATAATTGTTTGGTTTCTCCGATATTCATCTCAGCTTCAGTAACTGTCTCTTCTTCACCGGCTTCGTTGATCATATAGATCTTCATACCTGATTCAGAAACGATTACTGTCACCTGACATTCTGCCGTATATCCGCCATCTTCTGTTTCTGCAGTGATTACCGCGTTCCCTCCACTGACCGTCGTAACAAGACCATCACCATCAACTGTTGCAACTGAAGGATCGCTGGATGTCCATTTAATTTGGGTTATTGTGGCATCTGAAGGGAGAATTGTAGCGACCAGTTGAACGGATTCTTTTGCTTCTCCGTTGATACGCAAGGTTGCCTCCGCACGATCAAGAGAAACACCTGTAACATCAACTGCTACAATCAGCGAATAACTTGCGCTCAGACTTCCGTCTTCATTGGATACAGTTATCGTTGCTGTGCCGCTCTTCAGCGCAGTTACTGTTCCGTTCTCATCAACTGTTGCAACTGAAGTGTCACTAGAACTCCATGTCAGCTTTTCATATGCATTTTCAGGGGTGAGCGTAACAATTACATCCAAAGTTTCCCCCGCATGAAGAATTTCTTCATCGTTGGCAGATAATGTCATGCTTACCGCATGTACTACAACTGAAACTTTACATTCAGCGCTCAATTTTCCGTCAACTGTTGTAGCTGTTACTGTTGCTGTACCGGTGTCGATTGCAGTCAGTTTCCCGGTATCATCAACTTTCACAACGTTTTCGTCACTTGTAGCCCATACTACAGTTTTGTCATCAGTTGTATTTTCCGGATCATAGATGACCTCAAGCAGGTATTCGTCTCCTTTGCTCAGATAAATTTCTGCATCCGCAAAACTGATACCCACCAAATCATAGTGATAAATGACGCTGGGAATCGTTACTTCTTTATGATCTGTATATTCACGGTCATTGAAGTAAACGGTCGCTGTATATGTAACTGAGCCGTTTTCTTCCTCTGTCGGTTCGATTCTGACAGATGTCACTACTGCTTCCTGAATGGATGTATGTTCAGCGTCATGCTGACATATGAAGTGCGCTTCCGCTTTTCCATAATCTTCAGACCAGCTCCACTCAGGTTCTGACCACTCATGACCGGTCGACTCGATCACAACTTCCTTGACCTGTGGTTCAAACACCTCATTGGCAAATTCAGCTGTATATTTTCCGATACCCGTTTCTGTACACTTGGCATTCTGTACCACAGAATATCTTGCAGTGACAGTTTCAACGATATTCTTTGTCTCATCCTCATTGCATCTGAGTACCGCATTTACTGTATAGCCTTCATCCGTTTCAACCCACTCATATTCTGCTTCTTCGGCATATGTATATGTTTCACTGGGAATAATGCTGATTTTTGTATCAGTATATTCAACATTGTTAAATGTAACTTTCGCAGTATATGTAATTGAACCATTCTCTTCTTCAGTAGGTTCGATTCTTTCTGAAGTGATTACTGCTTCCACCAGTTCTGCATGTTCACTGTCATGTGCACAGATAAACTTCGCTTCTGCCTTTTCATAGTTCTCGGACCATATCCACTCTGGTTCTGACCACTCATGACCGATAGCTTCAATTACAGTTTCTTTTGTCTGTGTCTGGAACTTATCATTTTCAAATGAAGCAGTATATCTTCCAATGCCAGATTCTGTACAGCTTGCGTTTTCGACCACAGAATACACAGCATTCGCTATTTCAGTTATATTCTTTGTTTCGTCTTCATTGCACCTCAGAACAGCGTTTACCACGTAACCGTCTTCTGTATCGAGCCATTCGTATTCCGCTTCATCAGCATAAGTATATGAAGTACTCGAAATAGTTATTGTTCTGGTATCTGTATACTCAGTTTCATTAAATGTAACTTTAGCGGTGTATATAATTGAGCCATCCTCTTCTTCTGTTGGCTCGATTCGTTCAGATGTGATAACTGCTGCTTCCTGAACAGTGTGTTCTTGATCATGAGCACAAACAAAATTAGCAGTCGCACTTTCATAGCCTTCTGCCCAGACCCATTCCGGTTCCAGCCATTCATGGCCAGTGGCTTCCATAATAATTTCTTTGATCTGCGTCTCAAACACTTTATTCTCAAATTCTGCAGTATAGACTATCAATCCTTCATCTTCACAAGTTGCTTCTGTTGTCTTTACTGTTGTCTGAACGGTTTCTGTTAGAATATCTGAGCTGTCATATTTTTTAGATACTGTCGCTGTAACAGTCAGATTATCATCTGCCCATGTATATTCCGGTTCATTCCATTCATGACCGATAATTGTAAGCATTGCCTCCTTTGAGTAAGCAGTTCTGCCAGATGCATCAGTTGCTTTGCACCTATACAAATTACCTTCATTTTCTTCAGAAACTGTCACAGTAATTGAAGATTCAGTTATATTAAGGTCCTTCCAGTTTTCGCCATTATCATCACTATATTGCCAGCTTAATATCACATCAAAGCCATAAGTTTCAACAGCAAATGAAACTTCATCACCGATATTAGCAGAAACGTCCTCAGGCTGAGCAAAGAAATAAGGGAATGTAGCATTATAGTATTTTGTTGCTCTGATCAATGGATAATTATTTGAATCAATAGAAATTGAATTCCATTCGTCTTCGCTTCCTTCGAATAATACAGCTGATAAAGAATTACAGTTCTGGAAAGCATTTGAACCAACTGAGGTTATTGAATGTGGAAGATATAACAATTTCATGGAAGAAATGTTATTAAAGGCATAACTACTAATCGTTTCTACATTTCCAAGAATAATAATATTTTCAAATCCTGTGCATCCTGCGAATGCTCTTTCACCAATATTCGAAACATTTTCTGGAATTGTGAGAAATTCAGTAAAGCCATAACAATTGTTAAATGCATAGTTCCCAATTGACTGTACACTTTCTGGTATTACTAACTTCCCTGTAAGACTTGAACATCCTGCAAATGCATGATCATCAAAGCTGATGATATTTCCATGAGTTGTCAGCGTTCCTGTCATACTTGAACAATTATTGAATGCATATGCCGGTATGCTCGTTACTCCTTCAGGTATCGCAGGATCACTCATCTCCATACTGCTGCAGTTGTTGAATGCGTACTCTCCTATTTCTGTCAGCCTCTCCGGCAATGTCGCTCCATTCATCTTTGTACACCAAGAGAATGCATAATTTCCTATCTTCGTTACTGCTGAAGGTATATTGATTGATGTCAGTACACTGCATCTGTAGAATGCGTAGTCACTGATGCTCGTGATTCCTTCTGAAAGTTCGATTGTCAGTTCTTTTTCAAGAGCTCTATTATATAATGCTCCACCCCATGGCGTTGCACTCCCGTCGCATTGGTGATAAAAATAACCAGAATCATCGACATTTGTTGTCTCCGGCATATCTCCAGATCCTGTCACCTTTATATGACTAATACCTGTACACCCACTGAAAGGTACATACAATGTGTTATTCTCTCCTATAACTCCGTCACTGATTCTCCCAACCGGTATCTCCAGTTCTGTCAGTCCTGAACAGTTATAAAACGCAAATCCTCCAATTGACTGTACACTTTCCGGTATCGTCAGTTTTCCGGTGATCTTCGAACAATTATTGAATGCATATGCCGGTACGCTCGTTACTCCTTCAGGTATCGCAGGATCACTCACCTCCATACTGCTGCAATTGTTGAAGGCATATTCAGGTATATTTGTTAATGTTTCCGGCAATGAGAATTTTGCTAAACCAGTTGCATTAGAGGCGACTCTTTTTCCCAAATATTCTAAATCGCTCTCTATCGCTATAGTTGTTACATTAGTTGATTCTTCAAAGCAGGATGCGCCAAATGTTTTTATTCCTGAACCAGCAATAATGCTGATAGCTACTGGTTCTTTTTCCCTGTATTGATACCACCCCTTATACCCATAATATGTAGAGTTAACATATAGCACATAATTCGTTCCTTTATGAGCATCTGCAATGATCTCTATAACATTGTATGATCCTTCATAGTCATGAAAATAGTAAAAGATTTCACACACACCGGTTATTATGTTTGAGATGCTCTGAATATCAGTATCGACACCCATGAATTGAAGTAATGTATTACCTGTAGTAAGAAAATACAACTCCTGCAAATCTTCTGGTGACTTAATGTTATAGTTAAACAGATCTTCCAATTCTTTGATCTCTGTCTCATGCAATTCACGCCAATTAGCGAAACTTGTGGCGTCCATACCTTCGGTTTCAATCACATAATCATAGATTGTTGTAGAAAGTTCTTTTATTCTCTGAAATGTATCTATAATTTCCTGACCGGGATGTAGCGCATCATACACTTTGTTTTCAAGAATTTTCCATCCAGTTTCAGCAATTGTTACTCCGGCAGTCTTCAGCGTTTCCTTCAAAGTTGTATTTTTGACTCTCATCGAATATGCAAGGGCTCGGAAAAGTGCGTTTATTGCCGGTGTATCTGTTTGTTCTGATGTTCTGATAGCCCTTGAAATGATGTCTATTATACACTTGGTTACTTCTTCATTGCCGCGATATTCTCTTGAAAAAATCTGATTATGTCTCTGGTGGAAGTTCAATGAATCGATCATTTTGGCATCAAGATTCACTTCAATCGTACTTCCATAACGTTTATATCCCCAGGAGCTAAATGGTAATGCAGGAATCAGGTCATTAGTGTTATTGATGTTATAAATATTAGAATAATCTTCCTCAACAATTCTTTTGCTTTTACTGACAGCAGGACATGCAAATGTATAACCGTAAACATTTTTGCTTGAGACCAGATTTTTGTAATTGTAATAAGGATTATCACTATAGCCAGTCGTTAATTCTCCGGCAATAATATTAGCAACAGCAGCACCTCTGCTGTGACCTGTGAGCCAAACGATCGTATGATCTTTATCAAATTCTGATGAGTTGGCAGACAGTTTATCATACAAGTCATTTATTATATCCTGACGGGCAGTATAAAAGCCTTCATGGTCAACTGTATCTCCGATATTAAAGTCACTGTCCCAGTCATAGCTTGCTGTAGTTCCCTGCACAACAACGGCGTAAAGCAAATAATATTCATTATTATATTTAAAAGCTCTGGTTGCAATCACATATCTAACGAAATCATTATCCAGAATTGTATGTTCTTTATTCCAGTTGCCTTTGCTGTTTGCGGCTTCCGGAGAATAATCATTATAGTTAAAATCCAATTGAGAAAGAGCTCCATCCAAATGATCCCACACATATGCTGCTGCAGCTAAGCCCACTGAACATTTAGCAATTTCAGGATTTAGTTCAGTATTATCTCCAACAAAAAACTCCGGATTGAAAATCATGCCAGTCGTATCAGTTTTATTGTCATCAGCTTTATATGTAAAAGTTATCTCCTGATACTCATTATTATCAGTACCACTCTCTTCAGCTTTTACAGGTACAGCATAAAATCCGATCAAAGGAATCAATACTGCCAAAATCATGAATGACAGTGCAAAAGAATACACTCTTTTTAACATACTCAACCCCCATATACAGCAATAATACAATCGCTTTTTTCCGTACTTTTAATCATATCTATTGCAGCAGTCAATCATGAATTATATGTCAAATCCGCATCTGTTCTCGTCAATTCCGCAGATTTTATTACTTCTAAAACAGTCTTACATTTTACTGTGAATGACTATTCATAATCCTCCAGGTACTATGGTTTTACATATTGCAAATTACATTAAAAACATTTCGGTCTATACTTGTCAGAATTATCAACTGCATCTTTGAAAAGCACGTCTCCAGAAGAAAAGACAGTACTATTTTCAAGCAGTACTGTCATAGTAATGGTCAAGAATAATCAGAAAAACGTCGAGAAGAAACTCATGATCCCGTTCCAGTATGTTGAAATGTTTCTCTGCCCAATCTTGAATGATACGGTCTTTTCTCCGCCGTAGTCTCCTTTACCACTGAATGTCACCTTCGCTGTACCCTTCTTGATGTTATTCGTATAGCTTGCGATCTCATAGTCTGTTCCCAGCGTCAGATTCTGTTCAGTCTTGCCGATCTTGATGCTCAGGATATCATCTTCACTCAGTGTCACAGGTGAGCCTGTGTACTCCTTGTTCGCGATCTTGAAGGTCATCTTGGAGATGTCTTTTCCTGTATCAAGGATACGGTATGTTGTGGTTACGGTATCTGTGTAGTTCCCTTTACCGGTTACAGTTACCAGGACAACTGTTTCGGGTCCTACAACTGCAGGCAGTTCTTTACCATCAACTGTTGTATAGGTAATGGTCTTCTCATAGTCTGTTCCTGCTTTCAGCGTTTTACCGTCTGTATCCTTCAGTACAGGCGCGCTCTTCCAGGCATTCGCTTTTGCGGAATATACCTTGTCTTTGGCTGTAATGGTTACCAGATCGAGCGGCTTCGGATCGATGAAGAAGTCTCTTCTGACTGTACCCTTGTAGTTGCCTTTGAAGGTAATGGTTACTGTCGGCCATTTGCTTACAGATCCATCCGTAACCTTCTTATTGTCTGCATACTTCAATGTATAGTCTGTTCCTTCACTCAGTCCTTCTACTGTGACCTTCGGTTTGGAACCGCCCTTTGTGTAGTATGCATCTTCAACAATGATATTCTTTCCCGTAGCATCCACCGGTGTGATCTTGAATGTGACTTTCTTCGTACCGCTATAGCTGTTGATACCTTTAAGAGTGACTGTTGCTGTACCGGCATTCAGGTTCTTGGTATAACTGTCGATCACATAGTCTGTTCCTTCTGTCAGGTCTTTTCCATTATAGGAAACAAGATGTGTTGCAGGAGTGAATGTGACTTCTTCTCCTGTATACGGATAACTCAGACCTGTTAATTCTTTGACCTTCTTATCTGAGAGTGCAATACCTGCAATCTTGACGGTCACTGTACGTTCTCCGATATACTTGGAGTCATTTCCCTCTAGTGTAACTTTGAAGCTTCCGACTGCCCTGTCCTCAGGATAGATATCTTTGATGATGTAATTGATTCCGTTGTACAGCAGTGTTTTGCCATCTTTAACAGTAATTGCCTCTGTTACCTTCTCAGCGAAATTCTCTTCTGTAAGGTCTTCATACTTCAGTGCAGCTGCTGTTACCTTCAGTTTGGATACGGATACAGTTGAAGCATTCGGCGCAACATATACTGTTACTTTCCGTTCTCCGCTGAAGTTGCCGTTTTCTTTTGCAATAACGGTAATGACTGCTTCATTGTTTTCATCACCTGTCAGGCGGTCCCAGCCTGTGTAATCTACGATATAGTCTGTCTTAGCCTTCAGTTTCTTTCCGTTGAGGTATACTGCCGGAACAGGTGACAATGTCTTTCCTGTTGCCTGTACGGACAGCGCATCTACTGTGATCTGTTCATTATTGATATCCAGAGGTTCAATGGAGAAATAGACTGTCTTTGAACCAGTGTAGTTACCTTTACTATTGGATTTGATAATAATCTGAGGTGCTTTCTTTTTATCTGCCGCTGTAGGATTCTCTGGATCAATGACTTTATATGCTTTTGCAGTGTTCTTATAAGTTACTGTGTAATCTGTTTTTGGTGTCAGCAGTATTCCGTTGTCATATACTTCAATTTCAGGATTAATAGCAATGCCGGTATATGCATAAGATGTTTCAAGTCCTTCTATATGTATTTCATTAGATAAAACTGATACTACACATTGCGCTGTTTTATTACCATCTTCCGTAATTACAGTAATGACTGCAGTTCCTTCTGATATTCCTGTGATATTTCCATTTTCATCAATTTCTGCTATTTCCGGATTTTCAGAAACAAATGTTACATTCTTATTTGTTGCATTTGCCGGAGCAATTACAACATTGATTTTTAACTTTTCGTGCTGCTTGATCTCAATATGATCCGTTTGAAAAGAAACACTATCTACCGGAATAATCATTTCTCCCATGTAGTGGATCTCTGCATTTAGCAAAGCATCATTGTCATTCGAAATCTGGATATTGCTCCAATCAGCACTGGTTCCATAATAATAAACGTCTTTTAAATTCGTACAATTAAGGAAAGCTGCTGAGTTAATATACTTTATACTTTTCGGGACACTTATACTTTCGAGGTTCGTGCAATCCGCAAATGCAGCAAATCCTATTGCTGTTAGGTTGTTGGGCAAAGAAACAGAGCAAAGATTTGGATTATTCCCAAATGATTGACCGCCCAAAAATACTACACTGTCCGGAATCGTCAAGGATGTTAATTTACAATTGTAAAATGCTCCTTCTTCGATTCTGTTTACACTGTCCGGAATGACCACATCCGTAAGACTGCTGCAGTTAAGAAATGCAAATTTACCGATTGTTGTCAGCTGGCTGCTCAGTAGTACATTTGTCAGATTTTTACAGAAAGCGAATGCTTCTTCGCCTAATTCGGTGACATTATCAGGAATTGTAATACTTGTAACGGAACTCAGCAGATTTCTATAAATATCTCCGGAGATGATTGCCGGGAAATCTATTTGAATATTTGCATCACTTCCAACAGGACCCGCTTTTTCCAGTTTTTCACACTCAGAAAATACATCATACCCTGCTTCAGTAATGCTTGCGGGAATCGTTACACGTGTAAGATTTTGACACCCGGCAAATACATCTGATCCTATTTTTTCCAGTTTGGCAGGAAGGGTTATGGCAATAAGACCGGTACATTCTCTGAATGCCACATTATGAATCTCTTTCAGACCTGATGAAAAAGTGATATCTGAAAGTTTACTGCATCTATAGAACGCTGAATCCCCAATGCTTGCCACACTATCAGGAAGTATTATCTTTGATAAACTGGTGCATTCACTGAATACTCCATCACCAATTTCAGTTAATCCATCCGGAAGTATGACCTCCGTCAGTTTTGTACAGCGCCCAAACACATATCCATCTATGGCCTGAACACCTGTTCCGACTTGTACAGCAGAAAGACTTTCGCAATGATTAAATACACTTTTACCTAAACTGGTTACGCTGTCAGGAATCGTGATACTGGTCAATTTGACGCACTCACCAAAGGCACTTCTTCCAATACTTTCAACACCGTCGGGTATTGTTATATCAGACAGACTGCTGCAGTTCCAGAATGCACCTTCTGAAATTACAGAAACACTGCCCGGTAATGATATTCCGGTCAGATTGGTACATTCATCGAATGCATATATACCAATTACGGTCACACCATCTTTTAATGTTACAGTCGTAAGATTGGTGCAATATGAAAATTCACGTTGACCTATGACCTTATTTTCGATTACTGCCGTTAATAAACCAACACAGGAACTGAATACTTCGATGCCAATGTTTTCTACACTCTCAGGTATTGTGATAGCGGTCAGGCCGCTGCAAGCCAAAAATGCGCTGTCTCCAATACTTTTTACACTTGCAGGTATAGTAATTTCAGTCATACCGCTGCAGCCCATAAATGCGGCTTCTCCAATACTGACTACTGTATCAGGAATTTTGATACCGAGTAATTCGGAGTCTCCTCCAAATGCCCAATCTCCTATTTTTGTGACTGTTTTTCCGTCAATTTTTGAAGGTATTTCAATGCTGACTCCGCCTCCCCAATAACCGCTGTAACCGGTGATCGTTACTTCATTATTATTGATTGAATAATCCAGACCGTTTGGATCCGTTTCAAACATCTTGTATTCTTCATTTTCTGCTTCGTCCGGTACTTCTTCAGAAGTCTCCGGATCAGACATTTCCTCTTCAGTTTCCGAAGCATTTTCATACAATTCTTTTGTTTCTTCTGAATCTGCTGTCTCTGAGTCAGATTCAGCCATCACTGCTTCTTCATCCTGTTTTTCTGACGATTCATTTTCTGTCTCAGCATTCAGTTCAGATATTTCCTGGATATCCTCTTCTTCAGACACAGCTGCTTCTTCTGCATGAAGAACAGATGCAGAATTACTGAAACACAGCAGGCAGCTAAGCAGCCAAATTATGAAATGATTCTTGTTGTTCAGCATAACATGTCATTCCTCCTTATTCAGATTGTCATTTCATACTTGTCCGATTTGTTATTGCCGCATGATTGTCCAAGAAGCCATCACAAAAAGGACAAGAAATATTTTAATAACTTTATTATCCTAAAAATCAGTTTGACTTTTTACACACATGTCACATCTGCACATTTTCATGTCATCTTTGCATACAACTAAAAAATGAGAGCTGTCAGTATTTGCAGACTGTGCTCTCATATGTGTTGAAATCCTAATAATGTTAACCTGTCAGCTTTCCAAAGCCTTTGTGATCATCGGAAGGATCTGCATTTTCCTGGAAAGAACGCCGTGTTTCAGAGTATGCATGTTCTGATCAGGATACAGATTCTCCATGACCTTGGCAGCCTTCTCCCCTGACGCAAAGAACAGTGAACCCTCATCAGTAACAGATGTAAATGCCGCAACCAGAAGATCAAGCCCCTTCTGTCCCGCCAGACGATCCAGTGTCATCTGGATCTCACGGTCTTTCTTCAGGTATTCATCCGTCTCACCGATCATGACCTGGGAGATCATCGTATTGGTACCATAGATATCGTAGTACTTGATATCCTGGACGATCTGCTCATTCATGCTCTTCTTCTGTCCGGCAATTGCCGCATGGAACATTTCATTTCCAAGCTCTTCCGGATCCAGGTCTGATAATGCAGCAAGTATATTCGCTGTCTCAAGATCACGCTTAGTCGTTGTCGGAGACTGGAAGATCAGTGTATCTGACAGTATCGCTGCCAGCAGCATCCCCGCAAGGTTCTGAGGGATCGGGATCTGCTTTTCCCTGAACATCGTCGCAACGATCGTAGCTGTAGAGCCGACGATCTCATTGCGGAACGATACAGGCTGTGTCGTATTGAAATCATTGATCCTGTGATGATCCACCACCTCCAGGATCTGTGCTTTCTCTATGGCTCTTACAGACTGTGAGAATTCATTATGGTCCACAAGAATGATCTTCTTGTTCTGTGCATTCATGATATGGAACCTTCCGGCATACCCTACTAGATGATTATCCTTGTCCAGTACCGGATAGCTGCGGAACCTGTTCTTCATCATCTTCCGTCCTGCTTCCTCAGCAAACTCATCAGCTCTGAGGATATAAGGATCCTTCCTCATGACAAGCGAGATCTTCGGCGCGAAGAAGATGTAGCGTGACGTATTCATGGTCCCGTGGCCTGAAATGATCACCGGACAATGATGACGTCTGGCAGCTTCCAGTACCTGTTCACTGACCTGCTTTGCCCATACAACGATCAGCAGTCCCGCTCCTTTTTCAATAAGCGTCCACTGTGCTTCACTGTCATCACCGATGATGACGATCCTGTCCTTGATCTCATAATTAGATACACCGCCGCTGGACATTGCGACGATGGATACCTTTCCGTTCAGGTGAAACAGCGGGTCATTGTATACGATCGTACCGCTGATCGTATCAGCGATATCCTCTACGGTACAGTGCTTGATCAGATCATCACTGACTGCGGTATCGCCCATACCCATATTGGCAATATCGGATTTTGACACATATCCGATCAGTTTGTTGTCGTCATCAACGACAGCAAAGCTTCCTCTGTCTTCATTCCTGAGCTTTTCGATCGTTCTGTAGATCGTTGCGTCAGGACTGATCGCTGCCGGGGAGTCGATGCTGATCTCACTCAGCTTCTTCCTGGCATCTTCCAGCAGCATCGGTTCTTCATACCCGAACCTGTTCAATACGTATTTCGTTTCATTGCTGAGGGGACCGAGACGGCAGGCAACTGCCTTGACACCCATTGCCCTTTTCAGCAGAGCATATGCGATCGCGGATACTACGGAATCTGTATCCGGATGCTGATGACCTGTAATATATACAAGTTCCTGTTTTTCCATGCAGACCATTACCTTTCAGGCTGTTTCCAGCAACACAATTATATCAGAGATATCTGATCATTCACTGCATCCCCTCACCTTCTCAGACACATAAACGGAAAATGTTTAAAAAGGTTCCCGTTTCATGAAGATTCGGGAACCTTGTCTGTTAATGTGTTTTCAGTGTCCGGAACAGATCTTATTTGGAAGCATTTTCGCCTGCGATACGTCCGAATACAACGAAGTCAGCTACAGCGTTTCCGCCGAGTCTGTTTCCGCCGTGTACGCCGCCTGTAACTTCACCGGCTGCGAACAGACCAGGAATTACATTGCCTTCTTTATCGATGACTTCAGCATTTGTATTGATCTTGACACCGCCCATGCAGTGGTGGATGCCTGGTGAGATCTTAACTGCATAGTAAGGACCTTCTGCCAGGTTTGTCAGCATAGCTTCGAAGCTGCCTCTTTCGAATTCAGCATCGTTCTGTGCATCAACTGCAGCTGCCCATGTGCTCAGTGTTTCCTTAACTGTTTCAGCATCGCATCCGATCAGCTTAGCAAGATCTTCAGCTGTGTCGCACTTGATCATGTAGCCCTTTGTCAGATACTTGTCGATAACTGTGGAACCGGAGTGCATTACTTCGTCAGCGATCAGCCAAGCATAGCCGCCGTCCTGTTCAATGACATGTGCGGAAACAACGTCTCTTGTCAGTGTTTCGTTGCAGAAACGCTTACCGGAGCTGTTGAGGAGGATTGCACCGTCGCCGCGGAGTGATTCGGAGATCAGAGCGCCGTCAGTCTGAACGACTGTCGGATGGATCTGGATCTGATCGAGATCAACGAAGTCAGCATTGATCGCTTCGAGGAAAGCAATTGCATCACCTGTTACGGAAGGAGCGTTTGTGGAAACATAGCCTTCCAGGTCAGGACGATACTTAACGATCAGTTCAGGGTTGGAACCGAAGCCGCCTGTTGTAATGACTACGGAATTAGCCTTGACAGTGATCTCATTTCCCTTTGCACCGACTGCGTGCAGACCTACAGCCTTGCCGCCGTCCATCAGGATCTCATCAACTTTAGCTTCTGTGATGATCTCAACGCCGAGCTTTGTAGCTGTTGCGTTGAGGTGTTCAACGAGGTATGTACCAACGGAGAGGATCTTTCCTTCTGCGTTGACGGGACGATGCTGACGCATAGCGGAAGCTCCGCCTGCCTGACCAACGTTAGCCAGAGGTGCGTCGATGCTGTCGAGCCAGTCGATCGCTTCGGAAGAGTTCTCAGCAAGTGTTCTGACAAGATCCGGATTGTTCAGATCATGTCCGCCCTTCATCGTGTCGCTGTAGAACAGGTCAGCGGAATCTTCGATTCCCTGCTCTGCCTGATAATGTGTTTCAGCTGCGTTCATGCCGCCTGTTGCATAGCTGGAGTTTCCGCCGACAACTGCTGCCTTTTCAAGAACTACAACGGACTTTCCGTTCTGTGCTGCTGTAATAGCTGCTGTCAGACCGGCACCGCCTGCGCCTGCGATGACAACGTCAACTGTTTTATCAATGTTTTCAACTGTTTCTTCAGCACCCTGCGGTTCAAGTGATGCAGGATCTGTTCCTGCTTCTGTCAGAGCCTCGTTGACTGCTGCGAAGAAACCTGTGGAAGTAACTGTAGCGCCTGATACGCCGTCGATATTCGTGGACTGGTTGTTCAGGACTTTTTCGACGAGTTGAGGCAGTGCTGCGCCGCCGACTGTAGGTGTTTCGCCTTCTGCTTTGTATTCGATACTTTCGATCGCATCGTCAGAAAGAGTAACAGTTACATGGATCGGATTGCCCTCGCCGCCGAAACCGGGTTCTTCACCCTCATATGTGCCGGCTTTGAAGAGTGTTTCTGCTGCAGGTTCGGATGCTTTCGGCTCAGGTGTTCCTGAAGCGCCTCCTGAAGAGCACGCCGCAAGAGAGAACACTGTAACAGCCGCAAGCAGGACTTTTTTTGAAATGTTCATATTCTTTTCCTCCGCAGAAATATTATCATAATTATCGTCATTTATTAATAATTATTGATAATAATTGCATGATAATACTGACAGTTTTTTCGTTAAAATATGAATATACCAGGAGGACGGATCTATGAACGAAATCAACACTGCATTAATTTATATAGATGATCTTTCAGAGTCAGAAAAAAAGGTCCTCCAGTTCATTATGAAAGACCCGAATGTTGTGATCCAATATACGATCCAGCAGGTCGCTATGATGGCCGGAACTTCCGTTTCAGCTGTACAGCGTTTTACAAAAGCGGTCGGCTATTCCGGATACAGGGACTTCCGTGCTGCCATCGTAAGGCGGAAAAGCGCTATAGACAGCAATCTCTCAGATAACAGCCAGGACCTGTTCACCACTATGATCTCCTCTTTCTCCAACAGTATCGAACATCTGCATGATATTGATAAAAAATTCATTGATGAGTTATGCAACGATATCTGCTCAGCAGATAAGATCATCCTGCTTGGCAGATACCGCAATAAGACTGTTGTCGAAAAACTGGCAATGAACCTGATGGATCTGGGTATCGTCTGTGTCTGCGCAGACGATGAGATCAGTTACCAGCATATTCTTTATGTAACAGACCCGGAATCATGTGTCATCATATTCTCTGCACTTGGTGAAATCCGGGACGCACTTCCTTTTTTCCAGCAGCTGAAGCAGACTGCGGACAAACGCTGGCTGATCACCAATAACCTGAATCCGAAAATGGGTAAATATGTCAGCAGACAGATCACCCTTCCGGGCATTCAGACGATGAATGCCTATCCGGTCTCATCCCAGTTCGTGATGATGGCATTCGTTGAAATACTGACTGCGTATATCGCGGAAAAGAAACACAGCGAATAGCAGACCAGAAGATCCTTATTACGGAAACACAGATGCATTCTGGACACAGGATGCACTTTTCATTTCATAAAGACCGTATTTTCCTGCTTTAAAACATACCGACAGAGACAGCTCCGGTATCTTGACTGCTTCAGGAGTTGACATTTTTCACAATCGGTTTTGTCAATGACAATGTATGTCACAGCCATGGATCATATACTGCTGATCATATAATGAAACTGATACAGACAGGGATCATACAGCTGTCTGACCGGAGGATGTTATGCTGATAATAAGCAATCATAAATATCGTTTTTTTCGTTTTTTAATCGTATCTGCACTTTCTGCATCTGCTCTGACAGGATGTTCATCTTCCAAAGAAGCCCAGTCCCCTGCTCCGGTCGATCAAAGTACCTCAGATCAGGAGGAAGTCATAGAATTGATCCCGGAATATGATGATTCTTTTGATATGGAATTAAGTGAAGAGATCCTGGATTCCCAGCTGCTGGAAGATACTGAGCCCGTGCAGGAAAATACCCCGGCACCGGAAGAGATATCTGTTCCGATACAGGAGGAACTTCCTTCAGCAGATGAAATGGATCTGTATGTCCCCGAAGGTGTTGAAGGCAGACCTTCAATGGAGGATTTTGCCTGGTATCCAAAAGAAGTACAGCTGAAAGAATTTGACAGTGACGTTCCCGGCATACATGATCCGGGCGAACTGACAGGATACTGGAAAGCATATATCAAGCTGGACCCGGACAATGAAAATGATATGCGGGCAGACCTGCTGCTGAATGCGGACATTTCCATCGGCCAGTACAATACAGACCTGAAACTGGTATGGTATTCCATCCACTACCTGAAAGATCCCGACTCTTTCTATGATGATTCAGAACCATCTCATTTTTACGGAAGCTTTGAAGATCAGGAAAACGGTATTGAACTCAAAGCGGAAGGCCCAGGAAAAATACATATGAAGCGCTTTTATTACTATCAGAACAGGCAGTACGGCGTCGGCCGGATCGAAACAGCGGCCGGTGTTGTCGGCATCCTGTGTCTGGTAAGACCGTAAAGAAACAATCGGAGAATAACCATGGCAAACTACTGTATGAAATGCGGTGCTCCCCTGCCTCCCGGCGCAAAATACTGCATGAAATGCGGACAGCCTGTATCGGGAACCGCACAGGGAAAACCGGTATTTTCAGAACCTGATAAAGCTTTGAAGCCAAACAGAAAGAGATCGGGAAACCTCCTGGTGATCGTGATCGTACTGTGTCTGGCTGTTTTCGGTGTGTTCCGGATCAAAGGGTGCATTGATGACGGGAAGAATGAATACAAACCAGAAACCGTGCATGATCCTTCCGGCAGCACTGAACAGCAGACACAGTCTTCCGGTACCATTGCGTACGGCAATGGATTTATCACCGAAACCACGGTTACAGATCAGAAATCTCCGGACGCGGAAAAAGTGAGAGTCGTATTGAATTCTTATACATTTGATGAAGAGGAAGATGTAAGGGTGCAGTGCCGGCCGCTGAATATCGAAGAAAACAGTACAGAAGGTTATAAACTGCTGCCGTATGAGATATCACTCGGAGATAAACATCAGCTGAATTCTTTTGTCTCTGTCTACCTGCCGTATGAATCCGGATTCTGTGCGCAGGGTGAAACAGAGGAAGAATGTGTCGGCGCATTGTTCTTCAACGAAGAGACAGGTGA
Organism: Solobacterium sp.; assembly: GCA_024693325.1. Taxonomy (GTDB): domain Bacteria; phylum Bacillota_I; class Bacilli_A; order Erysipelotrichales; family Erysipelotrichaceae; genus Bulleidia. Next base: position 18,241 of record JAILLA010000022.1, read on the forward strand.
ATGGGAAGACGCCATATATGAAGTACTTCCCGACAGTCACGAAGTCCGGATCATGACAGATCATTTTTCCAAGTTTGCGCTGATTGAAACGATCGACCGGTATACAAGGGAAAAACTATCATTACAGATGGATTCCCTGATGAAAAATCTGACGTTTGAAAAAGTTGAACAGGCGGTCAGATCAGGCGTAACAGGCGGTGAAGCGGACGTAAAGTCGATCGGTATCATAGCAACGATCGCAGAAACCGGTCATCTGGCGTTCAATGCCCAGAAAGATACACTCTCCTGGATCAGCAACATCAATACGATGATCACCATGGGACAGCCCTGGCCGAATCCCGGAACAACTCTGTATATGAACAAACTTGCTGAAAGAGGGTTTCTTTTCTCCACTGTAGCAGTGGCGGACAGACTGGTAAGAGAATATTACAAGCTGGCTGCAGGCAAAGGAAATGACAGAAATACGATCTTGAACCTGTACAAGGATGCCGCGCTGCTGGCAGCTGACTACGCAAGTGTCATCAAGGGTGTTACTTCTTCTGCATTCAATGTTGCGTTCTCCGGAGTGTTTATATTCAACTATGTCATTTCTGAAATGTTCTCCGAGGTGGAACGGATCAGGCTGTCAGAACTGGGTGAAATATACGAATACTTCCAGGACACTTATAAAGAAGGAGAATACAAACCGCGTACCAATAAGGAATGGTATGAACTGTTCATACAGATTTCAGAAGAGAACAAAGGAAATGAAAAAGCAATACAGCAGAAAATAGATGATGAGATGAAAAAATATGCTGAACGCTTCTGGAATATCCCTCTGACAGTATTGTCTTCTGCGGCATCAGATATCGGTTACAGGAGAACAACATGGCCGATGCCGGAAGAACAGCAGAAGCTGACTGCAGAATACCTGCACAATCTGCGCATACGCCTTTCCCCGATCGTTTATGGTGTGGAACGCTATTACCTGTATATTCAGTACCGTGACTGTTTCCGTGCTCTCAGAGATATTCAGAAACAGTTCAGAAAACCGATCACGCTGACGATAACCGACCGGACAGAAGAAAAACAATATGCCGGATGCTGGTTCAGGTTTGTGAATGTCTCAGAACATGCGCCAAAAGCACAATGGGAAGGAGAACTGGATAAAAACGGTACCTATAAGGGAAGTTTTACCATGAATGACTATATTCTGGCGGGATTCCCGGTATCTGCAGCAGTATATAAAACAAAAGAAGATATGGAAAACGGAAAACCGCTGTATACCGGTAATCTGGACATTACGGCAGAAAATACAGAGGCATCGGTAGATCTGGACGGATATGATGATCATATTCTGTTTGAAAACACCAATATGCGCCTGACCTCAGTGGTTTCATATAACGGCTTCACATCCGCAAATTATACGCCTCAGGAGCCTTTTTACAGTACCTTCAGGATCTATAAGAAGGATAATGCATTTGAAATGGTGACTCCGCACTCAGAAGTACATCTTCTACCGAAAGACAGTATCTATAGACACATGCGCGAGATCCCTTCGTTTGAACTGGATGGTTTTATGGAAAAACATACGGTGTATGACAGCACCGAAGCGGTTGAAGGAACGATCGGCAGTGTGGAACCGTATACCGTCACTTCGTATACAAGAATCAAAAAGACAGATGAACTGACCCAGATCGACTATATGGACTGGCAGGTCGAATCTGCGGAATTCAAATTGAAAATTAAAAATAATCCTGACAGGCCGGCAGATATGGAACTGAGAGTTACACTGAACGGATATTACAGCCATCGGCGTCTGGATCCTTCCGACGGCAGAGAATCCATTATCAGCAAGAAAACATCCGATGCATATATGCAGCTGATATTTGTATCGGAATAATACGAGTCCTATTGAATCCGGCACTTTGCCAACAATCTGAAAAGCATCCTGAATGAATGAATCCAGGATGCATTTTCATCTTCTCTTCTTTTTATGAGGCAGCTGATACTGTTCTTAAAGACCTAACTCCTTCTTTACTTTTTCAACAGCGAGTCTTGGTGAAGTAAGGACCGGCTTTTCCGTTTCGCGTGAACTACTCGGCAATTGAATTGCCAGAGCATCGGGTTGGCACAGCATAAGCTGTGCAGCTCCCGGGTGCGTCCATGACACCTTTACTGTTGTATCTGCATATCGCAGATACTACACAGCTGCCTGTATCACTACTGTCGAGGGCAAGCCTGCTACAGATATATATACATCGATCTGATTCTCATACAGATACTTCCTCAGAATGTTGTATGCACCAAGCGCATCCGCATTGTATATGTCCTGGCCTTCCTGATACAATCCTCTCTTTATCCTGTTTTTCTTTAC
>JAILLA010000026.1 GCA_024693325.1 Solobacterium sp.
GCATGACCGTCCGGTGAAGGCTGAAGTCGGCGTGGAGAAAGAAACATTGCGGCATGTGGAGGATGAAGTAGCCGAAGGTTTAAAGACCACCAGAACTGCTAAGAGTGCCGGAGCAAAGGCTGAAACAGCCAAAGATGCCGGACAGTCCAATGTTCTTTCCCGGTTTATGCAGAGAAAGAATATCAAGCAGGAATATGCAGCTGCACGCGGCGGCCGTGCAGCATCACAGGCTGCAGAAAGAGCGGTCGGAACAACTACAGTCAAAGAAAAAGCACAGCAAGTCATTCACCGTGCCGGCAACTTTATCAAAAGTCATGCCGGAGGGATCGCGATCGGCGGTGCTTTTATCTTTCTTCTGGTATTCCTGTTCACGCAGATGTCTTCGTGTTCTTCCATGGCGGGAGGATCCGGGGGCACACTCCTGGGCAGTTCCTATACTGCGGAAGATGCAGATATCAGAGGCGCAAATAGCGATTATACAGCTCTGGAGACAGCACTCCGGAATGAAGTGAACAATATCGAGTCCACCCATCCGGGATATGACGAATACCGTTATAACCTGGCGGAGATCAATCACAATCCATACGTCCTGACTTCTTATCTGACGGTCAAATTTGAGGACTACACAAGGTCGGAGGTACAGAGTGAGCTGCACGCGCTCTTTGATGAGCAGTATGAGCTGACGCTGGAGGACGAAGTTGAGATCCGTACCAGGATTGAAACTCAGACAAACACAAGGACTGTGATCGATCCGGATACCGGCGATTCCTATGAAGAGGAATATGAAGAAGAGGTGGAGGTCGAATACGAGTATCACATCCTGAATGTGACACTGCAGAACAAGACACTGGAAGCTGCGGTATTTGCAAGGGGTATGACAGATGATCAAATAGAGCGGTACATGATCCTGAATGAAACAAAGGGAAACAGGCCGTATCTGTTTGAGGATGATATTTACGCAAATCCTGTACCGGATCCAGATTATCCGGATTATGACATTCCGACAGAAGCACTGAGTGATACGCGTTTTGCCCGTATGATTCAGGAAGCAGAGAAATATCTCGGATATCCCTATGTATGGGGCGGTTCTTCCCCGTCAACGAGCTTCGATTGTTCAGGCTTTGTATGCTGGGTGATCAATCACTGCGGCAACGGGTGGAACTATGGAAGAACGACCGCAGAAGGGCTGCGTCAGCGGCTTACCATTATCCCGCCGAGTGAGGCCAAACCGGGAGATATTATCTTCTTCCAGGGAACTTACAACACTTATGGCGCAAGTCATGTGGCGATCTACGTCGGCAACGGGATGATGATCCACTGCGGAAATCCGATTCAATACGCATCGATCAACACAAGTTACTGGCAGGCGCATTTCTACTGTTTCGGCAGACTGCCGTGATTGAAGGAGGGCTTATGACAAAGAAAAGAAAACGTCTTGAAGACGAGCTGAAGAAACTGATAGCGAAGAAAGCAGAGGTTGAGGCGAGAATCATTGAAACACAGGACCGGATCACAGAGGAAACGAATACAGAGATCCATGAAATGGTTCACGCTGCACACCTTACTCCGGAACAGCTGGCTGAAGTACTGGCAGCCTTCAAGAAAGGCGGTATTCCGGGAAACATGATGATCATGGATGAGGAGAAAACAGATCATGATTAAGAGAATATGCGCAGTACTGATGGCAGCTACGATCGGAGCCGGGGCTTGTACAGTTCCGGCTTTTGCATACACAGGGAATGATCCGGATGCGGCAGTGGCAACTATTACAGCTGCAGATGTGGCAACGGATACCGGCACGCAGTCGGATGGTCCGGATGATACAGGATCCGGAAATATCAGGATCACAATCACCAAAGACGGTGAAGAAACAACGCAGATCGGCACTGTTCATACCAATGGATCCCGTCTTAATGTCAGATGCGGCGGCGGAATGAATTATGAAGTGATCGACCAGCTTCGTCCGGGTGAGACAGTCCAGGTACATGGTATTGAAGGCGATTGGGTAAAGATTACAGTCCCTGAAAAACACGGATATGTCCATAAGGATTATCTGGGTATCCAGACAGTTACTTCTTCAAATTCCGACAGCTTGGAGATCCCGGAGGAATACCTGCAGATGTTCATGCAGATGATGAACCAGGGATCTACAGGTGCAGGTCTGACGCCGGAAGGCAATCTGACACTGGTAGATGACTTCGGAAGCAGCACAGGCGTTGGTAAACAGTTCATAACGCTGATGACCAAATCCGGCAATTACTTCTATCTGATCATCGACCGGGATGAGAAGGGCCATGAAAACGTACATTTCCTGAACCAGGTGGATGAAACAGATCTGTTTGCACTGATGGACGAGGATGCTGCGACAGCCATGAAAGATCAGATCGCCGCTGAAGAAGCTGCCAAGAAAGCTGCAGAAGAAGCGGAAAAAGCTAAGCAGGAAGAATCCCAGCAGCAGACAACACCGGAACCGGAGCCTGAGCAGAAGCAGTCCAAGCTTCCCTATGCACTAGGCCTGCTTGCACTGATCGGTGTATGCGGGGCAGGCGGAGCTTTCTATTTCATGAAGAATAAGAAAAAGCAGGTCGAAACTGCTGAACGTCCGGATCCGGATGCGGATTACCGTGAAGACGATGACGGCTATGAACTTCCGGAAGAAGATGAAGATTACGACGAAGAAGACGAGGAACTGGAATAACGGCAGAGAGCCGGGAATGGAGGAAAAACCATGAGTGAACAGAAAAACTACAGAACTGAAGACAAAATTGAAGAGATCACGCTGCATTTCGGAAAAGGTACGGTTGAGCCTTTTACAGCAAAGGATGGCAGGGAGATGCTGAAGATCGTAATTCCGAATGCGGATCCGAATGATCATAGTCCCTGGTCCAGCTTTGTGCTCCCTGCAAAGGCGGTACATGAAAACAAGTTTGGCAAAGGTCTGTGGGCAAAGATTCCTGCAGATGGCAGTACAACGATCACTACTCCGTTTGTTGCCGGACAGGAAGACGGCAAGAACATCTGGAAGGACGAGAAAACCACCATCAGTAATCGTGACCTGAAGGCCAGGGTCGAATTCTACAAAAAAGACCTGGATCTTATGCCGAAATATGATATTCCGGTGATTTAATCCTGTGGGCAGCAACAGCTGCCCTATACATAGATGACGTTAACAGTGTCTTCACTTTTCTGTGATATACTTTGCATGCTCGATAGAACACCTAGCGAGCATAGTAGAGAGCGACAAACCTGCTAATATCTGTCAATACTAAAGCTGCCGGATTATAGATTTCTGTAAAACCATAACGAAAAGGCCAGATCAAGAATCTGGTTTTTAAAACCAGTGCTGCTCAGCCTTCAGTTACACTGATTATTTTGTTTTAT
>JAILLA010000028.1 GCA_024693325.1 Solobacterium sp.
TATGTAGTTGTTAATGAAAAGGGCATATCAACATATCCGGGAAATAAGCAAGAAGATGGAAAAGAAATCAAGGCATTACCTAAAGGAACTTATGTCGAGGTCAAGGATGTAGCACTGAATAATGCCGGAAATTACTGGGGAAAAGTAACACGGATCGATAATGAAAAAATCACTAAGACCATGTACATATACATGGGGAGCGGTCAGGTAAATTCACATAACCATAGTGATTCTGATATAAAATGGGAAGATAGTATACAATGGAAAAATGATGATGTACATCTGTATATCAGAAAATGTACAAAATGCAAATATGCAATCACATCTGAAATTATACATATTCCCGATAGATTGACCGGTGTCTGCAGTAAATGTGGAAAAGCAGTTCCAATCTCAAATGGTAAAGGAAATTATGTGCCGATTAATACTGCTAAATTGTATAAGGATGCCTCACTCAGCAAAGAAGCAGGTATTACTGTCGGCGCAAATGAACTTATCGTTGTTGCTTCTGTCAAGATCAATAATAATGGGTTTAGATATGGGAAAGTTACCAAATATGCTGGTAAAACCTGTAAGAATCTTTATGTGCAGATGAGTTTGATCAAACCACATACAATTCATGAAGATACCAGTGATTATGTGGCTTTCGGCTACGAAGTATATGATACACATCATGTGCACTATAAAAAGTGTACGATCAAAGGCTGTGATTATATAGCAAGAGACAGAGGCGAATCTCATGCACAGTATTTTGACAATGGCATCTGTACAAAATGCAAAGGTAAAGAGACTGCATATGCAGCAGGTTATTATCGTGTAAACAAAAAAGATATTGATATTTGGACGGGATACGGTAGCAGTACTAAGGGAGTAGTTGTTAACGCAGCAAAAGCTGATTCGATCATATTTATTACAGAGATATTAGTAGGAGATGACTATTATATCTGGGGCCGTGTTGGGGCGTATAATGGCATGACTGTTGCTCCAAACACTGCAAGATATGTAAAAATGAATGGACTTGCAGAACAGGTGTCTATTACTGGCAAAATTGTTAGTGTTGATAAGTTGTATCATTATTATCTGATTAATGGAGAACTTGTCCCTCAGAAGCATACCGAAGGGGACTTCTGTACAATCTGTAACACTTCAAGTTCCATGCAGACAAATCCGATTTATTTCTCTGGCAGTACAGTTCAGGTTTATAAAAAAGTCAAAGTAAGAAACAATTATACATTCAGGCTTAATAACGACAAAGTCTATCCGGCAGGAAGCACGATTATCTTGAAAAATATCGTGATAGATGATGCTGGGAATACATATTACGGTCAGGTTGCTTCGTGCAACGGGAAGACCGAGAAGGCCGGAAATTATATTTTGTTCAACAATTTGATCTATCATCCGGAACATGATAAAGATTCTGTCATATATATAAATAATAGTGATACAAGACACAAGAAACAGATAAACTGTCCGACATGCAAACTGAAACAGGAAATAATGGAAAGCCATGTCTACAATGGCGGTACGACGTGTATTTATTGCGGTGCAAAGAAACCTCTGCTTACTTGTGCGGATCCCAATGATTATTATCAGACAGTTAAAGATATTCAAGTATATGAGAAACTTGATGAAAACAAGTTGATGAATAATGTCATTCCTTCTGGTACTGTGATTGCGTTCAGGTCCATTAAGACAAACAAATGGGGTAATTACAGAGGTGAGATAAAACTGATCACACCAACTGGTGAAAGAAACCAAAAAGGCTTTATCAACTTAACAAACGATTCTCTGATACGACATGAGCACAAAATGAGCAGTAATTTAGTCACGGAAACAAGAGACTATGACCATGTCCTGACCAGGGAATGTACACTGTGTAATTATGTTGAGACTAAAACAACCGAGCATTCTTTTGGCTCAAACGGAAAATGCTCTGTTTGCGGTGCGGAACAGCATATATACACAAAGGGGGATTACCTGGTTAAAGCCGATATTGTCAGCATATATAAAACATTGAGGAACAAAACAAGTAATACTGTGCTGAAAACACTGCATAAAGGTGACTATGTTTATATCTGCAGCATTGAAAACTATTACGGTTATTACTATGGAAAGATTTCTTCGATAAACGATAAAGATGTAATTGCTTATATTGCAATGAGCGCATTGCAGAGTCATCAGCATACTTTCAATACATCTATTTCATCTGTTAAAGATGAGTATCATGTTCTGAGAGAATCATGTACAAAATGCTCTCATACAGTTGACAATCATATACTGCATAATCAAAGAACATGTGCTGAATGCGGGCAGAAGCCTGTTAGTCATGCTCCGGGCTATTATACCGCCAACCGCAGCCTTGATGTTTATGACAAAGCTGGTGCAGACAAGGCAAAAAAGAAAGATGTAATTAAAAAAGGCGATAAATTATTCGTCACGGAAGTGAAAACAAGTGCCGGATATTACTGGGGAAAACTTAGCGAAAAACATGCTGGATACTTCTGGATACGTATGACATGGCTGACACCTGTCGATCTGGTATACGATTACAATAACCTTCAATACAAATATGCCAGCATGACGGAACATACTGTATTTGTAGAATGTGACAATAAGACATTTTCTTATAAGGAAAAACACCAGTTTGACACTAATGGAAAGTGTGTCTGCGGCTTTATCAATGTTACATCAGGCACATATTATACTAAGAATTCTGACTGTGTTATCTATTCGGCAATGCCGTCAAGTGAAAATCTTCTTAAAGAGTTCATATATGGAGTTATTCCTCAAGCAGGAACCAAAGTCACGATAAACGCTACGTCTGCATATAAAATTGTTCTGAATGGTGTACAGTACTGTAAAGCCACATCTGATGATGTTTACGGTTTCTTCTGGATCAGAAGAGATGACCTCATTGATCATATTCATATTGGGCAAGGTCAATATGCTGATGTTGATGACAAATATCATCTTTTTGTAGAACATCCTGAATCAACAGTATGTACGCTTTGCAACCAGCAGCTTCCGGAAAAACGAGTGAAAATCGAAAAAGCAGAACATACTCCGGAAAATGGAATGTGTACAAAATGCAGAAAGGCAGAAGTATACACGACTTCTGGAAAATACTATGCACCATATACCGAATTCCATGCATACAAGAAAGCGGATGAATTCTCCGGTTCAGGAGCATCCTACAGAAAAGGGGATGTCATAGTTATTGAAGGAAACCCGCAATATAGCAAAGGAATTATCTGGGGCAAAGTAAAGGATACTTCTGAATACGTCATGATGAAAGAACTCTTACGAAAGGATCCTGGTAAAGATGATACTAATCATAGAGAATTGACAAATGAAGAATTGATTGAATGGTGTCAGAAAACCAACGGTGCAAATCCTTTATCCTCATATGGATACTATTCGGTAGAAATGGCTAAGATCAGTACAGGAGATATTATTCTTGCCGCTGTACAAACAAGAGCGTCTGGTGTTGCTGATCTGTCAGTAAAGGCAATAAAAGATGTCCTCGGCCTAACAATGGCAAGAGAGTATTATAAGAATCAGATCATTGCAGTTTTGAAAAATGCTGAGGAAAACGCGACACCCGAAATATGTAATGAAGAAGAAACTAAGGTCATTAAATCAATTCTCAAGGATATTGGCTCTGGAAAACAACTTGTGACGCTGTATCAGATTTATGAATTGAATATCAGGAAGAAAACAATATCAAAAAAAGATATTGACCTAGTATATAAAATGTTCAGCTATTGCAGTAAAATGAGGAATTTACTCAGCCTTTATGAGGGCGGAGAAAACATCGCTGCATACATAACATCCGATTTCCTCTATATGCATGATTTGATTGATGGAGTGCGGGAGATGCAGTGCTACAGCATAGATGATCCTGATCTCCTTCATGCATTTGATGATGTTATTGAAGAGTATGAAAATGAATGGTATAAGAGCGCAGATGGTATCATAAATCGTGTGATCAAAGACTACATCGGCGATATAGCAGAGTATGCCTGGGATAATACAATAACAGAGCAGATCGACAAAAAGCTGTTTGAAACATTCTCTAAAACATTTGGAGATTCAAAAATGGCAAAATCTGTTCTGGACCACAAGTATGTATCTGCAGGAAAACTATATTCATTTGCTAGCTTTGCGCTGGATACATTGATGACTGTCTCAGGTGGAGAAGAACGCGCAAAAGCAATCCTGTCATTCTTTACTCAGATTTCAATCAGATTGGCAGCTGCTGATGCGTATAATGGCGCTGTCAGAAATGTGGCGTCAGGAAATCATACCAATGATGCAGTAGCAAGTGTCAGAAAACAGTTTGAACTGTACAAAGCAAGTACGATTGAATTGTATAATCAGATCTTAATAATTGAGAATAATCATTTCTTTGGATTCAATGAAGATACTAAATTGAAGAATTATCTTCAGTCAGAAATTAACAAACTGGAAAAGATCAAACTTGTGAATGATTATAGTCAGTTCATTAATGCAATATCTTTTGATGAGTATAAGAACAGTTACTGATAACAGTCAGACTGCAGATGACAGACGGCGTGATATACTGTATCTCTGCTGACAACAAATAACAGTAAAGCGGGGCATATGCCCCGCTTTGACAGTTTAGGCTGATCAGCCTTTGATCTTGTTTTTGAGGATCTTGATCTCACGCTTTGCAGCGTAAGGTCCGATGAGCTTGAGCTTGTCTTCTGCCTTGATCATTCTTGTGGCTTCCGGAATGTCTCTTGTGAGGTGGATCGCGTCAAACTCACAGCGTACCGTACACATACCGCAGCCGATGCATCTGTTCAGGTCAACATGGGAAGCCCCGCAGCTTAAGCATCTGCCTGCTTCCGTGCGAACCTGTTCCTCCGTAAACGGAAGACGTGTATCACTGAATTTGTTGTCCGGGGTAGCCAGTTTGTGGCCGGGTACCTGGCGTCTGCTTGTGTCATAGGAAGGAAGATGGATATCATCCTTGTCCAGTTCGACAAAGTGTCTCAGGTCTCTTGCGATGGTCAGTGAGTTGCCCGGATGCACGAAACGGTTGATGGAATCCTCTGCCTGTCTGCCGGCAGCGATCGCGTCGATCGCGAATCTCGGTCCGGTAAATACATCACCGCCGACGAAGATGTCTGCTTCACCTGTCTGCAGTGTGACAGGGTCTGCGACTGCTGTTCCGTTGCGGTTGAGTTCGACCTTGGAATCCTTGAGCAGGTCTCCCCAGATGATGGACTGTCCGATGGACATCAGTACGTGTTCGCAGCTGATCTCGATCGTTTCTTCTTCATCATACTGCGGTGCAAATCTGTGATCCGCGTCATATACGGATGTGCACTTCTTGAATACGATGCCTGTGACCTTGCCGTCCTTTGTAAGAACTTCCTTCGGGCCCCAGCCATTGCAGATCTCAATATTCTCTGCTTTTGCCTCAGCGACTTCATCAGCTGCTGCAGGCATTTCTTCTTCGGATTCCAGACACAGCATCGTTACCTTGCCGTCCGTGACACGGACCGCAGTCCTTGCGACATCGATCGCAACATTGCCGCCGCCGACAACCACTACATCCCCGTGCAGCTGCTGGCTGTGGTCCCTGTTGACTCTGCGCAGGAAGTCTACGCCTGTTTCAACACCTTCAGCGTCTTCACCCGGAACACCGGCAAGTCTGCCGCCCTGGGCACCGATCGCTACGTAGAATGCTTTGTATCCATCGTATCTCAGATCCTGGATGGACATGTCTTTTCCGACTTCAACACCGCATTTGAATTCAACGCCCATCTGCCTGAGCACATCGATCTCAGCGTTGATGACATCTTTTTCCAGACGGAAGCTCGGGATACCGTATGTCAGCATACCGCCCAGCTGTTCTTCTTTTTCGAATACCGTAACAGGATAGCCGTGCTTACGAAGGTAATATGCAGCACTCAGGCCGGCAGGACCGCCGCCGATGACTGCCACTTTGAATTCATCATCCCACATACCGCCGGAGTCTTTTTCACACAGCGGTACATATCTGTTTTCTTCCTTGAGTTCCTGAGCCGCGATGAACTTCTTGATCTCATCGATCGCGATCGGCTCATCGACCATGCCTCTGGTACATACTTCTTCACATCTGCGGTTGCAGATAGCGCCGCATACCGCCGGGAAGGGGTTGTCCTGCTTGATGAGCTTCAGGGCATCCAGGTATCTGCCGTCCTTGGCCATCTTGACATAACCCTGTACAGCCAGGTGTGCAGGACAAGCTGTCTTGCAGGGCGCTGTACCGGAATCATAGCAGTTGCGCTTGATGTCTTCACGGTAGTTGGGGTTCCAGTTGTCTGCAGACCAAGGTGTTTCATCAGGAAGCTGCGTCAGCGGATAACGGACATTGCTGCCGTCTTTTCTGCAGAGCTTCTGACCGAGTCTTGCCGCGCCGACAGGGCAGGCTTCTACGCACTTGCCGCAGGCAACACACTTCTGTGTGTCGACATGCGCACGGTACGCGGAACGAACCATATTCGGTGTGTTGTAGAGCTCAGCGATACGCAGGGCATTGCATGATCCGGGTGAGCAGTTGCAGATACCGACGATCTTGTCTTCACCGTCAATATTGGTAACCTGGTGGACATGTCCATGACGCTCTGCACGCTTCAGTGTTTCAATGACTTCATCGTATGTACGGTAATGCCCGACGCCGCGGAGTACCATAAATTCCGCAAGGTCGCCGACACCGATACAATAACGGCCTTCAATATCACCGCAGTTCTCACCGCGCATCGTCTGCTGTCTTCTGCAGGTGCAGACACCGATGGAATACTTATCATATTTGCTCAGCCAGTGGGAGAGTTTTTCCACGCTGACAGCTGTGCTTTCATGTTCGATCGCTTTCTCGACCGGAATGACATGCATGCCGATGCCTGCACCGCCGGCAGGTACCATCTGTGTGATGTTTTCCAGAGGCATCTGTGTCATCAGGTTGAAGAATGTAGCGAGACGGGGATGCTGCTGGACGAGTTCCGTGTTGATCATAGCGAACTCGGCACTGCCCGGTACGAAGATCGGGACATTGTACTGCAGGTGATGGTCTGCGTTTTCCCTGTTGCATTCCACTACACCGATCCACATGAGGTGCTGCACGACTTCCTGTGCATGCTCAACAGTCATATCGTTCAGCTTTGCAAGATCTTCGATATCCTTGTTGGTCCTGCACTTTTTGAATGACAGCATCAATTTGACCTCTTCCTTGGTCAGCAGTTCATCCAGCATCCAGTACTCGGGATCGTCATACCCCATCGTTCCCGTATATTTCACGAGATAACGGTCGGTGATCATATTTCCGAGTTTTAAAACCAGTTTTGCCTTCTCGGGATCCGCCGGTACATAGTTCGGATCGATCTTCATGTTCTCAAGATCAAAGGCATTCACCATTCTGTTCTTCTGTTCTTTCATGATATGTTATCAGCTCCTGAAATCATTCTAACATGAGGCTTTATCAAGCATAATAAGGAATTTCGTAATTCGGGAATTTTGGTCTGACCAAAAAAAGAAGAGATCGATCTCTCTTCGAAAACAAAGATCCCGGCCAAATGATCGACCGGGTATCCGTTATGATTTAATGAAGTCACTGCGTACTTCGCAGACTGCCTGCAGGATCTTTTCTTTCGGTCTGGCGTGTCTGTTTTTGATCAGTGTCATGATCCGTCCGGCAGCGTATTCACCCATCTGTTCTGATGGCTGTGATACGGCGATCGGGGTAAGACGGTGGACTTTGGAAGACTCACGGAAACCGCATAATGTGACATTGCGTGCCATCTCTTCCGGATGTTCATATTGGTAATAAATGATGTCATCTGTCATCCTTCCGTTGGCTATCAGGATTGCTGTGCAACCCTTTCCAACAAGTTCCTGATAATGTTTCGGACTGCTGTTTCTCAAAGAATCGCCCGGCGAGATGAATTTTTCAAGGTTATTTGCACTAATGGCGTCGTTATAAGCGTTGTTGCGTTCCACTGAAGTGGAAAGACTTGGTCTTGCTGCAATCAGTCCGATCTTCCGATGCCCCCATTCGATCAGTTTCAGAAGAGCTTCATGACATGCGTGATAAGTAGAGATCCATACACAGTCTATGTCACATCCCTTGGGTTTACGGTCTAGAAGAACGACGGGGAGATCTGCCGGAAGGTTTTGCTTCAGTGTATTCCAGTCTGTCTGTGTTGTTGCAAGGATCAGTCCGTCAACGATCGATTTGTTGACAGTGCGCAGATAGGACAGTTCTGTTTCCCAATTTTCGTGCGTGTTGGCCAGCAGCAGCTGATACCCATGTTTGGTCAGAGCAGACTCAATCGACTCGATCAGCGATGTGAAGAAAGCGTTGTCAACGTCGGGGATGATGAATTGGATCTTATTGGTCTTCCCGGTCTTCAGCGTTCTTGCTGAGGCATTCGGTGCATAACCCAGTTCTTTGATGGCATCATTAACACGTTTCCGGGTTTCATCGGAAACAAATCTGGTACGATTGATCACATGACTGACAGTTGCGGTCGAAACACCTGCTTCTTTTGCTACATCAATGATACTGACATTTTTACTCATGTAAGTCCCTCTTCCAGGCCAAGCTTTGTGCTAAGCCTAAATCTCCCTGACTGCAGATATTGTGCTTTCTTTTTCACTTGTGAAAGATAGGAAAGCTTAATTACAGTATAGCAAACAGGATACAAATACTCGGATAATAATGACGGTTTTTCCGAGCCTGATTTGACATATATTTATATTTCTTGATTTTCTGTTTACTTTTAAAAAATATATGATATAGTGAAATCAGCCAGTTAAACGTTTACGCAAACGTTTATATTCAAATTATACATCAAAATACAAAATTCAGTACAAGATAGAACACAAAAAATCGGACCAAATGTATTCAGAAACAGAAAAGTAAGCGCTTACTCAATGACTGATACTGAAAGGAGAGACAATGGATCTTGGGTTAATTGGTTTACAGCACATTGGACTTCCTGCACAAAACGTCGAGGAAACTGCGGCCTTTTTCCGGAAACTCGGTTTTAAAGATTCCTTCATTAAAAAAACAATGGATGAAAATGTATGCTTCGTTGAAGCGGCGGGGGTTATATTCGAAATTTACCAGCGGAACGAGACAGCCGGCAGACCGGGAGCAATCGATCATATTGCTTTGAATACAACGAAGGTAGAAGAAGCCTATCGGTATTGCGTGGAGCAGGGATTCGAATTTGTGGATGGAGGGATCCATCAGAATGACTTCTGGGAAAACGGAACAAAATATTTTACGATCATCGGACCAAACAGAGAAAAGATCGAATTCAGTCAGTATCTCTGAAAAACAATGAACTTTCGCAGTATTTCAAAGAAACAGTAAGGAGGAAAGAAAATGAAAAAGTTCTGTTCAAATCTCGCAAAATTTGGAATTGCGGCAATGATGGCTGTATCAATGACTGCCTGCTCCGGCGGAAGCACTGAACCTTCCGGACAGAATGCCGGTACAAGCACTGCAGCTGCTACAGCAGAAGCTGAAGTGCCGCAGGAAAAGGTAATCAAGATCGCCACGACATCTGATCCCGGTTCACTAGGTGCATTTGACGAAGGTTCTTCTTCCGGCAGATGGACAGTTCTTGCATATACATATGAGAACCTGATCTATCAGGGAACCGATGGTCAGTACCATCCATGGCTGGCTAAATCATGGACAAAGAACGAAGCCGAATCCACACCGACACACGTCGTTTACGATGTCGAACTGTTTGACTATATTACCGACTTCAACGGCAATAATATTACCGCCGATGATGTGGTGTTCAGTTTCAATGAATGTCTGACAAATGGTACGGGCAACCAGCATACAGCTCTGACAGGCAACCTGGATTCAATTGAAAAAACAGGCGACTATACATTCAAACTTGCTGTTAACAGTGAAGCTGCAGGCGGTCTGGAACAGATGATGACCCAGGTCATGATCGTATCCCAGAAGGAATATGAAGGAAGCGGTGACTGCATGCGTTCCAATCCGATCGGAACGGGTGCATATAAAGTGGATTCCTGGACAACAGGCTCATCCATTATCCTGACAAAGAACGAAGATTACTGGCAGAAGGAAGAACTCCGCGGTGAAGTACAGAAACAGAACGTTGACAGAATTGAATACTACTTTGTGACTGAATCTACACAGATGGCTATTGGTCTCGAAACAGGTATCTATGATGTCGTTACAAACCTGAACTTCTCCAATGCATCGAGATTCATGGAAGGCGGCGAAAGCTCAGAAGGATTTACAGTTACAACACAGAGAGATACATATATCCAGCAGATGTGGGTAAACCGTTCCGAGGAAAGCCCTCTGCATGATCTCCGTATTGCTCAGGCAGTTCTGTATGCAATCGATATTGACGCTCTGATCACAGCTGTGGTTGAAGGACATGGAGAGCCCTGCTACTGCTATGGCAGCGATCTCAGTATCGGATTCCAGCCGAACTGGAAGACAGATGACTACTATCTCTATAACCTTCCTAAGGCTAAAGAACTTCTTAGCGAAGCAGGTGTAAAAGATGGTGATATCAGTCTGACGATCCTCTGCGATACAGACGAGGTCAGATCCAAGATCGCCCAGGTCATCAAACTTATGCTGACTGAAATCGGCATCAATGCGGAAGTTACATCATTCGAGCAGGCACTGTGGAATACATATCAGACAGACCCTACAAAGTTTGACCTGAACATTTCCTATAACGGTGCTACAGGATACATCACAAACACATGGAGACAGCTGGATTCCACACGTTACGCAGAACATAATATGGCAATGGTACGTGACAATACGCTGGACAGCCTGATCCAGAAGGCATCTATCTCACAGGATGACGCAGACCTCGATGCAGCTAAACAGTATATGACAGAGAATGCATACCATTATGCACTGTTCCACAAGGAACTGAACTTTGTCACAAACTCCAAACTCATTACGAAACCGCTGTTCAACCTTCGCGGCAACATCATTCCGGGCGCTTCTGAATACGTCTGGAACTGATCCTACAACAGTATAAAAGTATCATTGATCTGATTTCTGACAGGGCAGTGTCTGCCAGCTACAGACACTGCCCTGTATTCAATCACATTCAAACGGAGGAATCATATGGGTAGATTTGTTTTAAAAAGAATACTGCAAATGATACCGGTATTGCTGATGGTCGCTGTACTGATCTTTACCATTCTCTATTTTGTTCCGGGTGATCCCGCACAGATCATGCTTGGAAGCACAGCAACAAAATACGAGCTGCAACAGATGAGGGAACAGCTCGGCTTGACAAGACCGTTCCTTGTTCAATTGGGAGATTTTCTATATCAGACCTTTATCAAGTTTGATCTGGGCAAATCGTATTTAACAGGCGCCCCTGTAGGCGCTGAAATCGCTGCGCGTCTGCCGAGGACGCTTATTCTCGGTGTTGCTTCAATGGTTCTTGCATTTGGAATCGGTATTCCTCTTGGAATAACTGCTGCAATACATCAGAACGGATGGGGTGATCGTATCAGTATGATCATTGCACTGCTTGGAGTATCTATTCCAACGTTCTGGCTGGCACTGATGTTTGTACTCTTGTTTGCCTTAAAACTGCGATGGTTCCCTTCAAGTGGTATCGGAGGGTTTAAATACTATGTTCTGCCAACCGTTTCACTATGCTTCGGCGGCCTGGCAACACAAGCCCGACAATCGCGCTCAAGTATGCTTGAAGTCATCAGAGCGGACTATGTGGTGACTGCTCGTGCGAAAGGGTTGTCTGAGCGCGAAGTGATCATGCGTCACGCATTGCCGAACGCATTGAACCCGATCATAACACTGGCAGGAAACAATCTTGCTGTCATATTCGGCGGATCGATCGTCATTGAAAATGTATTCTCGTTCCCGGGGATCGGTCAGTATATGATCACTGCTATTAATCAACGAGATTATCCGATTGTCCGCGGATGCGTCGTAATGCTCGCAATCGTTTTTGCGGTCATCATGCTTCTGGTCGATATCGCATACGCGTTTAATGACCCGCGTATCAAAGCAAGATATGAAAACAGCGGCAGGAAGACAAAGGTGAAAAAAGCATGACAGAGAAAAAGATGAAAAGAGGCTTTAAGGAAAGCAGGTTTGCTGTTTTCTGGAATCGCCTTAAGAGGAACCGCAATGCAATGATCGGTCTGTATGTGTTCCTGTTACTTGTTATGCTGATTATTATTGTGCCGATCGTATCACCATATGACTATGCGAAATACGATATCATGTCGATCAGCCAGAAACCTTCCCTGAAGCATCCGTTCGGTACGGATGACCTGGGAAGAGATCTTCTGACAAGATGTTTCTACGGCGGAAGGTATTCACTGTCCATCAGTCTTGCGGCGGTTCTGTTCTCGACATCTGTCGGCACGGTAATCGGCGCGATCACAGGATTCTTCGGCGGGAAGATCGACGCAGTAATCATGAGAATGCTTGATGTTATTCAGGCGATCCCTTCCACACTGCTGACGATCATTATCTCAGCCGCGTTGGGTGTAGGTATCGATAAGACGATCATAGCGATCTCGGTCGGATCAATTCCCGGAACGGTACGATTGCTGAGAGGCTCGGTCATGAGGACGCGCGAGGAACAGTATCTGGAAGCTGCCGAAGCGATCGGCTGCAGCACGACCAGACGTATCTGGAAATATGTCGTTCCCAACAGCTGGTCACCGCTGATCGTTTCTTCAACAATGGGCGTTGCGCGTACAATTCTGCAGCTTGCAGCGCTAAGCTATATCGGTTTGGGTGTCCAGCCTCCGACTCCTGAATGGGGTGCCATGTTGTCGGGTGCACGCGGATATCTGAGAGATTATCCTCATATGCTGATATTCCCGGGTCTTTTCATTGCCATCTCTGTCCTTTGCCTGAATATGTTCGGTGATGGACTGCGCGATGCACTTGATCCGAAACTGAAGGATTAGGGAGAAAACATATGAACAGTGAAAAAGCATTTCTGAATATTGAAGATCTTGTTGTTGAATATGTCTCCGGCGGCAAAACTGTTCATGCCGTGAACGGCGTGACTTTTGACCTGGAAAAAGGAAAGACGCTCGGTCTGGTCGGAGAAACAGGAGCCGGAAAAACGACGATTGCAAAAGCGATCCTGAGACTTCTGCCTGAACCGCAGGCAACTGTGAAGAACGGACGGATCATGCTTGACGGCGACGATCTGCTTACATTCCCGGAAACGAAGATGAGGAATGTCCGCGGTAATGTTGTCACGATGGTATTCCAGGATCCGATGACGGCGCTGAACCCGATCATGAAAGTTGGTGACCAGATCGCGGAAGTCATCAAAAAACACCAGAAGCTTGAAAATAAAACATCCAGGGAACTGGCGCAGGAAATGCTGGAAATGGTAGGTATTCCTTCTGCCAGATACGACGAATATCCGCATCAGTTCTCCGGAGGCATGAAGCAGAGAGTTGTCATTGCTATGGCGCTTGCATGCAATCCGCAGCTTCTCCTGGCAGATGAACCTACTACAGCACTGGATGTAACGATCCAGGCTCAGGTCCTCGATATGATGGAAGACCTGAAAAACAAATATAATACGGCGATGATCCTGATCACGCATGATCTGGGTGTTGTCGGAAGGATGTGCGACGATGTTGCAGTCATTTATGCCGGGGAAGTTCTTGAATATGGAACAAGGAAAGAAATATTCCTTAATCCCTGCCATCCGTATACGATCGGTCTGTTCGGAGCGATCCCCGATCTGAGCGTCAGTACACGCAGGCTTGCAAATATCGAAGGACTGCCGCCTGATCCGACAAATCTGCCTGAAGGATGCTGCTTCAGTCCCAGATGCTCGTATGCTACGGATGAATGCAGGAAGAATAAGCCGTCTTTGCAGAAAATCAATGATGATCATCTTTGCAGATGTCCTCTGGCGGAACAGATCCGCAGTGGGAAGAACGGTGGTGAGGTTTAGTTATGACATTGCTGGAAATCAAAAACCTGAAAAAGTATTTCCCGGGTAGCCGTGGTGTTGTTCATGCGGTCGATGACGTGACCATGTCCATCAATGAAGGCGAGACGATGGGTGTTGTCGGTGAATCCGGATGCGGCAAGTCGACTCTCGGAAGAACAGTTATCCACCTGCAGCCTGCAACAGACGGAAATGTCATATTTGAGGGAAAGGATATTACAAATCCGACAAAACAGGAAATGAAAGAACTGCGTCAGAAGATGCAGATCATCTTCCAGGATCCGTATTCATCACTGAACCCCAGAATGACGGTAGGTGATACGATCCGTGAACCTCTTCTGCTGAACGGCAGATGTACAAAAGAAACAGTTGATAATGAATGTGAGCGTCTGATGGACCTTGTGGGTATTGCGCTGAGACTGAAAGACAGCTATCCGCATGAACTGGACGGAGGAAGAAGGCAGAGGGTCGGCATTGCCAGAGCACTGGCATTGAACCCTAAGTTCATCGTATGTGATGAACCGGTTTCTGCGATGGATGTCTCGATTCAGGCACAGATCCTGAATCTGCTGATGGACCTGCAGGAAAGTCAGAATCTTGCATATATGTTTATTACTCACAACATGGCTGTTGTACGGCATATCTCAAAGAACATATCAGTCATGTATCTTGGTCAGCTGGTTGAGACCAGTCCGACAGATGAACTGTTTGAAACACCGCTGCATCCTTATACACAGGCACTTCTTTCTGCAATTCCTACAACGGATATCCTACATCCTAAGAAGAGGATCGTACTGAAAGGTGAGATCACATCACCGATCGATCCGGAACCGGGATGCAGGTTTGCCGACAGATGTATGTACGCAACCGAAGCCTGCAGACAGCCGCAAAAACTGGAAGAACTGCTTCCCGGCCATTTTGTTTCCTGCTGCAGGGCAAAAGAACTGAATCATCTTTAACCGATGATGGAGTAGCAACATGAATAAGTATGAAAGTTTTCATTTCAGCGCATTGAACAACAGATCAATGCTGATGCCGAGAATCAAAAGGGGAGAGCCTTTTGTCAGAAAAAACAGACTGGTCAATGCCTTTGAACCCGTACCGGAAGAAAAACTGATTCCGGAACATCCATACTGCCAGATCAACACCGGACTGACGGAGAAGACGATCGATATCAACGGTGAAGTGAGAAAATACAGCATTTATGTACCTGAGGATATGCGCTCTAAAGGTGCCTGTGCCCTGGTCATGCCGGAAAACGGTGTCTCAGCGAAGGAATTCCTGGAAAGGGAAAACTGGAAAGAACTGTCGGAAAAAAACAAACTGGCATATATCATCCTGGAAGCTGAACAGTGGAACAAGGACAATGTGGAACAGGAGTTTGATTTTATCCAGACGGTCGTTGACTTGGAATTCCAGCAGAGAATGACAGTGGATATCTGTGAATCATATATCTATCCGATCGGACTGGGAGATGGGGCGTATGTGGCTTCCGCACTTGCTGCGGTATACAGCGCGACCTATCCCGCGTTTGCAGCGGATGGTGACTGCAGCGTGGATCCGGAACTATTTGAAGTGCTGCGTAAACTTCCCGCGGATGGCATCGTTACGATGATGAAGCCGGAGATTGCTATGCCGGGTTTCATGATCGACCGGAGCGGGCGGGCAGATGCTGCGCAGAAGTATTTCCTGGAGACCATCAGGGCGAAAGAGGAAGGTCTGCGCAATGAGTACGGCAGAGTATACCTTGAACATCCCAGGCGCGGCGCATGGTTTGTCAATGAGCAGCCGGTTGCACAGGTATGGCTTGCGAATGAAAACAGCGTTCAGGGAAAGAGCCGCGAAGAACTGAACGAGGCAATGGTGGGATTTGTCCTGCGCTTTTCAAGATGGGGCGGATTCGGAAACAACCATCTGCGTCTGAAAAGGAGTCCTAAGGAAACCGGTGTGATCCGGGTGGAAAAAGAGATCGACGGGCTGCCCAGATACTGGGATGTGTTTGTTCCAAGCTGCTATCGTCCGGAAGAAGAAAAAGTGTATCCTCTGGTTGTGGCAATACATGGATTCTCCTGTAATTCGGAATACTTTGAAATGACCAGTGACTGGCAGAGACTTGCGGAAGAAAGAGGATTCTTTGTGGTATTCGCTTCTGCTTATCCGAGAAATATCGGCAGGGCAAGATTCCCGGTTCCGGGATGGAGCGTATGGCCGATGCTCCAGGAAGGAGTTGATGAAACGATCTATTTTAAAGAACTGCTGGATACAACAATGCGAGATTACAGGATCGACCGTGAAAGAGTATATGCTGCTGGCCATTCAAACGGCGGACGCATGACGCAGACACTGATGAGAAAAATGCCGGAACGTTTCGCAGCATTCGGCCCTACCGGTTCACTTGCAGGAAGCTCTGCAGATACATTGGAGCCGATCGATGACAGCATTGACAGACCTGTATTCATCATGATGGGTGAATATGATATCGCCGATCCGGAACTGAAAGAAGGTACGGCTGCACGCGGTACTGTAGAACTCTACAGCAAAGCAAATCATGCGGCATTCAATGATACGAACTGGTATGACAATGGTAATTACCATACACTGGTTCTTTACAATGACGACCATGTTCCGCTGGTGAACTACACAATCATGCGGGACTGCCCGCATACATATACCGGCGAGATGGCACAGATGACATGGGATCTGTTCTTCTGTCACTTCAGACGTCTTGCAGACGGAACAATAGAATACAAAGGTTAGGTATCATTATGAGCAAATATACAAGTTTTCACTTCAGTCCGCTGAACAACCGTTCCATGTTAATGCCCAGAGTTCCGAAAGGAACGAAGCCTGAACCAAGAAGACATTCAAATGTACGTTATGAAAAGGTCGATCCTTCTCTGATCACAAATCCGTATGCACAGTTCAATACGGGACTGACAAAGAAGACGATCGAAGTAAACGGTGTTTTACGCAGTTACGGTATCTATGTACCGCAGGATATGCGGTCCAAAGGCGCATGTGCATTGATCGTTCCTGATAACGGGATCACAGCTGAAACATTCCTGGAAACAGAAAACTGGAAAGAATTGTCTGAGAAAAACAAACTGGCATATATCATTTTTGAAGCAGACAGATGGGACAAGGATGATGTGGAGAAAGAGTTTGATTTCATACAGCAGACAGTATACATGGAGTTCGGCCAGAGATTGACAGTGGATATCTGTGAGTCATATATCTATCCGATAGGATTAGGAGATGGTGCATATGTTGCTGCTGCACTTGCACTGACATACAGTGCGGCATATCCTGCGTTTGCGGCAGATGGAGACTGCGGTGTCGATCCTGAACTGTTCGAAGTGCTGAGGTCTCTGCCTTCAGATGGAATCGATACATGGAAGAAGCCTGAGATCGCAATGCCTGGATTTATCATTGACAGAAGCGGTCGTGCAGAAGCAACGAAACAGTACATGAAAGAGACGATCCGTGCGAAGGAAGAAGGGCTGAGAAATGAATACGGAGAAGTATATCTGGAACAGCCGAGAATCGGAGCATACTTTGTCAATGAACAGCCGATCTCCCAGGTTTGGCTGGCAGACGGGAAGAGCACGGAAGGTAAGAGCAGGAATGATCTGAATGAGGCAATGGTCAGTTTTGTTCTGAGATTCTCAAGGTGGGGAGGATTCGGAAACAACCACCTGAGAGCTAAGAGAAGTCCTTCAGAGACGGGCGTAAAGCGTGTGGAAAAAGTGATCGACGGACTGCCGAGATACTGGGATGTGTATGTGCCGAGCTGCTACAGGGCAGATGAAGAGAAGGAATATCCGCTGGTGGTAGCGATACACGGGATGTCATGCAATTCGGAATACTTTGCTATGACGAGCGACTGGCACAGACTGGCGGAAGAAAGAGGCTTCTTTGTGGTATTCGCTTCTGCCTATCCGAGAAATGACGGCCTTGCCAGATTCCCTGTACCGCACTGGTCTTTGGGAAATACGAGCCTGGGCGATGATCTGACTGATCGTGAACTGCTTTATTACGAAGAAATGCTGAATACGATGGAGCGCGATTACCGTATTGACACAAAGAGGATCTACGCAGTAGGGCATTCAAACGGTTCCCAGATGACGCAGGCACTGAGCAGACATATTCCGGAACGTTTTGCGGCATTCGGACCTACCGGTGCTTTGGGAGGATGGGATCCCAAGGATCTCAGAAGGGTTCCTGATAAGGTCGGTATTCCAATCTACTTCATGATGGCTGAATTTGATATTATGCCTACTGATTTTAGTGAAGGTGCGATCGCCAGGGAGACTATCGAGAATTACTGCAGGGCGAATCATATGACAGGAAAGTATGATAACTGGTATGTGAACGGAAATTATCATACGCTTGTGATCTATAATGATGATCATGTTCCGATGATCCGTTATACATTGATCAAAGGTTCTCCGCATACATATACTGCTGAAATGGCACAGCTGACATGGGATACATTCCTTTGCCACTTCTCAAGAGAGAAGGACGGTACAGTCGTCTATAAAGGATAATGTTTCCTTCCTGAACGAAAACAGGCTGCCGCAGGGCAGTCTTTCGTTTTCTATGCGGCATTGTGCCGGAAAGTGCGATAAGGTATATTTTGATTGGGTCCAAAAGAATAAAGGTTGTTATGAAAAAGCTCAGTACAGGGAAAACAGATCAGATATGGCCTGACGCAAATGACTATTTCTATCCTGATATGGGATTGGAAAGCCTGTTCCGTACAGGTGTTTTTCTGATCGACCGTGACCATGATACGATCCCGGATACCCGTGCGTATCATGTGGAAATCCCGGATGATCCGTACTGCAGGAAAGCCTGGGAACTGCTGGAAAACAGACTGAAAAGCGAATGCGGAAACGGGGAAAGCATACAAAGCAGGAATGTGATCCGCTTTACCGGAACCAATGAACCATCCGTCAGACAATTCATGCATGAAGGATATGCGGAACTGCGCATTGACGGCAGCGGTGACGAGCTGCTGTCATTCATGCGCTGTTTTGTGCGTGACTATGACAGATATGTTCTTTGTGCTTCCATGGAAGAGATCACCATGCACCTGCGTTACACATTTGCCTGCCGCAATTCCGACGGTGAAACGGTCTATCAGATAAAACATCGCGACAGATGTATCCTTGAGCAGGAATATCCCGTACAGAGTGAACTGGATACGGTCATGAGGCTGATCGATGAAGTGCAGTATGAAGACCATGATCTGATATTTGAACTGGCAGTGTCCAAGCCTGAAGAAGTACGGCTGGCTGTGAAAGAGGAGATCCATAAACGTTTTCCCAACGCAGAAGTCCGCGTGCTGAATGCCTACAAACAGGGTTTCTCCTGGATCGAGGAGACATGTATTCCGGTATTGAAAGAAAAGCATCCCGAACGGATCGAGATATCGTTTGCGCCGGAGGGGGTATGGAAAGATACAGACGGACGTGTACCTGTGAGGATGGCATCAAAAGGCAAAGACAGTCAGGAACAGATGGAACTTCCGGTCCGCTTCCTGCAGGAACTGTATCCCGTTGATGATGTACTGGCAGAAGCACTGCGGATCGATCGAGACCGGATCACTTTCCGTTTATCGGAAGAGCCGGATATCACATACAGGCTCAGCGCATATCAGGATGACGCAGTCGTATTTACAGACACGTATACAGTGCATACATATGAACGGTATTTCCTGGATGCGTATCCGGAAAAGGGAACAGTACATCCTTCCACAGGATATTTCCGTATCAGACAGAACGGTTCGGCTGTTTCTGAGCAAACTGTCAGGACCGACAGGGATCATATCTGGGACGTGTTCCAGGAGAAGATCCTGCCTGCATTAAATGCCTGCAGGATCAATGCATATGAAAACGGCGATCGTCTCTCACGTTCCGTTATACAGATAGGACTGGATGAGACGGAACGGATCCTTCCGTTCCGTCAGGACAGGATCGCTCCTGCGGACGGACTGATGGAAGACCTATATTTTACAGCACTGGAATATTTTGAACAGTATGATCTGGAAACGGAAAGAAACAACGGAGAAGCAGGCCTTATCATACCGGATGTCACGTTAAGAACAGGAAGTCCCGCCTGCTCATTGTCCGTTTCTGCAGCAGAACAGATCATTCCGTATCATATGCAGGTCTGTCTGGACGCTGTCTCATACAGAGACGGTCAGCTGGTCTGCCGTTATGCCGCGGGAGGTGTCAGTGATGACGTCATCGAAAACTGGCGGTGTAAATGCAATGACGGGAAATTGAGGATCTCAGGGTATCTGAGCGGCAAAGGCATATTTGCGGTCAACGATCATGAGGTCAGGATATGTCCTGAAACAGCAGCGGATCTGGATCTTGAAGAGATCATGATCCCTGATGCCGTGATCACTCCCGATATGCTTGATGAAGTCATGGAACAGTTCCGACATGTCCGCGGCATTCATGTGCATGTTATCGGCGAATCTTATGAACGAAGACCCGTATATGCAGTGTCATTTGAAGAAAAAACAGGTTCCCGGTATGAAGACAGGATCAGCAGATGCAGTGTACTGATCAATGCAAGACATCATGCCAATGAAGTTTCTTCCACCAATGCCGTGCTGCACCTGATCAAAGAACTGCTGTGCGATCCGGTAAAACAGGCATTGATCAGAAACATGAATCTCGTGATCATACCCATGGAAAATCCCGACGGAGCGGCTGTCCATGAACTGCTGTCCCGGAAACATCCATCCTACAAACTGCATATGGCAAGATTCAATGCGCTGGGCAGGGAGTTTGCACGGGATGTGTTTGTACCGGATACTGTGCATACGGAAGCCAGGGCGGTCTATCGCCTGATGAGAGAATATGTGTTTGATGCGGTCATTGATGAACATGGCGTTCCTTCCCATGAATGGGAACAGACATTCTCCGGCTATACATCTCCTGCCTACCGCGGGTTCTGGCTGCCAAGGGCAGTCCTGTACGGGTATTTCTGGTATTCACCTGAACATGAGAATGAGATGTACAGTGCTTTGACAGAACGGATCGAGCAGGCAGTCAGTATGAAGATCAGCGCTGACAAAGAACTGGCAGAACTGAACAATGACTGGAAGGACAGGTTTGAGAAATACGCGCATGCATGGATGCCTGCCATGTTCCCTGCAGAATACAGGTATGACATGATTCATTACCACATTGTCAGGCCGCAGGATGACCATAGTTTTTACGTCACGCAGAAATATCCGTGGCTTCACGCGCTGTACTACACAAGCGAAGTACCGGATGAAACGGTACACGGACAGGCCCTGAAGCAGTGCGTCAGAGCACATCTGGCGGATGAATATGCGCTGCTTGAAGTGATACGGGAATTTTCCGACGGAAACATATCCGGTTCGTAGCATTCACACCGGATATCCTGCAAATACATCATCAGGCTATATTGATATGCGGTATTTTCGGATATAATGTTTGTGTTCAACAATGAGAACTGATAAAATAAGACGGCAAAAAGAGAACAAAAGGAGAAGTAACTATGGCAATTGAAGCTGGCGATTTCAAAACAGGATTAACAGTAATTGTAGACGGCGACCCCTGGGTAGTCCTTGATTTCATGCATGTAAAACCCGGCAAAGGCGCAGCGATCCTGAAGACAAAGATGAAGAACCTGAAGACAGGTTCCACACAGGAAAGAAACTTCAACGCTTCCACAAAATTCGAGCAGGCAAACATTGAAAGAAAGCAGGCTCAGTATTCCTATGAAGCAGACAACGTATTCTACTTCATGGATCTGGAAACATATGAATCCTATGAACTGGGTGCTGACCATGTCGGTGACAACAAGTACTATCTGATCGACGGAATGACTGTTATGCTGACATTCTTCGAAGGTGCAGTACTTGATGTTACACTGCCTGACCGCGTTACTCTGACTGTCGTTGAGACAACACCTGCGATCAAGGGTGCTCCGTCCACACAGACAAAAGACGGCAAGACAGAAACAGGTCTGACACTGAGGATCCCTCAGTTCATTGAAGAAGGCGAGAAGATCCTCGTCTCCACAGCTGACGGCAAATATTCCGGCAGAGCGTAATCTCATATTCCGAAATGAATAAAGTGGTCTTGATCACCGGGGCAGCCAGAGGCATCGGCAAAGCGATCGCCCTGGAACTGGCAAAGAGCGGTTATGACATTGTCATAAACTATCTGACATCCGGGAATGAAGCACTTCAGCTGCAGAAGACGATCACTGACACCTATGGCGTCAGATGTCTTGCATACAGGGCTGATGTTTCCAATGAGGAAGAAGTCGACCGTATGGTTTCTGCTGTTGAAGAAGAGCTGCACGGTGTGGACATTCTGATCAACAATGCGGCAGTGGATCTTTCCAATCTGTTTCATTTAAAGACCGCAGAGGAATTCAGAAGAACGCTGGATGTCAACGTGGTCGGTGCATATATCTGCAGCAAGCGTGTTTACAGACATATGCTGGATCAGGAATACGGCAGGATCATCAACATTTCTTCCACCAACGGGATCAACACATACTATCCGATGAGTTTTGACTACGATGCGTCCAAGGCCGCATTGATCTCACTCACGCATGATCTGGCTGTACAGTTCAGTCCCTATGTTCATGTGAACGCAGTCGCGCCCGGCTTTATCGGCACGGAAAGCGAACTGGAAGGATATGATGATGAATTTCTGAAGGAAGAAACGGAAAAGATCCTGGCTGGCAGGTACGGCAGACCGGAAGAGGTCGCGTATCTGGTCAGGTTTCTGATCAGTGATGAAGCTGATTATATCAACAATACCGTGATCAGAATCGACGGAGGACAACCAGGAAGCTGTTAAAACAGATACCCGCAGAGCGATCGTATCCGGAACCCGGACGGAGCTGCCTGCGGGTATTTTTCTGTTGGAAAAGCCGTCTGCCTGCATATCATGTACAGGTTTTTTTATACGGTCATTGTTTCCGGTTATGCTGTTTGACAATCATTCATGCATCATGAATAATGGATTCAGAAGTAAAGAGCAGTACAGATCATATGGAAAACAGATCGGAGCAGGAAAGGATCATGCAGAAATACCTGTATCTGAGCAGCTGCCTGAAGAAGGAAGGGCTGTTTCACGAAGATACGCTTTTTCTGCTGCCCGGAAACATCGTTCTGAACGCGGAGGGAGAAAGAACATCCTCTCCGCTGTTTGATATGCTCAAAGCGGACTATGCGCTGTTCACATATGGCGAATATTCCCGCAGGTATGCAGAGAAAAAACAGGATCTGCGTCCGTCGGTCGATGACATGGCGCAGATGTTCGGGAGAAGGGTCGCTTCCCGTGTTCTTCCCGGCAGAACAGACAATGCCTGCCTGATACACAGCAAAGGCTTTGTAGTGACAGGCAGATTTGAAAATGAACTGATCGCCGCCGCTCTCCTGGTTGAAAAGGCCTGCCGGACAGAGATCCTTGCAGGGAAGATCGGACAGATCAGATACCTGGACCCGCTGCTTGCGGAAGCGGAACATGCGGTCTACCTGAAGAAATACTCAAAACATGAGAAAGAGGCTGCCGATGAAAGAAGATGATGTACGCAGAGAACTGGTGCAGTGCGGAAGGAAACTGGCTGAACTGGGACTGATCCAGGGAACCTGGGGAAACCTCTCTGCAAGGCTGGATCATGATTTCTTTCTGATCACGCCTTCCGGTGCGGACTACTATGAGATCCGGCCGGAAGATATTGTGAAAGTGGACCTGAGGGACGGAACGTACGAAGCGGGAAAGCATCCCTCCAGTGAGCGCCTGATGCATCAGCTGATCTACCGGAACAGACCGGATCTGGGAGGCGTGGTACACACTCATTCCCCGTACTGTTCTGTTTTTGCGGCCTGCCGGAAGGATCTGATCACAAGCAGGCTGGATTATCCGTGCGCGTCATACGGGATCAGCGGTTCAAAGAAACTGGCGCTAAATGTATCACAGATCATGCTGGGACATGACGGATGCATTCTTTCCAACCATGGATTTGTCTGCGGCGCGGCAGACCTTTCCACAGCATTGGCACTGGCTGCCGAAGCAGAAAAAGCTGCGGAGGAAATACTGAAATGAAGGAGAAATATGATGTCATTGTCATCGGCGCCGGACCGGCAGGCCTTTCTGCTGCCCTCAGCGCATCCCAAAACGGCGCTGATGTGCTGATCGTGGAGCGGGAAAACGAGCCCGGCGGGATCCTGAAACAATGTATCCATGACGGCTTTGGTCTGCACCGTTACGGAGAAAAACTGACAGGTCCGGAATATGCGTACCGTGACATCGTGCATCTTGAGGAGACGGGGAGCGATACTGCTTATTCCGCCTTTGTACTGGACATTTCCGAACAGGATGAAGGCTGGCAGGTGACATTATCCATGCGGAGCGGCCTGCATACGGTATGGACAAAGGCACTGATCCTGGCGACCGGATGCCGTGAACGTACAGCACGACAGGTATTTATCCATGGCGACCGTCCTTCCGGAGTCTATACGGCCGGTACCGTCCAGAACTTTATCAACCTGAGAGGATGGATGCCGGCAAAAAGAGCTGTCATCCTCGGGAGCGGTGATATCGGCCTGATCATGGCAAGACGCCTGAGTCTGGAAGGGGCGGAAGTGCTTGGTGTATATGAGGCAAAGAACAGACCCGGAGGACTGATGAGAAATATCGCCCAGTGTCTGGAAGACTTCAATATTCCGCTGTATCTGTCGAAAACAGTTACCCGGACGATCGGAAAACACAGACTGGAAGCTGTAGAGATCATGGATGTCGATGACGATATGGAACCGGTTTCCGGCACTGCAGAGATCATCCCGTGTGATACGCTGATCCTTTCAGTCGGCCTGATCCCTGAAAATGAACTTGCGGAAAGCATCGGGATCAAGTTATCTGATCAGACGCACGGACCGTTGGTCGACCAGAATATGGAGACCATGAAAGACGGTGTCTTTGCGGCAGGAAACTGTGTCAGTGTCAATGATCTGGCAGACTATGTCAGTGAAAACGGGATCACGGCAGGAAAGGCAGCTGCTTCATATGTCAGACAGAAACAGAAACGGGAACTGATACCGGTAAAAAAACTGAATGGCATTGGTGTCTGTGTTCCTCAATATATTGATAAAACCAGTGAACCGGGCAATGCAGTCCTGTATCTGCGCAGTGATGATGACTACAGGGACAGGGAGATCCGGCTGGAAAGTGAAGGAAAGATCCTGCTCACAAAGAAAATGAAAACCATTCACTCTGCGGAGATCATCCGCCTGGAAGCGGATCTGTCCGGGATCGGAGCAGAACTGGAGGTGAAGCTGATATGAAAAAAATGATCTGCATCATTTGTCCGAACGGATGTGAACTTGAGGCTGATGATGAGGAACATGTGACGGGAAATCTTTGCCCGAGAGGACGGACATTTGCCCTGCAGGAGCTGAAAGATCCCCGCCGCAGTGTATCAACGACCTGCCGTACGGTATTCCCCGATATACCGGTCGTACCAGTGCGGACAGAACAGGAAATACCAAAGCATCTGATGAAGGATACCGTCCGGGCAATCAGTGAAATTGTCATAGACAGGCATATGCGAATAGGGGAGACGGTTGCGGCAGACATTCTGAATACCGGCGTGAATGTCGTGCTCTGCACAGACCGTCTGAAGGAGGTAGACCATGACTGACCGTTTTGCCAGAGGCAGATCTGCAGAAGTATTCCGAACCGATGACGGAAGAGTGATGAAATTGTTTTTTGCGGATTATCCGAGGGAATATGCCGAAAAGGAGTTCCGGAATACAAAGATCGCTTCCGAACTCGGATGTACACCGATGAAGGTGTATGAAATGGTAGAAAGAGAAGGAAGATGCGGCTTTATCATGGATTTCATCAACGGTGTATCCCAGAATGATATGCCTTCCAAAAATCCGCTGTATCTGCTGAAGGGAGGAAAAGACCTCGCTCACTGCCATGTCAGAGTCCAGGCACGGAGATCACATGAACTGGAAGATATCCGGACGATGTGCGCCGGTCTTCTGAATGATGAAACCATGTCATTCCTGAGCGCAGATGAGAAACAGAGAGCTGAGAAGTATCTGCTTTCCCTTCCGGAGGACGATACGGTGCTGCATCTGGATTTCCATACCGGGAATGTACTGGTGGATCCGGATGGAGGCTGTACGGTCATCGACTGGATGACGGCAGCCAGGGGTAATCGTGCTGTTGAAGAAGCCATGATGGAATTCCTGTTTTCCGAAGCAGAGCTGTTCCCGGAAGCAGGAAAACTGCAGAAAGCATTTTTCGCGGCTGTCCGCGGCTACATCGGGAAGCAGTTCTTCAAGGAATACCAGAAGCTGACCCCGCTTTCCGCAGAAGAGATCGACAGATACCGTCTGCCGGCACTGATCATCAGAAGAAGCTGGAATATCGACTTTGAAAAGCCGTATCTGACAAAAACGATCCGGGAACTGATCCGGAAGTACGGGATCTCATGAAACCGGATAAACTGCAGAAACGGCTGCGGAAGATCGACCCCGGTATCCGGGTTTCGGAAGTCAACGGCTGTATCAGGCTGGAAGGTGAAGTGGATGACTGGCAGAAAGCCGTGAAAGCAGGACAGGCAGCTGTTGACCGGAAACGATACCTTGGTGTATTGAACGATATCAAGCTGAAAGGCTTTGAACAGAAGACAGTCCTGCCGGAGATCCATGACCTTAAGTACGATG
Organism: Solobacterium sp.; assembly: GCA_024693325.1. GTDB lineage: Bacteria > Bacillota_I > Bacilli_A > Erysipelotrichales > Erysipelotrichaceae > Bulleidia. The sequence goes on from JAILLA010000028.1 coordinate 26,743, forward strand.
ACCGTCAATGCGATGTACTGATCATCGGAGGCGGTATTACCGGCTGCGCTGCTGCCCGGGAACTGTCCCGATATCAGCTGGATATCCTCCTTGTCGAAAAGGGACCTGACATAGCTTCAGGGCAGTCCTCCAGAAACGGAGGCGTTCTGCATACCGGAGTCAATTTCTCAAAGGATTCCCAAAAACTGAAGTACTGTGTCCGCGGGAATACCATGTACCGCCGGCTCTCGGAGGACCTGCATGTACCGTATGAAAACAAGGGACAGATCACCTTTGCCAGAACAAAGTGGGAAATGGCTGCCCTGCGTTATGTACAGCATACAGCTTTGAAAAAAGGGGTCGTGCGTACAAAGATCATGACGCGGGAGGAACTGCTGGAATATGAGCCTTCCGTTCCCAATTGGAGCATCGGAGGTCTTTATATGGGTACCGGCGGTATTACCTGCCCGCATAAGATGACGATCGCCCTTGCGGAAAACGCGGCGGAAAACGGAGCGGAGATCGCGCTGAATACAGCAGTGCTGTCCATGAAGACGGAAAACGGGCTTATAACGGAAGTCGTGACCAATCGCGGGACGATCTATCCCAAAGCAGTCATCAATGTGGCAGGTGTCTATGCGGATGTGATCGCGGAGATGGCCGGAGACAGAACATTTACGATCCATCCCCGGATCGGGACCGATCTGATCACAGATAAAAAGGCCGGATGGATGGCATCCTCCAGCCTTGGCAAAACACCGTTTACGCTGAGCCCGAAACAGCTGGAAGAAATACCGGATGATCCTGTATCCAGGGTAAAAGCGATCCTGAAGAATATGCATTCCCACTCCAAGGGGATCGGACTGATCCATGCTGTGGACGGGAATGTCCTGATCGGCCCGAACGCTGATGAGGTGCCGGACAGGGAAGATACTTCCACGGACCGGGAAACATCCGAACATGTGATCCGCGTCCAGCAGGAAGTACAGCCGGCGCTCAGGAGATCGGATATTATTGCCTATTTTACCGGTGTCAGAAGCCCGACATATGAAGAGGACTTTGTCGTCAGGAAAGGTATTTTTACAAAAAACATCTTCGAAGCTGCCGGTATCCAGTCACCCGGACTGACTGCCGCTCCGGCGATCGCGGCTGATCTTGCCATGTGGGTCAGGGAATATCTTGAAACGATCATGGACGTAAAAAAGGATCCGTCTTTCGATGCGAAGAGAAAATATAAGCCGGTGCTTTCCGAACTGACCTTTCAGGAAAGAGATGAACTGATCCGTGAACATCCGGATTACGGTGAGATCGTCTGCCGGTGCGAATGTATTTCCAAAGGTGAGATCCTGGATGCGCTGCGTTCCCCGGTACCGGTATATACTACGGATGCTGTCAAACGCAGGGTCAGATGCGGGATGGGAAGATGCCAGGGAGGCTTCTGCCTTCCCCGGATCATAGAGATCATCGCTGAAGAAACAGGGAAACAGCCTGAAGAGATCGTTAAATCTTCTTCCGGCAGCATTTACATATTTCAAAAAACAAAATGAACAGGAACTCCCGCCTGTATCCTGCAGAATATGCAGATGAAGCGGGAGTTTCTTTTTATAATGTGAAAGGCAGGAAGGACGCTGAATATGAAAGATCATGTTTCTTTGTTTCTCCTGTCCGTAAACATCAGATTATGTAATAAAATGGTAACAGTTAGCAGGAGTATCTATGACACAGAAGCAGGGCGGACGTATTGCCGGATTTGACGGGCTCAGGGCGATCGCTATTATCGGTATAGTACTATATCACCTTTTTCCCGACCAGGTCCCGGGCGGTTTTCTGGGCGTTCCCCTGTTTTTTTCCATTATGGGTTATCTGCTTGTATACAGCTCATGGAATGAACTGAGGTACGGTGACTTCGATCTGCTTACTTATTATGCAAAGAAGATCAGGAGACTGTATCCGCCGCTGATCATGACCCTGCTGATGACGGGACTGTTCATGATCCCGCTCTGGCCAAGGCTGACCAAGGGGACGCTTCCGGAACTGCAGTCTGTTTTGCTGGGCTATAACAACTGGTGGCAGATCTCCCAGAACAGCTCTTACTTTACCCGCATCATGAATGCTTCCCCGCTGACCCATCTCTGGTATCTTGCGCTGACGATGCAGTATTACCTGGTCTGGCCGGCAGTATTCCTGGTCGGTCTGCTTTTGAGAAACCTTACGGACAAAGAGGATATAGGCCTGCTTCTGATCGTTGCTGCGGTCGTATCCGCCGTTGAAATGGGAATGCTGTATACGCCGGGAGAGGATCCTTCCAGAGTCTATTACGGTACGGACACAAGAGCGTTCTCCTTACTGCTCGGCATGGCACTGGCATTGTTCCCTGTCGACAGGATCGGCGTCCGGATGCGGAAGAACAGATATCCTGCCAAGGCTGTGTTCTTCGGCTGTCTGGTGATTACCGCGGTCCTGTATCTGTATGTGAACGGAACTTCTGCCTGGGTATACAGGGGCGTCATGTTTGCCGCAAACATCGTATTCATCGCCATGATGTTCTTTGCCATCGGCTGGCAGAAACATATCGGCATCCCGCTGGACAATCCTTTGCTGAAATGGATCGGTTCCAGGAGCTACATGATCTATCTGCTCATGTTCCCGGTGATCTATTTCTTCAGCCAGTATTTCACGGATGCGGATACGCTTCTGATGAAGCTGGCCGCGCTGGCAGTGATCCTTGCATTATCTGAGATCCTCTGGCGCTTCGACCGCATGATCACCATGCGCTCAAGAGTCAGATCATCCAATAAAAAGAGGGCAGCTGCGATCTCCCTGCGCCGGAAGGTACAGTCTTTCCTGGTGATGTCGTTATTGATGGCTTCCACTGTATTGATCGCGATCGCCCAGACAGAGCGGTTTGAAGCTTCTCATAATACATCTGATATGGCATTGCTGGAAAAGGAACTTGCGGAAAACGCCGCACTGCTTGCTGAACAGCAGTCCGAAGCAGTAAAGACCCCGGAAACTGCTCTTCCCGAGGCGTCTTCGAAGCCGGTTGAAACAGAAGTGCCGGAAGAAACGCTTGAGCCGACGCCTGAGGCGACCCCTACGCCTGAGCCGACCCAGACACCTGAGGAAACCGGTGTCATGCAGACAACAGAGTATACGGCGATCGGGGACTCCGTCATGCTCGGTGCATATGCGAACATGCGTCAGGAACTGCCGATGATCTGGGTCGACGCGGCACAGTCCAGACATACGAATGTCGGGGTGATCGTAGCAGACAGTCTGTACCAGTACGGACATCTCGGATCAACGATCATCATTCATCTGGGTACGAATTCCCGCTTTGACAAGGAGACCGGACAGCAGCTGATCGATTATCTCGGACCGGAAAGAACGATCTACTGGATGACATGCAGAGGTCCTTCCCTTTACTACATCAATGACGTCAACGAAACGATCCGTCAGCTTGCCGAAGAAAACCAGAACGTATCGGTACTGGACTGGCAGGGGTATTCCGCCGAACACTACGAGTGGTTCTACTCGGACGGCATCCACCTGAATCCCGATGGAAGAATAGCCTATACGCACTTCATCGCGGATCAGCTTGGTCTGCCGCTTCCGGCAGAAGAAGCACCGCAGGAAGAACCAACAGGATAAACAAAAACACGGCAGTTCTGAATCGATCGGAACTGCCATTTCAATTTACAGGTATCAGTCTTTTGGCCGGATGTTCAGTTTTGATAATGCCAGCAGGATGGACAGTTTTCCGTATTCCGGAGAGAGGCCGCCCTGCATGTACAGGGTATAGGGAGGGATGACAGGCGCATCAGCGCTCAGTTCGATCGTACTGCCCTGTGTGAAGGCTCCGCATGCCATGACTTCATCGAACGGATAGCCCGGCATCGGTGCCGGCATGACATGTACATAGGAATCGATCGGTGAAGACTCCTGGATGCCCTGTGTAAAGGCGACCAGGTTTTCTTCCGTGGACAGTTCAACTGTCTGTATGATATCTGTCCTGTATTCATCATACCTTGGAGATACGTTGGCAAATCCCAGCTGTTCCAGCATCCATGAAGCGAAGACCGCAGTCTTCATTGCGCTTCTGACTGCGTTTGGTGCCATAAACAGTCCTTTGAAGAAGGAATTGTTCAGATTGAAGTTCGCACCCTGTTCCTTGCCGATGCCGGGGGCGGTCAGACGTTCCGCAATGGTAAAGACCAGGTCTTTTCTTCCGGCAATATAACCGCCTGTGGAAGCGATGCCGCCTCCGAGGTTTTTCATGAGGGAACCGACTACTACATCTGCTCCGGCATGTCCGGGCTCTCTTTCTTCAACCAGCTCACCATAGCAGTTGTCGACCATGATGATGACATCCTTGTTGACCTCCCTGATCTTCCTGATCAGGTGTTCGATCTTTGCGATGCACAGGCTTGCCCGGGAAGAATATCCTCTGGAACGCTGGATCTCGACCAGCCTGACATTGCCTTCCCTCAGCCTGCTGACGATCGCTTCTTCATCAAATTCGTTATTGACCAGGTCGATCTGTTCATATCGGACGCCATGGGCCTTGAGAGACTGTGAAGACTCTCCCGTCAGTCCGATCATTTCCTGCAGTGAATCGTAAGGTGTTCCGGTCAGGGAGATCATGGTATCTCCGTATTTCAGCAGTGCTGAGAATGTCAGAAACAATGCGTTGGTGCCGCTCATGATCTGCGGCCTGACCAGCGCGTCCTCACAGCCCAGTACATCCGCAAACATCTTTTCGAGTTTATCTCTGCCTGCGTCGTAATTGCCGTAGCCGTTGATGTCGCTGAAGTCGGAGTATGATACCCTGTTTTCTATAAATGCGGACAGGATCCTGTCAGAGTTGTACATGCATACCTGATCGATCCGTTTGTAGATATCTGCCAATACCTCGTCGGATTCCTCTGCCAGCTTCCATAAGTCCTGATTGATCTGATCTTTTATCATAATGGTCGTCTCCTGTGGTGTATTATATCCCATTCCCGGCATTCCTGTATCAATACCTGACGGAACCGTTCTGAAAGAAAAGAAACAAGATGCCGGTCCGGTCATGATTTTCAGAGGTATGTAACGTTCCGGACGGTGCATCCATGCATATCGTCATGTATAATACAAAACAGTCATGTTTCTGAATCGCAGAAGGAGAAATGTTATGAACCGTGAAGATATCAAAAAAGTAGTGCTGGCGTACAGCGGAGGCCTGGACACATCCGTGATCATTCCCTGGCTGAAGGAAAACTACAACAACTGTGAAGTCATTGCCGTATCGGGCAATGTCGGACAGGGAGATGAACTGGACGGCCTGGAAGAGAAAGCACTGAAAACAGGCGCTTCCAAGCTGTATGTCCTCGATCTGACAGAAGAGTATGTCAATGATTATATTATGCCGTGTCTGAAAGCAGGCGCCCAGTACGAGGGATATCTGCTCGGAACAAGCCATGCAAGACCTCTGATCGCCAAAGGACTCGTCGAGATCGCCCTGAAGGAAGGCGCTGACGCAGTATGCCATGGCTGTACCGGAAAAGGCAATGACCAGGTACGCTTTGAACTTGCGATCCGTCATTTCGCTCCGCAGATGCATATCATCGCTCCCTGGCGTGAATGGGATATCAGATCACGTGACGAAGAGATCGATTATGCGGAAGCACATGATGTTCCGCTCCGTATTTCAAGGGAGACAAACTATTCCAAGGACAAGAACCTGTGGCATCTGAGCCATGAAGGACTGGATCTGGAAAATCCTGCCAATGAACCGCAGTATGAGAAACCCGGTTTCCTGGAACTGTGCGTATCCCCGTATGATGCTCCGGATACACCGGAATGCATTTCACTGGAATTCAAACAGGGCGTTCCCTGTGCGCTGAACGGCGAGCAGATGAGCGCAAAGGAGATCGTCCTGAAGCTGAATGAGATCGGCGGAAGAAACGGCATCGGTCTTCTGGACCTCGTTGAGAACAGACTGGTCGGCATGAAGAGCAGGGGCATCTACGAAACACCCGGCGGAACGATCCTTTATGAAGCGCATAAGTATCTGGAATCCATTACCCTGGACAAAATGACTGCTCATAAAAAGGAAGAACTGGCTCTGACCTATGCGGAACTGGTCTATAACGGTCAGTGGTTTACTTCGCTGAAGGAAGCCCTGGATGCCTTTGTCAACAAGACGCAGGAAACAGTCAACGGTACAGTGAAACTGAAGCTGTACAAGGGCAATATCATCAAAGCAGGTGTGACAAGTCCAGATTCCCTCTACAGTGAGGATCTTGCATCATTCGGTGAATCCGATTACGACCAGAAGGACAGTGAAGGATTCATCAAACTGTATGGTCTGCCGATCACCGTAAAGGCAGTACTGGATCAGAAAAAGAAATAAAAGGAGCTGATTATGGCAAAGATGTGGGCAGGCAGAACAAAGGGAGAAACAGACCGGATCGCGGATGAATTCAACTCTTCGATCAGGATTGATTCAAGGATGTACCGGGAGGACATCACCGGTTCCATTGCCCATGCAAAGATGCTGAAACAGCAGGGGATCATCCCTGCTGAAGCAGCTGACCATATCACTGCGGCACTGGAACAGATCCTGAATGACATTGCGGACGGTACGCTTGCGATCGACATGGAGAGTGAAGATATCCATATGTTTGTCGAACAGGTACTGACGGAACGGATCGGTGAAGAGGGAAAGATGCTGCATACAGCGAGAAGCAGGAATGACCAGGTCGCCCTGGACACCCGTATGTACCTGCGGACACAGACAGAAGAGATCCGTAATGAGATCGGCGAACTGATCAGGGTCCTGTGTGAAAAGGCGTCAGGATACAGGGAAACGATCCTGCCGGGCTATACGCATATGCAGAGAGCGCAGCCTATCGTGTTCGGGCATCATCTGCTGGCATACGGATGGATGCTGATGAGGGACAGGGAGCGTCTGGAGGATGCCGCAAAGAGAATGAACCGTTCACCGATCGGCGCATGCGCACTGGCAGGAACGACATATCCTACAGACCGCATGTATGAAGCTGAACTGCTCGGATTTGATGACGCTGCATACAACAGTATGGACGCCGTTTCCGACCGTGACTTCTGTCTGGAACTGTTAAGCGCATTGTCGATCCACATGATGCATTTATCCCGCTTCTGTGAGGAACTGATCCTGTGGTCAAGCTGGGAATTTAAGTTCGTGGAACTGGATGACGCGTATACGACCGGTTCTTCGATCATGCCGCAGAAAAAGAATCCCGATATGGCTGAGCTTGTCAGAGGAAAGACAGGCCGTGTATACGGGGATCTCATGAGCTTATTGACAGTGATGAAGGGACTGCCCCTTGCCTACAACAAGGATATGCAGGAAGACAAGGAACCTGTCTTTGACGCAGTCGATACAGTGAAAATGTGCCTGTCCGTCATGACACCGATGATCCGCACCATGAAGGTCAACGAAGAAAACATGCGTGAAGCAGCGGGCAGGGGCTTTATCAACGCAACAGACCTGGCTGATTATCTGACCGGGAAGGGCATGCCGTTCCGGGATGCCTACAGGATCTGCGGCAGGATCACCGCTTGGTGCATTCAGAATGACCAGATCCTGGAGACGCTGCCTCTGGATGTCTACCGGCAGTTCTCTGAACTGTTTGAAGAAGATCTTTATGAAGCCATCGATCTGGCAAATATCGTCAGAAAACGCACCTCAACAGGAGGAACTTCTCCTGATTCCGTGGATCAGCAGATCGGGCTGATACTGGCAGAACTGAATCAATAAAACACAAAGTCCATCCTGACAGACTGTATGTTATATTTGGTCTGTACTGAAGGTGGACATTTTTATGAAGGCAACATTTTTCGGAACAACTACATTATTGTTTGATGACGGAACAGATCAGATCCTGTTTGACTGTCATTTTACACGTCCTTCCCTGCTGAAGTACCTGAGTGGTTCGGAAGGAACAAACAAAGAGATTATGGATGAGCTTTTTGCAAAGCATCATATCGACAGACTGAAAGCGATCTTTGTTTCACATACCCACCATGACCATGTCATGGATGCGCCATATGCCGCGTTGAAGACCGGCGCGGTCATTTACGGTTCTTCTTCCGCGATGAATGTCGCAAAGGGTGGAAATGTACCGGAGTCACAGCAGGTCTGCTTCAAAGCAGGAGAAACGTATACTGTCGGACAGTACAGGATAAAAGTACTGGCTTCAAAGCATTCAAAGCCGACGGTCTTCAACAACGATCTCGGCGTGACGATCGATCAGCCGCTCGTACAGCCGGCAAAACTGCATGATTATAAGGAAGGCGGTTCCTATGACTTCTATGTGGAAACGGAAGGGAAAAAGTTCCTGATCCGTCCGAGTTTCAACTATATTGAAGGACAGCTGGACGGATATTCATGTGACGTGCTGTTCCTTGGTATTTCCGGATTGGGAAAGGCAGACCGTCAGACAGAGGAGATCTTCTTCCGTGAAACAGTGGAAAAGGTAAAGCCGGGACTGATCGTTCCGCTGCATTGGGACAACTTCTTTATACCGCTCGACAAACCTGTTGTAAGCATGCCGCATGTCATTGAAAAGACAGAAGAGTCATTCTTTAAATTAGCGAAGCGCTGTGAGGAGTATGGTGTAAACTGCATTCTGCAGATTCCCCGTACAAGCATTGAGATCTGAAATGAATATTCCTGAATACAGGCAGACATAGGAGGAAAGAAATGAAAAAACTGATAAGTTCCGCATTATGCGCAGGACTCGTTCTCACACTTGGCGCATGCGGTCAGAAGAAGCAGGAAGAAACACCTGCTGAATGGACAAGAGAAGGCTACTTCCAGGATGAGAATGAAAATATGCTTTCCGTCACCTGGATGGAGGATATTGATGAACCCGGCTGGTATGTCGGATGTATGCTCGGTGAAGACCCGATAGAAGATTCCTGGGGCGGCACACTGCCGCAGGAAGGAAATGCCCTGAAGGGAACCCTGACATCTTCCGGCAGTAAAGAACCGCTGAATGTAACAGTCACGGAAGACGGTACAGACGGTCTGGCGCTGGCAGTTGACGGAGGTGATGTATATCACTTCACGAAGTTTGATATGCCTGAAGCGACCATCTTCATTACCATCAATACGGAAGGCTGGGGCAATATCGCATACGCGGAAGGAAAAGAGACACCTGAAGTGGATGAGGAATACCCGTACCAGTCGGCAGTCATCAACCTGGAAAAACCGGAAACATATACATTCCTTGCATGGCCGTCAGCCGGGAATATTTTCGTGAAATGGACAAAAAACGGAAAGGACTTCTCGAACGAAGCACAGATCACGGTCGATCTGGATGAGACAGCTGATTACATCGCTGTGTTTGAAGAAGACCCTGACTGGCAGAATCCTGTCATGAACTTTGTTGGAAACTATGAGAGCGGCAGGGCACACGCCCTGGTGGAATGCTTCGGAAAAGAGGAGGCATGGATCACCATTGAATGGGGCAGCAGTGTTTCCGAACTGGCACGCTGGGATATTAACGGCCGGCTCGATCCTGAAACAAAGACCATTGATTATTCCACCGCCACAAAGACGATCATCGTCTTTAATGAAAAAGGTGAGATCGTCAAGGATGAAACTGCCTACGAAAACGGGACGGGTTCGATCGTCTTCAATGATGACGGTACATTTACCTGGCACGAAGATCAGTCGGAATACGATGAAGACATGGTATTTGAGTGGGTATCGGCACCGGAAGACAACTAAGGATCAAAGAAGATCTCATAAGAATATAAAAAATGACTGTTTCCTTTGATGAGTTGAAACAGTCATTTTTATACTGATCAGCTGTTAAACAGGATCTTTTTCAGGAGATCTGCAAGCTTTCCTGCTGTGATCTTGAAGGATGCCTTCTTAACACCGGTAAAACCGATATATCCGATTTCATTGCCCTTCATATCTTTTACAGGCTGTCCGGTTGTTTCATCGTAGAACGTCCGGAGATTGTCGTAGCCGGTGATGAGTACGGAGCCGGTACCTTTCTTCTGGTTGTCAAAATAGGAGATACGGTAATCGGTTCCGCTTCTCAGGGTCAGCGTTGTTTTCTTGTCATACTTGTATGTGACAGTGATATCTGCCGCATATTCAGATGAACCTGATGCGTAAGGGTCGAAGTAGATATACTGCCCTGTGTACGGGAATGAGGTGACCTTGACGGTCTTTCCTGCCTCGTTCTTCCGGGTAATGGTGACTGTTGCTTTGGACATGTCCAGGTAACGTCCGGTTTCCGGCTGTCTTCTGACCTGGTAAGCGCTGTAGTTGATCAGGTCAGGGTCATCGGAAGCGAAGTTGCCTTTTCCGCGGAACACTGCGTATACCGTGACCCGGTCTCTCGGATATCCATCGACCATGAAGTCTTCATCCGTCAGCATCTCTCCCTTTTTGGATGAGACCGGACCGGTCATCTCATAAACATATCTGCCCAGATCATAGTCATAGCGGGACTGAACGCTCCGGTAATACGATACCGTATAGTCCTTGCCCTGCTTCAATGTGATCCCGTTATATGTTACATACGGTGTCGTAGCGTATGCGCCGGGCTTGGTATAGATCTTTTCCGGAAGGAGCGCAATGTTTACGTTCTGGATACTGACAGGTTTGATGTCAAACTTGCCTGTGATCGCTTTTTTGCCTTTGTAGCTGCCAATGAAGGATACCGTATAAGAAGCTTTAGCCTTAGCGGTACTGACATTGGTGTTGTTTTTGTAGGATACCTTGTAATCTTTTCCTTCGATCAGCCGTGTTTCATATTTTTCTTCACCGGCTGTATCTACATCAGCGTACACTGCCAGGAAATCTGTCTTCGGATAGCCGTTATAGGCTACACCGGATTCATAGCTGTTATATACATAGATCTCGATATCCTTGTTCGGTACGATCTTGAAGCCGGCTGTTTTGGTGCCGGAGTAGCCGTTGATGCCTGTTACAGTCACCTTGACGGTTCCTGCATCTGTCGTATTGCTGGACATCGTCAGGCTGTAGTGCTCTTTGCCGATGTCTTTCTTCTCAGTCTTATCCAGTGCATCGTATACTGTGATGCCAGACAGAATTTCTTCTTTCCGGTCCTGACCATTGTAGACGTAGGACAGTGTTCCGAAGTCTACCCCAATGTTCTTAAGATCAGACTTGCCGGCAACGACTGTGACAGGAACCTCAACGCTGCCGGTATAGTTGCCTTTGCCGGTGATCGTCAGGATCGTGTTTTCCGTATATTTCGTGGAAGCAGCCGGACTGACGGTATAGTCTTTTGCTGAAAGCTTATTTGTTCCGTAGTACAGGACAGGGGATGCTTTGTTTCCGGAAACAATGGTCAGGTCTGCTGCTGTGACTGAAGGTGTTCCATCTGCCGTATCACCCGGAGCGATATTCTTGGGCCCGATCTCAAAGTAAAGTGTTGTACTGCCAGAGAAGTTTCCTTTGCCTGTTACGATGATCTGCGGAGCACTCTTGCGTGTCTTTGCAGGCAGTTCCAGGTACCCTTCCTGATCATTTTCAAATCCTTCGGGAATCATCCAGGCTTTGGTGTTGTTCTTATATTTCACAGTGTAGTCAGTACCTTCACGCAGGGTCGAACCATTACAGGTTACGATGACACCCGGTGCAACAGCACTTCCTGTATAGATGTAATTTCTGCCCGGTTCCATAAGGGCAGCCATCATGACATGGTTGACCGGAAGCGCGCGGATAGATTTGTATGCCGACAGGGAGGAGACAGGATACGAAGTTTCTGTCAGGACTGTCGGTGTGCCATAGAATCCTGTCTGCAGATAGCCAGTCATATCGGGATCAGTGCCGCGCCTGTTCAGCGCTGCATCTGCGGATGCGCCGACAGCACTGCTGTACCCGCTGATCTCCAGATAACCGGTCCAGCCTGAAGTGCGCAGTGTAGTATTGCCGTCCAGGTACAGACCGTAAGAAGCTGAGCCGGAGGATTCGCCGGACAGGGATACATTGGCAGCTCCTGTTAATCTCAGACTGCCGCCTGCCATACGGAGCGCGAAGCTGTTTCCTTCCGAAGAGTAACTGCCCCTTACGGATAATGTGCCAGCTCCGCTGACTGTGAGATTGCCTCCGACGTATGCGGTACAGTTATCCTGGCTGCTGTCTGCGAAGCTGGGAAGAGAAAGCTGGGGATTTCCGTAGTAGTTGTCACTCAGCTCAAACACGACCTTCAGCGGGCCGCTGGTGTACAGATCATAGACATCCGGCATTGCTGCGCTGTTGGAACCTCTGAACTCGGCGTAAGCTTTCACGATGATAGTCAGTTCCCTGGTTCCTTTATAATACAGACCGCTGTAGTATTCCGGACCTTTCCCTTCCTGATAGGAATTGTAATTGCTGGCATAGAATCCGCTGTTCAGTGTCAGCGTATTGGTGTCAGGATCATATGTTGAAGGATTATAGGAAGCCTTGTAGCCTTTGTTTCCGACATCATCTTTGTTGCGGCTGTGGATGAGGTGACCTCCGATCCAGAGGTCATAGCCTTCAGCCCACTGGGCATAAAGGTTCAGAGTACCGGATGAAGGGACATCGATCGTGATTCCGGTGTTGTCATCATAGTGTGTTCCGCTCCCGTCTTCTTTCGTATTCCAGCCGAGGAAGGTCAGTTCCCCGTTTGTGAATGCATTCGGCGTGAAATAGAGCGGTTCTGAATCAGATGTGAATTCCTTATAGTCAACGATCTGGTCTTCCATCACACCCTCGCCTCCGTTAGGCAGGTAATGGATCGTGAATCCGACCGGATTGAAGGTATAGTTCCTGCTGGCTGCGTTGCTTTCAAGGACGCCGCCCGGGATACCGTATACCTGGACTAATCCTTCCGGAAGACCACGGAATGCATTGTCATAGACTACGCCGTCTTTTTCCTTGAATGTCAGCGACAGCTCCTGCAGTGATGTGCAGTTTCCAAATGCATAGTAACCGACCGCATAACTGTTGTAGTAAATATAATTCTGCAGAGTGCCGTTATAATGGATCTTTTCCAGAGCTGTACAGTTCCGGAATGCGTAATTGCCGATCGCTCTGACCATGTCAGGTATCGTTACTTCCTTCAGTGAGGAACAGTTTTCAAAAACTGAAGCTGAGAGCGTGTATAAATTCAGTGATGCAGGAATGTTGATCTCTTCCAGGTTTGTACAGTTTTTGAAGGCATTTTCTCCGATCGAACCAATGCTTTCGGGAAGCGTGATCGATTTCAGTGCGGTGCATCCGTAGAATACCCCGCCAGCCAAGGTCATCAGTGCCTGAGGAAGTTCGATCTCTTCCAGACTGGTGCACTGGCTGAATACAGAATCATCGAGATATGTGATGTTCGGTGACAGCCGGACATTTTTCAGGTTTGTGCAGTCGCTGAAGACGCCGGGGGATAAATAAACCACGCTGTCCGGAATACTGATCGACTCCAGGCTTGTGCATCCGGCGAATGCATTGTTGTAGATATATGTGATATTGCTGCTGAACACGACTTCAGTCAGAGAAGTACAGTTATTGAAAGCGTAGGACGGAATCTCTGTGACACCGCTGCCGATCACAACCTTCCTGAGTGAAGGATTGCTGTTAAATGAACGGTATTCCCAGGATGTTACGCTGTCCGGTATCACGATCTCTTCCAGGTCAGCTCCGCTGAATGCGTCAGATCCAATCGTTGTCAGACCGTCCGGCAAGTTGATGCTCTTAAGGCTTGAACAGCCAGCGAATGATTCTTCTCCGATTTCCTTAAGTGAATCCGGCAGACGGACGCTTTCCAGGTTCACACATTTGTAGAACGTCTCATTAAGCGATGCAACTCCTTCAGGAATAATGACGGAGGTGATACCGCTGTAGGCAAATGCCCTTTCACCCAGTGAGCTGACAGTGGAAGGAATATTGATCTCAGTGAGGCTGCTGCAGTATGCAAAGGCTTCGCTGCCAATGGCTGTAAGTCCATCCGGAAGAATGACGCCCTCAAGGCTATTACATTCATAAAAGAATGAATACTTCAGGTTTGTGACACCGGAAGGAATCGTTATCGTACCTGAGAGGGATTTGCAGTAGTCGAAGACCCCGTTTCCAAGATTGACAGCATTTGCCGGGAGATTGATCGTCTGCATGTTTGCACAGTTATAGAAGGCATAATCGCCGATCGTTGTAATTGTTTCTGGAAGCGTGAGCTGTCTGATCTGACTGCATCCCGCGAATGCGTTGCTTCCGATCGTTTCGGTACCTTCCGGGATCAGCACTTCTTCAAGATACCTGCTGTAGCTGAACGCATATTCACCGATCGTCTTCAATGAAGCAGGGAGATTCAAGACTGTCAGTATGTTGTTGTCTGAGAACGCATAGCTGCCGATCGATTCCACTGATGAAGGAAGAGATGCTTCACGAAGCAGCGTATGGTCATAGAATGCGTAATTGCCGATATGGGTGATGCCTTCCCCGATCACAACAGAAGTTACCAAAGTGATGTCTGTCTTGTACCATGGGGCGTAATTATTGCTGTAGTAATCGTTGCTGTAGTCTGCCATTGCACCGGTACCTGTGATCGTCAGCAGACCTTCATCAGTCAGGGTAAATGTCGCATTATCGCCTTCATTTCCGCAGTTTCCTTCTAATACAATATTTCCTTCAAGTTCACGTGCGGAAACAATGATTTTACGGAAGTTCTCGAACGGATTCCATGAATAATAATCATAGACATATTCAGGATCATAAAAGTATGTTCCTTCTTCATCATCGATCGATGCATATCCGTAAATATCGCATTCGATCGGTGAGTGAGTGATTTTTGCTTCGTTTGAGCTCAGATTGAACGCAATGGAATTGGTGCTTTTCGCAGAAACATTGGCACCGGCTCCAAAATGAAGCTCATCCCGGACAAGGAAGGAATTTCCGGAACTGGTCACATTCAGTGTGCAGTTTTCAACTGATATCGTGCGCCCGTATATTGCGGGGGATTCAGCGATGCTTGAGTCTCTGATAACACTCAGGTCCAATGACCCCGTTCCGTCATCACTGGAAATGGCAAGCGGTCCGGAAACAGAAATGCCGTACAGCCGCCAGACCTCCCATTTTTCAGTGGAGATCGCAAGGGAACTGCTGCCGACAAGCATGATCGTCAAGCCACCATCACCTGTTTTACTGATGATCGTGGTTTCGGGAGAATCGGATACGGACTCGTCCGGGTCATCAATGATCACCGCGTTGTCAAGCGTCAGCGTATTGGTGTCATAATCATAGGAAACTGTTCCGGAAGTGATCAGTTCACTCTCGATAACCAGAGTACCTTCACCTTGATACGGCACCACAGTGCCTGCAACATAGAAATAAGGTTCTGAATCGGACAATAGTTCTGACGGTTCTTCCTCAGGTTCCTCCGCAGGTTCTGCTTCCTCCGGGAGTTCTTCGTTTTCAGCAGGATCCGCTGATTCTTCAGGCTGTTCTGTTTCCTGAGGGTCTTCAGAGATCTGCGCTTCCGGCTCTTCGGTCTCGTTCCCTTCCGGCAGCAATGCCAGATTTTCTTCCGGATCAGTCTCCTCATAGGGCTGTTCGGACAGTCCTTCTTCCTCAGCAGATCCTGTTTCGGAAATATAAACTTCCTCGGATGGTTCTTCCTCACTCTGTTCGGCAGACGGAGTGATCATGGAACCCGACGCAAACAGGGAAAATGATAAAAACAGGGAGAGTAAATGAATGATTGGCTTTTTCAGCATAATAAGTCTCCTTCATGGCAATATCTGTAAATAATTCAGATGAGACGGGATGTACAAAAACAGCGTACGGTTATCTCAGATCAATCGTGCGCGGTTTGTACGGATGAGTTGTGTATCAGATATACCTATGAATTCTGATATTGCTGGTTGGGTTACCAATATTATACCAATTATTATACGTATTGACAGACTCACCATGCAGTGTGCTGTTATTTGCAGAAAACAGAATCCGGTCCCGGAAAACAAAAGATCATCCCGACGGATGATCCTTTGGATCCTGTTTACTGCATGTTTCCGATCCAAAGCGGGGAATCGATCTCTTTCAGGTGATCCTGGTATCTGGATGTACCAAAGATGGCATCATACTGGTTGACGATCTCGATCTTATTGTCGATGACCCACTGTTTGACTCTGGGGGAGGTGAATACTTCCACATCCTTGACACGGTGGATGTTGCATGACTGTTCCCTGAGTACAATGTCATCCAGGTATCCGGGATGGAGTACTTTAACTACGATCTTACTGTCATCGATGGGCATGCTGAGGATGGATCCTTCCGGATCGTATTTCAGGAAGTTCAGTACATTCAGTACGGATTTATGTCCCGGCAGGACCACAAGATCATCCCTCGGTGCAGATTCCATCGCACCCCAGATGTTGAGGTGTCTGTATTCTTCTTTGGCAGTTGTTGTTCTTCCGTGACGTTCATTGTTCATGAAGCCATAAGGGATATGATATTCTTCCACGACCTGCAGGATCGCCTGTTCCTTTTCTCCCTTGGCGGGAAGGTTTGCGTAGTGGATGTCCGGATAGCGTCCCAGATGTTCCTTGCAGAATTCCATCTGTGCACGGAACTCTTTGATCATCTCATCATAGACGACTCCTTCTACCGGATGCTCACACTGGTTGATGCGCTTCCACTTGAAGTTGCCGTCCGGTGTGCAGAGCGAAGGCACCTCGGAAGGATCCAGTACAGGGTGTCCCCACATATGGGGATGCCATCCTACAGAGATCCACGGTTTGTCTGACAGGTAGTCCAGCATTTCCACGACATCAGGCCAGTCAAACATGCACTCGCAGTCAGAAACAACACCTTCTTCCAGTGTTTTCAGGGTACCCAGATTATGCACATGGGTATAACCGACATCGTCGGCACGGAATACGATCTTCATATTGTCTTCTCCTCTTTTTTTACTGATTTCATAGTAACGGAGAAACGGAAAAACTGCATTTCAGAATTCCAATCAGGTTGAAACTGTTTTATGATGTTACAGGTCAAACAAAAGAAAAAGAGGATAACTTATGAAGCATAAGAAGATCATAGTATTTCTGCTTGCAGGAATGCTGAGCGCAGGATGCGCACAGCAGAGCGCTGCTGTGCAGACGGATGAAACACCTGTGCCGGAAGAGACTGCTGTTGTCGAAGAAACGGCTGTACCTCAGGAAACAGCACTGCCGCAGGAAACAGCAGCAGAGGAAGAAACATATCCGCAGATTGAAGCAGGGATCGACGAGATCAGCAAATACGGAAATATCATTCTGACGATCGACCCCGCAGCCATGAAGGAGCAGGGTTATGAACCTGCCGATATCATCACGATCAGGATCGGTGACAAGGAAATGGATATGCCTGTGGGAACAGCGTATACGGATGTGGACAGCGGCGAGCCGGTCTGCTGCTTTAAATTCAGCAGCAGCAGGAACAGGGAAGAAACTGTCCTGTCAGTGAATGGCGGAAACCTGATCGAAGCCATTGGGGCCGCAAAGATCGTCAAGGTCGCGGAAGCTCCGGGCTTTAAAGTCGAGTGGGCAGAGGGTATGGATGAGAACACGACCGTGTATCTGAACATGAAGGAGAAACAGGGTTTTGCGGAAGAATATGCAATGCATCAGCTGGGTGCAGTACGTACGAACAAACGTGAAGCCTACGGACACCTGAGTGACGCTGAATACGCGAACTTCCGTATGGTCAGAACTTCCGGTATGGGTACTGGCATTCTGTACAGATCATCTTCACCGGTCAATCCTGCCTATATGAGAAACGAGCAGGCAGATCAGGCAATGCTGGATGCTCAGATCAAAACAGTCATGAATATGGCAGACAGTGAAGGACAGATGAAAGCATATTCTGAATATGCCCTGACATATTATGCCGGCTGTGATATCATCCCGCTGAATATGGGTATGAATGTCTCTTCCGAAGAATTCAGGGAGAAACTGGCTGAGGGCTTCCGCTTCATCGCTTCTCATGAAGGACCGTACCTGATCCACTGCAATGAAGGAAAAGACCGTACGGGATTTGCGTTAGGGATCCTGGAATGTCTGATGGGTGCAGACAAGGAAGAGATCACTGAAGACTATATGAAGACATTCTATAACTTCTACGGAATTGAACCTGGTTCGGATCTGTATACAAGAACTGCCGACAGAAATCTCCTGAAATCACTGGCAAATGCATTCCACACGGAATCACTGGATGGTGCTGATCTTGCAAAGAGTGCCGAGGCATATCTGGAAGAGATTGGTATGACTGCCGATGAGATCGAAGCGCTCAAAAAGAAACTGAGCACAGACTTTATTGAGATCTAAAACACTGATAAGGGACCGGAAGGTTCCTTTTATTTCTCTGTAAAGATCTGAAACGCAGAATTTATATAAAGGCAATAAATGAATTATGATGTGTGTGTAAATGTCGCCTGACAGGAGACCGCACATCTTATTAATATCGGTATACTGTGATCAGAAAGAGAGGTACGAAATATGTACGGAGCTATTTTAGGAGATATGATTGGAGCGCCTTATGAGTTTGATCAGGGCGATAAGACAAAACAGTTCCCGCTGTTCAGCAGGGAATCGGGGTTCACGGATGATACCGTCATGACGATCGCGGTGGCTGAGGCAATGATGAACAGCCTCGGCAAAACAGATACGGAGATCAGAAAAGAACTGATCAGATCCATGCAGAAATGGGGTGCCAGGTATCCGCATGCAGGATACGGAGCAAGCTTCATCTGGTGGCTGAGGGACGATAACCCTGAGCCTTACGGCAGTTACGGCAACGGTTCAGCCATGAGAGTGTCTTCCATCGGCTGGCTGTATGATACACTGGAAGAAACAAGACATGCGGCAAAGCTGTCAGCAGAAGTGACGCACAATCATCCGGAAGGGATCAAAGGCGCGGAAGCGATCGCCAGCGCGATCTTCCTGGCAAGGACCGGAACGAAGAAAGCTGAGATCAAAGAATACATCATCAGTGAGTTTGGCTATGATCTCTCACGTACATGTGATGAGATCCGTCCCGGATATAAACATATTGAAAGCTGTCAGCAGACTGTGCCCGAAGCAGTTACGGCATTCATGGAAGGAACAGACTTCGAAGATGTCATCCGTACTGCTGTTTCCCTGGGCGGAGACTGTGACACACTCACTGACATCGCAGCAGCCATGGCAGAAGCATATTACGGTGTTCCTGAAACACTGATCACGGAATGCAGGAACCGCCTTCCAAAGGATATGCTGGATGTCATTGACCGTTTTGAAACATTCAGGAAGCAGCGTATTCAGTAACAGAAAAAGGAACCGGCTATGAAAAGAATACTCATGATATCGACCGGAGGCACGATCGCCTCTGTCACAGGAAACAACGGGCTGACACCGCATCTGTCATCCCATGAACTATTGGAATGCGTTCCGGAACTGAAGGATATCTGTGACATCGATGTCATTGAGCTGTTCAAACTGGATTCGACGAATATCGGTCCGTATCATTGGGTAAAGATGACAGAAACGATCAGGGATCATTATCAGGACTATGATGGTTTCGTGATCACCCATGGTACGGATACGATGGCTTACAGTGCCGCGGCTTTAAGCTACATGATACAGAACACGGATAAACCGATCGTGCTGACCGGATCCCAGAAGTCCATTTACAACCGGGATACCGATGCCAGGAACAACATGATCCGCTCATTCATCTATGCGTCTGATGATCTGTCATGGGGCGTTCATATCGTCTTTGACAATAAGGTAATACTGGGCACACGCGCAAAGAAGGACCGCAGCAAATCATTCAATGCCTTCCGCAGCATCAACTATCCGGAAACAGCGTCCTTTATTGATTACAAGCTGGTCCATTTCATACACAGACCGAGCAGTACGGAACCGGTCCATTTCTATACAAAACTGAACCCGAGTGTCTTTGTACTAAAGCTTGTTCCGGGTATGAGCGGGGATATCCTGCGGTATATCTGCGGTCACTACAAAGGCCTGATCATCGAAGGGTTCGGCTCCGGAGGACTTCCGAATACAGACGATTCCCTGCTGGAAGGCGTAAAAGAGTTCCTGGCAGAAGACGGGATCGCGGTATTCTCGACCCAGGTGGAAAACGAAGGCAGTGATCTTTCTGTCTATGAGGTTGGAAGGATCGCGCAGTCACTGCCCGGAGTCGTAGAAGGCAAGGATATGACCGCAGAAGCCATCATTACCAAACTGATGTGGGCACTGGGACAGACTGATGATGTGGAACTCTGCAAACAGCTGTTCATGAAGCCTGTGCAGTTTGACAGGCTGGTCCTGTGATCTTACAGGCAGGATTTTTGCATGGATATAACCGTATTGTTATAACTGTGAGGTGCTGATGATGGGCCTGTTGGGTAATAAAAAGAAGCAGAATGTGAAGCTGATCCTGCCGGAAAACGCGAAATGCAGCAGATGCGGCAGGAAGATCAGAAAAGGTATGAAATTTGACTATATTGACGGAAAGCTTTACTGTGAGAAATGCAGCAGGGCAAAACGTGACTGGGATCTTCTGGAACTGTTTGCACTGCTCGATGACGATTGAAATATGAATACAGGAGTTGGATATGCCCAGACAATCAATCTTTGATATGCAGTTTTCCAAAGTATTTCCAATGCTGGTTCAGAAGGCAGAACGGAAGAACAGGACACGTGCTGAAGTTTATGAAGTGACAGAATGGCTGACAGGATATACGGCAGAACAGATCGACACAGCGCTTGCGTCGGATATGACCTATGGTGCGTTCTTTACAGAAGCACCCGCTTACAACAGCCGTGCGGAATTGATCACAGGAAAGATTTGTGGCGTCCAGGTAGAAACGATCGAAGATCCCCTGATGAAACAGATCCGCCAGCTCGATAAACTGGTCGATGAACTGGCAAAAGGAAGACCGATGGAAAAGATACTGAGATGAAACGGAACACATATATTCTTGTGACTGTCCTGGTCATGCTGGGAATAACACGTATGGCTGTGCGCATCATAGATGCTACGGTAGGGATCGATGATGATGTTCTGCTGCTGGCGGTGTTCCTTGCGGTCATGAATCTCATATTGGCGTGGATCAGCCGGAAACTGTACCGGATCATTGATAAAGGAGAAGAACAGAAATGAAATGGAAATGTCCTAAATGCGGAAGGGAATTCAGCAGGATCGATCAGCAGCACTATTGCGGAAAGCCGGAAACGATCGATGAATATATTGAATCCCAGGATGAACCTGTACAGGAAAAACTGAGAGAAGTCCGTTCGATCATCAGATCTGCGCTTCCGGAAGCGGAAGAACGGATGTCATGGTCCATGCCTACTTATTGGAAAGGACGCAACCTGATCCATTTTGCGGCATCCAAAAAACATCTTGGAATCTATCCGGGAGGAGAAGCCACCACGGTGTTTGCGGAAGAACTAAAAGACTATGATGTCAGTAAAGGGACGATCCGACTGCCGTATAACAAAGAACTTCCGGAAGACTTAATCAGACGTATAGCTGTATGGTGCTGTGAACAGTACAGCAAGTGAAACGCAGATGTCATAGTGATGCAAAGCAAATCGAAAATGATCAGACACGGCCGGAGATATCTTCCTGCCGTTTTCATTTGACCGGTCACGGGATATAATAAACATAGTGAAGAACCACCCTAAAAATAATAAATATCGGAGGAGTTTTTTATCATGACACAGCAGGATGGAAAAATGTGGGCTCTGATCAAGGAGAAGAGAGACGTCGGTCTCTGGATGAGAAGAGTCCCTATCCCGGAAGTCGGGACGAATGATGTGAAGATCAAGATCCACAGTACTGCGATCTGCGGGACCGATGTCCATATCTACCAATGGAACCGCTGGGCACAGAATACGATCAAAACAGGCATGACGATCGGACATGAATATGTCGGTGAGATCGTTGAAGTCGGAGCAGGTGTCAGAGGGTTCAAGGTCGGCGACCTGGTATCCGGTGAAGGGCATATTACATGCGGAAAGTGCCGCAACTGCCTGGAAGGACATAAGGAGAACTGCCGTAATGCGAAGGGTGTCGGTGTCAACCGCAACGGCGCATTCGCGGAATACCTGGTCATTCCCTGGGTCAACGTATGGCCATGCAGTCCGGATATTCCCGAGGAAATGTATGCGATCTTTGATCCGTTCGGCAATGCGACACATACGGCACTGTCATTTGATGTGCTGGGTGAAGATGTACTGATCACGGGTGCCGGACCGATCGGCTGTATGGCAGCTGCGATCGTCCGTTTTGCCGGCGCAAGACATGTCGTTGTGACGGACTTCAACCGCTACCGTCTGGATATGGCAAAGAAGCTTGGCGCCACGACAGTCGTTGACCTTAATACGGAAAAGCTGGAAGACGTTATGAAGGCGATCGGAATGCAGGAAGGATTTGATGTCGGTCTTGAAATGTCCGGCTCACAGACAGCGCTGAATGACATGATCCATATCATGAAGCACGGCGGCAACATCGCTCTGCTTGGTCTGCAGGACAATGATGCTGTGGTAGACCTTGAGACAGTGATCTTCAACGGGATCAACATGAAAGGTATCTACGGCCGCAAGGTATGGGATACATGGTACAAGATGACGACGATGCTGCAGGCAGGACTTGATATTGCGCCGATCATCACGCATCACTTTGATGCAAGGGATTATGAAAAAGGCTTTGAAGCGATGATCTCCGGCCAGTCCGGCAAGGTCATCCTTGATTGGACACATATAAATGATGAGGAGAAAGAAAATGAATAAGCAGGAAATACTGAAGAAATACGCTGATGATGTGAATTCGATCAGGGATGCAGGTCTTTTCAAAGGAGAACTGCCGATCGTATCCGCGCAGGGTGCTCATGTAAAACTGGAAGACGGAAGAGAACTGCTGTGCATGTGCGCGAATAATTATCTGGGTCTCGGTGACAGCCCCAGGCTGATCGAAGCTGCCAAGAGAACATATGATGAACGCGGATATGGTGTTGCGTCTGTCCGTTTCATCTGCGGTACACAGGACATCCATAAACGTCTGGAGAAAAAGATCTCGGAATTCCTGGGGACAGATGATACGATCCTGTATTCTTCCTGCTTCGACGCAAACGGCGGATTGTTTGAAACATTGCTGACAGCGGAAGATGCTGTGATCAGTGACGAACTGAATCATGCTTCGATCATCGACGGTGTACGTCTGTGCAAGGCAAAGAGATACCGCTATAAGAACAATGACATGGAAGACCTGGAAGAGAAGCTGAAGGCGGCAGATGCGGAAGGTGCCCGCATCAAGCTGATCGCAACAGACGGTGTCTTCTCCATGGACGGCATTATCTGCAATCTTAAAGGTATCTGTGACCTGGCTGATCAGTACAATGCCCTGGTCATGGTGGATGATTCCCATGCGGTAGGCTTTGTCGGAAAGAAAGGCAGAGGAACTGCGGAATACAATGGCGTTGAGGGAAGAGTCGACATCATTACCGGAACGCTCGGAAAAGCGCTGGGCGGTGCATCCGGCGGTTATACATCAGGCCGGAAAGAGATCATCGACCTGCTCAGACAGAGAAGCAGACCTTATCTGTTCTCGAATTCCCTGGCACCGGCAATCGCAGGTGCCTCGATCGAACTGTTCGACATGCTGGCAGAGAGCACGGAATTAAGAGACCACCTCGAAGAGATCACGAAAGACTACCGCAAGAACCTCGTGGATGCCGGATTTGATGTGATCCCGGGAACACATCCCTGTGTACCGGTCATGCTGTATGATGAGGTGAAGACAGCTGAATTTGCCAGACGAATGGTAGAGAAGGGCGTCTATGTTGTTGCTTTCTCCTATCCTGTCGTACCGAAGGGCAAGGCAAGGATCCGCACCCAGGTAAGCGCAGCGCATACAAAAGAAGACCTTGAATTCGCTGTACAGTGCTTCAAGGAAGTCAGGGACGAAATGGCTGCGGAAGGAAAGTAAACAGTTTACTGCAATGAAATAAATGAAGTGACTCAGGCCGCAAAGCTTAAGTCACTTTTTTTGAACGCTTATTGTGATTATTCGTTGAAATCCTCTTCGGCATGGAAGGCTTTGCGCATGGCGGCGTAGCTTCCGAACATCGTCAGTTTATCACCGACCTGGAAGACAGTATCGGCGCTGACCGGTTCTGTTTTTCTGCTGGGATGTTCCACCAGCATTACCAGCAGGTTCAGCTCTGATTTCAGGTTGGTCTTTGACAGCGGAACGCCGTTATAAGCTTCCGGTATTTGCCTGAGTGTGATCTGCGCGATCGAATCCTTTCCGATATAGTCCATCAGCAGGATCGTATTGCAGTCCTTCCGTTTCATAAAACGCCCGGCAACTCCTGAAAGAAATGTATCTGTCCAATTGCGCATCGAAGGCGTGCGTATGATGGCAAAGATCAGACCGACGGAAGCCAGCGGGATCAGCAGGCCGATGAAATAATCGACAGCGTGCTGTCCCTGGAATGACAGGAACAGGTTGATAAATGAAGAAACGATCGTGATATTGAATACGTAGCCAAACAGCATCGTGACACGGGCAAGTCTTCTTCTGCTGCGCGACGAGATGAAGAATTCGCTTTCCCTGGTGGTAAAACCGCATCCCGTCAGCAGTGATGTGACCTGGAAACGGGCACGCTCTTCCGGCAGACCCATGAAGCGGAACAGTATGGTAAACAGTTCGTTGATGATCCAGTATACAAGGATGATCAGCGCGAAAAGTGAAAATGCAGCATATATATTCATAATGGCCTCCTGTCTTATTTCTTCATCATTCTGGAGCTGAGGTAAAAGCGGATCAGGGCAGTCCCGTCAGCGGGATCCAGACCGCAGATCTCTTTGATCCGGTCCAGACGCTTTGCCATGGTGTTGCGGTGAATGAACAATGTATTGGCTGTATCCGTTACCGAGCATCCGTGCTCAATGTATGTTTCGAGTGTTGCGACGTAGTCTGTATTGTGTTCTGTATCATAGTCCAGCAGGTTCCTGTATTCCGTCTGGCACAGCACCATTTTCTCTTCTTTCTTCAGAAGACCGGACAGAACATCGTAGTAAACGTCCTTCAGTTCCGTGATCCTGCCTTCGCGCTTCTGTTTTCTTGCGACATCCCGGATGGCCCGGCATGATTCATAATAATGCCTCAGCAGGATCAGGTTCCGGAACGGCTCGGAAATGTTCATGAACAGATCGAACTGCTGTACGACATCCTGCAGATGTTTATAACGTTCCGGACGGAGACTGTCCTCGTTCAGTACAAGCAGGATCCCCTCGGGGACCTGCACCAGATGACTGCCGGGGAATACGCCTGTCAGGACCGACTTCAGATACGCGCTGTTGTCGATGCCTGAGGATTTATGCGCCGGTGTGATCAATACACACTGGAAGACCGCTTTGGCAGTCCAGTATGCCGTGCGCATACGGTCGTTGAGAACAGTCGGGGATGTCAGTGTGCCGTCCAGCAGGTCAGTAAGGATCGATTCATGAACGGTGATGCCTCCGGGCATAATGCCCGGATCACGTTCCAGTACAAGTGAAAGCACTTCACACAGATAGTCGGTGATCCTGAGATCCGTTTCACTGAACGGTCTGCCTGTCTGGAAGATACCGATATATGCGGCAGGTATGCCGTTGATCATGATCTTCATCAGGATACGGGGGATGTCCTGGCCGACACCTCTGTCCAGGATGAACGAGCTCTGTGCGTTCAGCACATCATGGGTGATGCCCTGTATCTCAAAATCAGCGATATTGTCACTGCTGCAGTAGCCTGTGTCTCTCGCTGTCTCCCAGACCGGGTCATTGACTTCCATGCCCAGGTCATCCATGACGATCACACGATACAGGCTGGTGGTCAGAATAACCGGTGCACAGTACTGTACAGCAGCCTCATGAACGATCTCTTCCGCGCTCATGCGCTTCAGAAGGCATTCTGTCAGCCGCTCTTTGCGCTGCAGATATTCTGTATTGTCTGTGTATGATAATGCGCTCATAAACACCTCGCAGAAGGTGTGCAAAATGCACACCTTCATTATAACTTCTTTGGATGAATGAACACATACAATTCAATTGCTGGATTGTAAAATGAGGACAGAAGAATGATATGCCCCTGACTGAGGGAGGCTGGGGCATGGGAGGAAAATCATATGATACCTGAAAAATACCCGCATCTTTATTCGTACGGAAAGATCGGCAAACTCGCGCTGAAAAACCGTATCGTTATGAGCCCGATGGGAACATTCTCGGAAAACCATGACGGCTCCGTATCATCCAACCAGCTGGAATACTTCCGCGCAAGAGCACGCGGCGGTGTCGGCATGGTCATTACCGAAGTACAGTATGTCACAAACAAGACGGACCCGTGGATCAACTACATTACAACAGCTGATACAGATGAACAGATGAAAGGCTGGTCCACACTTGTAGAAGCTATGCATGCGGAAGGCGCAAAGGTATGTATCCAGCTCGGCTGCGGTCTGGGCAGAAACGCATTCCCGTTCTCGGATGACCAGATGGTATCTGCTTCCGAGGTTCCGTCCTTCTATTTTCCGGACAGACTCTGCCGCGCGTTCACGATCGATGAGATCCATGATATGGTAGGCTGCTTCACAAGAGCTGCTGCCCGCGCAAAACTGGCTGAGGCTGACGCTGTCGAGATCCATGCGCATGCCGGCTACATTCTCGACCAGTTCATCACACCGATCTGGAACAAGAGAACAGACGAATACGGCGGATCATTTGAAAACCGTATGCGTATCTGCAAGGAGATCTATGAAGGCATCCGGTCCCAGGTCGGACCTGATATGCCGATCCTGATGCGTATCGCTGCTACACATGATTTCGAAGGCGGACGTACACTGGAAGAATCCATCGAAGTCATCAATTACATGCGTGACCTCGGTGTTGACGCATTTGATATTGACGTAGGCGCATATGAAGACAAGCAGTGGGTCTGCCCGTCCATTTACCAGGGCGACTCCAGCATGGCTGACTATGCCGCAAAGATCAAGGAAGCCTGCGGCGTCATCGTTCTGAACTCCGGTACACATACACCTGAATCCGCGGAAAAAGCACTGGCAGACGGAAAGATCGACTTCGCAATGTTCGGACGCGCGCTGATCGCTGATCCGGATATGCCCAACAAGATCCTTGAAGGTCATGAAGAAGATGTCAGACCCTGCCTGTTCTGCAACCAGATCTGTGTAGGCAGACTGTACCAGAACCGTGCGATCAGCTGCGCGATCAACCCGCAGGCTGTGCATGAAAAAGAATATGTGCTCGTCAAGACACAGAATCCCAAGAAGATCGCTGTCATCGGCGGCGGACCCGGCGGACTGGAAGCTGCGCGTGTCGCGGCTGCCCAGGGACATGATGTAACGCTCTATGACAAGGGTGAAGAACTCGGTGGACAGCTGATCGCCGCGTCCAGACCTGTATTCAAGAAACACCTCCGTGAATTTGTTGAATACGAAAAGACACAGATTAAAAAGAACGGCGTCAAAGTCGTCCTCGGAAAAGAGATCACTCCTGATTCACCGGAACTGGCTGAAGCAGACCGTATCATTCTTGCGCTCGGTGCTGTTCCTTCCATTCCTCCGATTCCGGGAATCGACGGCGCAAATGTCGTTGAAGTATGTGACGCTCATCTGCATCCCGAAAAGATCAAGGGAGAAAAGATCGTAGTTGCAGGCGGCGGCGTCAGCGGATGCGAAGCAGCTCTCGACCTCGCTATGGAAGGCAAGGAAGTGACGATCGTAGAGATGCTGCCGGAACTCTGCCCTACAGCATTGCTGGACAACCGCAATCCTCTGCTGTTCCGTCTGCGTGACAACCATGTCAAACAGCTGACATCTACAA
Organism: Solobacterium sp.; assembly: GCA_024693325.1. Taxonomy (GTDB): domain Bacteria; phylum Bacillota_I; class Bacilli_A; order Erysipelotrichales; family Erysipelotrichaceae; genus Bulleidia. The sequence goes on from JAILLA010000028.1 coordinate 54,601, forward strand.
AGATCAAACAGTTCACACCGGAAGGACTGATCGCTGAAGGACCTGAGGGAGAACTCACGATCCCAGCAGACACAGTGATCGTTTCGTTCGGCATGAAACCGAACAACGGCATCGTTGAAGCGATCTGCGAGAAATACCCGACAACTGCAGTCGTTGGTGACTGCACAGGCGTTGCACAGGTAGGAGAAGCTGTCAGAGGCGGATTCTTCGCAGCCTGGAGTATCCACTGATTATTTACCGGCCTCAATGTCATAACTGACATCTGATATGTACCTGCTGAAGTATCCCTTAAATGCGGAAGGGATACTTCATTTTTTTACTGTTTGGAAAAATGTGTTCAGGCATATGAAAAAATTAAGGAAAAACGTGTGAAATTAATAGGCAATATGCAGGAAAAATGTGTAAATTAATAATCATCCGGTATTCAATGCCGGAAGTATGGAAAGATAAGAACATGAAAAACAGGAAATGGATGATATGCCTGACGTCCGCAGTATTGCTTTGCGGATGCGGGAAGAAAGAAGAAAATGTTCCCGTACCTTCAGCGGAACCTGCCGGGACCCCGGCAGAAAGCACAGAACCGGCTGCACAGACACCGGACACTCCTGCTCCGGAAACACCGGAGCCTGAACCGGAACTGATCACGCTTGAGGAATTCCGGGAGTCCAATGAGGCAGTGACCGGTACTGATCTGTTCGGTGTGCATATTCTGGAACTGAACGGTGAGGACAAGCATATTTACGGCCAGCTCTATCTGCCGACTGAGGACAGGGAGAGTTATCCGCTGGTGATCATTTCACACGGGATCCAGGGAAGCTACTATGACCTGGTCGATCAGGCAGGCAAATGCGTGGATGCGGGACTGGCAGCCTATATATTTGATTACTGCGGCGGATCGACTTATTCCCGAAGCAGTGGGGACATTTCCGATATGTCTGTATTGACGGAATGCGATGATCTGGAATTTGTCCTGAATGAACTGTGGCAGTACAGTTTCATGGACCGTGAAAATACCTACCTGATGGGAGAAAGCCAGGGAGGTATGGTCTCTGCAGTGCTTGCGGCTGAGTGTCCGCAGGACATTGCCGGCATGGTACTGCTGTATCCCGCTTTCAACATCCCGGATATGGCAAGAGAAGTGTATGCCGAAGGGCAGATCCCGGAAGAACTTTATGCATTCAATGTACCTGTCGGACACCGGTATTTCACGGATGTCCTGTATATGGATGCCTATGAGACGATCAGCGGATATGATGGAAACATATTGATCATACATGGTTCTGATGATCAGATCGTCCCGCTGTCATATTCACAGCTTGCAATGGATGTCTATAACAATGCCGAACTGGAAATCATACCCGGTGCAGGGCACGGCTTCCAGGGAGACCTGAGAGCACAGACATTCGAAAGAGCCGCAGCTTTTATAAGAAATCTGGCTGACAGACAGTAAAACAGATGACCGATGGTTTTTTGAACCACCGGCCATTTTTTACCAGATAAACGGGATCAGACGGTATCTGACCCGCTGTTTGTACTCTTTGTATCCTTCCAGTCCTTCTTCCAGTACCTCTTCTTCATTGCGGATACGCTTGGCAATGATCGGCAGATAGACCAGTGAGATCAGGAAAGAAATGACTGATCCGAGCACCAGAGGCATGGACAGGAAGAGCAGCACGGTAGCCAGATACATGGGGTGACGCACCACGCCGTATAATCCGGTATCGATTACTTTCTGGTTTTCCTGTACTTCGACGGTACGGGAGAGGTATTCGTTTTCACGGAGTACTTCAGCCCACAGGATATATCCGAGCAGGAAGATAGCAGCCGCAATGAGACTGCAGGTATAGGGGATCATCAGGAAACTGAACCTGTAGGAAAGACCTGCAGATACGAACATTGCGATGAACATGATGCCGCTGTACAGGATCACGGACTTCTGTTCCGATTCATTTTCCTTCATGTTGAGGCGTTTCTTCAGCAGTTCCGGGCTTTTGAGCATCATGACCACGCCAGCAATGAACATTGGAATGAACAATATGCCAAGCAGCAGCCAGGCTTGTCTGTAGTCAAAGGTTCCTGCCGGTATAAATGTCAGGATCATAAGCGCTGCGATACCTGAAAAATACTTGATCAGGGCAGCCATGAATAGTTGTTTTGTCATATTATGCTGTCTTCAATGATTCTGCAAAATTACGGATGATCAGGTTCACTTCTTCCGGTTTGTCTGTGTTCGCGTTATGTCCGGCATTTTTGATCCACATCATCGGAAGACCTTCCTTCTTTGACCAGCGTTTGTTGTAGTTCTTCGCAGAACCTGCCTGATCCTTTTCGCCGCAGATCAGTACTGCCGGACAGTCAATGACGTAGGGGAGATCGGCTTCCATGGCATCCGCCAGCATGATGAATCCATGACCTGCAAGTCTGCAGTACTCATCCTTTTCATAAGTATCAACAAAATGCCGCATCAGTGTTTTTCCGTATTCCGTTTCCGCAACACCATCCGCACCGATCTTTTTCAGTAAATTCCAGGGAAATGCGCGGTACATCGGTTCCGTCCGCTTCAGCATCCAGATCTCGGCACCTGTTACATAACAGCGCTTCAAAGGTGCTGAGTCAATGGAAATAAAGCCTGCAGCTTCACCGGGGTATTTCTGCATGAAGCACTGTGATACATAACCGCCCATGGACTGCCCGATCAGGACAGGCCGTGTGATCTGTTCCTTTTCAAGGATCTCATGAAGCCACGATGCTTTATCCATCAGGGTAAAGTTCAGTTCAAAGGGACGTGATTCGGCATGACCCGGGGCATCCCATGTAAATACATTGTATTCCGGTTCAAATGCCTCGACCTGTTTGTCGAACAGACGATGGTCGGCTGTCAGTCCCGGCAGCATCACCAGGGTTATTCTGTCCGGTCTGATATCGTTGATCCAGTAATGGATGTTCCCGGAGGCTGTTTCGTAGACACATTCTTTCATTTCTGATCAGCTCCTTTCGGCTTTCTCATATAAATGGATTTCCAGAAATCGATCAGTTTCCGGAAGTCCTGTTCCATTTCAATGACATCGATGTTTCCTTTCTGCATCTTCTCCCAAAGGTATCCCTCGGAAGCCAGATACATATCCCGGTACATCAGTTCAAGATCGATGCCCGGCAGGAAATCATCCGGATCCAGCGCCGCAAGTTTTCCTGCCGCATGGATCTGCAGGTAATGGTTCATACTGTTGTGGACCTCATTACGTACCTCGGGATCTTTTTCATAGAATGCCCTGATGGCAAACATGCCGATATCAGGATATCTCCGCATCAGCCCCAGCTTGACCTGCATGCCTTTTTCCATACTGTCAAACAGATCAGCCTGTTCATAGCATCCATTCTTTACCATTTCTTCCACGGTCATCCTGGCACAGGTGTCCCACAGGAACAGATACAGTTCTTTCTTGTTGGCGAAATAGTGGAAAAGAAGAGATTTGCTGATGCCTGCAGCTTCGGCGATCTCACTCATCGGACTCTTTTTATATGAATTCTGCGAGAACACATGAAAACCTGCGTTAAGCACTGCCTGCTGTTTCTCAGGAGGAAGATTATAAAACTTCGGGTTCATAACACACCTCTGTTAACCGCTGCGGTCAATACAAACATAACCCCGTTGACCGTTTCTGAGAAGGCCCTGCGGAAAAATATCTGCCCGAAAAAAGAAACGTACAGAACAAAGGCACTATTCTGTTATTTTTTTCACGAATGAGGTAAAATGTTATCAGAACTTCCCTGTACAGGGAACATCGATTCCAGCAAAACAGAAGAAAAGGAGAAAAATATGGCAGTTAATCGTTTTGTTTTGAACGGCATTTCTTATCATGGACACGGCGCGATCAATGAGATCCCCGGCATCATCAAAGCAAGAGGACTCAAGAAAGCATTCGTTGCTTCCGACCCTGATCTGATCAAGTTCGGCGTCACGGCAAAAGTAACAGATCTGCTTGAGCAGAACGGCATTCCGTTTGCGCTGTATTCCGACATCAAACCGAATCCTACAATTGAGAACGTACAGAATGGTGTGAAAGCATATCACGAGTCAGGCGCTGACTTCATGATCACGATCGGCGGCGGTTCCTCAATGGATACAGGCAAGGGTATCGGCATTATCGTCAACAACCCTGAGTTCGCTGACGTCCGTTCCCTGGAAGGTGTTGCACCTACAAAGAACCGTACAGTATTCACGATCGCTGTTCCGACAACAGGCGGTACAGGTGCTGAATCCACGATCAACTACGTTATCACAGACGTAGAGCGCAAGCGTAAGTTCGTATGCGTTGACCCCAACGATATTCCCGATATCGCTATCGTTGACCCGGATATGATGAGCTCCATGCCGAAAGGCCTCACAGCATCCACAGGTATGGATGCTCTGACACATGCGATCGAAGGCTACACAACAGGTGCCGCATGGGAACTCTCCGATACACTGAACCTTGAAGCGATCAAACTCATCGGAAAGAACCTCCGCAAGGCTGTCCAGAACGATCCTGACGGACGTGAAGGCATGGCACTGGCACAGTATGTTACAGCTATGGCATATTCCAACGTCGGTCTTGGTATCGCTCATTCCATGGCTCACACACTCGGTGCAGTCTATGACACACCGCACGGTGTTGCATGCGCAATGATGCTGCCGATCGTTATGGAATTCAATGCTGAATACACAGGCGAAAAGTTCAAGGAGATCGCTGAAGCACTCGGTGTTGATACAACAGGAATGGATCAGGAAACATACCGCAAGGCAGCTGTTGATGCAGTTCGTCAGCTGTCCATCGATGTAGGAATCCCGACAAAGCTCGAGAAACTGAAGGAAGAAGATCTCCCGTTCCTCTGCCAGTCTGCCGCAGCAGATGCATGCGCACCCGGCAACCCGAGACCTGCTTCACTCGAAGAATTCGAAGCAATGTTCCGCAAACTGATGTAATTGATGTTTATCCTGCTTCCCGGGAACGAAAGTTCCCGGGAATTTTTTCTTTCCCGGGAAATAACTGTGTATAGATCTATGAGCCCTCATTACCGGCCAGATACCACGCGATCAGGTAATCGGTGACTTCCCCGTAGGACCGTATCCCGCTTTCCTGTGAGAATGTCTTCAGATAGGTGTCATTGATATGGTCGCTGACATCCTGAAGCGGAGATTCATATTTACTGTATGCCTTACGGGTATCCTGACGGTCGAGCTGTATCAGCCGGATCCCTTCAAGGTCATCGTAAAGATGATACAGCTGGGCAGCCTTGTCGTAGTCTGCAGAGTACAGCGAAGAATAGCAGTAGCCAAATGCTTCATAATACCCGCTGTAAAGAAAGTACGGGTCACTGCTTATCCTGCAGGCAAGGAATGCGCAGAAGTTGGCTTCCTGCTCACTGGCAATGCCCAGTCTGTGCGCCGCTTCATGACACATGGTGAAGGGGAGCGGGATGGTCGGTACATTGGCAGGAACAGATGCTTCCGCGGTAATGGGCATGAACATACCGGTGATGCCGTTATACAGGAGATATTCTCCAATCAGCGTGAAATGCTTGACGGGTACTGACGAGCCTTTAAATACAGGATATTGTTCCGCAAGGGACAGATAGGAAGCACCCGCGGTGTTTCCGGTCTCATTCAGGTTATGTTTCAGGGCATGGCCGTCCGTGTCACGTTCGATCTTGCCGGCATATTCCGCAGCTTTCAGATAATAATATTCTGCCGCTTCATAAAGTTCTTCCTTTGTATACCGGCTGACTTCAAGTGATATTTCTTTTGAAAGCTTAGGGGCATAATGATTGCCAAGCCACCCCTGAAAAGCTGAAAAGGCAAGGATAGATATGATCAGGAGCGTATTGCTGAGCAGATGAACGAAGCCTCCTTTTTTCCTGATGCAGCAGATCAGGAAGTATATAAGCAGCAGGACCAGGCAAAGCGCTCCTGCATCCCATACCGAATGATGCGTAAACGACACCAGGTATGCGATGAATGACAGCCATTTTTTTGAGAACAGACGGTAACCCGGAAAAAAGAAATCCGGGTAACGGTGGATCAGGACCATTTCCAGAATACCGGATACAAGGATGAACAGGGCTGCCAGAAGTCTTCGTACATCTTTTTTCATGCACTTATTATATCTTTGAAGATCTGTGCAGTCATATTTTTTCCGAAACCTTAAGCATTCATTACTGCATGATCATTTTCTTCATACACATTTATCAGTTCCAAAATATCGTCAGGCAATGCCATCCGTACATTGTCATGCATGGAACGGTACGGTACAAGCATTGAGGCAAAAAATAATCCATATTTGGATGAATGAATGATTGCTAATAAGCCGATATAGAAGGGGGCTGTTAAAAAACCTCGGTTAAATTAGCCGAAGTTTAATGGCCCCTTTTCTTGTATTTATACGAAGATTTTGCCTTTTGATTATCTGTTTTTTTCTTCTTTTTCGAAACTCTTTTTACCAGGCGTTTTGCGCTTGGTTTTTTAAACTTCTCTGGTTTGAGATCTTTAGGAGCTGTCCAATAACTCATTTTCAAATTGCCGCCAAAATGTCGAAATAGTTTACGAATATTGTATCCCATGAAAGTCAACATATATTCTACCGTTACTTTGGGGAGAGAAGTTCTTCGGAAGCGGATATAGTGCATATCCTGTTTTAAAACGCCATACGATCCTTCGTTCTGGCAGCTTCTGTTAACGCGGATCTCAATGCCTTTTACAGAAAGCAGGTTTTCTTCTGCCTGCTGTATGTATCTTCTTAATTTTGTATCCACTTCAAACACTTTGAAATTCTCTGATTTTCTTTTCTGCCATCTCTTGCAGTACTTGCTGAATTCGCATTTTCTGCAGCCGGTGATTTTATAGAACACTGCACCTTTGTTTTTCGGATGCCTTCCCGGAATCTCTGTGATCACACCTGTCTTCCCGTTCAGACAAGTTATTGTATTATCTTCATTGAGTCTGTATGCGGACGGATTTTTGCCGGATACATTTCCCTCCCAGGACTGATGTTTTACGTAATTTCCAATGCTGTGACTGTTCAAATAGATGTAATTGTCTAATGAACCATATCCGGAATCAGCACATACATTTTCCGGATACTTTCCATAGATCCGATTAAACTGATCAAGTGTTGGAATCATTTCTTTGATATCATTCCTGTTTTGTGAAACATGATATGAGCAGACAAATCCTTTGCATACAGAAATCTGTGCGTTGTATGCAGCGTGCATATTACTTCCTAATCCAGAGTAGTAATCTGACTTTAATGTCATCGCTGTTGCGTCATGATCTGTTTTGTAATATGAATTGCGGTTCGGTCCGCATATTTCTTCTTTTTCTTCATAATCCAGTGCCTTTATCAGGTAACCCTCTAATAACGAATATTGCTTGAGATGATCTGCTTTTTCATTCTCGGGACTCTGAGCCACCTTTTCTGCTAGTAAAACCAGTTTTTGGGCAATCGTTGAGGAGGGAATAATACCTTTTTCAGGTATACCGCGCTCCAGATCGTACTTGGATAAAAGTTCACGTACGTTGTCACATAGCCTTTGGTGATATGTTGTTGGCTTCCATACAAACTTGTATTTATTTGCGTCTGCTTCGATTTTTGTTCCGTCTATGAACACGTCGTTAAAATCCAGATGACAGACTATTGCTATCCTGTTCATCAATTTTGAGAAAATCTGCTCCATATTCGGCAGAATATAGTTGTTGATGTAATTCCCAAAAACGACATAACTGGGCTGCTCTCCTCGCATCAGATAAATATAGCGAAGATCAAATTTGCATGCGTCTTCAAGATCTCTGAGCGTTCCGGAGCCAAAGGCAAATCCATATAGTATAGTCGCAAACAAATCAAAACGGTTTATCTCCGGTCTTCCTCCCAAGGGCTTATCGATCGGCTTTGCTTTTTCCAGTATTTCCGCTACTCCGGAATCATCCAGAAAATGAAGAAATTCAAGCAGTTTTGTCCGTTCCTCCACATCACTACTGGAGGAACAGCTAAAAAAACACTGCCTCGTGCTAAAATGTTTCATGGTATATGTCTCCTAATCAAAGACATTTTACCGAATTTGGCTCCGGGTTCGATTCCCCGAGCCTTTTT
>JAILLA010000037.1 GCA_024693325.1 Solobacterium sp.
AGACCGAACGCGCAAAGAACTTCTTATCCAAAATTTTCTACGATTAATACTATGAAACTCCCGAAATTTGAAGTCGAACAGTGGATGACGGATCATGAAAATGAAGCCGTCTGCAATCTTACCGACACCTGCATTCCCCCGCTCTCAGTCAGTGAACTGCTGGCGATGGATGAATCAGGTGACTTTCAGAATGTCCGGCTTGATTACGGGAGTATTACCGGTGATCCGCGGGTAAAAGATGAGATCCTGAAGCTCTATGAAAGCGGAGATCACGAAAACATCACGACGTCACAGGGATGCCTGCAGGGCAATGAGATGGTCATGGAGACCCTGCTGGAAGCCGGCGATCATGTGATCACGTTCAGACCCGGATATCAGGCTTTCAGCGACTATCCGAAAGCGCTGGGCTGTACGGTAACAGAACTGCCGCTGGATGAAGAAAACAGCTGGCAGCCTTCTGTCAAAGATCTGGAAGAAGCGATGCAGCAGAAAACAAAGCTCATCATCCTTAATGATCCGAACAACCCGACCGGCATCCGGTTCAATGACGCGTTTATATCAAGGATGATGGAACTGGCAAACGAACAGAACGTATGGATCCTCTCGGACGAAGTGTACCGGGATCCCCGCTGCCCTTCCATCAGTGATCTGTATGAAAAAGGGATCAGCACCGGTTCCCTGTCCAAGATGTATTCCCTGGCCGGACTCCGCTTCGGCTGGATCAAAGGTCCGAAGGATCTGATCCGGAAGATCAATGAACGGAGAGATTACTCCATTATCTCCACCGGTCCGCTGACAGACACCCTGGCGCTGATCGCCCTGAAGCACAGGGAAGAACTGCTGGAAAGAGCACATTCTGTGATCCATGCCAACCGTGCTGTCATACAGGAATGGCTCAGAAAGGAGCCGCTCTGCAGCGTGGTGCTGCCGGAATTCTGTACGGTTTCCTTCCTGAAATATGAAGGAGATATTCCTTCAAAAACACTGGCTCTGGATCTTCTGAAGCAGGACGGCGTATTCTTTGTGCCGGGTGACTGTTTCTTCCACGCATCACACCTGCGTCTGAGCCTGACTGCCGATCCGGAAGTCATGAAGAAAGGATTATCACTGCTCAGCAGATATCTGCATCAGAATTAAAAAAGTACTGTCGAAAGGCAGTACTTATTTCGTTCAGTTCTCTTTTGTTTCCGGTCTGACTTTATTCATGACCAGTTTGATGATGAGCGGATACAAAGCTGTGTAATACAGAATGGTGATCAGTCTTCTGGCAAAGTGTCCCCAGTGACTGCCCAGCATGAGATCCAGCGGTTTGCCGATGTTGTTGTTCAGCAGGACAAAGATCACCATGCCGACAGCACACAGGATCATTCCCGGCACGTTGATGCCGGTAGGTTCAAACCGGATCCATCTGCGTTCGATCAGGCGTCCGATACAGAATGCGATCAGGAATGCGATATCGCCAAATCCGTCATTCATCATTTTCTGAGGATCCACAAGCAGCTTGCCGTCTACATAGGTCATCGGATACGGTTTGAACGTAACATAGGCAATTGAAACAGCTCCGAAGAGGATCCCGGCAATCAGGAACAGATCTTCTTTTTCCGGATGTATTTCAAGATAGGCGAAGATCTTATGCATGACGATCAGGCATACTGCGGATTCCAGGATCGCCACCAATACATCCTGCGGCGTATGCACGCCGAGGTAATTCCGGGAAAAACCGATCAGCAGGACGCCCAGGATACAGAGCGCCGGAAACCATTTATGCTTCCTGTTGGAAGTCACTGCCATTGCCCCGAACTGCGGTGCAGCAGTTGCGGTATGTCCGCTCGGGAATGAATATCCTGTCGCTGAAGTGATGGAATCACCTGCCGGAACGATCCGCGGATCACGGATCCATGGCCGGTATACACATGCGGTCAGCTTGATCAGCTGGTTGACCGCAAGCGTCAGGCACATTGACGCGATCGCGTACAGACCGCTGCGCTTATTGACTGCCCAGTAAATGAACAGAACTGCCAGGATCAGATATCTCGTCGCAAATGTCGAAACAAATTCCATAAACGGTGTCCACGCGTCGTGGATGCTGTTCCGGAACTCCTGCAGAAACAGCAGATACTGCATATCCAGTCCGTTATCTGAATCAGATTCCGCTGCAGCTTCCTCAGGCATCGTCATTTCCCAATGCTCATCCACGGAGAATACTGTTTCCGCTTCAGCTGCCGGTATGTATTCCTGCACGCTCACTGCCGGCATCCCGGTGTGATGAACAGGAGCACACGGCATCGACAGTGACAGCAGCAGGATCGCTGTCTTGAACAGATTCATGAAAACCCTCCTCCGGAAGTCAGGACGGAACAGCTGATTCAGACAAGCGGTTTACTGCGCCTGCTTCCAATCCAAATGCTTTGCATTTTCCAAAGCGACATTTTATCAATAATAAGTACTTTTTCAAGCATGCTGTGCGCTTTTCCCGCTGCCTTGAAGAAGAAAGACTCCCGGATCACACTTCCGGGAGCCTTCGTGAACTGAACAGAATCAGAGATTATTATTTGGCCATTGCTTCCTGAACTGCGACCGCAACCGCGACCGTCATGCCGACCATCGGGTTGTTTCCTGCGCCGAGGAAGCCCATCATCTCAACGTGCGCCGGTACGGAGGAAGAACCTGCGAACTGTGCGTCAGAGTGCATACGGCCCATCGTATCCGTCATACCATAGGAAGCAGGACCGGCTGCCATGTTGTCAGGATGCAGTGTACGTCCTGTACCGCCGCCGGAAGCGACAGAGAAGTATTTCTTGCCGGCTTCCCAGCGTTCTTTTTTGTAGGTGCCTGCGACCGGATGCTGGAAGCGGGTCGGATTGGTGGAGTTTCCGGTAATGGAAACGTCGGCGCCTTCATGCCACATGATCGCAACGCCTTCCCGGACATCGTCCGCGCCATAGCAGTTGACCTTTGACCGGTCACCGCTGGAATACGCAGTTCTGCTTACGACCGTCAGCGCGTGATCTTCTTTTACGTCAGCGGAAAGATAATCATACTTGGTCTGAACATATGTGAAACCGTTAATGCGGCTGATGATCATCGCCGCGTCTTTTCCAAGACCGTTCAGAATGACGCGGAGCGGTTTCTGACGAACCTTGTTCGCGTTCAGAGCGATCTTGATCGCGCCTTCCGCAGCCGCGAAGGACTCGTGTCCCGCAAGAAATGCGAAACATTCAGTCTCTTCATCCAGCAGCATCGCGCCGAGGTTGCCGTGGCCGATACCGACCTGACGCTGGTCAGCGACTGATCCGGGAATGCAGAAGGCCTGCAGTCCGACGCCGATCCATTTGGCAGCGTCGGCCGCCTTCACAGCGCCTTCCTTCATGGCGATCGCCGCGCCGAGCTCATACGCCCACTTGACGTTTTCAAAACAGATCGGCTGCGTGCTTTCAACGATACTGTAAGCATCGACACCCTTGCTGTTGGTAAAAGCTTTTACATCATCAAAATTTTTGAAGCCGTACTTCTCAAGAACGGGCTGCAGTTGGGGCATACGTCCTTCATAGTTTTCAAACAGAGCCATTGCTGCACCTCCTCCTTATTCCTTGCGCGGATCGATCCACTTGACCGCTCCGTCTTCTGCCTTAAAGCGTCCATACGTGCCCAGATTCTTCTCATAAGCTTCGTTTGGAGACATACCGTTCTTGATCGCGTCCATCATCTTGCCGAGACTCAGGAACTGATAGCCGCAAACCTGGTCGTCTTTATCAAGCGCCATCTTTACGACATATCCTTCCGTCATTTCCAGATAACGGGTTCCCTTTGCGGCAGTACCATACATGGTACCAACCATGGATCTCAGGCCCTTGCCAAGGTCTTCCAGACCGGCGCCGATACGGAGTCCGTCATCCGAGAAAGCGGACTGTGTGCGGCCGTAAACGATCTGCAGGAACAGCTCGCGCATGGCGGTATTGATTGCATCACATACCAGGTCTGTGTTCAGAGCTTCCAGAATGGTCTTGCCGGGCAGGATCTCACTCGCCATCGCTGCGGAATGCGTCATGCCGGAGCAGCCGATCGTCTCAACCAGCGCCTCCTGGATCACGCCGTCCTTCACGTTCAGACTCAGCTTGCAGGCTCCCTGCTGCGGAGCGCACCAGCCGATTCCATGTGTGTAGCCGGAAATGTCCTTGATCTCTTTCGCCTGGACCCACTTTCCCTCTTCGGGAATCGGAGCCGGACCATGATTCGGGCCTTTCGCGACACACGTCATTTCTTCCACTTCTTTTGTGTATTGCATACGAAACCTCTCCTCCTTACATTATATTTTTGAACTGTAGTGGTTAATTCCACTCTACAATACCGACACCTCAGTTTCCAG
>JAILLA010000085.1 GCA_024693325.1 Solobacterium sp.
AAGTGGAAAACCAGCAGAAGTTCAACAAAGACCTGAATGATTATGCCATGAAGATGAAAATGGATCCGGAAGAGGTCCGCCTGAATGTACATATGCTGCTGACAAGTGCAGTACAATACGGATACGCTGCAGCAGAGCAGAAGATCAATGTTCCGTTCAGCATCATCAAAGAGAGTGTCGGTTGTTTTTCCGATCAGCTTTTTCCTGGAGAATGATACAGTCAGAAAATCCGATCATAGATCTTTTCTGTATAATTGGAAAGGGAGGCAACAGTATGTCAGATTACATTATGGATCTGCGGAAGATCGTCGGACACAGACCGCTGATGCAGACAGGTGCGAGTGTACTCGTGATCGATGAAGATGGCAGACTACTGCTGGAAAAGCGAAAGGATACACATGACTGGGCATATCCGGGCGGTTCCGTAGAACTGTATGAAGATACGGAAGACGCAGCCAGAAGGGAACTTCTGGAAGAAACGGGCATCATTGCCGGCAAACTGACGCTGTTTGGTGTCTATTCCGGAAAAGACATGCACTTTACATATCCGAACGGTGATGTGACATCCAACATCGATATCGTATATGAATGTCATGACTATTCCGGCACACTGACCATAGAGCCGGATGAAGTAGAAGATCTCCGCTTTTTCGCTCCGGATGAAATACCGGAGGATATCTTCCTGCCGGTCAGAAGACCGATCATGGACTGGGTCAGAAGCCGGAAACAATAAAATCGCATTACAGAAGGCATGCACACTGCATGCTTTTTGTATGAAGAGAACAAACAGATCAGCCGTTTCTGCAGAAAGGAAATAGTGACAAAACACATCAGATTTATAGGGTAACCTGTTTGCATAAATGTTATAATTTTGACAAATAGAAAGAGTGCTTATCACGGCATGGGAAGTCTCACTGTTATATAGTGTGCAAATGAATTCTGTGCGGGAACAGATTTTTATTGCGCACGCTTTATCATGGACAGCGAACGATGACCGTATAAGCAGGAGAGGAAATCCATATGGCTAATATGTTTTCGCATGAAGGTCGAATCTTCAAATTTGATGTGCTGGTACAGCTGGCTCGTCAGGCATATGAGGGAGATATCGACGAGGCAAAGATACAGGCATATTGCAGAAACCTGGTCTCAATGGATACACCGCGCGTCAGGTGCTGTGTATATAAAGAAAGAGAGATACTGAGACAAAGAGTACGTCTGGCAATGGGAAAAATGGCTGATGAAGCCGCTGAATACAATCCCAGACAGATCGTACAGGTCATTGACGCAGCCTGTGACGGATGCTCGATCAAGAAGATCAGAGTCACTGACAACTGCCGTAAATGTATGGCTAAGAGCTGTGTTGCGGCATGCCGTTTTGACGCCATGCATATTGGTATCAACCGTTCCGAGATCGATTACAGCAAGTGCAAAGAATGCGGTGCCTGCGCAAATGCCTGCCCGTACAATGCGATCGTTGTAACTGAGCGTCCCTGCTTCTCACACTGCCCTGTACAGGCGATCCATTGGGATGAACACGGTATTGCCGTGATCGACGAAGAAAAGTGCATCAACTGCGGTCAGTGCGAAGGCGCCTGCCCGTTCGGCGCGATCGAAGATATCAGCTGGGTTGTACCTGTTGTTCAGCTGCTGAGAATGGGAACACCGGCATATGCAGTCGTCGCTCCGTCCATTCAGGGACAGTTCGACAATACAACACTCCCTCAGATCATGAAAGCGATCGAAATGCTCGGATTCGAGAAGTGCTATGAAGTAGCGATCGGTGCCGATGCTGTAGCGCAGACTGAATATCTGGAACTGAAGGAACATAAGGCAGAAGGCAAGCCTCTGACAACATCCTGCTGTCCTGCGTTTGTAAACATGCTGAAGATCCATTTCCCGAAACAGTATGCAGAGAACAAGAGTACAACCGTAACGCCGATGATGGCGATCGCAAGAAAACTCAAGAAAGAACATCCTGATCACGGTATTGTATTCATCGGACCATGCCTTGCAAAGAAACAAGAAGCGATGCAGGAGGCAACCGCTGTCGACTATGTCCTGACATTTGAAGAACTGGCTGCACTGCTCGTTGCCAAGGGAATCAATCCGCCTGAGGTTGAAGTGGAAAATCCTGAACTGTATCCTTCCAACTACGGACGCAACTTTGCAGGAAGCGGCGGTGTTGCAGGAGCTGTTGCTCAGGCTGCCAAGGAAGCCGGAGACGGTCCGTACAGCGCATATATGGCTGACGGCGCATTTGAATGCAAGAAGCAGCTCACACTGCTGAGAGCAGGCAAATTCAAGGACGATATCCTGGAAGGCATGTGCTGCGTAGGCGGATGTATTGCAGGTCCTGCAAGCATCTCCGATACGATGACCGTCAAGAGCCGCAGAAACAAAGAAAACATGAACACAGACAAGAAGACCATTCAGCAGTCGCTCGAGATCTTCAGTTTCGACGGTGTTGATATGAACGTTACACACAAGATTTGATGGAGCATAGAATAACGGGAGGACAATCCGAATTATGGTAAACGTTGAAATCTGTATCGGCAGTGCATGCTATGTGAAGGGAAGCTCACAGGTCGTTACTGCTATGAAGGAACTCCTTCAGAAACACAATTGGGAAGACAAAGTCAATGTCAAGGGCAGCTTCTGCATGAAGGCATGCCAGGAGAAAAAGGGTCTTGGCATCAAAGTCAACGGAAAACTGATCGAAGGTGTTACAGCCTCAAATGTCAGTGAGATCCTTGAAAAGGAAATTGCGGTAGCTCTGTTATGATCGGAAGCCAGTATATCAGGCTGGAACCGTCACATTGCCATAACTGCATGCGCTGTGTCAGGGCATGCCCCACAAATGCCATGACCTACATGAACTACCAGCCGACCATTATCGATGAAGAATGCATTCTGTGCGGCAACTGCTACAAGGTCTGCCCGCATGATGCAAAAGGTATCATCAGTGATCTGAAACAGGTGAAGAACTGGCTGGCCGAAGGTCAGGAGATCTTCGTCAGTACTGCACCGAGTTTTGTTGCGGTATGGCCTAAGTTTTCATCACTGATGAAAATACTGAAAAACAGAGGATTTGCAGAAGTGCAGGAAACTGCTTTCGGCGCAAGCCTTGTCAGCCAGGCATATGTCAATCTGGTCGATGAAGGCAAGATGACCAATATCATTACGACAGCATGTCCTGCAGTTGATTCCCTGATCGAAAAAGAATACGGGGATCTGACAGGAATGATGGCTCCGGTCGTTTCTCCCCTGATCGCTCACGGCAGATACATTAAAGAGAGACATCCTGATGCAAAGGTAGTTTTCCTTTCTCCGTGTATCGCCAAGTTTAAAGAGATCAGGGATCCGAGATTTGCCGGTGCTGTCGATGCCTGCATTTCCATGGAAGAACTGGTGAACTGGGTCAAGGAAAGTCTGACCGACGAAGAAGCTGACGACTGGGCTGATTTCGAAGGTTCGATCGCTCGTCTGTATCCGACACCCGGCGGCATCATCAGCACGCTCCCCAGAAAAGAAAACTATAAATTCGTAAATGTTGAGGGCGTGACCCGAATCAAAGAAGTCCTTGACGCGATGAGAGAAGGCACTCTGAAGGGATATTTCTTCGAAATGAGTGCATGTACAGGTTCCTGCATCGGAGGCCCTCTGCTGGCTCATTTCAAGCATAATGAATGGCTTGGACAGTCTGTCATCCGTGAAAATGTACACATGGGCAGAAAGATCCAGGGCGGGGAACTGCCGATCGATCTGAATGCCGGATGGAAGGGCGAGAATATCTACCGTTCTCATCATACGGAAGAAGAAATCAAAAATGAAATGATCAAGCTCGGCAAGACAAGTCCTGACAAGATCCATGACTGCGGTGCCTGCGGATATGAGACATGCCGCCTGAAGGCGATCGCCGTTCTTGACGGCAAAGCAGATCCGAAGATCTGTCTGCCTGAGGCTCTGGAACGTGCGCAGTCTCTTTCCAATGTTGTTATCGAGAACACACCGAACGGAATTATCGTTGTGGATGAAGATCTGACGATCCGCGAGATGAATCCCAGCGCAAGAAATATGCTTGACCTGTCCATGGTCAATCCGACCGGAATGCCTCTGCAGGCTGTTCTGCCGGATGAAGAACTCGAAAAGACGTGCCGGACTATGGGAAGGAAAACAGCATATGTGCGTGCCTGGTATGAGAATTACCAGAAACTGCTGGACCACGCTATCGTCAAAGTACGCGGCCAGAAATACATCGTCCTGATACTGATGGACCGTACGGTCGAAGACTATAAAGAACGTCAGATGAGAGATATGCGTGAACGCACGATGAAGGTTACATCTTCAGTCATCGACGAACAGATGCGTACCGTCCAGGAGATCGCAAGTCTGCTGGGTGAAACAACAGCCAAGACCAAAGTGGCTCTGACAAAACTGAAGGAAGCTATGGACGATGACGAACGACAAGATTTACATTGATGCTTTCTGGCGTTCGCTGAACAAGCACGGAGAAGAACTCTGCGGTGACCGGGTACAGATCAAGCGCAATGACCAGTGTCTGGTAATGGTGCTGGCTGACGGTCTCGGTTCAGGCGTCAAAGCGAATATCCTTTCAACGCTTACAAGCACGATCATCAGTGAAATGATCTTTTCCGGCATGACACTGGAAGATGCTGTTGATACGATCACTGCAACGCTGCCTGTATGTTCTGAACGCGGAGTTGCGTACTCCACATTCACGATCATCCAGATCTTCTATGACGGAAGCACCTACATCGCACAGTTCGACAATCCATCCACAGTTATCATCAGGGACCATAAACTGTATCATCCCACGCAGGAAGTGTTTGAGATGAACAACAGAAAGATCTATGTCTCATGGATGAATACGGTCCCGGGTGACAGATTCATAACATTCTCTGACGGCATCCTGCATGCAGGCGTCGGCATGGTACTGAACTTCGGCTGGGGTCAGGAGGAGGTAGAACAGTTCCTTCTTGATTCCACATCACCGGAAGACAGTGCCAGAGAGATCAGCAGGATCCTGCTTGCCAATGTCAATTATCTGTATGGCGGAGAACCGGGAGACGATTCAACAGTCTGCTGCCTGAAAGTCGTACCGGCAAAAGAAACAAGAGTTATGGTAGGACCGCCGGCTGATCCGGCTGATGACGAAAAGGTAGTCAGAAGACTGCTCAGTGCATCAGGTCAGAAGATCTGCTGCGGAGGAACGACCAGCACGATCGTTTCCAAAGTTACAGGCAAAGAAATAACGACGGGCAGTATCGACATCCTGAACATGACGTCTGATGTGCCTCCTATGGGCTATATAGATGGTCTGGATCTCGTGACGGAAGGTGTACTGACACTTCAGAAAGTTTCCAGATATCTGAACAATGCCGCAAAAGATCCGGCATACCTGGAGGAACTTCTGATATCGAAAGAGCAGGATGGAGCATCCTGCCTTGTCAGGGCATTGCTGGAATCGAACTGGATCACATTCATGGTCGGTCTGAGTGATAATCCTGCTCATAATGCGATCGCTTATTCACCGCTGTCATTGAACAGAAAGATAGCGCTTATTGAAGAGATGGCGGAAGACCTGAGACAGATCGGCAAGATCGTTAACATTGAAATGTATTAAGAAGCTGCTGATTTGAAAAATCAAAAAAATACGATTAACTATTTATGTCAAAAGAGCCTGGTTATAGCGCTGAGCGTATATAACAGGCTTTTTTGAATAATTTTTTTACAAAGAAAAGAAAAAAAACAATGTTAAAAAAATCTGAAAAAAAGTGTTGACGAGGGGTAATGACTTTGGTATTATAAATAAGCATTCAGTGACACGGGCCTGTAGCTCAGGTGGTTAGAGCGCACCCCTGATAAGGGTGAGGTCGTTGGTTCAAGTCCATTCAGGCCCACCATTCACTGAATCGATATTACTGTATGGGGTTATAGCTCAGCTGGGAGAGCACCTGCTTTGCAAGCAGGGGGTCAGGAGTTCGATCCTCCTTAGCTCCACCATAAGAAATTGGAGATCTTCGGATCTCCTTTATTTATGCTGTTTTTTTGATTGTTTTCAGATTTTCGGAAAAGGTACTGGTACCGACGTTGGGACCGACTTTTCTAAAACAGGTCCATTGAAAATGAAATTTCCAAAATAAACCAAACCAAAACAAACTAAATAAAAAAGAAAAAAAAGCAAACCAAGTTGTAAGATCTTTGGTCACAATCTTCCTTAAGCAATTTTTCCTGATAAGCCCATTCTTCTCTCTGTTTTAGTTTTCATCATATTCCCTTTTCGCTTCAATTTCTGCTCGTCGTTCTTCTTCTGTTTTCGATTTACCGATAACTCCAGCCCATGAAAAAAAGCATAAATTTCCAAAACCAAAATGGAGAAACAAAGGCAAACCTGTTAACAATGTTGGCAAACCATTCATCTTTATATCTATAAAAAAACAAGCAAACAACAACAGGTTAATGATAACCGCAATCGGAAGCCAATCCCTCTTAAAAATAAATGCGCAAATAATAGGAAAAAACAAAAACAATACGTCAAAAAATACTGAAAGAATACCACCTAGAACCGCCAGGATAATACTGCTCATGAATGAACTCTCTAATAAATACAGTATAGCAATTGAAGTAAATTCATTAAATAATTTTTGCATATCATTTTTTTAGTAATCTTTTTTTATTGCCGGTAGTATAACATGTGGAATACATACATTGAAATGTTGTATGAAACTAATATGTTTTGACAATAAAAATGATGAAGCACACCTCCTTAGCTCCACCATATCAAGAGGACGCAGATGTGTCCTCTTTTTTGTTTTATAATAAATATACAGACAAATATTGATCCGCAAATGACAGATACAACAGCCTGCACAATACTTCTGCAGCATCGTAACTTCAGACTGATCAAATTCCAATCACAGGTCATGCGATTATGCATGAAGACAGAAATCATATAATTATCAGGAGGTATTTTTCAATGTTCGTTTTTTGGGGTGACGGATCACAGGATGCGATGGATCTTGTCGACAGCATCATTGTCAGAAGCACGGAGAACTTCAACTGGACCTTTATCTTCATACTTGCTGTTGTGTTCTATGTCTATTGGACAGAGATCAGTAAGAAAAACTACAGCGCGATCTATGCAGGCCTTGCCTTATATGGCGTCCACTGGCTGTATGAGATCGCCAATGCAGTGATCGGTCATTTCGCCGGATATCCGCTCTGGTCCGTTTCAAATGAATCCACAACATTTATCCTGCTGATCGGTGTATGCTGGGAACTCTCCATGATGTTCTCGCTTGCCGGGATCATTTCATTTAAGATGCTGCCGGCAGACAGAACAACACGCTATTTTTCGGGAAACGGCAGACGCGGGATCGACTGCAGACTGGCAGGGGCCCTCAGTATGGCGCTCCTGTTTGCCCTGGTAGAATCTTTCCTTGCCGGTACAAGCAATCATTCATTTATCTGGGTATACAAATGGTGGGGCGTGCTCCCGGTATTTGTGACGACATATATCCCGTTCTTCCTGGCAGCCAATTATGTGCCCGATATGCAGCCGCAGAAGAGAAAAACCTTCCTGATCACCGAATGGGCCCTGACAGCATTCCTGCTGGTCATACTGATCCCGATGGGCATCATCTGAATAAGATCATAAACTCCATATTCCTGAGGACTCAACTGATGCGTCAGTTCACTCCCGTGATGGTCGCTGTTATTTTTACTGTGCTCTGATATGATGAAACTGCAGAAAGAAATGAGAGGACCTCTATTATGGAGATGGGAAAAGAAATAAGACGTCTGAGAGATGACCGGGGCATTACGCAGGAAGCACTTGCTGCAGCATTGGATGTGACACCCCAGACCATCAGTAAATGGGAGAGGGGAACCAGCATGCCGGATATAGGGATGCTGCCGAAGATTGCAATATATTTCGGCGTTACGATCGATCAGCTGTTTGCCATGGCACCTGAGCAGCAGCTGGAACGTATTGAAAACAGGATCTACAGCCATGGATTATTTGATGAAGCTGAGGAACGTCAGCTGGAACAGCAGCTGAATGATCTGTCCGCAAAGCCGGATCTGGAAGGCAGGGCACAGTTAATGCTGACAAAGCTGTATAACCACCAGGCTGAACAGTACCGCAGCCTGGCAGTGCAGCATGGCAAACAGGCAGCAGAGAAGACTGACGGGGACAGTGATGCCATCAGTGAACTTGCCAATGCCTGGGGCAGTTTTATGCCTGACTGGTGTGTCAGGAACCACCATCTGCTGATAGAGTGGTTCACAGTCTTCTGCTCAAACCATCCGGGAAACCGCTGTACGATCATGTGGCTTTTAGACAATCTGATCGATGACAGGAGACTTGCGGAGGCACAGGAATGGCTTGAAAAACTTGCAGGTATAGATCATACATTCCGTATACCTATGTACCGCTATATGATCGCACAGGCAGCTGGAGAAGCAGAGGAAGCAGATGCAATCCTGCATGAACTGGAGACCATGCAGGATCCAGAATGGTGCCGGGCTGTGACACTGGGTGACATCTATACCATGAGACAGGAATATGACAAAGCCATAGCGTGGTACCGGAAAGGTCAGGAGATGCAGCCGTCACCCAAATTCACCGACAGTGCTGTCAGTATTGCCCATATCTGCGAGATCCGTGGAGATATAGCCGGTGCTGTCTCAGCTTACCGGGAACAGCTCAGACTGATGCGTGAAGAATGGGGGATCATCAGCGGCGAAGAGTGTGATGAAGTAGAACGTGCCATTCACAGACTGCAGTCACTCTGATCCCTTCACAAAGCACTAAAAAAGCACTTTGCCAAACCGGCAGAGTGCTTTTTCAACAGGTCAGATAACGTGTACGCTTCCGCTGTCAAACTTGACGAAAGCCTTGTCACCGACATCATAGATCTTCTTGTTTTTCGGGTTGAAGTCAGTGATCTTGACAAGGGTATCTCCTACCATGACATGGTAGTTCTGGTAGCTTCCCATGAATGTACTCAGTACAACATCACACGGCAGCTGACCTTCATCAGCCAGTACAGCAGCTTCGGGACGGAGCACAAGCGTGCATTCATCGCCGACACTGCGTCCGTTCAGTTCCTGAAGCGCGATCTTGTTTCCCTGAACATCGACTGTTCCTTCTGTTCCTCCGGCTTCCGTAACTGTTCCTTTAAGGAAGTTGGCTTCACCGATGAAGTCCGCAACAAACTCACTGTTCGGATGATAGTAGATCTCCTGAGGAGTGCCCATCATTGCGACAACACCTTTGTTCATGATGATGATCTTATCTGAGATCGCCATCGCTTCAGACTGGTCATGCGTGACATAGATCGCCGTGATTCCTGCTTCCTGCTGGATCCTGCGGATCTCTGTACGCATCGTGACACGCAGCTTGGCATCCAGGTTGGACAGAGGTTCGTCAAACAGCAGGACACCCGGTTCAAGGACCAGCGCTCTTGCCAGAGCGACACGCTGCTGCTGGCCGCCGGACAGCTGGTTCGTCATACGGCTTTCCATGCCTTCAAGACCGACCAGCTTCAGGATATTGGTGACCTTTTCCTGGATCACTGCTTTATCCATTTTTCTCAGCTTCAGACCATAAGCGACGTTATCGAAGATGTTGTAGTGGGGGAGCAGAGCATAGCTCTGGAATACCATGGCGGTATCTCTCTTGTTCGGCGTCAGTTCATTGATCGGTTCTCCGCCGAGGTAGATCTCTCCTTCATCAGGGCTTTCAAATCCCGCGATCATTCTCAGAGTTGTTGTCTTACCGCAACCGGAAGGACCCAGCAGGGTAACGAATGTACCTGGTTCGATATCCAGTGAAGTGTCCTTAACAGCATAGAATTCTTTCTTTGTCTTAGGATCCTGATAGATCTTTGAAATATGCTCCAGACGAACTCCTTTTTTCTCTTTAGCCATCGTTAAGCCTCCTTTATTTCACGGCTGGTGCCGAATCGTTTAATGAAGAGATTCATCAGTGCAACAGCACTGTAGGTGATGATGATCAGGATCGTCGCAAATGCGCAGGCAATACCGTAAGAGCCTTTCTCTGCAAACTCATTGATCTGTACGGTGATCAGCAGATACTTCGGTGTAACCAGCAGGATGATCGCCGAGATCGCGGTGATACTGCGGACAAATGCGGTAACAAGACCTGAAAGGAAGCTGTCCTTGATCAGCGGCAGGGTGACCGTCATGAATACGGTGAAGCTGTCAGCACCCATATCATAAGCAGACTCTTCAATGCTCTTGTCGATCTGACGCAGAGCGGAGATACCGCTTCGTGTACCGGTAGGCAGGGAACGTACGATGAATACGATCACGAGCAGGGCACCGGTACCATACAGGGACTGCATGAATCCGGTACGGAATACACCGGCAGAGAATCCGCGGATATATCCGACACCGAGAACTGTACCCGGAACAGCCATAGCCAGCATTGATACTGCTTCAATGAATCCCTTGGAACGGAAGTTTCTCTTAACGACCAGATAGGAGATGATCATTGAGAACAGCGCTGTGATCGGCGAAGCGATCAGAGACAGCAGGAAGGAGTCCTTGAATGCCTTGAGACCCTTATAGCGGGTGAAGACAAGACCGAACCACTTGAACGTCAGATGGAAGTCATAGCCCCATGTCCGGAAGAGTGCGCCTAAAGGTACACAGATGTACATCAGAACAACAAATGAAGCAACCAGCAGACAGAAGGCTGTCAGAGGTCTGGTGACCGATTTGTCGGTTATCAGCATTCTCTGACGGCTTGCTTTACCGGTAAGCGTAGCTGTACTCTTGGCTTCCAGATAATACTTCTGAACGATGAACATCAGCAGGGTGATCGTCAGCAGGACGACAGCCATTGCCGAAGCACCTTCTTTGTCATATGCACCGGTGATCTGCAGATAGATCGAGGTTGCCAGTGTATCGTAGGAACCGCCAATGATCATCGGGTTGGCGAAGTCAGCGATCGATTCAATAAATGTTACAAGGAACGCATTGCCAAGACCCGGCAGGATCAGCGGCAGTGTTACAGTCGAGAATACTTTGAAACGGGAAGCACCCATATCACGCGCAGCTTCTTCCAGGGAAGGATCGATGTTTCTCAGCAATCCTTTCATCATCATATAGCAGACCGGGAAGAAGGTAAGCGTCTGTACGATCGCAATACCCCAGAAACCGTATACGTTATTTTCATAGATATGCAGCAGATAGCGCGTAATGATACCGGCTTTTCCGAACAGCATGATCATTGACAGGGAAAGAACGAACGGGGGAGATACGACCGGCAGAAGGCTGATCACCTTGAACAGTCCCTCCAGAACCTTTGTCTTCAGCTGTACATATTCTTCTACATATGCGAACAGGAGTCCGATCGCTGCAGACATGATACCGACGAGGAAACCGACTCTCAAAGTGTTGGTGATCGCCTTGCGGAAGCTTGGCATAGCGAGGACACGCCTGAATACGTTCAGGGTAAAACCTTCGCCGGTGACAAAGCTGTCTACCAGCAGGATCGCAAGAGGATAAAGAATAAAGAGTGTCAGGAAAACGATCAGGACAACGATCGTTGCAACAATGATCGGATCCGCGTAGAACTTTTTGCGGTCAAGATCTTTTCCTTGCTTTCTTGTCATGAAGACCCTCCTTTCTCAGGTAAATACATTAAATGCGGACGGACTGTGTGCCCGTCCGCACTTAATTGGAATCATCTTTATTCTGTCTTGAATCTGTCGTCACCGCCGCCGAGAGCGTTCATGACTTCAGTAATGTATGTTTCAGTGTTCTGCTTTGCATCCTCAAAGTCATAATCCATGACATTGTTGGGATCCAGACCGAACTCTTCTGCCTGTTCAGGCTGTTTTGCATTGTCGATGACAAGGAACTGATAGGAACCGTTCTTTGCTGCGAGTTCTACACACTCAGGTGACAGAGCATATTCGATCCACAGTTTTGCTGCATTCGGATGCTTTGCGCCTTTGAAGATCGCTGTAGCACCAACTTCGAATGATGTACCTGTGCTCGGAATAACAAGACCGATATTTCCGTAACCGTTGTCTACGATCTGTGCAATACCATCATGCAGGAATCCGATACCAACGACGCATTCGCCTGTACCGACATTCTTGGAAGGACCGGAACCGGATTTTGTGTAGACCTGGACGTTCTTATCCAGATCAACGAGATACTGGATACCTTCATCATGTCCGTACTTCTGGATCATTGTGTTGATAACGAGCTTAGCTGTACCTGCAGTATTATAGTTGGACAGCCATACCAGACCCTTGTATTTCGGGTCAAGCAGATCTTTCCAGTCTGCCGGTTCATCAATGCCCATGCGCTTGAGTTCATCTTTGTTGACCATGAAGCCGAGGATTCCCTTATAGATACCATACCAGTAACCATCAGCGTCACGATATGCAGAACCTAAGAGATGTGAAGCGTTCTCTGCTTCATAAGCTTCAAGAAGACCTTTCTTGGCAGCGATGTTGTACGGATCGGTGGTTCCTCCGAACCAGACGTCACCGGACGGATTGCCGTTTTCTTCTTCGATCTTGGACTGTACTTCACCGGTGGACAGTCTCTGATACTGAACTTTGATTCCGTAAAGCTTTTCAAAGTTTTCACATGCTGCAGCGAGGTATTCCTCTTCACAGGAACCGTAAACAACGAGTTCACCGTCTGCTTTAGCAGCTTTGACCAGTTCGGAATCGCTGTCTGCAGGTGCTGCGGAGTCGCCTCCGCCTGAATTGCCGCCGCCGCTGCAAGCTGCGAGGCTCAGAGCCATTGTGCCGGCAAGAACCAATTTAAACAGATTTTTCACGATTTTTCCCTCCTATAGATTATGGTTATCTGTTAAAAACTCTATTGATATTATAAACCTGTACCAAATCGATGTAAACGTTTACAGAAATAATCTCAACAAGATTAAATAATTGAAGTATTAAAATTTCTTAAGATATGAGGCAGACATCATGCAAGGATATGTATTTCATTATTCTGGTCGGACAAAGAAAAACTGCCGTCCGCAGATCCCTGCATCAGGCAGTTCCATATGCTGTTTACATCAGATGCTTAGGCTTGAGATACTTATCGATCAGATAATGACCGACGCCGCCTTCCAGGCATGTCTGCTCTGTGATATCATCCGCGACGGCTTTTGTGATCTCCTGTCCGTCCTTCAGACAGACTCCCCAGCCTGAACGGATTAGCATTTCATTGTCATTTTCATTGTCGCCGAATGTAATGATCTCTTTCATGTCAATGCCGTTCATATCCGCAAAGCGCTGGAGACCGGTGCCTTTATTGATCCCTTTTTCCATAACTTCCACAGTACCGGGGAAGGAGCCAATGATCTGGAAACGGTCACTGTAACGGGCAAGGAAACGTTCCCTGATGACGGCTTCCGCTTCAGGTGTTGTACGGAACAGCAGCTTGCAGCAGGGTTTCTCACAGAATCCTTCAATGTCTCCTGTGTAGTCATCAAACTTGAATCCTCTTCTGATCATGGATGAGATCAGTTCTCCATGGATATTCATCGCAGCATTGTTGCCGCCTCCTTCAGCGTTGACGGAGACTTCATACTGGTCAATGACCGGCTTGAGGTAATAGAGGATCTCTTTCATCGTTTCCTGATCCATGAGATCCATGAGCCATGGTTCTTTATGGAAACGGTCCCATATCATGCCTCCGTTCATACCGATCAGGAAATCAAACTGGTAATCAAGTCCCCATGTCGCAGCCTGATCGTAAAGTCTCTTGTTCAGTTCTCTTCCGGTAGCCAGTCCCAGCAGGATCCCGTTTTCACGCATCACACGGAAAGCCTCCACAGTTGCTTCGGGAAGATCTGATCCTTTGGCTGTTAATGTCATGTCTATATCGGCAGCGAATGCCCTAATGTTTTCAATCATATTCTGTAACCTCTGCTATATCTCTACGAAATAAGTATAACTTAGCCTGCCTGTTTCTGAAAACCATAAGCCTTGAAACAAAACGATATCATGCAGGTGTTTCTTAAGATTATTTGCACCCCCTCAAACCAATGATAAAATGACAATAAAGGAGGTGTGTTCATGAAAATTCTGAAAAGTCTGATGTTAACGCTGGTCATGCTGTGCGCAATGAGTCTGCCCGTATATGCGGATATGGGTCCAAAACCGGATCTTGTGATCGACTTTTCCGGTATCCATGAACCGTGTGTCGTGACGGTCCTTTCAACTGTCAAAAGCTACGGACCGAATCAGCCGATGCAGATCGCGTGGATGCCATGGTGGGATGAACAGGCCCCGGAGATCGATAAGGAGATCTATCAGAAATTTATCGATGAAACAAAACTGCTGAATGAAGAAAGAACGGAACAGCTGTATTTCTGGGGTGTCCTTGCACAGAGCAGTCCATATGTATTCGGCTATTATCCGCCTGAAACATTTTATGTACTGGTATACTTTCCGGAAACAGACTCATTCCTGCTTTCTGAAGAATCCTATACGAGAACAGTCTTTCACACAGAACTGGCGATCACCGTCGAAAACGGAAAGCTGCTGTTCAATGCACGCCAGCCGCTGTACGGTATTATGAAAAACTGGAAGGATAATGACGCGGTCGTTCTGCGCCTGCTCGTTACGGTCATAACCGAGATCGTGATCGGCATGTTCTTTATGAAATATACGCATAAGAGCATGCTTACAGTCATCGGTGTCAATGTGATCACACAGATCCTTCTGAACATCGTGATCTGGCTGCGCTACTACGTCCTGAGCAATTCCGTCAGTACATACTTTCCTGTCCTGGCAGGTGCGGAGGTCCTGATATTCCTGATTGAGGGATTCATTTATTCCAAACTGATCAGCAGGGAAGAACTCTCCAGACCATATCTGTATGCCCTCACAGCAAATGCATTTACATGCTGGCTGGGAGTGACTGCAGTCGTATTGGGAAGGTAAACAAAGAATCTTTTCCTGTCAGAATATGAAAAAAACTGTCTTTTGAATGCAAATTAAGAAACTGCAGGTGGAACAGTATAGTAATATTGTCAATGCAGGAAATGTAACCCGAAGTATTTCCTGAACAAATGAATCATGGAGGAAGCATGAAGAATACGATCAAAAAAGCTGCAGTCTGTCTGCTGGCAGTGATGCTGACGGGCTGTATGAAAATAACTGTCACATATGATGTCGCAAAAGACGGAAATGTAAAAGAATCAATTAAGATGCTTGTCGGAGAGAGCTACCTGACAATGGGCGGTGGAACACCCGAAGACGGTGTCCAGGACATGATGGAATCATTCCAGGAAAGCAATCCCGATGCAGTCATGGAATTCGCTTCAGAAGAGTTTGACGATGAAACATATTACGGTTTTGTCGGAACGAAACCCGAGTCTGAACTGAAGGCTGTTAAAGACGGAAACAAACTGGTACTGACGATCACCAGGGATGAAGTAGAAGAAATGGGCGGTGCGGAAGATCTCACCGAAAATGCCCAGTCCTCAGAAGAAGTCAACCAGGCTCTGAAAAAAGCAGGGTTCTCGGCAAAGATCGTTGTCAACATGCCGTATGACGCAGAAACAACATATGGTACTGCTGAAGGAAAAACTGTTACGATCGATGTGATGGAACTTCCTGAAGACCTGAATGAGATCGTGATCACCTGCAAACTGCCGAATCCGCTGATCCCGGTTATTTTCGGCGCTGCAGTATTGCTTGGGGCACTGTACTTCTTCATGAACAGGAAGAAAGCTGCACCGGTCGCTGCAAAAGAAAACGCACCGGCACCGGAAGAAAATCTGTAATACCTGACAGGGACTGATCACAGTTCCTGTTTTTTTTTTTTTTATGAAAACAGGTCCCCGGAGGGACCTATGATAATTATTTCAGCAATGATGTGAAGCGCTGTACCATTTCCAGATAGAAGAAGGCTACTTCATGTTTTTTCATCAGGCCTCCCTGCAACGACATATGGTCGCCATGCCATACCGGCATGATATTCCAGATGCCCGGTTCGATTCTGCCCGGATCAAACGGTCTGGACGGCGCATGGGAAGGGGCCTTGGCAGAGATCGTATTGACAAGTCCGTCATTCTCCTGCCATGTCTCGTCGATCACCATGCCGCCCTTTGTTGTACCTGTATAAGCGCCCATCTGGGTGGATGTCTTGACAAAAAACGGTTCCATCTTCAAGACTTCCGGATACTGCACATTTCCTTTCTTCTTTGTAAATGAGCAGGGCACGTAAAAATAATATGTGTCAGAAAGCACAGCGATCATCTGATTGATCTTGTCTGCCACATCGATATGCATGTCGTATGAAGCGTAGTCTTCAGCAGCACGTCCGTCAGGAACGATCGCATTGCGTTTTGTGATCAGTTTTGCAAACTGTCTGCTGAGAAGGGGTACCTTGACGGAATCGACATCAAAGGAAGCATCCTCAAACAGATCATAGGCTGTTGTTCCATTATGCGGAGAAGCCAGTGTCAGAATACCGAAGATCATGTCGGCATGACCTCCCTTGAAGAAAGGGGACAGATCTTCCGGATCAGTGGCTTCCTGTTCCTGCTGGCATCCGTTTGCCATCAGATGCGCAAACAGACGGACAGTGACCCCGCCG
This sequence comes from Solobacterium sp., assembly GCA_024693325.1. Lineage (GTDB taxonomy): Bacteria > Bacillota_I > Bacilli_A > Erysipelotrichales > Erysipelotrichaceae > Bulleidia. The sequence goes on from JAILLA010000085.1 coordinate 16,633, forward strand.
AAGGAATGTCCTGTCAGCACGAGAGGATGCTCTGCATCCATTGTCTGTATCAGCGCTCTGCCGGTAAAATCGGGACCAAAGCGTTCGTGTCTGTTCTTCTCACAATGAGCTTTTCCGTAGTCAGTACGTGTGCCTGCCAGCTGTGCGTAAAGCTCACATGCCCGGTCCCAGGCGCTTCCATGAGGGTCCACGCTTGCGGCATATGACGGATATCCCTTATCATTCAATAACTTCATCAGGTCGCCGTTCCGCATGCCCCAATAGGGATTTCTGGCATAGTGTTCATCATAGCTTCCCCAGCCGGAAAGCCCGTGTACGAATATAAATTGCAGCTGTTTCATAATAGATCTCCTGTCAACATTATAAAACGTCTGCAGGCTGCAGACGTTATGAATGATCAGTTTCCGGGAATGAAGCGGTATCCTTTGCCCCAGAGCGACTTGATGAAAGCCGGACGGGAAGGGTTTGCCTCAATCTTCTGGCGGATATGACGGATATGGACCGAGATGACAAGGTGGCAGTCAAATGGTTCTGCTTCCCATGCAGTGCGGTAGATCTCTTCGGGAGTAAATGTTTTTCCCGGTTCGCTGATGAGAGTTTCCAGAATGCTGTACTCTTTGGGCGTCAGACGGCTGTATCTGCCCTGGTAGCTGACACTCAGATCATTCTGATTCAATACAGGTAAATTAGTCATTTCCACGCTCCTTTAAATATTCTTCCAGACTGAATGTTTTCCATTCATCTTTGTCATACGTTTCAACGTTAATATCGAATTTTTCCGCCAACTTCAGCAGTTCTTCTTCGCTGAGCGGCTGAACATTTCTGTAGAAGTAATAAGTATCATCACTGTCGGCTCTGCCGAGTGCGTCACGGTTGTTCAGGCTGATCGATGTAGTCTGGTAGACGTCGTCTTCTTTCCTGTAATAACGGTCGATCGCCTCATTGATATGCTTGTTCATAATACCGATCTGCTCTTCGTACTGCCCGCGATCCTTTGTCGGTATCGTTGCTTCGATAAAGATGTAAGCACCGGAATCCACTTCGATCGGTTCTTTATTATCCTGGAAGGATTTACCGAGATTATCAGGATCAGCAGTGATACTGTAGTTGTAAGTCAGATAGTTTCTGGTCCCGACTTCATATTTATCTGCCAGGCCAAAGAAGTGTGTATTCCATGCGGTAAATGCCAGTGCCAGTGATATGACTGTACCGATGATGTATCCGATAACGGATCTGAGCTTGAATTTGATCTCACGACGGTATATGAACATGGCTACCACGTAGACGAACAGAAGCAGCAGATAGAAGAAGATCATGTTCTTGAAGCCTTCTGTAACGACCTCAGCCGCGAGCATCAGCAGGATCAGGAATGCGTAAGCATTGATGATCATCGGATAAGCGAAGATACCGTCAGAGAGCTGTTCAGCACGTTCCGATTTACGCTCGACGAATTCCTTCTTCAGTCCGAATACTGACAGAGCAGCGATGATGACCGGAAGGATCAGGTAAAGCATACGGATACTGACAACATTTGAATTGAGATTTCCTGCAAGACGCAGAACGTTGTAGCCGAGCATAGATGCCGGTGACAGCAGGATGTATATATCTTCGATCCAATCAAATCCGCCTGAGTAGCCTGCCAGAAGTTCATATGAGAATGAATTCAGTGAAAGCAGCAGCAGGAACGGCAGGACTGTATATGCACCGGCTATGACAACGCTGTCGAACAGATTGTTTCCGATCAGATACAGCAGGCTGTTGAAGATGAGCATGATCGCTATTGAGAGCTCTCCCAACAGCAGGACCTGGAATACTCTTCCCAGACAGACCGCTCTTGACAGGATGATCTGCAGAACTCCGGCTCCCAGATAGAAGACCGAAGTTACACAGAATGCGAACAACAGGATCGTTGTGATCTGCTCACTTCGTCTGATCGGAAGAGAGAGGTACAGATCGACACTGCGTTTTCTGTGGATGAATGCCAGCAGAAGGATCGGCAGGGCATATGTCAGCATCAGTGCCAGTATGAAGGAAATGGTCAGTGATGTGGACAGGGAATCGATCCTGCTGTAAGTGTCGATGAATGGCGTCAGTGAGATCCCGATAAACAGTACACCGAAGAACAGTACAGCGATCTTATGATCCTTCAGGAGGAAATTGAAATACTTTCTGTTCATTTGGTTTCACCTCTGCTTTCGAGTTCATAGATGAATAATTCTTCAAAGTTTGTCTGCAGGACATCCATCAGTACGGGATCCATCTGGTCCAGCTTTGCGGTCACTTCTTCTTCGTTTCCTCTGATGACGAGTTTGCAGACACGTCCTTCCTGCTCAAAGTGCAGAATGTCGAAGCCCTTGAAGTCTTCCTTTGTATGTTCGGTCCTGAATACGACCTGATATTTGTTGATAAGTTCTCTGCTTTCGAGCAGGTCACCGTAGCTGATGATATGCCCGTCTTCTAGAATGCCGAATGAATCACAGATATCTTCCAGTTCCTTCAGGTTATGGCTTGAGATCACGACGGAGACGTTTTCATCTTCGATCAGATCTGTGAGTGCCTGCTTGAAGTGCAGCCTTGCCAGCGGTTCCAGACCGTCGTAGGCTTCGTCCAGCAGGATGAGTTTCGGGTGGATCGAGAGGGCATACAGCAGCGAGACTCTGCGCTTCATGCCCTTGGAAAGGTTTGTCACGGACATCCCGGGTTCCAGATCAAACATTTCCATATATTTATGCCATGCGGCTTCATCGAAGTTGTACATGGACTCATACAGAAGCTTCAGTGACTGTATCGTGCATCCGAGCGGATAGTACTGCTCGTCGGACACGAATGCGATCTCGCTTCTGATCTCCGGATCCTTCCAGGTATCTTTTCCGTTCAGCGTGATCGTTCCGCCTTCAGGTTCATATACACCTGCGATCAGTCTCAGCAGGGTGGATTTACCGGCACCGTTGATGCCGACAAGTCCGAATATGGATCCGTCATGTACTTCCAGATTCAGATCTTTCAGTACTTCTTTTGTTTTGAAGTTTTTATTAAGATGTTCAATCTTCAGCATAAGATGTCTCCCCATAAATAGTTTCTGCAGCAAGAATAATCTCATCTTTTGTAATGCCGCTTTCCTTGAGCGGCAGCAGTACAGACCGGATCTGCTGCTGTCTGGATGACTGTATGTCGATCTCCGCGACATACACGCCTTTCTTCGGCAGGTTGTAGACCGCACCTGCTTTTTCCAGTTCTGCGTATGCTTTGGCAACAGTGTTCGGGTTGATGCCGTTATCCTGTGCCAGCTGGCGGACAGACGGAAGTCTGTCACCCGGGTTCAGAACACCTGCTTCTATGAAGCGGATGATCTGAGCCTGGATCTGCTCATAGATCGGGATCTTGCTTTGAAGGTTCAGAAGGAACATAGTTATCACCTCATCTGTACTATCTGTACTAAGTGTATTATCTGTATCACAAAAATGCAATACAAAAATCTTTAAGATGTGTATTGCGCAAATTCTAAAGCGAACAGTGACAACTCTAAACCGAACAAAAAAAATAATCTGTTACAACTCTAAACCGAACAATTTTCTCAAACCTGCTATCGACAGAATGTAATAGCTTAAGTTGCTTATTTATACACACTCATACCTTCAATGAAAAGGTTATTCTATTTTCTTATGTGAGTACCAGCAATTCGTTTTTCTAATATGGCCATTATTATCATTATAGTAAAATGAACATGTCTCATCTATATCTGTAAAAGTCACAAAAATGCTCCCAAAGGTAGGGTAACCGGGAATCAATCCAAATGGAACCCTGATTTCTTCGATCACGGAAAAATCATAATGTTTATCCTGCAAATACTGAATCATTGCTTGTTTTCGGACTCTTATACCTGTAATGACGTACATTGTGAAATTCATGAAAGCGATCAGTAAAAAATGCAGCAGAATGATTATTATCGTCTTCTTATATATTTTATTTTTTTTCATGTTAACACCATGGCAGATGCAATGAATGATGCACACAGTTATTGTTAACTTCCAACTCGAAAAGTAACAACAGCAGCGGATAAAAAGTGATTTCATCACATGTTTTTCCAAGTTGAAAGGTAATTTCGGAGAAATTGATATACGTACTCATCTTGCCTTCATAATTCTAACATCTTTGATTCAGTTTGTCTTTTGACTTTGTCAACAGGCTGTAATTTCGGAGAAATTGACTGGTTTGGCACTGACAGCGTTTTCCAAGTTGAGTGGTAATTACAAACCTACGGGTTAAAATGTACACTTCCCCGATTTCAAAATCATCAGTATTGATGTACAATATAGACGAAAAGAGGACACAGTCCAAATGGATACTTTGATCTTTAATAAATGTCCACGTTGCAATAAAGAATTAACAAAAGTGTTCATAAAAGGTGAACACGATAATAAGTTTTTGATTTATGAAGGCAATAGTATAATATATAAATATCAAGAAAAAGGATTATTATTTGTATATTCCAAAAAATGTTATTATTGCAAAAATTGTAAACTTGTTTATTTAGAGTGTAATTAAAAGTTTCAAACATTTTGTACATTTTTATCGCTGTACTCTTAAACCTTAATTAAAATCTTGCGGGGTTTTTGAAAAAGTACGCAATAAAATTCTGCGGGGTTAAGAAAGTGAAAAAGCAGTCCAAAATACAGCAAATGTAGAGCTGTATAAAGGGCTGCTTTAATGTTGTTTATGAAGTGAGTGC
>JAILLA010000029.1 GCA_024693325.1 Solobacterium sp.
CAGTTGTTTTTTGTCGTGCGAATTTTACTGAAACAATGAAAAAGACACAGCCGTTCATCACCATATTTCAGATGAATATCTGTGTCTCTTATGAAAAACTTAAATTGTCAAACTTTGGTACTTGACATAGGGATCAGTTTAATCTGACGGCGTCTGTTTTCATAGATCATTCTGTTTTATTCGAAATATGCGAGGATGCTTTCGAAGGCGACGTGGTATCCGATCTTCAGGGAAGAGATCTCGACATACTCTTCTCTTGTATGAGCTCCCTGTCCGTTATAGAAACCATAGCAGAGTGAAGGGATATTCATAGACAGAGGAATATTGCAGTCAGTTGATCCTGCGCCAGCTGTGGGTTCTTTGCCGGTATATTCCTTCAGGATGGAAGCTGCCTGTTCGAACATTTCCGTCTGTTCTTTTTTTGCTGTTTCGTCAAGTGCGCCGCACGGTCTGGAACCGACCAGTTCTACTTCCAGATGTACGTCATCTGTATTTCTTTCCTTGAAGATCTTCTGGAAATGATCTTCCATGATCGCCATGGAACGCAGATCGCTGGATCTGTATTCACACAGCATCTCAACATACTGGGCGATCGTATTGACGGAAGTACCGCCGGAGATCGTACCGACATTGTATGTTGTCTTGCCGTATTCAGGGACAGTCAGGCTGTAGATATCACGGATCACCTCAGCGATGCCGGCAATTGCGTTCGGGTTTCCGAACTTGCCGTAGGAATGGCCTCCGATGGTAGTTGCGCTGACCTTGAAGCGGGAAGAACCGACAGCATCTGTTGTAATACCCTTCAGTCCTCCATCAAATGAATAGAAACGCTTCATTCTGGAACCGTATGTCTTGCAGATCTGACGTGAACCTTTCAGGTTGCCGAGACCTTCTTCACCGGAATTGGCCACAAAGATCACGCCAAGATCTTTTGTTTTCATAGGATGGTTCAGAAGATATTTGACCACCATCAGCATCGTTACAAGATTCGCGGTATCATCACCGACACCCGGGCAGCAGAGTTTGTCTCCATCCACATGGAGGGGCAGCGGTGTGGTGTCAGGGAATACGACATCCGTATGAGCCATGAATACAACAAGAGGTTTTTCTCCGTCATCGTCATAAGGGAAAACAACATTCAGTGCTTCGTCTGTATAAACGCCTTTGGCACCCCAGCTTTCAAGCAGTTCCGTGAGGAAGTCGACTCTTTTTTCTTCATAATTGGAAGGTGCGGGGATCTGTGCAAGCTTGACAAGCAGGTCATATGTTTCCTGACTGTGTTCTGAAATATAGTTTCTGATTTCCTGCGATAACATAACGTACGGTCCTTTCTAAACTATACCGAAATCATAGCACGGTGCCGGAAATATGCATCAGTAAAGTAAAAATTTGCATTATCTGAAGTCCGATGCTAAAATGTTTTTTACCATGAAAACAGCTAAGGTGATACAGGCTGCTGCGCTGGCGGCAGTCACGCTGATGAGTTCGGGTTTCAAGAGTGATGAATTCTCACTGACCGCATTAAAGGATTACCAGAGAGAGTTCAAATCCACATCGATCGGAGCCTGCAACACATCAAGCACGAAAACATATGAAGACTACCGCATGATCACTGCGCCGGATTCCAGACAGTACTGGCATATCCGCAACCACATGACAGTGGATGAAGAGACCGGATTCCTCTATGATGAGGACGGCTTCATCGGTGTTGCGCTGGGATATCTGTTCGGAGAGATCGGCACGCGCTATTACATCGTGCTTGATACCGGTATTATTATCCCGGTCGTCAAGATCGACGCAAAGGCATCAGTCGACGCAAGTGACGGATGCAGCGCAAACCTGAATGCCAGTGTCATTGAGTTTGTCATTGATTCTGACAGGGCAGCTGATTACTTCGGCGCAAACAACGGATACGCGTCATACGGCAACTTCAACAACTACGAGTATCTGAACGGTAACATCGTGGACTTCGAACTTGTTCTTGATGAAAAGATCGAAGATGGCATCATCTATGAGCATACGCTTGAAGATGAGACTGTGAGCGAAGAAGTATCCGATGAGGTACGCATCGTAAGAGGCGGTTATTGATCAGCCACACAGCATCGCGTGAAAAACGCGGTGTTTTTTTGTCGTTGAAAAGATACGGATAAAGCAGCAGAGAGCTTCCCGAACGTTCATCCGGAGACCGTCAGGCAAATGAAAAAAACGTTTATACGAACGAAAAACGTCAAGATTGCATCATTACACTTTTTAGACGGATAATGATATATGAGTGCGTATGGTGTCATGAACAAAGAACACTATACTGAGGTTGTAAAGGAAAAGAAGATGAACAGGAAAAGCCTTCTGAAGCTGGTGAAAACACTGAACACAGAAAAGAGAAACTATTCATCTGCTGAGTGTGCAGAGATCCTGAATATGGGAGTCTCAACATTCAAAAGCAGGATGAAAGAGATCAACAGTGAACTCAGACGCAATGGTGCCTTGATCGAAAGCAGATCCGGAAAAGGAAACGGTTATATGCTTAAGATCCTTGACAGAAAAAAGTTTGACCGCTACCTCAAGGAGATCCTTCCGGAACAGGCAAAAAAGGAGAGACCTGATTTTACCAGCCGGGAAAAAAGGATCAGATACCTGATCATCCGATTCCTTGAAAAGGACTGCTTTCATAAAAGTGACGACCTGGCCGAGACCCTCGGACTGTCGAGAACACAGCTTTCCAATGATCTTGCGCTGGTCAGAAAAGAACTGGGCAGCTATGGGATCGAACTGAAAAGTGTTCCCGGCAGCGGACTGCATGCAGTCGGAGAGGAAGGAAGGATCCGTGCCTGTCTGGCCAACGCGCTTATGAAAAACGAAAGAAGCCATCTGCCTGTGGAAGACGAACAAAATCTCTATCCGCAGTCAATACTGTACAGGATCCATTACATACTGAGAGATTTCTTCAAAGAAACGCATTATCAGGTAACTGCGGAAAATATTGACAGTCTGGGTATCAGTCTGGTCGTACAGTATTACCGCATCAAAGAAGGATGCCGTATCGTCTATGGCGAAGAAACAGTCAAAGAGATCAAAGCACTGCCGGATCATACATTTGCCTGCAGACTGGCAGAAATGATCAGCAGGGAGCTTCATGTCAGCTTTGATGAACCGGAGATCTGCTACATGACGATCTATCTGAATACCCGGTCTTTCCCTTCACTGGAAGTGAACAGTCCGGAAGCGGATGATCTTGTCAGTGAAATGCTGGACAGACTTATTCAGACCCAGGCAATTGATCTGCGGGATGATGATCATTACCAGCAGATGCTGAGACTTCATACAGCGGATCTTCTGAAAAGAATACGGTTCGGCACAAAGATGTCACATCCCCTGGTCACTGATGTTTCCATCAAACTCCTGGAGGCATATGACGCAGCCGCTGTATTCGCATCTGTCATCTATGAGCGTTATGGTTATCTTCTTTCCGAAGAGGAGACGGGATATTATGCGCTCCATACTGAGATCGCGCTTGACCGCAGACGCATCAACCAGAAGAACATTCTTCTGATCAATGCGGACACACGCTCCAATACTGAGCTGCTTCGCTACAGCTTCGAAAAAAAGTTTCACGACCAGATCCGCAGGCTTGATATCTGTGATGTCATTGAACTGAAAAAAAGAGATCTGGGTGAATATGACGCGGTCTTCTCTACGGTGGACATGCCGGTCAGCCCGGCAGGTATCCAGATGCCGGTTTACCGGATCAGTGCTCTGATCTCGGGAAAAGAGAAAGATCTCGTAAGAAAAGTACTGTCCTCCGAAGCGATCATGGACAGTCAGAGAATCGATTTCCGGCCGGAATTGTTCTTTGACAGCATTGATGCTTCGGATCGCGGAAAAGTGATCCATGAGATGTGCAGCCGGATCGCTGCAGTCGAATCTGTTCCGGAAGGATTCGAAAGCAGCCTGTTGATCCGGGAACGCTACGGAAAGACGGTATTCCCTGCAGGAGCGGTATTCTTAAGACCGCTTGAGAGGACAGGTGAAAAAACGATCCTGTCTGCCGCGATTCTTCCCCGTCCTGTTGAATGGAATGGGGAAAAGATACAGATGGTGCTGATCGGCAGCTTCAGTCGGACAGATACAAAGAACTGTTCCGGCCTGCTTAAGGCACTCTCGGTATTTCTCAACGACCGGAAATTGGTAAGCGGAGCGATATCTGCCTGCAGTTATGGATCACTCACAGAAATCCTGAACAACTGCTCATACTGAGCATATATTCAAAACAAGAAACTGAAAGTCAAACGACGTTTTTAATGCACCTCAAAACAGGGGTAAGAAAGGGTTAAAATGAAAAACATTCTCGACAGACTTGAATCAAGTCTCACAGCATTTTCCGCAAAAATGTCACAGAGTAAGATCCTGAGCGTTATCATGGGCGGCTTTATGGGGATGATGCCGCTGGTCATGGTAGGTTCTGTCGCTACACTGCTCAACAGCGCTATCACATTCCAGCCGTATCAGAACTTCCTTGCGTCCACAGGTTTCGGCGCAGCTCTGACTGCTATTTATAACTTCACGATCGGTCTGATCGCGATCTGGATCGCTTTCGGTATCGGCAGCGCATACTCAAATACATACGACAACAGAAAGAATGCGATCTCAGTAGGTCTTGTTTCCATCGCAGCACTGCTTGTCATTACACCGTATGATCTGGAAACATCATCCATTCCGATGAGCTGGCTTGGTTCTTCCGGTATGTTCGGTGCGATCATCATCGGTCTTCTGACAGGCTGGATCTTCAGACTTTGCAAAGAAAAGCATGTAGAGATCAAGCTTCCCGAACAGGTACCGCCTGTTGTAGCACAGCAGTTCTCCGCGATCCTTCCGTCAATATTTGCACTGTGTGCAGCAGGCGTTCTGAAGCTTATCTTCGGCTTCACCTCATTCGGCAATATGCACCAGGCAGTCTATACGATCCTGCAGATGCCTCTGAGAGCAGCAGGCGCTAATATCTTCGGACTGTTCTTCTTAAGCACTGTTCTCTCAATGCTGTGGTTCTTCGGTATCCATGGCGGTATGACGGTTTATCCGATCATCATGATGCTGTTTATGCCTCTGCAGATGGAAAATCTCGCAGCTTACCAGGCTGGTCTGGCTCGTCCGAACCTTGTCTGCGGCACATCCATCATGGTCGGTACAGGTTCCCTGACGATCCTTGCAGCGATCTTCCTGGTCGCAAGATCCCAGGCACTGCGTTCCATTGCCAAGATGGCAGTCATTCCTTCCTTCTTCGGTGTCGATGAACCTGCATACTTCGGTATCCCGGTCATCCTTAACCCGATCTTCTTCATTCCGTATGTTCTGCTTGCAAATATCCTGACAGTGTTTGGAACATATCTGCTTCAGATCATCGGTCTTCTTCCTGCTGCTACCGGTGCAAATCTCGGATTCAACCTTCCGTTCTTTCTGGTCAACTTCTTCCAGTTCGGCTGGGCAGGCGTGATCTGGGGATTCGTTGTATTCGCACTGACAGTAATGATCTACATCCCGTTTGTCCGTACACTTGATAAGCAGATGCTTGCACAGGAAACAGAAACAGAAAACAAATAAGAAAACCAGGAGGACTTCAATATGAAGCTGTTAGTACAATCAGACGATTACGGAATTACAAAAGCCGTATCGCTCGGGATCATCGAAGGGATCCGGAACGGGATCGTCAGAAATACAGGATTATTTGCCAACATGCCGTGGGCAGAAGAATGTGTAGAACTGATCAGGCCATATTTGGATCAGATCGATTTCGGGATCGATCTCAATGCCTCCACAGGACCTTCGCTTCTCGGATATGAAAAAGTTCCCGGCTTATGCCATGAGAACGGCATGTTCCTCACGAGCAAAGAAAACAGAGCACTCGACACAGAAGAAAATGGACATGACCATGTCAATTATGATGAGATCTTTGCGGAATTTGATGCCCAGGTACAGCGCTTTATCGAACTGACAGGCAAAACCCCGGACTATATCCACGGACATGCGTATGGAACAAAGACAACATTCCGCGCATATGAAGCGATTGCCGAAAAGTATGACCGTCCTGTAACGACAAAGATCATTGACGAAAAGATCGTATCCAACTTCTCCATGGCACATTACCGTTTCGGAAATGAAATGCAGGCACAGCTGCAGGATGATCTGAAAGAGCGCATCCTGAGTGCTGATGAAGCATTCATGAAGGGTGAAACAGGCTTCATCATCTCGCATTGCGGCTATATTGACGCAGCACTGTTTGGCTTAAGCAGCTTTACCGTATACCGTCCGATGGATCTTGCAGCATTGACTGACCCTGAGGTAAAAGAATGGGTAAAGAGGAATCAGGTAGAACTGATCCGCTATAGAGATCTGGTGAACGCATGAGTACCGCATTTCCTGAGAACTTCATGTGGGGCGGGGCGACAGCCGCAAACCAGATGGAAGGCGCATGGAATGAGGACGGAAGAGGGCCTGCGCTGACAGACGTCACGACCGGCGGGACCAAAAACTCTCCCAGAAGGATCACCATGCAGAACGAAAAAGGTGAGAAGATCCTTCTGAACAAATACGACTACCTGAATAACGGGGCTCCTGAAGGCGCACACTTCGCAGTCCTGGATGATTGTTTCTATCCCAACCACGATGGGATCGACTTCTATCATCACTGGAAAGAAGATATTGCACTGTTTGCGGAAATGGGCTTCACAATGTTCCGCATGTCAGTATCCTGGCCGCGGATCTTCCCGAAGGGGATCGAAGAGAAACCCAACGAAAAGGGTCTGGAGTTCTATCACAGTGTGTTCAGGGAATTGAAGGAACACAATATCGAACCGATGGTAACGATCTATCACTTTGACCTTCCGCTGTATCTGGAAGAGCACGGCGGCTGGTCAGAGAGACAGACTGTAGATTGCTATGTAAAATACGCAAGGACGCTGTTTGAAGAATTCAAAGGTGAGGTAAACTGCTGGCTGACCAACAATGAGATCAATCTCGGAGTTGCGATCACTGACATGGATAACTTCCCGAAGGAAAGGGCAGCTGTTAAATTCAGGGAAATGCATAACCAGCTGGTTGCCAGCGCAAAAGCTGTACAGATCGGTCATTTGATCGATCCTGCCAACCGCATCGGCTGTATGATCGCTGCGATCGTAACATATCCCGGAACCTGTGATCCGAAAGACGTGATCAGGAATATGCATCACATGGAAACAGCATTCTTCTACTGTTCTGATGTCATGTGCTTCGGTGAATACCCGGCATATGCAAAGCGGATGTGGGACAAGGCTGATTTCCGTCCTGAATTCACTGCGGAAGATCTTGCGGATCTGAAGAACGGAACCGTCGACTTCTATTCCTTCTCTTATTACAACAGCAATACCATGTCCGTCCACAATGACGAAAAGGCCTCCGGCAATCTGGTCGGCGGAAATGGGAATCCATATCTGAAGAACTCTGAATGGGGCTGGCCGATGGATCCGCTGGGACTGCAGTTTGTTCTGGAGACTGTATCTGACCGCTATAAAAAACCGGTCTACATTGTGGAAAACGGACTTGGTGCTGAAGACAGGATCGTTGACGGGTTGATCCACGACGATTACCGGATCGCTTATCTCAGGGAACATATCCAGGCGATCAAAGCCGCGATCGATAACGGTGCTGATGTGCGCGGTTATCTGCCCTGGGGCTGCATCGATCTGGTATCGGCAAGCACAGGCGAAATGAGAAAACGCTACGGTATGATCTACGTCGACCGGGATGATGAAGGAAACGGAACATTTGCGAGAATGAAGAAGGACTCCTTCTTCTGGTACAGAAAGGTCATTGAAACAAACGGTGCTTACGCATTGGAAGAGGAAACAGTATGATGCTGATCAGGATGAATTATTTCAGCAAGCTGCTCGGCAATAATCACGAGATCGTGATCTTACTGCCGGACTGCCCGTTTGCACAGGATCCTTCCGAATACTATGCGAAAAAAGAGAAGTATAAAGTTCTCTGGCTTCTGCACGGGACATTCGGTGACAGTTCTGACTGGCTGCGCAAATCCCTGATCGAACTGTATGCGGAAGAAAGAAACCTGGCAGTCGTCATGCCGTCAGCCATGAATTCCAATTATGAAAACTGCCCGGAATTCGGCTTCGGCTACCGGATGCGCGACTACTTCTTTGATGAACTGATGCCGATGGTATACAACCGTTTCCCTGTCAGTGAAAAAAGAGAAGACAACTACATTGCAGGTCTTTCCATGGGAGGCCGGGGCACACTCAAATTTGCCCTGGGTCATCCGGAGAGATTTGCGGGTGCAGCCGTGCTGTCCCAATGCGCGCATGATCTGAGAAAACTTGATCCGGATAAACTGGATCCGAGAACTGCCAATGATGTCAAACGTGCAGGCAGTTTTGAGGCATACCTCAATTCATATGAAAACACCTGGGATCAGCTGCGGACGCTGCTTGAGGAAGGAACGGAACTTCCGGATCTCTACTTTGCATGCGGAGAAGATGACGGTCTGTATCAGGACTTCATTGAATTCAGAGACTATGCGGAAACGCTTGGTCTCAAGGCAAAGTTTGTTACAGAACCCGGATATGCCCATGAGTGGCGTTTCTGGAATGGACAGATCGAGAAAGCACTCGAACATTTCGGAATCGTCAAACAGAAAGCGAAACCATTCTGACAGAAAATGAAACACTCAAAGAAGAGGATATAGTGATGCAGACCGGAGCATCTGATCCTCTTTTTTGTTTATGCTGAACACAGCATACGGCGCAGATAAGGCTCCTGAAATTGGGCAGTGCGAAAAAACTGTAAGTATGATAAATCGTGTTATAATAACTGCGCTTATGGACTTGATGGGATATAAAAAAGAAGATTTTTCACCGATGATGCAGCATTATCTGACTGCGAAAGAACAGTATCCGGATGCGCTGCTGTTTTATCGTCTCGGTGACTTTTATGAGATGTTTTTTGATGATGCGAAGATCGTCTCCCGGGAACTGGACCTGGTCCTGACCGGCAAGAATGCCGGCGTTCCGGAACGAGTACCGATGTGCGGCGTACCGCATCATGCGGTCAGCGGCTACGTACAGAGACTGACACAGCGCGGCTACAAGATCGCGATCGCCGAACAGATGGAGGACCCCGCAACAGCCAAGGGGCTTGTTGAACGTGATGTGATCCGTGTCGTTACACCCGGAACACTGATCGACGAGATCGATGATGAAAAGAGAAGTATCTATCTGGCTGCGGCAGAAGATTACGGATACGGGTACTCTTTGGCGTTTGCTGAAGTCAGTACGGGTGAAAACTTTGTGGAGGACATTCCGCATCACCAGACTGCTTTCCTGCAGTCGATCCTGCGCAACAATGTCAGGGAGATCGTCGTTAAGCATAACTTTGATGAGAAGCTGATCAAGGCATTGAGAGAAATGCGGATCGTGATCTCATACTGTGACAAAACGGAATTCAGTTCTGTTTACCTTCCTTTATGCGAACGCTGCCGGAAGGATTATGAGCTGGCTGTGTACGGAAGGATGATCAACTATCTGGAAGAAACACAGAAACATGTGATCTCGCATCTGCAGGTCTGCCGGATCGAAAATGAGAATGATTATCTGTACATGGATTTCAATACCCAGCAGAACCTCGAACTGATCGAACCGCTTCACCGTCAGGGCAAGACGGAAACGCTCTGGTCATTCCTGGATGTATGCAGGAGCGCTATGGGCTCCAGACTCCTGAAAAAGTGGATCGAGAAACCGCTGGTCAGACGGGAAGCCATTGAAGCCCGCCTGGACCGTGTGACATGGCTGTCCGACCATTTCATGGAGCGGAATGCCGTACGTGCCGGACTATCGGAGATCTATGACCTGCAGAGACTCATTGCGAGGATCGCAATGAACAATGCAGGACCGGTAGACATCGTCCGTCTCAGCAAGACTTTGAACCAGGTACCCGTTGTTTTCAGCAGGCTTAAGTCCTCTGAGTTCGCACAGTATACCTCCCTGGATCCGCTGACGGAATTAAGCGGCATCCTGAATGACGCGTTTGCGGATGATCCCCCGGCACAGATCACTGACGGAGGTGTTTTCCGCGACGGATACAACAGTGAACTGGATGAAGCGCGTTCTATCCAGAGAAACGGCAGACAGTTCATTGTCGAAATGGAAGCTGCCGAACGTGAACGGACAGGACTGAAGAACCTGAAGATCGGCTATAACCGTGTGTTCGGATATTATATTGAGATATCCAAGGCACAGGCACAGCTTGTGCAGGATGACTGGGGATATGTTCGCAAACAGACACTGGTCAACAATGAGCGGTTTATTTCTCCTGCCCTGAAGGAAAAGGAAGACGCGATCCTGCATGCGGAAGAGAACGCGATCCGTGTGGAGAAGCGGCTGTTTGCCGAGATCATTGACCGTATCAAGATGGATCTGCCTCAGATGCAGAAGCTTGCGCTTGCGCTGGCTGAAACAGACTGCTACTGCGCACTGGCAGAGATCTCTTCGAAAAACAGATACACAAGACCTGAATTCAGCGATGATGTACTGGATGTGAAAAACGGAAGACATCCGATCCTGGATGAAATGATGAAGGATCCGCACTATGTTTCCAACAGCATTTACCTGGACAAAGAGAAGTCCATCCTGCTGATCACAGGTCCCAACATGGGCGGTAAATCCACATATATGAGACAGGTTGCCCTGATCGCGATCATGGCGCAGATCGGATGTTATGTGCCCGCATCAAAATGCCTGATGCCGGTATTCGATAAGATCTTTACAAGGATCGGTGCCAGTGACGATATTCTGTCAGGTCAGTCGACCTTTATGGTGGAAATGTCAGAAGCCAATCATGCGCTGCAGGAAGCGACGGACAGGTCACTGATCCTGTTTGATGAGATCGGCAGAGGAACTTCCACATATGACGGCATGGCGCTTGCCCAGGCTATGATCGAATATATCGCTGCGTGTGTACATGCAAAGACATTGTTCAGCACGCACTATCATGAACTGACTTCACTGGTCGACTCGATCGGTGTCGTTCAGAATGTCCATGTTGTCGTACAGGAAAAGGATGATTCGGTAACATTCCTCTATAAGATCAAGAAGGGTGCTGCTGACCGTTCCTACGGCATCAATGTCGCACGTCTTGCCGGCCTGCCCGAGGCAGTGCTTGACAGGGCGAGGGGACTGCAGAAAGAACTGGAGTCCAAGAAAAGAGTTGTTCAGCAGAGCTATCAGCTGATCGAGATGACGAAGACCGACCCGAAAGCGGAGGAGATCATCAGCACGCTGAAGCAGGCATCACCGGACGACATGTCTCCGAGGGAGGCATGGCAGATGCTGGCAGATCTGCATGAAGCGGCTGGAAAGGAATAAGATGGAGCAGGATAAAATCGTTATTCGCGGTGCGAAAGAAAATAACCTGAAGAATATCTCACTGGATATTCCCCGTAATAAACTGGTCGTTATGACCGGACTGTCCGGCTCAGGCAAAACATCACTGGCATTCGATACGATCTATGCGGAAGGCCAGAGAAGATATGTAGAATCACTGAGTGCTTACGCAAGAATGTTTCTTGGCGGAGTGGACAAACCGAATGTAGAACTGATCGAGGGATTGTCACCGGCGATCTCCATCGATCAGAAAACAACTTCCAACAACCCCCGTTCCACGGTAGGAACGGTGACGGAAATCTATGACTATCTCCGTCTGTTATATGCAAGGACAGGCATTCCGTACTGCCCGAACCACAATATCCCGATCACCGGACAGACCATTACCGAAATGGTCAATTCTGTATGGGAAAAACCGGAAGGCACAAGACTGACGATCCTCGCCCCGATCGTTTCAGAAAAGAAGGGAACGTTCAAGGATACGTTTGAAAAACTTCAGAAGGACGGATATGTCCGTGTCCGTGTAGACGGTGAACAGAAACTTCTGGAAGACGACATCGAACTGGAAAAGAACAAGCGTCACAATATTGATGTGGTCGTTGACAGGATCATCAAAAAGGCAGACTCTCGCAGCCGTATCCATGATTCCATGGAAACAGCACTGAAGCTGGCCGAAGGAAAGGTCGTTGTACTGGCAGGCGAGGAAGAAAACCTGTATTCCAGCAATTACGCCTGCAGGATCTGCGGCTTCTCCATACCGGCACTGGAACCCAGACTGTTCTCATTCAACGCCCCGCTCGGCGCGTGCGATGTCTGTCATGGACTGGGCATTACGGAAGAAGTGGACGTTGACCTGCTCATACCGGACATGGACCTGTCGCTGAATGAAGGCGGCATCCGCTATTACAAGAATATTGCCGGCTCGGAGAATATCGAATGGCAGACATTCTGCATTCTCTGCCGTGCATATAAGATCGATATGGACAAGCCGATCAAGTCACTTTCAAAGAAACAGATGGACATCATCCTGAACGGCAGTGACAAACCGATCCGCTACACGATCACGAGCACATCCGGAAATACGTATTCACGCAACGACTATATCGAGGGTGTGAAAACACTGATCGAGCGCAGATATGTGGAAACACAGAGTGCCTGGTCCAAGGACTGGTACCACTCTTTCATGACGGAACATACGTGCAGGAAATGCGGCGGAAAACGTCTGAACGAACAGGCTCTGTCGGTACGTGTGGCAGACAAGAACATTATGGAGTTTACCGCACAGTCCGTAACCGGCGCGCTTGACTGGATCAGCGGACTGCAGCTGACGGAAACACAGGCCAAGATCGCCGAACTGGTACTGAAGGAGATCGGGAACCGCCTGAGCTTCCTGAAGGATGTCGGTCTTGATTACCTGACACTGGACCGTCTTGCCGGTACGCTCTCAGGCGGTGAAGCACAGCGTATCCGTCTGGCAACACAGATCGGTTCAAGACTCTCAGGTGTTCTGTATGTCCTGGATGAGCCGAGTATCGGTCTGCACCAGAGAGACAACGCGAAGCTGATCACGACCCTGAAGAACATGAGGGATCTGGGCAACTCACTGATCGTCGTAGAACATGATGAAGAGACGATGCTGAGTGCGGACTGGATCGTAGATATCGGTCCCGGAGCAGGCATCCATGGCGGAGAACTGGTAGCGGAAGGAACACCGGAAGATATCATGAAGTCCGAGAATTCCATTACCGGACAGTATCTTTCCGGCAGAAAAGTCATCAGTGTTCCGGAGACAAGACGCAAGGGCACGGGTAAATCCGTGGAAGTGATCGGAGCTTCCGAGAATAACCTGAAGCACATCAATGTCAAGTTCCCGCTTGGGAAGCTTATCCTGGTAACAGGTGTTTCCGGTTCCGGCAAATCAACGCTGGTCAATGAGGTCTTCATGAAGGCTGTTCAGCAGAGCATCGGCAGGATGAAGCGTGTCAGACCTGGTAAGTTCGATAAGATCAAGGGACTTTCCAACATCGACAAGCTCGTACAGATCGACCAGGATCCGATCGGCAGGACGCCGCGGTCAAATCCCGCGACATATACCGGTGTATTCGATGATATCCGTGATGTATTCGCGCATACGCCCGAGGCAAGGCTCAGAGGCTATGACAAAGGCCGTTTCTCCTTCAATACAAAGGGAGGAAGATGTGAAGCCTGCCAGGGAGACGGTATGAAAGTGATCTCCATGAACTTCCTGCCGGATGTCTATGTACCGTGCGAGGTATGCCATGGAAAGAGATACAACGAAGAAACACTGCAGTGTACCTATAAAGGCAAGAATATCTATGATGTTCTTGAAATGACTGCTGAAGAAGCGCTTGAACTGTTTACGAACCATCCGAAGATCAGGAACCGTCTGCAGACATTGAATGATGTCGGTCTCGGCTATCTGAAGCTCGGACAGTCTTCCACAACACTGTCGGGCGGTGAAGCACAGCGTGTCAAGCTGGCCAGTGAACTCCAGAAGAAGGCGACCGGCAAAACAGTCTATATTCTGGACGAGCCGACGACCGGACTGCATACGGATGATGTCAAGAGACTGATCGCCATCCTGCAGAGGATCGTTGAGAACGGTGATACCGTGATCGTCATCGAGCACAATCTCGATGTGATCAAGTGTGCAGACTGGATCATTGACCTGGGACCGGAGGGCGGCGATAACGGAGGAACCGTGATCGCGTGCGGAACGCCGGAAGAGATCGCCGAAGTTCCGGAAAGCTGGACGGGACAGTACCTGAAAAAGGCTCTGGAATGGACAAAAGAAAAGCAGAACAACAGTAATAACGGGGACTGAAAACGGTCCCTTTTATTCATGTAAAGACGATCGTGTATTCAGTTTGTCAAAGTTGTGTACCCTGTATTATCAAGTGAAAGACCGTCATGTTATAATCCACTTGAACGGAGTCTACAATGGAAGAAAAAAAATATGATAAGAAAGTACTGATCAGCGAAATCAAAGATTTCTTTCAGTTTGAGCAGCTGACCGGGAATGAAGAATCGCTGAAGAGATGGGTAGTCGTTCCGGATATCAACCGTCCGGGATTTGAGCTGATGGGTTACGTCAAACCGACCAGTCCCCGCCGTGTCATCATAATGGGCCACAAGGAAATGCAGTTTATTGAAACGCTGAGCGAAGAGCAGCAGCGTGAGCGTTATGAACCGATCACGGATCCGCTGACGCCGATGATGCTGATAACACATAATAATCCGATCCCTCCTGTACTGAAGCAGGTGGCTGATGAGCGGAACTTTCCGATCTTCAGGACACCGTTTGATACGTACAGAATGGTCGTGGACCTGATCACATATCTGGATGAAAAACTGGCGGAAGAAACGACTGTATCAGGCGTTTTGATGAGCGTTTACGGCAAGGGTGTACTTTTGCTGGCGGACAGCGGAATGGGCAAGTCTGAGACTGCGCTTGAACTGATCAGGGACGGTCAGGTCCTGATCGCGGATGACCGTGTCGATCTCCAGAAGATCCATAACAGGATCGTCGGACATGCGCCGGATCTGTTAAGAGGAATGCTGGAACTCCGCGGGATCGGGATCGTTGATGTTGCCAGAATGTACGGGGCCAACTGCCTGATGGATAAGCACAGTGTTGATCTCGTGATCAATCTTGTGAAATACGATCCCAATGATGAGTATGAGCGTCTTGGTGAGGTGTCATCCAGGTTTACGAGGATCCTGGATATCCTGATCCCGACGATCGTGCTCCCTGTCAGCACAGGACGTTCCATGCGCATCCTGATCGAGTCTGCAGTCACGAATTTCATCCTGAAAGAAGAAGGATACAACGCAACAACGAACTTTAAGAACAAACTGTATTCATATCTGGAAAACAAGGATCAGGAAGACAACAAATGAGTTTACCCGCAGTATTATTTGATTTTGACGGAACATTAATGGATTCGGAACCGGCGATCATTTCCAGCTATTACCATGTATTTGAGATCTATGCCACACCGGAAGAATTTACCGATGACCGGAAAACGGAAGTTCTCGGACCTCCTCTTGAAGTGGAAATGCGTAAGTTTTTTCCTGATGCGGATGTATATGAAGTGATGGAAGAATACAGACAGTATCAGGAACAGCATCTCCGGGAACTGATGAAGCCGATGAACGGTGCCGTAGAACTGCTGAAGTGGCTGAAAGAAGAAGGATATCCGACAGGTATCGTTACTTCCAGACTCAGGAAGTCTCTGGAGCTGATCCTGAAGGTATTTGAACTGGAGCAGTATTTTGAAGTCCTGGTATGTCAGGATGACCATCAGAAGCCGAAGCCTGCGCCGGACGGCATCCTGTATGCCATGAAACAGCTTGGCTGCACCGACAGCATTTATGTCGGTGACAGTATCAGTGACCTGCTGGCCGGCAGAAATGCCGGGTCAACTGTGATCGCAGCGCTGACAAAAATAGAAAAGGAACAGGGACTGATCGATTTCGGACCGGATCACGCAGTCTATGAACTGGCTGAGATCAGACAGATCCTGCAGAAGAACCATGAACAATAACGGACAAAAAGAACTGCTGAAGATCATGCGGTATGCAAGTGACAGTATTCCCGTATATGAAATGATGGCAGGAAAAGCGAAAGATCCAAGAGTACGCGAAGCACTGCTGAAGATCCGGGATGACAAGCAGTCACATGTTTCACTTATGGAACGTCAGACAGGCACGACGGTAAAGCAGGGAAAAGGAGACCGCAGGTTTTTTACGGTCATCCGGGGAGTCTTCGGACTCAAAGGAACAATGAACATGATGGCTCAGAGTGAATATGATGCCGCAAACGAACACGAAAAACTGACAAGCACATACCCGTGGCTGAAGCGTGTTGTCCAGGATGAACGCAGACACGGTGATACACTGGTACGCCTGAAAAACATGAAATAAAGGAGATTGTATGAAGAGACCTCACATTATCATTCTGAACCCCGATGAAATGCGTGCTGACGCTGTTGCGCACCTGGGAAATCCCGCATCCTGCACTCCGGTACTTGATCGCCTTCAGGAGACCGAAGCCGTCAGCTTTTCCAATGCGTTCTGCCAGAACCCTGTATGTGTACCGAGCCGGTGCAGTTTCTTTACAGGTCTCTATCCTCACACAAGGGGACACCGTACGATGACCCATCTGCTGCATCCTGAGGAAAGTTCACTGTTCTCAGAACTGAAGGATGCCGGATATTATGTCTGGATGAACGGCAGGAATGATCTGGTTGCCGGACAGTATGAAGGACTGGACTACAGGCATGCGGATGAGATCTACTACTACGATGAATCAGTTCCTGTAGGCACAAAACCGTTCAGGCTTCCCGGACCTCCGAAGGAAAAGAAAGACCGCTACATGCACTATACGGGTGTTGTTGAAGGACCGAACAGACTCGAAGCAAGTGACCTGGAAGTCACAAAAGCAGCGATCAACAGGATCCTGAATCCGGTCGATCCGGATAAACCGCTGTGCCTGTTCCTGGGATGGTTTAATCCGCACTGCCCGTATGTGACATCACCTGAATACAGAAACAGGATCGATGCGTCAAAGATCCCGGAACGTGTCCGCTTCAATGAAACGACCGGCAAATCCAGGATCATTGAAAAACTGAGAGAACTGACCGGCGGAAGCACCTGGACAGATGAACAGTTCGAAGAGATGAGAGCGATCTACCTGGCACAGTGCTCATTCATCGACGACCTGACCGGAATGGTGATCGACGCTTTGAAAGAAGCGGGTATCTATGATGACTGCGCGATCTTCTTCCTGTCCGATCACGGAGACTTTACAGGAGACTTTGATCTTCCTGAAAAGTCACAGAATACATTTGAGCACTGCCTGACAAGAGTACCTTTCCTCGTGAAGCCTCCGAAGGGCGAGCAGGTCGATCCCGGTATCTGCAATGGTCTGACAGAACTGGTGGACTTCTATGCGACAGTTATGGATTATGCAGGCGTTACACCTGATCATACACAGTTCGGCAGAAGTGTCAGAGGCATGCTCCATGACAGAAGCGCAGCCGGTAAGGAATATGTCTTCAGTGAAGGCGGCAGAAGACCGGATGAACCGCATTGCGATGAGTGGCATAACAAGGCAGGACAGGGTCCGAAGCCGACAGATGACTACTGGGCAAAGAAGACAGCTCAGAAAGACAATGACGCACATATCAAAGGAACCATGATCTTTGACGGCAGATACAAGTACGTGAAGCGTATGAATCACCGCGATGAGTTCTATGATCTGGAGACAGATCCGGGTGAACGTCATAACATCATTGAAACAGCAG
This sequence comes from Solobacterium sp., assembly GCA_024693325.1. Classification (GTDB taxonomy): domain Bacteria; phylum Bacillota_I; class Bacilli_A; order Erysipelotrichales; family Erysipelotrichaceae; genus Bulleidia. The sequence goes on from JAILLA010000029.1 coordinate 17,750, forward strand.
ATCCGGCAGTACTGGCCAGACTGAAGGATGCGATGTTCGACTGGTATCAGGAAACATGCGATGATGTACCGTACAAGCTCGATTCCCGTGCGACCTCCGGTTCCAACTGGGCAAATATCAGGGGTTTCGTACCGCCTGAGCTGGAAGAGACCGTACATGATATGCTGAGGAACAAAGACGGCAAGGAAGCAGCCGCGGAAGTCATGAAATTTCTTGCGGAAAAGCTGGCAGATAAACAGTAAACAATCAACATGAAGCAGCGCGGTGATGACCGCGCTGTTTTCAGACTGTTCTTCCGGAAGGGATGATGACCGTGCTGATGAGATTCCCGTCCGCTTCTTCAAACAGACATCTTCCGTTGTAGTTTGAAGTCAGGGTCAGGATCGTGTTGACACCGTAACCATGCCCGTGATTGTCCCCGCTGAAGATGAAGGATCCGTTTTCATCAAGGACAGGACCGTCAATGGAGTTTGTGATGCGGATCCGAGAGTAGTCCTGGATGTCATCGATCTCTACCAGGATCTTTTTGCCGCTGCCGATATGATAGATCGCGTTGTCCAGCAGATTGGACAGCAGCAGACAAAGATCATACCGGTCCATATTGATCCTGATATCGGCACGGATCGAACAGTTGTAGTCAATGCCGGCCTGTTTTGCTTCACGGTATTTTGCGTTGAGCACCAGACCGTACGGTTCTTTTGTTAGAATGATCGGCAGCTGCATTTCTTCATACATCGTTTTCATTTTTTCTGCGATCTCATTGTGCTCCGTATTGAGCAGGGCATTATAGAAATGCTTCATGTCGTGAGCCCATTTGTTCAGCTGTGCCTGCTTGGCTTCGAAGGACTGAAAACTGTCGAGCTGTGCCTGGAGGACTTCCAGATTATGCTGGGTCCGGAGACCAGAGCGTACAGTGGCGTTCAGTTTATGGATCAGATAAACGACAAGGATGGCAGAACCGTTGATGCAGGTGAGGACAAGAATGATCCAGTCAGCGGAAAAATCCTGATAGAAGACCAGGTTTTCAAAGAAGGTGATGATCATGCTGAAAAGGATCAGAAGGACCAGGATCGTGATGCAGTCCGAACTGCTCAGCCAGTCCGTTTTTTTCCGCAGCAGAATGGCAGTCACCTGGGACACTGCCAGAAACAGTACCTTTGTCAGAAAGATCATGAGTCCATAGTGTTCCCCGGCAAGCCTGGGATAATCTAGTCCTCCATAGAACAGCCAGCTGAAAAAGGAGGCTGTGCAGATGTTGATGGACGCGATCAATACCAGGGGGATCGTGGTGATCATTAGGACGCGGGACCATGAAGCGCCGGAGATCAGTTTCATATAAACCGCCAGGATCGCGATATCAACGATCTTCATGCCGATGTCTTCATATACGGAGAACGTATTGACCCAGGAGATATGCAGAAACGACAGGACAGTGAATACCGCAGACAGGATCACTGTTTTCTTTGTCGGTCTTTCCAGGCAGGAAGCGTGCAGGAATATGATGATCAGGAATGATTCGATCAGGTTAATTATGTGGTCTGTCATGGTTATAACCTCAGAAGAAAAGACAGCCGCGCTTCTTCGACATACCTGATCGCTCTTGCCCCTGCTTTGATCTTTTTGCCTTCGGAAAGATATACATAGGGATCCTTGATGGTCTTGATGTGATACATGTTGATCATGTATGAAGATGTACAGCTGATAAAATGGTTCTTCAATGCGTCATCACGAATGCTTTTCATCGATTTGTGAACAGCATACGGTTCCGGTGTATTCGTGACTGTTATCAGCAGATTGTTGCCTGATGTGTTGAAACATATAATGTCGGACCAGGGGATGGAGAATGAATGCTTCATGAACTGGAACTGAAAGTCTTCTGCCAGGCCCCTGTTGGCAATATATTTTTTCACTGCCAGGGTCATCTGTTCCCTCAGATTGCTTTTGTTAACGAAATACAGTGTGTTGGGTCTCATCGCGTCATGTATCAGATGCATGTGGTTCGTACAGAATACGATCGCAGAAGACGGCTGCCAGTCATTGATCTCTTTTGCGATCTTGAAGCCGTCCTGCCCGGGCATATCGATGTCCAGAACATAGAATGTGTGGGGCTGCGGCGACAGACCGCTGAAGCTGTCTGATGTCAGTATCTTATAAGGTATCTTCATTTCTCCGAGGATCTGATGAAGACATTGCTGTACACGCAGAAGATCCTCGTGATCGTCATCGATGATAACGACATTCATATTATTGGCAGGCATCTTTTCTTCCTTTCAGAGAATCTGAATAATTCAGCATATTCATCAGTAAACAGTTCAGAAAAAGTGCTGCTGTAATAGGTTTTATGAGAGAGGACTGTAGGAACATGAAGAGCATTTCACAAAATAGAGAGATCGTTGACAGGTACAAAGCGTGCTTTCCTGCAGAACTTTTTTGTGCAGGGGTTAGAGGATTCAGAGGATGTTCAGCCGGTGCATAGAGAATAATATATGCGGCAGAGATAATACTGATAATAATCGAAATGTATTCTGGTATATCAAATGAACAGATAATCAGTACAGAGCCGAATATCAGCATAAATCCGAAATAACAGCCTGCCGGAGTTCTGGCATGAAGTCCACCGGAATGAATACGCAAACTGCAGAAGCATATCAGAAACAGAACAGTTTCGATCAGTCTTCCAAAGCACGATCCGATGATGAGCGCACTGAGGATCTCGGAACCATCCTGCAGCAAAATGCTGATACCGTGTTCCAAAAGAAGAGTATCATATTCAGACAGTTGAACATTGTCGGTCAGAAAATATTCTAAATTCGCGCTAATATTAAAAATATCTTTTAAATTCATGTCTGTATTTTATACAAACACAGCAATTATGTAAATAAAAACAGGATATATCTCTTCTGCGCGTGAAATTATGCAGATCCTGTCATATTTTCACCCGGACAGTTTTGATATCCGTTCATGCGAACAGCAGATATATTGTTCTGTACTGCGAATGAAAACGGATGAAATGAAATTTCATAATTATTTATGCCCGGAAGGCATATTAGCAGGTGCTGCTGTGGGAAAAACAGCGGAAATTATTATATGATTTCTTCAGCAGAGAAAGGAATGACTCATGAAAAAAGCACTTCAATATGATCACTATTTCAATTATCAGGAAATAACGGATATTCTGCATGAATTTGCCGAAAAGAACCCTGACTCCGCCCGTCTGATATCTATCGGAAAGACAACGGAAGGAAGGGAAATGTGGGTACTTGAGATCACAAATACAGCTGAAGGTGATTTTGACGATAAGCCCGCATACCTGGCGATCGGACATGTACATGCCGGAGAAGTTACAGGCAGTATGTGCGCGATGTATCTGGCGGATGTTCTTCTGAATAATCAGGAAGAAGAGCAGGTGGCATCACTGCTTAAAAATTCAACGTTCTATATCATGCCCCGTCCGGTAGCTGACGGCTCGGAATATTACCTGACACACCCGGATATGATCCGCAGTATCAACGTCCCTTATCCGTTTGAAAGTGAGATGCCGGGACTTGTACCGACAGACCTGGACGGGGATGGTGTCATCAGAAACATGATCGTAAAGACACCGTTCGGCGTATGGAAGAAAGATCCGCAGGACAGCCGTCTCCTGATCAGAAGACAGGCGGACGAAACAGACGGAGATTTCTATAATGTGTACAGCGAAGGCATGATCAATGACTATGACGGCGTACACATCAGCCCGGCTCCGCAGAAATACGGACTTGACCTGAACCGCAACTATCCGATGAACTGGAATCCTGAATACAAACAGCCCGGCGGCGGCCGGTATCCGGGACAGGTCATTGAATCAAGGAACCTGATCGAATGGATCAGCGCAAGAAGGAACCTTGTCAGTACGATCATCTTCCATACATTCGGCGGTATGTACCTCTATCCGCCTGCAGGTATTCCTGCTGCCCAGGCAGACCAGAAGGACCAGGAAATGTTCAAGGCCTTCATGAAGATCGCAAAGGAAGAGACAGGATATCATCAGCTGCGCATCAAGGATGACTTCCTCGGCATTGACAGTAAAGCTCCGGCAAACGGCTCCCTGGATGATTATCTGTATCATGGGAACGGCGTGTTCTGTCATTCTGTCGAAACATGGAACCTGGCAGAACAGTGCGGTATGGTACCTGAGTACCCGAAACCGAAAAAACTGAGCGAGGAAGAAGAAACGGAAAACCAGAGAAAGCTGCTGGAATGGACAGACAACAACGGACTGAACAGCTTCTATAAAGAGTGGACGGAATTTGATCACCCGCAGCTAGGCAAAGTAGAGATCGGCGGACCTGATAAAAAGTACCTGCTCCAGAATCCTCCTGTGCAGTTCCTGATGCAGGAAGTGGAAAAGCATACCCGTTATATTCTGCGTCATGCCAGAACGATGCCGCATCTTGTGTTCTCACAGACAACAACAGAAAAACTTGCGGACGGTCTGTACAAGGTCGAAGCGGTACTGGGCAATACAGGATTCATGCCTACCTACGCAACAAGTGAATTCCTGAACCTGAAACTTGCCAGGGACATTGAAGTGACTCTGGAAGGTGCTGAGATCGCAGACGGCAAGAAGACACAGAAGATCGGACAGCTGGAAGGCTTTGCCTCGGTAAAAGCCAATTATTCGTTCTTCGGACCTTCAACGTTTGAAACTTCACCTATTCAGAAAAAGATCTGCTGGTATGTGCACGGTGAAGAAGGAACTGCAGTCACACTGACAGCGAGCAGCCAGAAAGCCGGTAAAGCACAGATCGAAGTAACTTTGAAATAAATGTTTCAAAGTGCGATGTGTTTACAGCTGTGTCTGACTCGAGCTTCAAAATTAGCTTTATGCGTGAAATTCTGCAGATTTGGTCGGGTTTTCACGCAGTCAGTTCAAGCCATGTTTTCCTGATGTCATAATGCCGTCAGAAAGGAGACAGCATTATGGAAACGATCAAAAATGCATTGCGCAAGGCACTCATCAGGATCGCAGAGAATTCTCTTCCGGGACCATCCAGATCCGGATTCTATCAGAATGATATGCGAGAGCTGAAGAAAAAGCTTGCTAAGGCAAAACACTGAGCGAGGCGGGAGTGGATCACAACACTCCTGCTGTTTTTTTATGACGATATATCACCACAGAATATGTCTGGGTTATAATTTGAACGTATATATTCGAAAAGGAGACGATTATGGCATTTCGTAATTTATCTGATATAAAGCCGTTTGAGAAAAAAGTATGGCTCTCTTCACCGACGATGCATGGTGAGGAACTGAAATACATGACAGAAGCGTATGAAACAAACTGGATGAGCACGGTCGGAAAGAACATCAACGAGATCGAGGAACAGATCGCTGCGTTTATCGGGGTCAGGTATGCTGTGGCATTGTCCTCAGGGACTGCTTCGCTTCATCTTGCCACAAAGCTTGCGGCAGAAAAACTGTACGGACAGGCAAGGCCCAATGAAGGCACACTGCGCGGACACCGCGTACTGTGTTCCGATATGACATTTGATGCATCGATCAATCCGGTCGCGTATGAAGACGGCGAAGCTGTATTCATTGATACGGAATACAACACCTGGAATATGGATCCCGAAGCACTGGAGAAAGCCTTTGAGCTTTATCCGGACGCAAAACTTGTCGTCATTGCGCATCTGTACGGTACACCCGGAAAGATCAGTGAGATCAAAGAGATCTGTGACAGACACGGAGCGCTGATCGTAGAGGACGCTGCCGAGAGCCTTGGTGCGAAGTATCTTTTCAATGGTGAATGGAGAGAGACCGGAAGCTTCGGCAATTACAACTGCATTTCATTCAACGGAAACAAGATCATCACAGGCTCCAGCGGCGGTATGTTCCTGACAGACAGCCTGGAAGATGCCGACAAAGTCAGAAAATGGAGCACGCAGTCACGTGAAGCCGCTCCCTGGTACCAGCATGAAGAGATCGGATACAATTACCGCATGAGCAATGTGATCGCGGGTGTTGTGCGCGGACAGCTGCCTTATCTGGAGGAACATCTTGCCCAGAAGAAAGCGATCTACGAACGCTACCGTGACGGTCTGAAAGGACTTCCTGTTCAGATGAATCCGTTTGATGAGCAGAGATCCATGCCGAACTACTGGCTCAGCTGCCTGATCATTGACAAAGATGCTATGGCGTCCCAGGTACGTGATGACCATAAAGCACTGTATATTCCGGAAACAGGGAAGTCCTGTCCTACAGAGATCCTGGAAACGCTTGCCAGGTTCAACGCTGAGGGAAGACCGATCTGGAAACCGATGCATGCACAGCCGATCTACCGTTCCCATGCGTTCATTACCAGATACGGAAACGGCAGAGGCACCAGCAACGCTTATATTGACCGCGGTGCCGCATGGGATGCCGGAATGGATATTTTCGAACGCGGACTGTGTCTGCCGAGTGACAACAAGATGACGCCTGAACAGCAGGATGTCATTATCGAACTGATCAGAAACTGCTTTGAATAATCTGATATCTGAGCAATGAATAGAAGGAGCTGTCCATGATTTTTCCTGAATTTTTAGATCCCGGAGACCTGATCATGATCAGTGCCCCGAGTGCCGGAGTCGGCAGAAAGCTTGAATCATTCGACCACTCACTGGAGGTCCTGCGTTCAGCCGGATTCAGACTGCAGGAAACAGCCTCCGTGCGTCTGAATGACATGCGAGGCGGCGATGCTGTGACGCGGGCAAAGGAGTTTGCGGAATGCTTCAGGAATCCTGACGCGAAGATGGCCGCATGTGCTGCCGGCGGGGATTTTCTGTTTGAAACACTTCCTTATATCGACTGGGAAGTAATGAAAGAGAATCCGAAGTGGCTGATGGGTGCGTCAGACCCGACGTCCCTGCTTTACGGATACCTGACAAAATGCGATACGGCCGTCATTTACGGAATGAACGCAGGATCATTTGATGTGGAAGAAATGTATCCGTTCATCAAAGACAGCCTGGATATCATCAAGGGCAGACAGGTCATACAGCACTCCTATGATAAATTTGCGTCTGTCCCGTTTGCGGATGAACTTGCGTTTGACAAGGAAACAGAATGGAAGAGCCCTCTGGATGAACTGGATGTTACAGCCAGGGCGATCGGCGGATGCCTGGATGTTCTCAAGGACCTGATCGGTACGCCGTATGAAGATACGAAAGGCTTTGTCAGAAAGTACAGGGATGACGGACTGATCTGGTTCCTGGACGTCTACTCCATGCCGGCAGAGCATGTCTACCGTACACTGCTGCAGATGAAGTACGCGGGATGGCTGGACCATACAAAAGCTGTTGTGCTGGGCAGGGTATTGTTCTCTTCCAGTGAAACAGGCATGACCTATGAAGAAGCGCTCAGCAGGGCATGCGGTGATATTCCCTATGTATATGACGCGGATGTAGGACATACCGATCCGTGCATGACATTGCTGCTGGGGGCGAAGGCACACCTGAAATACAGGGCACGAAAAGCATCGCTTGAATTCCTGCATGAATAAGGAGACGGAAGCTTATGGGATACCGTATAGAACACGATACGATGGGTGAAGTTTCTGTTCCAGAGGAACATCTCTGGGGCGCACAGACACAGCGCTCACTGGAGAATTTCCGTATCTCGACGGAGACGATGCCGCAGGAGATCATCGAGGCATTTGCGATCCTGAAGAAATGCGCAGCTCTTGCCAACAGGGACCTGAAAAAGCTTGATCCGGAAAAAGCAGATGCGATCGTAAAAGCAGCTGAAGAGATCCTGAACGGGGTCTATCCGGAAGAGTTCCCCCTGAAGGTCTGGCAGACAGGAAGCGGTACGCAGTCAAATATGAACGTCAATGAAGTCATTGCGCATATCGCCGCAAAGAATTCCGGGATCACACTGCATCCGAACGATCATGTAAATATGTCGCAGAGTTCCAATGACACATTTCCGACAGCCATGCATATCGCCGCTGCGGTCGCTTTGAACAGGGACCTGTTCCCGGCAGTACGGATGATGATCTCACTTCTTGAGGAACTCGAAAAACAGAATGCATCCGTGATCAAGATCGGCCGTACGCACCTGATGGATGCCGTGCCGCTGAGGTTTTCACAGGAGATCAGCGGATGGCGGGGAATGCTGGAAAAGGACCTGCAGTATCTGGAAGAGTCCTGCACACACCTGTATGAACTGGCAATCGGCGGGACTGCGGTAGGTACAGGCCTGAACTGTCCGGAAGGATTTGATGTCCTGTGCACATGGTATATCGCACAGATGACAGGACTACCGTTTGAACCGGCAGACAACAAGTTCCAGGCACTGACTTCCAAGTCCGCGTATGTACATGTACATGGTGCGCTGAAGGCACTGGCATGCGATCTGATGAAGATGGCGAATGATATCCGGTGGCTGGCAAGCGGACCCAGATGCGGGATCGGTGAGATCCATATCCCCGAAAATGAGCCCGGCAGCTCCATCATGCCCGGCAAAGTGAATCCGACACAATGTGAAGCGGTCACCATGATCGCCGTACAGGTCGTCGGTAATGATGCGGCGGTCTCGTTCGGCGCATCACAGGGGAACTTCCAGCTGAATGTATTCATGCCTGTTCTGGCATACAATATGATGCAGTCGGTACGCCTGCTTTCCGACGGGATCCGTTCCTTTGCCGCAAACTGTGTTGCGGGAATTCAGCCGGATGCCGGAAGGATGCAGGAGAACCTGAACAGATCGCTGATGCTGGTGACATGTCTATCACCGGTGATCGGATATGAAAATGCCGCAAAAGCGGCGCATAAAGCTTATCAGGAACATCTGACCCTGAAACAGGCGGTTGTTTCTCTCGGGTTTATGAGTGAAGATGAATATGACCGTGAGGTAGATCCTGAAAAAATGGTCTGAGGTAACAGTATGACAATGATGAATGAATCTGACAAACACAGGTTTCTCGGGGAAATGCTGAGAAGCGGGGAACATTATCAGGCGGAAGTCTGGGGCAATGTGACCGCAGACAAGAAAACACAGCTGATGTTCAGCTCCATGCCTGTCAACAGCATCCTTATGGAAAGCTACTGCTATATCGGGATGACAGAAGAAAACATCAACATCGTCGTGGTCAGCACGCAGAAGCCGGATAAGATCCTTGGACGCCTGCGCCTGCCGATCGATAAAATATCGTCTGTCTCCATAAAAGGCAGCCTGATCCCCGGAAAGAAAACGATGGATCTGCTGGTGGACGGAAGGGCGATCCGTCTCAAGCTGTCATCCGGAAAGACCGGAACAGATCTTCAGGGTCAGAAGGAAGGTGTCCGGATGATCACTGAACGTTTCAAAGTATTAAGCAATAAATGAGGAATTGAATTATGAGTATGCGCGGAGGACCGGGAGGACGCGGAGCCTATCTGACAGAAGAAGAGAAGGCCGCTGCCCCCAAGGTCACAAAAGAACTGCTTGCGAGAGTCGCATCATATCTGCTTCCCTATTGGAAACAGATGCTGATCGTACTGATCGCCATCGCTGTGGCGTCAGTGCTCGGCATGATGCCTGCGGTTCTGACCGGAAAGATCATCGACGACGGCCTGATCGGAAGAAATCTGGATCTTCTGGTCAAGCTGATACTGGCATCACTGGCAGTATCATTCGGCTCCAATCTGATCGGCGTTCTTCAGAGCTGGATGAACACATGGATCGCAGAACATATTACATATGATATGCGTTCCCAGATGTTCCGCCATCTGCAGAAGATGCCGCAGAGCTTCTTTACTTCAAACAACCAGGGTGACATCATCACCCGTATGACAAGCGATATTTCCGGTGTTCAGCGCATTATTACAGATACACTGACGAGCATCCTTTCCAATGTGATCACACTGATCGTTGCCCTGGCAGCGATGTACCGGCGGAACTGGATCCTGGCGACACTGGGCGTCATGATCGTCCCGCTGTTTACGATCCCGACAAGATCTGCCGGCAAAAAGAGATGGTCCCTTACCAGGGAATCACAGGCAGTCAGCGATGAGATCAACGGCATCCTGAATGAAACACTGTCGGTCAGCGGACAGACGCTGGTCAAGCTGTTCAACCGGGAAGAGCGCGAGGCAGAAAAGTACGAGGCTGCCGCAAGAAAGCAGATCGCCCTGAATATCAAGGAAAACATGGCAGGCAGATGGTTCCGTGTCGTCATCAGCACATTTACGACGATCGGACCGATGCTGATATATCTGGTTGGCGGCATCCTGATGATGAAGTACAACTCCGATATTACAGTCGGTGACATCACGGTCATGGTATCCCTGCTGAGCAGGATGTACGGACCGGTGAACTCACTGCTGAACATCCAGGTCGACTGGATCCGCTCCATGGCAATGTTTACCCGTATCTTTGAATATCTGGATATGCCCGTCAGTATCGAGTCTGCTCCGGACGCGGTCACACCGGATCATGTGGAAGGCAATATCGTATTCGACGATGTTCACTTCTCATATGAACCTTCACGTGAGATCCTCAAGGGCATCAATTTTGAACTGAAGGCAGGCAGCAGTATTGCGCTCGTCGGACCATCAGGTTCCGGCAAGAGTACGATCATCAATCTCATTCCGAGACTGTACGATGTTGATTCCGGCAGCGTATCATTCGACGGGATCGATGTCAGGAAACTGGATCTGACGTTTTTGAGGGAACAGGTCGGTATTGTTTCCCAGGAAACATACCTGTTCAACGGAACGATCATGGAAAACCTGAAATACGCGAATCCGAAAGCGACCGGACAGATGATCATGGAAGCCTGCAAAAAGGCGAATATCTATGACTTTATCGTCAATCAGGAAAAAGGCTTCAATACCATGGTCGGAAACCGCGGCCTGAAGCTGTCCGGCGGCGAGAAACAGAGACTGTCGATCGCGCGTGTACTGCTGAAGGACCCGACGATCCTGATCTTTGATGAAGCGACATCCGCACTGGATTCGATCAGTGAGAACCTGATCCAGGAAGCGATCGATCCGCTGATCAAGGAAAAGACGAGCATCCTGATCGCGCACCGTCTGTCAACGATCCTTGCGGCAGATGAGATCCTCGTGATCAAGGACGGCATGATCGTAGAACACGGCAAACATTCCGAACTGGTGAAAGCCGGCGGAGTCTATACAGAGCTTTACGAAACACAGTTCAAGAAAGCACTCGAGTCATAACGATCGTGATAACCGGAGAGATCCGGTTTTCCTCATAAGGAGAGAATATGGAAATTACAGTCAGAAAAGCAGATATGAATGACCTTGACGATCTTCTGGCGATCGAAGCCAGCGCGATCCCGGGATACGCATATCTCGATGAAGCCAAAGATTTTCTGCTTGGAAATGTCGGCAATCAGGGAGAGATGATCCTTGCGCTGGCAGACGGCGTTCCGGCCGGTATGGGAAGATATTCGGTACTGCCCGATGGAAGCGGATGGCTGGAGATCCTCAGGGTCAGAAAGGAATACCAGAGACAGGGGATCGGCATGGCGATCTATCAGCGTTATATGGAACTGGCAGAAGAAACAGGAGCACCGTCTGTCGCAATGTTTACCGGACGCAGGAATATCGCCAGCAAGTCCTTAGCTGAGCGCTGGGGCTTTGCGCTGGCGGAGGACTTCAGCGGTTATTCCGTACCGCTGGATCATACAGCTGAGCACTCGGAATATCATCTGATCACGGATCCCGATGAAGTGGAAGCCCGCGTCAGTGCCTGGCACGGGGACTGGGGCAAATACATGTGCATCAACCGTACCTTTATGAAATACGGACGCCCGCTGTATGAATGGCTGGCCGGAAGGAATATGGTATACGGCAGCGGGGAAACGACGATCGTTCTCGGCTGGCGCATGCTGAAGGAGCGCGGTCTTCATATCGGATTTATGGACGGGGACCTGACGGATGCCCTGGCATTTGCCGCAGATGAGACCGTAAAGCGTGGCCTGCCGTCCCTGCAGATGATGTTTGACAAGTCCTATACGGATATGCACGCATTTACGGCACACCATAAAATGACGCATACCGGGGACCTGATCGTGATGGAATATGTAAAATCATGTGAAGTGAACCGTGATATTGGGCAATAAAAACCATGCATGGTAGAATAATGAAGCAGAAAAGGGGTGGTTTTCATGACTGAAGCTGCACAGCACAGACGAGTGATCCTGGTCAGCGGAATGAGCGGAGCCGGAAAGAGTACGGCTACCAGATTCCTTGAGGATATGGGATATCACTGTATCGATAATTTCCCGGTACAGATGCTGAGTCTGCTGGTCGACATGATCGAGAATACAACGGATCAGAGATACCAGTACATTGCGCTTTCTACTTCCGCACAGGACTTTCCGGATTTCCAGAGAGTACTGAAGGGAGAAGGCATCGAGGTGTTTACGCTGTTCCTGGACGCGGCTGACAATATCCTGCTGCACAGATATAAAAGCACCAGGAGGGTCCACCCGCTGCTTCTGAGCAACCAGGCGAATACACTGGAAGAAGCGATCGATGTGGAACGTCAGATGTTCCAGAAATACATCAATGATTCCGTGATCACCATCGACACGACATTTGTTACCGAAAAAGAACTCAAGAGGAAGATCGAGAGCTACTTTTCCAAAAGTGCGGTCCCGTCATTTTCCATCTCCTTTATCTCCTTCGGATACAAGAACGGAGTTCCCATGGATGCCGACCTGATGATCGATGTCCGTTTTCTGCCGAACCCATACTGGGAGGTGGAGCTTCGCCCGTATTCCGGCAATGATGAATGCATCTACAGATATGTGATCGATAAACCGGAAACACAGGAATTCCTGAAACGCCTGATCTCCTTCCTGGACTATGCGTTTGAGGAATACGTTAAAGAAGGGAAGAATCACTTTACGGTAGCGATCGGCTGTACCGGCGGACAGCATCGTTCGGTTTCTGTAGCCAACTATTTATATAACCACTATAAAGAACAGTACAACAGTTATATTGAACATAGGGATGTACAGGAACATGACAGTACAGAATAAGAAGATCGTTGTGATCGGGGGCGGCCATGGACAGTCAGCCATCTGCCGCGGCATCAAATTTATTGAGGACGTAGACATCAGCGCCATCGTTACCGTTGCGGATGACGGAGGCAGTACAGGCAGACTGCGCAGGCAGTTCCACATTCCTGCGATGGGTGATATCAGGAACGTTATGATCGCTCTGGCAGGAAGTGAAACAGTCCTGTCCAACCTGATGGATTACCGTTTTGATGATCCGGACGGAAGCGAAGAGGACGTGCACGGACACAACCTCGGCAATCTGATCCTGACGGCACTGACCCAGCAGAGCGGAAGCTTTCTGGAGGCAGTCAGGACGATCGAACAGGTCCTGAACGTCAGGGGAAAGATCATTCCCGCAACCACACAGGTCATTACATTGCTTGCCCTGATGGAAGATGATGTCATCGTCAAAGGGGAAGCGAATATTCCTACGGTATCCAACCGGATCCGCAAGGTCTTTTATGAAGAACCCGTAAAGGCATCCAGGGAAGCAGTCGATGCGATCCTGAACGCTGATCTGATCATATACGGGATCGGCTCGGTATTTACCAGCATTCTGCCGAATGTTATCATACCTGAGCTGACCGAAGCGCTGCAGCAGACAGAAGCCAGAAAAGTCTATTTCTGCAACGCAATGACCCAGGTCGGGGAAACGGACGGCTTTGATGTGGAAGCCCATGTGGCTGCACTGAACCGGCATGGGGCACCGGTAGATGAGGTGATCGTGGCGGACAACGAGGTACCGGAATATATCCTGGAAAGGTACCGGAAAGAAGGCTCTTCGGAAGTCAGGCTTTCGAAGGACCGGCATGATTATAAAGTGGTCAAAATGGATCTGCTGAACTTTGACGGAAATCTGGTCAGACATGATTCCATGAAGATCAAAAAGGCAGTGGAATATCTGCTGCAGGAACTTGGAGCGTAATGTCATATACATCGGATATCAAAACAGAGATCTCACTGAAGCAGCTGTCAAATGATGAGACAAGGGCACAGCTGTCTGCTTTGGTATTGATGCTGTCGTCGATATCCATTACCTCGGACGGGATGTCGCTGGTGATCAGGACATCAAACGCGCCGGTTTCAAGAGCTGTTTACCGCATGATGAAGCAGCTTTATGAAGTACAGATCGAAACATTCGTCCAGAGAAGGATGAACCTGAAAAAGAATCTGATCTACGGATTCCGCATATACGGAAATATCAAGGATATCCTGACGGATCTGGGACTGTTCTCTTCCCGCGGACTGCTGGAAAAGCCGCTGCAGAGAGTCGTCGCAAAGGACAGCTGCGCCAGGGCATACCTGGCGGGAGCGTTCATGGCAGACGGCAGTATCAACTCGCCGGAAACAGCGGGATACCACATGGAGATCCGTACGGCAGATACTGCCCAGGCAGGTTTCCTGGTGAACCTGATGGAACGCTTCTATATACAGGCAAAGGTGATCGAGCGCCGTTCCAGACAGATCGTATATGTGAAGCAGGCTGAAAAGATCGCGGACTTTATCCGCTGCATCGGTGCTGACAGGTGCCTGATGGAATTTGAGGACGCGCGCATCTCAAGGGATTTTGCCAACAGCGTGACAAGGCTTGCCAATGTGGATATGGCAAATGACTATAAGAGCATGAAGGCTGCCAATGCCCAGCTGGAAGACATCCGGATCCTTCAGGAGGCCGGACTGGTCGAAAAGCTGGATGATAAGCTGAAGGATGTGGTCATGCTGAGACTGGCCGATCCGGAAGCTTCCTTAAACGAACTTGCAAGGCTTTATCAGGCAAAGACGGGTATCGTTGTTTCAAAGTCCGGTCTGAAGCACCGGTTTGTCAAGATACACGATCTGGCTGTGAAAGCGGAGGGTAAGACAGATGAATAAGATGACGCTGAAACAGCTCTTCTGGCTGTTTGCGGTAGGCTTTCTCACATATTTCGTGATCCGCTACATGTGGCCGCTGCTGCTGGTGATCTTCGGGATCATGATCTATGGGTATTTCCGCATGAAGAGACAGATCAGGCAGGCAGAAGACAGCCTGAACGACACGGTATACAAAGAGGTGCAGAAGGAACAGAGAGAGCAGAGAGAACAGAGACCTCAGCTGAATGAGGATGATGTGATCGATGTGGAGTTTACTGTGAAAAACCGTGATGAAATGAAGATGCGCGGCTGAGGGGATAAATTATGATACAAAGAGGTGAACCGGCATTGACGGGCGGGATCCGCGACTGCTGGAAACGTTGTTTTGAAAATGAGGATCCGAACTATATAGATTTCTTTTTCCGGTGTATCTATAAGCCGGAATACGGATACGCGGATGTAGAAGGCAGCAGGGTAGTAGCTGCGCTGTGCCGTGTACCGCACGCGATCATGTTCAATGAACGCGTCATCAAGGCGAGCATGCTGGTGGGTGCGGCCACACTTCCGGAATACCGCGGACAGGGCAGGATGTCGGAACTGCTGCATACCGTTCTGGACGCCTGTTCGCATTCGGAACTGCTGACATTGATCCAGGCTTATGACCCGAAATTATACGAGCCGTACGGGTTCCGGACCATCTATTACCGCAGTGATTATCTGCTGAAAAAAAGCATGATCAAAAGGGCGTCGGCAACGGGCTGCGCGTATGATCCTTCCGCGATCGATATGCTGAAAGTCTATTCGGCTTTTATCCGCAAATTCAATGGTTTCTATACGAGGGATCTCGCGTATTTCGAGAACCTGAAAAAGGAGATCGCCGCGGAAGGAGGCAGGATCGCAGCGTATTACGATAACCGGAACCAGATCGCCGGCTATGCGACGCTTCTGACAGACGGAAGGCAGATCAAGATCGAAGAATGCATTTATCTGAACAGTACAGCGCTGATAAAGCTGGTCAATGTCGCGCTTCTTGACAAGGAAAGTGTTCATCTGCACGTATCTGCAGGGGAAAATGTCCGTTTCATCTTCCCGGATGCAGAGGTAAAAAACTATGGCCATACCATGGTCAGACTGAATGATCCGCAGCTGTTTTCCAGACTGTTCAACACAAAGATCGAGACGGTCGAGGATGCGTTTGCGATCAGTAAAAAACCTCTGAATATGAACGAATATGTATAAGTCCTGAAGGCCTGCGTCAAAGGGCTCAAAAGGCACTTGTGAAAGATTTGATAATTGACTATACTATGGTATTCATTCTATAATTTTAGTGCAACAAAAGGAGGTCACAAATAAAGATGACAGATGTAAGAGTTGCTATTAATGGTTTCGGCAGAATTGGACGCCTCGCGTTCAGACAGATGTTCGGTGCAGAAGGTTATGACGTTGTTGCTATCAACGACCTGACAAAGCCTTCAATGCTCGCTCACCTTCTGAAGTATGACACAGCACAGGGCGGCTATGCTGGAAAAATCGGAGAAGGTCTCCACACAGTAACTGCAGACGACGAAGCTAACACAATTACAGTCGATGGAAAGACACTGCAGATCTACAAAGAAGCAGATGCTAACAACCTGCCTTGGGGCGATCTCAAGATCGACGTTGTTCTGGAATGCACAGGCTTCTACACATCAAAGGCAAAGGCTGAAGCTCATATCAAAGCCGGCGCAAGAAAGGTCGTTATTTCCGCTCCTGCAGGAAATGATCTGCCTACAATCGTTTACAATGTAAACCATGAAACACTGACAGCTGAGGATACAGTTATTTCTGCAGCTAGCTGCACAACAAACTGCCTCGCTCCTATGACAGACGCACTGAACAAATATGCTCCTATCCAGAGCGGTATCATGTGCACAGTTCACGCTTACACAGGCGACCAGATGATCCTGGACGGCCCGCAGCGTAAGGGTGATCTCCGCCGTGCTCGCGCTGGCGCAGCTAACATCGTTCCGAACAGCACAGGTGCTGCAAAGGCTATCGGCCTCGTTATCCCTGAACTGAACGGCAAACTGATCGGTGCTGCACAGAGAGTTCCTGTTCCTACAGGCTCCACAACAATTCTGACAGCTGTCGTAAAAGCTCCTGAAGTAACAGTTGATGGCATCAACGCTGCTATGAAAGCTGCTGCTAACGAGTCCTTCGGATACAATACTGACCAGATCGTTTCCTCCGACGTTATCGGTATGAAGTATGGTTCACTGTTTGACGCAACTCAGACACTGGTTAAGCCGATCGCTGACGATCTGTATGAAGTTCAGGTTGTTTCCTGGTATGACAACGAAAACTCCTATACTTCACAGATGGTTCGTACAATTAAGTACTTCTCCAACGTTAAGTAATTGTAAGTTTTCTTAAGAATTAATAATTGAACAGACGCTGACCCGCATTATAAGGGCCGGCGTCTTTTTTTCGTCTGATGCGTGATACGGAAGACGAATATTCTTAAGAAATACGGCGGCACTCTTACAGCATGTCCCCTGAATGGTTGTTATAATGATGAAGAACGGAGGTACCTGTGAAAACGTATTTGTGTTTTGACGGCGGCGGAACCTATGTGAAATACGCCGTAATGAGCGGGGACGGAGAGATCCTGTACAGATCGAAATATGAAACGCCCCGGGATGACCTGGACACTTTCCTTGCCAGAATCCATGAGATCTGGATGGCGTATCCGGATGTTTCAGGCATTGCGCTGTCCATGCCGGGTATTATCGATATCGACAAAGGATATATGAGAAATGCCGGAGCGATACGGTGCTGTGCCGGGACATATCTGTGCAGCCTGATCTCGGAACAGTGCGGAGGCCTGCCGGTATCTGTGGAAAATGACGGGAAGGCAGCAGCACGGGCGGAAATGATCAGCGGCGCATTGAAGGATGCGGACACAGGTGTTGTCATCCTGCTCGGAACAGGGATCGGGGGCACTGTATTTGTGAACCGGAAGATCGTCAGAGGCAGCCATCTGTGGGCCGGAGAACTGTCCTATCATTACCTTCGTAATCAGCAGCTGTTCGGTGAAGAACATATCCTTGATCATGATGAGTTTGACTGCCGGTATTCTTCCGTATGCACGCCTGCAGGCATTGTAAAGCGTTACGCTGAACTCAGCGGTGAAACAGGTCTGAAGCGCACAGACTGTGAACTGGTCTTTGAAAGAATGGACCGGGGTGACGGAGCTGCGCTGCAGGCAGTCAGGGATTCTGCAAGGGATCTTGCCATGATGATCTTCAATATCCAGTGCACGATCGATCCGGATGCTTTCGCAATCGGTGGCGGCATCAGCGAACAGGACAGCTATATCAACATGCTGAGAGAAGCGGTAGGGGCTTATGTACCGGCTGACCAGCCGCTTTGTCCGGAACCTGTGATCAGACCCTGCAGATACCGCAGTGATGCGAACCTGATCGGGGCATTATACAGATTCTTCGAGCAGTACGGTCAGAATGACTGACTTGTACTCGGCGGATGAGTTGTATAAAATAATGCTAACCAGTCAGAACTGGTTATAGTAGGTGAAAAGAAATGAACAATCGACTTCCTGAAAAATTAACAGCAGTGCGTAAGCACTTTGGTTATGCTCAGGCTGATGTTGCGTCGAAGCTGAATGTTTCTGTTGCAGAGTATATGAGCTGGGAGAACGGCGGAATGATCTGCCGGATCGAACAGCTACGCAAACTTTCGCAGCTGTATTCTATTCCGATCGTGGACTTTCTGGATAATACCAGAGAGCTCCGGATGCCTAGAGAAGATCAGATATATCATAGTGTTCAGATCCCTTTCCAGAATCTGAACCGTCCTGCTTCCGAGGAAACACTGGAAGAGGATATTGCGGATAACATTCTGCCGATCGCATCTGTGATGCCTGAACCGGTACCGGTTCCAGCACCGCAGACAGTTTATCCGGTATCTGATAGCGGAACGCTGGATATCAGCCGTCCGGCTGTTACCGGAACGATCCAGTTCGGTACGGAAGCTATCACAGAGCCCGTTCCGGAAAAAACAGATGAATATGAACCTGAAAGATACGATGAAGAAGAACCTTCACCGATGAAAAAGAGGATCCTGATCGGCATCGCGGCATTCTGTGCGCTGTTGATGCTGTTTGGCATCGGCCGTATGTTCGGCGGAAACGGTGAAGAAGATGACGGTCATATCACCGTCAGGATCAGTGATGTCAACCGTCTTGCGCTGGGCAGGACGTTCTCGGCATTTATTGATGATGACGGCAGGATCAGATCCATGGGAAACCTTGATATCAGTCAGTATACCGATCTTGTACAGATCAGCGCAGCCAACAGCTGGCTGGCCGGACTGAAAAATGACGGAACGGTCATGCTTGCGGGCTCCAGTTCCTATACGGCAGCCAAGACATGGACAAATATCACGATGATCGCAGCAGCGGACACGCATATTGCCGGTCTGCAGGATGACGGAAAAGTGATCTGCACCGGAAGCGATACGGCATGCAAGGTCGACGAATGGGACAATATCAAATATGTATATGCCGGCAACGGATATACGATCGGACAGAAGAAAAACGGCAGCCTGGTCGTTTCGGGCAATATTTCCTGCGCTTCTGCGCTTGAGGCACTGTCCAATGTCAGGTCTCTCAGCACATCTGACAGCTATGTGACGGTCGTTGATGACAAAGGAGGAGTGACCTGCTACGCAACAGGTTCGGCATCCTCACTGAATACGGCATCCTGGTCAGGTATGACGAGTGCTGTGGCAGGCTCAGGCTTTGCGGCAGGACTGACGTCTGAGGGAAAGATCACGACAGCTTCTACAGATGATGCCTTCTCCAAGCAGGCAGCGGCATTGGATCATGTCCGCTATATCGCCGCAAGAGGCGGTACACTGGTCGCTGTCAATTACAACGGCGATATCATCGGTGCCGGGGACAATACCAATAAGGTATATGGAACAGCCACCGAAACACCCGAACCTTCGGAAGGAACCGTGAAGCTGGATAAAGTCACAAATGTCACGTTTGAGACAGGCAAAGAAAACGTATCGATCAAATGGGATAAGGTCGCTGATGCCAAGTACTATATGATCAAGGTTAACACGATACCTGAAACATCCCTGCGTTCTGCAAAGAATTCCACCAGCATTCCGACGAAAAACCTGAAGAACGGTACAGTATACAAAGTTACACTGACCGCATACGGGGACTCGGAGGAAGAAAGCAGTGAACCGACGGTTCTGGAGTTCAGATATGAGGCAGCACCCGTAAAACTGGCTGCCCCGACAAACCTGACAGCTTCCTCTACCGAGGATACGTGGGACCTGAGCTGGGATGCTGTTGCGGACGCAAAAGAATACATTATTTCAGTCAATACAGACCCGGCCACAAAGATGACGTCTACCCGGAACACCTGTTCCATACCGGCATCTTCTTTGAAGAACGGTTCAACATATAAGGTCACTGTCATTGCTTCAGACGGCAGGAACGACGCGAACAACAGTGATCCGCTGACCGCTAAACTGAAGTATTCTGCAGCGGCGGTACAACTTGATACACCGGCAAATATCACAGCTGAGACCGGTGAGAATAAGTGGATCATCACGTGGGATAAGGTCGCGCATGCGGATTCATATAAGGTAACGGTCGGTTCCGATACGCAGTCACTGCTCGTAACGACGAATCGTGCCGAGTATATCGGAAGTCTGAATGACGGCGAAGAATACGAAGTGCGTGTTACGGCACTGCCTAAGAGCGGTTCCGATGCTTATGAAGCAAGCGAGACCGGAGTTGCAAGACTGACATACGGTGCATATCAGTACAAAGTGACCGTGAAGTTCACCGGAGCCCAGACCAATACAGCAGAGCTGTATCTGAAAAAAGGCACATATGCATATTCCGATGTTCTGACAGAATATCTGACAGACGGAAATATGCTGAGTGATCCTACAAGAACATTTACTGTCAACAGCAACATGGAAGTCAGTGATGTTCAGACGGTCTCCCAGGCTGATGTATGTACTGCGGACGGAAACATCTGGCAGGATGGTGCGTGCAAGACACCGGAACAGGCATGCTCGGATGAAGGGAATGTCTGGAAAGACGGAGCCTGCATCACACCGGAACGTGACTGCCTGGAAAACGGCGGAACATGGTCTGACGGAGCCTGCAAGTCAGAGCAGCAGATCTGTGATGAACAGGAAGGCTTCCACTGGTCTGACGGAGCCTGTGTGGCTGATTGATGAGGACAGGATTATGAGTGAAGCAGGAAAATTCTGGTATTACAACAAAGCCGGAGATACCGAGAAATACGGTCCGTATACGGATGACGAACTCATCCGTCTGATCCGTCAGGGGATCCTGACGGAAAATGATTACATCTGGATGATGGATCTGGAAGACTGGCTGAGGCTCGGCAACTCGATCTACAGCAGCTATATCATTACTGAATAACGGCGGAGGGGAAACTCTCCGCTTTTTGGTGCACTTTACTGTATTTTTGGAAAATATCTGAAACAATGAACGTAATACAGGAGAGTTATATGAGCAGATTGAATGTACTTGACAGATTCCCGGAGTTTACCGTGAATACCGCATTCCGCACAGATGTTCAGATGAGTGAGCTTCTGGCGGGGAAACGTACTGCGCTGAGGGTACTGCGTTATGCAGGCTGTCCGACATGCAGGATCGATATGCGTGTCCTGGCGGATGCTTACCCGGAGTTCGAAAAACGCAATACACAGATCATCGTCGTCATGCAGAGCGATCAGGCACATCTCCGGACAGCCTTGAATGAAGAACCGCTCCCGTTTGAGATCATATCGGATCCGGACGAAGTACTGTACCGGACACTGTCGATCCGTGCTGCGGAAAATATTGAAGAACTGCGCGGCAGTGATATGACAAGGCTGCTTGCCAAGAGAAAGGCTGCCGAGGACGCCGGCTATGTGCACGGGGACTATGAAGGCAATGAGCTGCAGCTGCCGGCAATGTTCATCATTGAACCGGACCGTCTGGTCAGCTGCGCACATTACGCGCAAAGCATTGCGGATATGCCGATGGCGGAAGAAACGCTCAGGATACTGGATGAGACCGAAGGTCTGTCGTGCAGGATGGAAACTGGAGACCATATCCCCGATTTCATCGTGGATACCCAGAACGGTCACTATGAACATTTCCATGAAATGCTGAATGGGAAGACCGTACTGTGGGTACTTAGATATATCGGATGCACTGTCTGCCGGTATGATGTGCATATGATCATGAAGCGTTATGAAGAATTCACTTCCAGGAACGCAAAGGTGATCGTTGTCATGCAGAGTGATACAGCGCATCTGCTGAATGATCTGAAACAGTCCGATACGGTTCTGCCGTTTGAGATCATTGCCGATCCCGGACAGGTTATTTACCAAAGACTGGGGATCAACGCGGCCGGATCAAAGGAAGCACTGCTCGGCAGCGGTATGGAACAGCTGAAGCAGAAGGGTGCCGCCGCCAGGGAGGCAGGCTTCTCACACGGTGACTATGAAGGCAATGAACTGCAGCTGCCCGCACTGTTCATCCTCGATGATCAGGGAACGGTACTGTACAGCCATTATGCACAGACACTGATGGATATGCCTGATATCGATCAGGTGCTTCAGCTGATCGAAACACTATAGCCTGTTTCCATGCACCGGAACTTTATGCCTTGTTTCATGCTTGGCTGATGTTCTATAATGTGTAGGAAACCGGGGAAGAGGAGAGAAAGCAGAAACACGACGCACAGAGAGGACAGGGCTGGTGAAACTGTCCGGTATGTTCTGCATAAGATGCACCTTGGAGGGCCTTTAAAACAGGACGTATACAGTGCGTTATTCTGTCAGAGTAAAAAGAAAAGTGGGACCACGCCAAAGGTGTCTTTTTGCGGGTCCCTGTTTTTGTGGGAGGGAATATGATCAGACTTTACAATACGAAAACACTGAGAGTGCAGGAATTTCATCCGATCAAAGAAGGACATGTGAATATGTATGTCTGCGGTCCGACCGTGTACAACTATGCACATATCGGAAATGCCAGACCGATGGTCGTATTTGATGTGCTCAAGCGTCTGTTTGAGGCGGAAGGATACACCGTCACCTATGCGTCCAACTTTACGGATGTGGATGACAAGATCATCAAGAAGGCTGCCGATGAGGGAACGACCGAGGCAGTGATCGCCGAGCGCTATATTGAAGCATATCAGGAGGTCAGAAAACTTCTGAATACAGAGCTTCCGGATATTACGCCGCGCGTTACGGAGACGATGGATGAGATCATTGCGTTTATCGATGAACTGATGCTGTCGGGACATGCGTATGAGGCAAACGGAGATGTTTATTTCTCTGTTGATTCTGTTCCCACCTACGGTGAGATCAGCCATCAGAAGCTGAACATGCTGGAAGCAGGCGCACGTATCGAAGCCAACGACCAGAAGCGCAATCCGTATGATTTCGCACTGTGGAAGAAAACAGATATGGGCATCAAGTGGAACAGTCCCTGGGGTGAGGGAAGACCCGGATGGCATACGGAGTGTGTTGTCATGATCAACAACAACCTCGGCAGGATGATCGATATCCACGGCGGCGGAATGGACCTGAAGTTCCCCCATCATGAAAACGAAGCGGCACAGCAGGAAGCCTGCCATGGCAACTGCCTTGCGAATTACTGGATCCACAACGCAATGGTGAACATTGACGGCATCAAGATGTCCAAGTCACTGGGAAATGTCCTTTGGGCTAAGGATATCGTAGACCGCCTGGGTACGAATCTGACAAGATGGCTGATGAGCTCCGTTCATTACCGCAAGGAACTGAACTTCAGCGATGAAACGATCGAAACAGCCAGAAAGGAACTGGACCGTGTCATGACACCGCTGAAGCAGGCGGATGTCAAGGCAGCGATGGCACGCTGCGCTTTCACGGACGCATATGATGAGGAAGCTTACAGAGCGTTCCTGGATCAGATGGATGATGACATGAATACACCGAACGCCTATGCGGTCATTTACGATACCGTAAAGAAGCTGAACGGTGCCCTGAGACAGCGCGAGATCGACTTCGAAGCAGTCGGAAAATACCGCAACGCTGTTGAAAAGATGCTGGATATTCTTGGTGTAGTCGTTGTAAAGCCGGAAGTAACAGATGAAGATATCGTTCTGTTTGAAAAATGGAATGAAGCAAAGAAAAACAAGGATTTTGCAAGTGCCGATATTTACCGCGGCAGGCTTGCAGAGAAAGGTCTGCTGTGAGAGCGTCTGAATGTTCCGGCAGGACACTTGCTTTTCTGGGAGATGCCGCATGGTCGCTTGTAGTCAGGACATATCTGGTGGAAAAGGGATACGGCAGAGGCAATGATCTGCAGAAGCATTCCGTAAGGTATGTCAGTGCCAAAGCACAAGCTGAGCTGTATGACCTTCTTCATGAAGCGTCGTTCTTTACAGAAGAGGAAGAGGACTGGTACCGCAAGGGACGCAATGCCAATGCGGGTACTGTCCCGAAAAACACACCTGTCAATATCTATCGGAAGTCCACGGGATTCGAAGCGGTTCTCGGCGCTTTGTCGCTTGAGAACAATTGGAACAGGATCGGGACGATATGGGACAAAGTTATAACACTGAAGGAGGAAGGGTTATGGCACAATTGATGTACGGAAAAAACGTCGTAAAGCAGATGCTTAAAAATCCCTCGAAAGTAGACTGTGTATACTTGTGTATCCAGGACCCTCAGATCGAAGCGGAATGTGCGAAGAACAGGATCAAGGTGAAGCATGTCAGCCGGAATGACCTGAAAAAAATGACCGGCAGCGACAATCACCAGGGGATCGCTGCGGAAGTACAGGAATACCGTCTGTATACACTGGACGACCTTGTGAATGAACGGCATTCCGAGTACGGTTTCCTGATCCTGCTGGATGAACTGGAGGACCCGCATAATCTTGGCGCGGTTCTGCGAACTGCGGACGCTGTAGGCGCAGACGGAGTGATCTTCAAGAAGACACATGCGGTCGGCCTGACACCGGCGGTCGCCAAGGTATCTGCCGGAGCGATCGATACAGTAAAATGCGCGTCTGTGACGAATCTAGCGCGTACAGCTGAGGAACTGAAGAAAAAAGGCTACTGGATCGTCGGGGCAGACATGGACGGACAGGACTACAGATCACTGAAGTATGATTTCAATACCGTACTGGTGATCGGCAATGAGGGAAAGGGCATTTCAAGACTGCTGAGAGAGAAGTGTGATTATCTGGTCTCACTTCCGATGAGGGGAAAGATCTCTTCCCTGAACGCGGCGGTCAGTGCCGGGATCCTGATGTATCAGATCACGGATGGGCGTTTCTTCCGTTAAGGAGGAAAGCTTATGAATCCATACGAACTGCTTTATATGAGCCGGACAGGAGACACATATGCCGTCCGTGCTCTTTTTAATCTCTACAAACCGATCCTGATCCACGAGGTCAAGAACGCGATCGATGCATGTCCCTGCCTGAATATCTACTGGGATGACCTGATGCAGGAAGGGATGCTGGCATTGTACAAAGCGGCAGATACGTACAGGGAAGACCGCGGCAGCAGTTTCGCGACATTCCTGACGATCGTGATCAAAAACACGATGATCACATATACGAGAACTGTTAAGCGGAAGCAGCTGGGACGCGTCAATCATATGTATTCGCTCGACAGCATGATCAGCGAAAACAATCCCGCCATCGAGACACTGGAACAGAAAAACAGGCTGTCCGATCCGGAATATGTACTCCGGATGAACCAGGCAAGAGACCGTCTGATGGAGCAGATCAGCAAGCTGAACCCCAGGGAACAGCAGGTCCTCCTGAGCTGGATGAACGGCAATTCGTACAGCAGTTCCGCCCAGGAGATGGGCATCACAGCAAAGCAGTTTGACGGCAGAAAGCAGAGGGTGCGGAAAAAGATCAAAAAGAGCATTCTTGAAAAAGCGTGAGATTCCGGTCAGGGAATGACCGCTGTATGAATGAAGAAATGAGAGAAAGCCGGTTCGATCACGGCTTTTTCCGTTGAAAATTAAGCAGTGCGTATTTGAACATAATTGACGGGCATTGTCTCTTGTGTTAAATTAGGTAGGCAATCGAGGAGTTTTTGTCATGGCGAAAGATGAAAAAGTAATTATGGCATGCACAGTATGTATGTCCAGAAATTATACAACTTCACACAAAAATGCGAAGAAACGTCTTGAACTGATGAAATTCTGTCCGAAGTGCGGACGCAAAACACTCCATAAAGAAACGAAGTAGGAGGTACTCTATGGATAAGACATTCAGCTGGAGCGGTATCAAAAAGGAAGCCAAACGTGTACGCTGGCCGAAGCGCGCCGACGTAGTATCCAATACAGGAGAAGTTGTAACATTTACAGCATTCTTTGCGCTGTTCTTTGTACTGTGCGATTTCTTAAGCACGACCCTTCTGACACTGATCGGAATCGGAGGATAAGATGAGCGACGAGAAGAAGGTCAATCCTGTTATTGATGATGAAAATGAAAAACGCTGGTATGTAGTTAATACATACTCCGGCCATGAGAACCGTGTAAAGGACAATCTGGAAAAGCGTGTTGAATCCATGGGCATCCAGGATTCACTGTTCCGTGTACTTGTTGCGGAAGAACCTGAGATCGAGATCAAAAACGGCAAGGAAGTCGAGAAGATGAGAAACATTTTCCCGGGTTATGTGTTCGTTGAGATGAAGATGACAGATGAAGCATGGTATGTTGTGCGTAACACACCGGGCGTTACCGGATTTATCGGTTCTTCAGGCGGCGGTGCAAAACCGTTCCCTGTTTCTCCGGATGAGATCGAATCCATCCTGCGCAGAATGGGTCAGAGCGACAAGAAGGTCGTTGTTGACTTCAAGGTCGGCGATACAGTACGTATCCTGACCGGACCGTTCACAGGCATGGAAGGCAGAGTCAGCGAAATGAACGACCAGACACAGGTCGCAAGCATTATGACAATGCTGTTCGGACGTGAAACACCGACCGATATCAACTATAACGATCTGCAGAAAGTGGAAGACTGACAAAGGGTCCTGCTGAATGATTCGGCAGGATCTTCTTTGTATTCAGCGGTTTCAAGCAGGACCGCAGTCTGATAAGATGTTGATGTAAGAAGAACAATGGAGGGACGAACATGCAGATACCTGAACTGAAAAAGCCTGATCACGGTTATTCCAAGCAGGAACATCCCGGCAATGCGCCGCAATATGATGTGACGCAGTATCCTGCCAGGGAAAACAGCCCGCTGAAAGGAAAGCATCTGATATTTCTCGGCAGTTCCGTAACACTTGGCTATGCTTCACTGAACCAGTCGTTCGCGGATGATCTGGAGCATCTTGACGGTATCGTCATGATCAAGGAAGCGGTCAACGGAACGACACTGGTCGATATCGACAAGAAGGGCCCGTCTTATATCAAACGTTTAAGAACGATCGACAGATCATTCCCGGCTGACGCACTGATCTGCCAGCTTTCTACAAACGATGCCACACAAGGTATGCCCTTGGGCACGGTGACAGATGAAAGAGATCCCGAAGCGTTTGATCTGCAGACGATCGCCGGAGCCATGGAATATATTATTTCCTATGCGCAGAATACTTGGCACTGCCCGGTACTGTTTTACAGCGGGACGAGATTCATCTCTGATCTTTATCAGAACATGACGGAACTGCTTCCGGTCATGCAGAAAAAGTGGAACATCGGCCTGATCGATCTCTGGAACCACAAAGAGATGTATGAGATCACGGATGAGGCATATAAGCTCTATATGTTTGACCCGGTACACCCGACCAGGGCAGGGTATCTGGAATGGTGGACACCAATGTTTGAAAAGGATCTCACGGCTTTCTTCGAACAGTAAAGCCGGGAACTCACCGTGATCACTTCCGGTGGGTTTTGATTTTTATAAACTGATGTTTTGCGGAAAGGCGGCAATTATGGAAATTGAACGTAAATTTCTTGTTAATGAACTTCCCGATCTGACAGGTGCTGTCATGATCCGGATGGAACAGCGGTATCTTTCGGTAGATCCGGTCCTCAGGATCCGGAAAGCGGATGATAAACACATCTTCACATATAAAAGCGGCATGGGTATGGTCCGGCAGGAAGAAGAATTTGAGATCTCTGCTGAGGACTATGCAAAGCTGTGTGAAAAAACGATCGGTCATCCGGTCACGAAAAACAGATATGTCATGGAACTCCCGGACGGACATCACGCCGAGATCGATGTATATCTCGGCAGGCTTGACGGGCTGCTGGTAGTGGAAACGGAGTTCGGCAGTGAGGAAGAAGCGAATGTGTTCGTACCGCCTGTATGGTTCGGTACGGAAGTGACGGATGACCCTTACTATACGAATGCCATGCTGGCGTTCAAGGAGGCATGAGATGGAGATCGGCTTACTGCTGCTGAAACAGATCTGCGTCATGTTTTTATTGATGCTGACGGGATATGTGTTCTACAAAAGAGGAATGATCACGGATCAGGGCTCGAAGGAGCTTGGAAAGATCCTGCTGTACCTGGTCATCCCGGTCGTGGTGATCAACAACTTCTGCATTGAGCGGACGGCGGAAAAAGCTGCGGAGCTCCTGCAGTCAACATTGCTGGCAGGCGCAGCCATGCTGGCGGCGATCGTGATCTCGCACATTGTTTTCGGGAAACGCGACGGTATTTCCTGCTTCTCATCAGCGTTCTCAAATGCAGGATTCATCGGTATTCCCCTGGTCACAGCGGTCATGGGAAGCCAGTATGTGTTCTATATTTCCGTCATGATCGTGTTCGTCAACGCACTGCAGTGGACATACGGCGTATATGTCATCACTTCGGATAAAAATGTCATCTCACCGAAAAAGATCATGACGAATCCGATCGTTCTTTCGGTGATCGCCGCATTGATCATCTTCTTCTCCGGAATCGGAAACCATATGCCGGGAGTCGTGACCAGCGTATTCAGTTCGATCGCAGGCCTGAATACACCGATCGCCATGATGGTCAGCGGTGTATTCCTTACCCAGTCGGATCTTCTGGCAATGTTCAAAAAGAAAAAGACATATATCGTATGTCTGCTCAGACTGGTCCTGATCCCGCTGGCAACGCTTGCCGTATTCAGGCTCCTGCCGTTCGGCAGTTCTGAAATGAAACTGGCACTGATGATCGCGGCTGCGGCACCGGTCGGTTCCAACGTTGCGGTGTTTGCGCAGGCGTATGACAAGAACTATACAGACGCTGTAGAACAGGTCTGTCTGTCAACGATCCTCTGTCTTCTGGTACTGCCGCTGGTCATTACGCTGGCATCTGTAGTTCTTGGCTGAAAATGATTGACTCGGAAGGCAATTGATACTATCATATTGGAGCACACGTTTTTTCGTGTGTGATCATGCGTGGGAGGATAAGCAGCTTATCCGTTTACCACTGCATGTGGAACCTATTTAAAGGAGGAACGCCACATGGCAAAGAAAGTTGCAAAAGTATGCAAACTGCAGTTCCCTGCAGGCGGCGCTAAACCGGGACCGGCTCTGGCATCCGCAGGCATCAACATGCCGAAATTCTGCACGGAATTCAACGACAAAACAAAGGACCGCAAGGGTGACATCGTTCCTGTCGTCATCACAGCTTATGAAGACAAGAGCTTTGATTTCGTCATCAAAACAACACCTGCAGCATTCCTGCTGAAGAAGGCTGCCGGAATCGCTAAAGCTTCCGGTACACCGAAGACTGTCAAGGCCGGCAAGATCACTGTTGATCAGCTCCGCGAGATCGCTGAGTACAAGATGCCTGACCTGAATGCAAACAGTGTTGAAGCAGCTATGAAGATCATTGCAGGTACAGCCCGCAACATGGGTATTACAGTAGAAGGGATGGATAACTGATCATGGCAGGTAAGAAATTCAAGGCCGCTCAGGCTCAGGTAGACAGCACGAAACTGTATCCCTATGCAGAAGGTGTTGCACTCGCAAAGAAACTCAGCCCGGTAAAATTCGACGCTACAGTAGAAGCAAGCTTCTTCCTGAACGTTGACCCTCGTCAGGCTGAACAGAACATCCGTGGTGCTATGGTTCTTCCCAACGGCACAGGTAAGACAAGAAAAGTTCTTGTTATTACTCAGGGCCCGAAAGAACAGGAAGCTAAGGATGCAGGCGCTGACTTCGTTGGCGGCGCAGACATGATCGAAAAGATCAAGGGCGGATGGTTCGACTTCGATATTATCGTAGCTACTCCCGATATGATGGGTCAGCTCGGTAAACTCGGCCGTGTGCTCGGTCCTAAGGGCTTAATGCCGAACCCTAAGACAGGTACTGTTACAACAAACATCAGCCAGGCGATCGAAGAGATCAAAAAAGGTAAGATCACATACCGTGTTGACAGAGATGGAAACATCAACTGTCTGATCGGCAAGTGCTCCTTCTCTGATCAGGCTCTTGCAGAGAACTTTAAAGCTCTGTATGACCAGCTGAACCGTATCAAGCCTGCAACTGTCAAGGGTACATACATGAAGGGTATCACTGTTTCCACAACAATGGGCCCTGGTGTAAAAGTTACAGTTGAGTAAGACAGCATACAAATGTAACCAAAAGGATCTGGAATGTTGAATTTCAGATCTTTTTTTTGTTTTTCCGTGGAGATTCAGCGTGAATACCGAATGTTATTTCAGAAGGCCGTTGCGGCCGGGTGAAACGGAGGAAACTATGAATCGCACAGCATGGAAAAAACGAAATGCACTGTTATTAGCGGCGATGACCTGTCTGAGGGCATTGCCTGCAGCTGCTGAAGAACCGGATCCTGCAGCAGGACAGCAGACTGAACTGACAGGAACAGAACAGCGGGTGATCGAAGCGGTCGCAGTACCTGATCCTTCAGAGATCATGGCTGAAGCAGGAACAGCGGAAGAAGACCTGGATCTTCCGTTTACATTATCGGTTCTGTTTGCCGGAAGCGAAACAACAGAGGAACAGGAAGTCGTCTGGCAGTGCAGTACATATGATGCGGACATTGAAGGCAGCTATGTTTTTCAATCCGTATTTACTGACACATCTCTGGTCTGGGACGATATGCCGCTAATGACTGTTACTGTGGAAAAATACCTGACCATCACACAGTATCTGGAACAGCTGCCGGAAAGCAGCTCCGTATTTCAGATGAGCGATGAGGAAAAAGGGGAAGTACGGACACTGCTGCAGCAGATCGGATCTCTGGAAAATGAAATGACTGATGAAGACAGGACGGATTGGCAGAGCAGGAATCCCGTGAAATATGCGCTTTATCAGGAATTGTGCACGATCCTTTTGGACCAGTCAGGAGGAGAACACGCATATCTGGACGATGATCTGATCTATGTTGAAACATTGAATGTTTCAGAAATGAAAGACGGGATCGGACCGTTTGACGAAGAAGATACAGCGGGAAGGGATACATCGGATTCAAACCACAGGATCAGGACGTTTGATACGCTGACATACACCCTGTTTTACAGAACAAGATCCAACGGTATTTACGACAGTGTTGGCAGCGGCTATATGTTCTACGAATTTATTCTTCCATGTACTGAAAAGGAAGCGGTTTTTGATACGGAATCCATGGGCTGGGCAGGAAACCGGTGCACTGATCTGAATGATCTGACTCCCGGAACGACCGGATGGACGCTCAGTACGGATGGAGAAGGGAATCAGGTGCTGCTAGTAAAACGGTTTATGGAACCAAACGAGACTGCGGAAAACGCATTCCCGGGCAGCGGGACGGTCAGTGCGGTAGTCCATATACTCGGGGCATCCAACGGTACGGTCATACAGCCTGTATTCCGTGCGTGGATGGACCATAACGACATCGGACAGGCGGCGGAATGCCTTTCGGAACCGGTAGAGATCACATGTGAACTCAGGATGAATGCCGCACTGGCAAAACATACGCATACGCAGGGACTTGATGTATTCGACTTTTCCACAGGAAACGATCTTGCGCTGAACAAGGATGCCGGACAGGTCAAAGGCAGGATCTACGGTTATTCTGTCAACCTCCAGCTCTACAGCAAAGGCAGTGCCGGTACAGGCGCAGACCTGAAAGGATGCGCATTGCCCGACGGACCGATCAGTGTCAGCGTTGATATGCAGGCTGTTTACAGAAGATCCTCCGCCTCCTCATCTCCCATATCGATGAATGACGACGGGTTTGTGCCGCTGATCTGGAGCTATGAAGGCAACAAGCGTCCGTATTCGGATCTGCAGGCTGATGAAAGAGACGTCAAAAGTTATGGCCTGACATACGCAACACTGGCACCCCTGAACAGGAAGAACGAACGTCCGGATATCATGCCTGCAGACGGGTCCAACGGATGCTGGAACGGAGGAGACTGGCATGCGGAACAGGAGGGAAGTACAGTCACATTCACGATCTATCCGAAAAGTGAAGAACATCCCAACGGCTACGAAGTGAATCCGCAGTGGTTCCCGAACGGCAACAGCGGTGCCGCACCGAAAAACCAGAACATTTACTGGAAGCCTTCAGACGGAGTGTTTACAGCAAGGATCGGATGTATATCCGCGGCAGAGGTATACTTTATCGTTCCTTTTGAGCAGAACGGAACAGGGCTCAGCGAGTGGTATGAAGACACAGGAACCGTCGAACTGAGCGCGGCAGATGCACAGCTGAAGGTATCGGATGTACTGCTTGAACAGGGCAGCACTTCCGATGATGTGCTGACATGGTCGGTTTTTATTGCCGGCGGAGGCGTGTATACACCGAATATCCATTACGCTTCAGCAGACGGATACGGTGATATCAACCATAACGAAGAACCGGATTCCTTTCTGCATACCGGCGAGGATGCTGTGGCGGTCGGACAGCCGTTCGGGATCACCTGGGGACTATGGTGTGATCCCAGAGGCGACAGCGACAATGTCGTATATGCAGCGAACAGCCTGATGAAGTTTGATGATGAAGGCATCCTCCTGCAGAACAGTGACGGGACTCCGGCCGGTCCGTCTGTCTATAACGACGGCTATTATGCATCCGGTACGTATTCATGGATGTATGCTGCGAAACCGGACGGTACGGGATGGTACGATGACGCTGAGATGAACGATGCTGTTGAGTCGGACCTGATCTATTTCTCCGATCTGCAGCAGCTGCAGGACCAGGGATACACCTGCGTGGGGATCCTGACGCAGTACCGCAAGGATCTGTCGGAAAAGGAATTCACCAAAAAGGCAGCCTTGTCATATATACCGTGTATGAGCGGAGAAGAAAGTCAGACAGCAGGCAATGTATACCAGATCAGGATCAGTACAACATGGTGGCTGAAGGACAAGGTCAGTGCTGCCGGAGGCATGATCCCGCTGCGTCCGGAAGGAACCGATAACCGGACATTTGTACTGCCGCAGGGGGACAAGCAGGATGTTAAGGAAAACTATGTCAAAGCAGTGTGGGAAAGCAGCGCATATGTATCCGGACATACCGGGGATAACCATGACGGAGACTCTGTATATGTCACTCCGTTCAGAAGTGAGATCGAGATCACTGCCGCGCAGACACAGTCCGGTTCGGCAGAACCGGCAAGGATCTACAGCCTCGACAGCGGACAGCGCTATGTGGAATACCGGATCAGACCGTCATTGACAACATATACGCAGACCGGGGAAGGCACACCGGTCACGGTGACCGTCAGGACTGTTCTGCCTGCGCAGCTGATGTATAACAGTGATTTCGGATCCTGGTATGCGTCAGGTTCCCAATATGTACAGGCAGGCATCGGCAAACAGGGAAGCTGTTCAGGCGTACCTCTGGAGCCTGTACTGACAGCAGGAGAAAACGGGCAGACGATCCTGACATGGACGCTGGAGAACATCATTCCTTCTCAGGATATGAACAACATTTACTTCGGCACGGTCATCGACGAAGAGAACGGATATATCGAAGTGGCCGATCAGCAGCAGATCATTGTCACTGCTTCCATCAGCGCAGACGGAGATCACCGTCCGCTGACTCCGGCAAACGACAACATCAGTGAAGCGGGGATCCGCATATCCAAACAGCTGGCGATGGCTGTGTCAAAAAGAGCCGACCGGAGATTCATCGATCCGCAGGAAAGCGCAGGATGGACAGTTACGGCAGGAAACAACGGCTCTTCCAATCTGACCGACTCCGTCGTTCTTGATGTATTTGCCTCAGACAGCACATACGCGGGGGATCTGTATCTGGATGAATTCAGGATCCTGAAGTATTCCGCAGACGGCACAAAAGTCACAGCCGATAATATCGGTGACTGGGAGATATGGTATACCTATCAGGAAGTTGATGAAGCATCCGCTGAAACCATGACAGCAGGGCAGATCAGAAATTCTTCCGCATGGGTCAGGGGTACCGTTCAGTCAGACGGAGAAGACCGTATCCTTGTAACGGGACCGGAAGAACGGAAGAATATCAAAGCGGCAGCAGTGATCGGCACGCTTTACAGGCAGCAGACCTGCAGACTCCATATCAGCGTCACAATGCCGGGATGTCAGGGCGGACAAAAGATCAGGAATACGGTCTACAGGGGTTCCGACACCGGGGAATCGACAGTTTACATCGTATCGCGCAGTATTGAAGGCATCATCTGGAAAGACGGTGACCTGGACGGTCAGCGCAGCGTACAGGAACAGCCGATGCATGATATGACGATCACATTGCAGAAACAGGACACCGCGGGAAACTACGAAACATATGAATCAAACGGTTTGCCTGCTGTCGTTCACTCCTCGGAAAGCATGGATGTGCATACAGGGGTGGTGTCCGCATACACAGACGGAAGATACCGGTTTGCGTCTCTTCCTGAGGGAACGTACAGGATCCTGATCGAAACAGCCGGTCTTCAGGAATACCTGCTTTCTCCGCTGCATATCGGAAGCCCTGATACCGATTCGGACGGCATCGGTATTTATGAGGAAGGAAGACTGTCAGGGATCGGAATATCCGACATCACCTTGCCGGAAGCTTCATCGATCGGTTCCTACCGTTATGTTTCGGAAAACAATGACGCAGGCATTGCGCCGGCCAGACAGCCGCTGCTGATCCGGAAAACCTGGATCAGGGAAACACAGACAGCACTTCCTGAAGAGATCATGATCGGACTGTACGCGGACGGTCAGCTGCTGGAAACATATACGCTTACCCAGGCAGATGCCGTGTCAGGAAGAGATATCTGGCAGATCACGACTGAAGAACTGCCGGTCTATCGTCAGGATGGTTCGGACCGGATACAGTATACCGTCAGTGAATCGGCGGTTTCAGGATGCAGTAAGGATATGCTGGGCGGTAAAACGGTATTTGTGCAGATTGGCGAAGCAGTATCCGAGGCAGGACTCTGGGCAGCGGAAAGCAGACTGTCAGGTGATTGTCTTGAGGTGGTCAACACCTGGGAGCCGGCAGAAGAAGAACTGACGGGCACTTTTGAAATGACACTGAGGAAATGCAGTGCAGAACACAGCCTGATCAATGAACCGGCTGTATTTGAACTGTTCAGTTCCGGTATTTCCATCGGGCAGTACACAACAGAAGCCGGAAGCGTCATGATCAGTTCCCTGGAAGCGGGCAGTTATGTTCTGAGGGAGGTCACTGCACCGGCAGGATATGTGAGATCCGACGCGGATATTTCCTTCGAGATCCTGCAGGACGGAACGCTGTATCTGAGGGATGAACTTACGGAAAACAGGATCATCCGCTTCTTCAGAAAACTGTTCCGTCTGGAAACGCAGGAGCACGCACATGCCGAATGGGATGCAAATGAACAGACGATGACGGTCATCAATGAACGGATCAAAGGAAGTCTGAAGATCACAAAACATACAGAAGATACTGAAGGAGAACCCCTGCAGACACAACAGAGTTACCGGTTTGCCCTCCATACGGCAGACGGAGACCTGATCCGGACATTCGAGGTCAGAAACAATGAAAGCACACTCCTGAATGACATTCCCTACGGGAATTATGTCCTGACCGAGCTGAACGGTACGGAGGACAGTCTGTCGCCGGCATATATCTTCAGGAGGTTCACGGTCACCGGAGACCCTGCTGTAAGGATCAACGGGGAAACGGTTGAACTGACTGTCACAAATATCTATGAGCGCAGGAAAACAGACCTGCCGGTGGAAAAGATATGGGACGGAGCGGAGCTGGCAGAAGCCGAATTTGTTTTGTCTGCAGACGGAGAAGACATCCGGCATCTGTCAGTCAGTGCGGAATCATCCTGGAAAGGCGTATTTGCCGGCCTGAATGAATATGATGAAACAGGCAGGCAGATCGTTTATGAGGTCCGTGAGAACGTGCCGCTGGGTTATGCGGTGACTGCGGACGCTGCCGGACATGTATTCACGAACCATCAGATCAGCCTCGCTGTACTGAAGACGGATGAAAAGGGAAATCCTTTGCCCGGAGCAGAGCTCTGTCTGTGGGATGAACATGGCAATGAGGTTTACAGATGGACTTCGTCCGAAGAACGTGAAGAACTGGGGCCGAAACTGAAGGCGTCACAAAACTATTCGATCACGGAGATTAAAATACCGGACGGATATGCTTCTCATAACACAGCTCTTGAGTTCAGCGTGCTTCAGGACGGTACAGTGATCACAGACGCAGATATGGAAGGTCATGTGCTGAAGATCGAAAATGTACCGCTTGATATCCGCGTTGAAAAACTGGACTCCTTTACAAAGAAACCGCTGTCCGGTGCTGTCCTGAAGATCATCGATGAGACCGGTAAGGTGATAGACCGCTGGACAAGCACGGAAGAAGCACACAGACTGCAGTCGGTCAGTGCAGGAAAGACATACACTCTCATAGAAGAAAAAGCTCCCGAACAGTATGAGATCAGTGCATCCATCACATTTACTGCAGCGTCTTCCGATCAGACGCAGGTCATCACGATGTATGACAGGAAGAGATCCGAATTCCTGACAGCGCTTCCTAAAACGGGAGGAGACGGTTATCCGCTCTTCTGGGCAGGCGTATTCCTGGTCAGCGGAGCCCTGTTCACATTGTCGGCAAAACTGCTGCTCAAAAGATAAAACTGAAGGTTGACAAACACGTTAAACGCTCGTATTATTTTAGCGTTATCAAATACCAGAGACAGTAACGGCGTAAGCTTAATCAGGTTACCGAGGTAGAGAAAGTCAATCTGTTAGTTGAACTTTTATGCCCTTGCTGTCTGTCAGCGAGGGCTTTATATATTCAGGTACGCGATAACAAGGAAAGGTTTAGGTGAAGGAATGAATCAGGCGGTATTAGAATCTAAGAAAAATGTCGTCACCGAGATTGCAGACAAGATGAAAAATTCCGGTTCTGCAGTTGTCGCTGAGTACCGTGGACTGAGCGTTGCTGAGGTCACTGAACTCCGCCGTGCACTGATGGCCGAGCATGTTGAGATGAAAGTCTATAAGAACACGCTGGCTGCCAGAGCAGCAGATGCGGCTGGTTACGGAGACCTGAAAAACGTTCTGACAGGACCCAACGCGATCGCATTCGGCGAAGACGAAACCGCAGCGGCTCGTGTTATGGCACAGTTCGCGAAAAAGCATAAGGCACTGATTCTCAAGGGCGGAATTGTTGAAGGCCGTGTTATCGGATCTGAAACAGTTGCAGAGCTGTCCCAGCTCCCGAACAGAGAAGGAATGCTGTCAATGCTGTTATCTGTATTACAGGCACCTGTTTCCGGCTTTGCAAGAGCTATCAATGCTGTTGCTGAAGCCAGAGGCGGTAGCGCAGAAGCACCAAAAGAAGAAGCTGCAGAGGCAGCTGCCTAAGGAAGAAGGAGGAAAAAATCCATGGCAAAGTTAACACAGGAAGAGATTCTTGCTTATCTTGATGAAGCTACAATTCTTGAGCTGAATGAGCTCGTAAAAGCAATCGAAGAAAAATATGGCGTAAGCGCAGCTGCACCTGTTGCAGTAGCTGCACCTGCAGAAGCTGCTGAACCTGCAGCACCGACAAACG
This sequence comes from Solobacterium sp., assembly GCA_024693325.1. Classification (GTDB taxonomy): domain Bacteria; phylum Bacillota_I; class Bacilli_A; order Erysipelotrichales; family Erysipelotrichaceae; genus Bulleidia. The sequence goes on from JAILLA010000029.1 coordinate 55,658, forward strand.
TAACAGTTGTTATGACAAGCTTCGGTGACTCCAAGGTCGGCGTTATCAAGGTCGTTCGTACGATCACAGGTCTGGGACTTGTTGATGCTAAGAAGCTGGTTGACGGTATCCCTGCAGAAATCAAGAAGGATGTACCGATGGAAGAAGCAGAGAACATCAAGAAGCAGCTTGTTGAAGCAGGAGCTACAGTTGAGTTCAAATAAGATTTGAACAAAATAATCATTTAGAGAAGCCGAAATCTGTTTCGGCTTTTCGGCCCTAAGAAAGGAACCGCGTTATGAGCCAAATTCACTATTTTACAGATAACAGCGGGCTGCCTTCCAACAGGAGGGAGATCACCTTTCAGTTTTCGGGCCGCACATTCACATTTGTTACGGATGATGGTGTTTTCAGCAAGGACGGTGTCGATCGCGGCACAGAGATCCTGCTGAAAAACGCCGTATGCACGCCATTGTCCGGAAGTGTTCTGGACTTGGGCTGTGGATACGGGACTGTAGGAATTGTTGTGAAAACAATGTTTCCGGAATGTTCTGTCACTTGCAGCGATGTCAATTCGAGAGCGCTGGAGCTCACTGAGCTCAATGCCGAAAAAAACAGTGCGACTGTCAGAGCGGTCATGTCAGACCGCTTCGACAGCCTGGCTGATCACTTTGATATGATTCTGACAAATCCTCCTATCAGAGCCGGAAAGGCTGTGGTGCACGGGATCCTGTCGGAAGCTTATGATCATCTGAACCGCGGCGGTGTGCTGCTGGCGGTGATCAGGAGAAAACAAGGCGCTGAAAGCGCTGTCCGAAAGATAGCGGAAGTTTTCGGGTCTTGTGATGTAATTGACAGGGATAAAGGATACTGGATTCTTAAGGGGATCAGAAATTGACGGCTTTACTCAACATTGATATTATTATATGTTGATAAATGTCGCTAAAAATAAGGGTAAGGGTAAGTATGCCCTTTTCGGCGTATATAAGGCGATGCAGGCGAAAGGATGGCGAACAATGGAGAATAAAGAAACCTACCGTGTTGTGAATTATGGCAACAAAGCAACCCGCCGCGATTATTCAAAGGTAAGTGCGGGGCTGGATCTTCCGGATCTGGTGGAAATACAGACAGCATCCTTTGAGTGGTTCACAACGGTAGGTATCAAAGAAGTATTTAATGATATCTACCCAATCTACAACTATGCCGGAAACATCCGGCTGAAGTTCATTGATTATGAATTCGGCGAGCCGAAATATTCGATCAGTGAATGCAAATACAGAGAAACAAACTACTGTGCACCTTTAAGGGCAAAGATGGAACTCGAGATCGTTGACCCTGATACAGGTGAAGTGATGACGCAGTGGGAAGAAGTCTTCCTCGGAGACTTCCCTCTGATGACACCGACCGGCACGTTCATTATCAACGGTGCTGAGCGTGTTATCGTCAGCCAGATCGTGCGTTCACCCGGTGCATATTTTGATATCGTTTCCGAAGACCGTACAGGCCGTGATACATACACATGCGAACTGATCCCTTCCAGAGGAACCTGGCTGGAATTCATGTCGGATGATAAGAAAGCGGCTCTGGGCAGGATCATGAACGTTTCGATCGACCGCAGAAGAAAGGTGCTCAGCACGATCCTCTTCAAGGCGATCGGTATGTCCCTGAATCTTGAACGTACAGATGATCCGTTTGATACGACAGAAATGCAGAAATTCCTGAAGACTCTGCGTTTCGAGCTGTATCCGGATGTGATCGTTGAACAGGAAGAAAGAGAATTCCTGAACGACTACATGCTGCTGTACACATCTGTATTCGGAAATTATGAGGAGATCCTCAACACACTGAACGCTGATAAGACAAAGACTACAAATGAAGCTCTTCTGTCTGTTTATGAAAACCAGCGTGCAGATGAAATCGCTACGATCGACGGTGCCATCAACCTGATGGATGCCAAGTTCTTCGACTACAGAAGATATGATCTGACGAAAGCAGGCCGTTACAAGGTACGCAAGAAGCTGAACATTCTTGACCGTATGGAAGGCCATAAGCTTGCGGAAGACCTGGTCGGTGCCGAAGGAACTGTCATCTTCAATAAAGATGTCCATATCGGAAAAACAGAGCGCAACGCACTGCGTCCCGAGATCAACAAGGGCATCAACTGCCGTGCACTTCCGTTCAACCATACATTCTCCCATCCTGTAACAGCTGTGATGAAAACAAGCTGGACGAATGCACTGGTCGGAAGAATCCTTGCGACAGACCTTGATGGAAGCACTGTATCCCTTTCCAAGGGAACGGTCCTGACACCGGAAGATGTTAAAGCAGTAGCAGCTGAGTTCAGCGAGGTTACTGTTTATGCAGGAATCATCGCAAGCGAAGCGAAACTGACAAACGACAACGTAACAGCAGTACTGAAGCTGGGACAGCGTCTTTATACACCCGGCCGTCTGACGGTCAACGGTGCAGATGTGACTGATGGTGCAGGAACAAACTTCCTGGACCGCTACATTCCGGACGGAGCTGCTCCGAATCTGACGAATGCGAAGAAAGAAGCAATCACAAAGATGGTAATGGAAGGCGCATCTGTCAGCCTCTGGCTGGTTGGTGCGTGCGTACAGGAGATCACGATCCTGGCAGCTGACGGACATCCTGTCAAGCTGATCGGTATCGATCCGCTGAACGACAAGCACACCATCACAATGCCGGATATGTATGCGCTGTACAACTATGAACTGACGATGCTCGATGGTATCGGCACAACAGATGATATCGATATGCTGGGCAACCGTCGTATCCGTACAGTCGGTGAACTGATCCAGAACCAGTTCCGTATCGGTCTTTCCCGTATGGAACGTGTTGTCAAGGAAAGAATGTCTATTGCGGACGCATCCAACCTGACACCGAAGCAGCTGACGAATATCCGTCCGCTGACAGCAGCAATCAAGGAGTTCTTCTCCAGCTCCCAGCTGTCACAGTTCATGGACCAGCAGAACCCGCTGGCTGAGCTTTCCAACAAGCGCCGTATCTCTGCGCTGGGTCCCGGCGGTCTGACACGTGAACGTGCCGGATTCGAGGTCCGTGATATTCATAACTCCCATTACGGAAGGATCTGTCCGATCGAAACACCTGAAGGTCCGAACATCGGTCTGATCTCTTATCTGACTACTTATGCAAGAGTCAATGAATACGGATTTATCCAGACCCCGTACCGTAAGGTCATCGACGGATATGTAACGGATGAGATCCAGTACATGTCTGCAGATGAAGAAAACGATCACGTTATCGCTCAGGCGAACGAGATCGTAGAGGGACATCTGGCAGGCGACCGTATCGTCGCGAGAATCGCCGGTGAAACCGTCATGGTTTCCAAAGACGAGATCGACTTTGCGGACGTCAGCCCGCGTCAGATCGTATCTGTCGCGACAGCCTGCGTTCCTTTCCTGGAAAACGATGACTGTACACGTGCTCTGATGGGCGCTAACATGCAGCGTCAGGCAGTTCCTCTGCTGAACCCGCACAGCCCGTTTGTCGGCACAGGTATGGAACACCGTATTGCCCGTGACTCAGGTGCTGCCTGTGTTGCGACGGCTCCCGGTGTCGTTACCTATGTAGATGCTACTAAGGTAGTCATTCAGGAAGACAGCGGAAAAGAACATACATATGAATTGACGAAATACCGTCGTTCCAACTCTTCCACATGTCTGAACCAGAGACCGATCGTCTTTGACGGTGAACGTATCGAGCGCGGTGACATCCTGGCTGATGGTCCTGCAATGCAGAACGGTGAGCTGGCACTTGGCCAGAACGTCCTGATCGCATTCATGACATGGCATGGTTACAACTACGAAGATGCGATCATCATGTCCGAACGTATGGTACGTGAAGACGTATATACTTCCGTTCATATCGAAGAATATGACATCGAATGCCGTGATACAAAACTCGGACCTGAAGAGATCACGAGAGATATCCCGAACGTTGCAGAAAGCGCATGCCGCAATCTCGATGGAAGAGGTATCGTCATGGTCGGTGCGGAAGTAAAAGAAGGAGATATCCTGGTCGGTAAGGTAACACCGAAGGGCCAGAGCGAGATCTCTCCTGAAGAAAAACTGCTCCTGGCGATCTTTGGTGAAAAGTCCAGAGAAGTCAGAGACAACTCCCTGAAAGTACCTCACGGCGGTGCAGGTATCGTTCATTCCGTACGTATCTTCAAACGCAAGGATGACCATGAACTGTCACCGGGCGTCAATGAAGTCGTAAAGGTATATGTCGTCCAGAAGAGAAAGATCTCCGAAGGCGATAAGATGGCCGGCCGTCACGGAAACAAGGGTGTCATTTCAAGGATCATGCCGATCGAAGATATGCCTTACATGCAGGATGGTACTCCGATCGACATCATGCTGAACCCGTTCGGCGTTCCTTCACGTATGAACATCGGCCAGGTCCTGGAAGTACATCTGGGAATGGCTGCGAGATCTCTGAACTGCAAGTTCGCTACACCGGTATTTGACGGTGTATCCAACGAAGACCTCAGAAACATCATGCAGGAAGCGAACACATCCGCAGACGGAAAGTATCTGCTGACTGACGGTATGACAGGCGAACCGTATGATGAGCGCATCGCGGTCGGTGTCATGTACATGATCAAGCTGGCTCACATGGTCGACGATAAGCTGCACGCACGTGCAACCGGACCTTACTCACTCGTAACTCAGCAGCCTTTGGGCGGTAAAGCTCAGAACGGCGGCCAGAGATTCGGTGAAATGGAAGTCTGGGCACTGGAAGCTTATGGTGCTGCACATACACTGCAGGAGATCCTGACAGTGAAGTCAGACGACATCATGGGCCGTACAAAGACTTACGAAGCAATCGTTAAGGGCAAGGATCTGCCGGAACCCGGTATTCCTGAGTCATTCCGCGTCCTCGTACACGAACTGCAGGCTCTTGCAGTCGATGTCAAGATGGTCGGTGAAGACGGTGAGGAAATGGATCTGAAGCAGATGGAACAGGAAGAGCTGAAGGAAGAAACAACGCTTGACCTGAGCCGTCAGAACATTGTCAACGATGCTGAATCACAGTCAGATCTGACGATCACTGACAGCCTTGAAGAAGAGATTCCTGAGGCAGCAGCTGTCGGATTTGATGACTTCGATGATACGGATCAGTACTAAGGAGGTATAAGCGATGAATATCAATAACTTTGACGCGATTAAAGTCGGACTCGCCTCTCCTGAAAGAATTCGTGAATGGTCCTACGGTGAAGTAAAGAAACCCGAAACCATCAACTACCGTTCCCAGAAGCCTGAACGTGACGGTCTGTTCTGCGAGCGTATCTTCGGTCCCCAGAAGGACTGGGAATGTGCCTGCGGAAAATACAAGAAGATCCGTTACCAGGGCGTTGTATGCGATCGCTGCGGCGTTGAGATCACAAAATCCAGCGTCCGCCGTGAGCGTATGGGACATATTGAACTGGCTGCTCCGGTTGCGCATATCTGGTATCTCAGGGGAATTCCTTCCCGCATGAGCTTACTGCTGAATGTGCCGCCCAAACAGCTGGAAGAAGTAGTTTACTTTGTAAGCTGGATCGTAACTGATCCGGGCGACACAAAGCTGAGCTACAAGCAGATCCTTTCCGAACGTGAATTCCGTGAGAATACGGCTATTTACGGACCGGGCAGCTTCAGCGCTGCGACCGGTGCGGAAGCGATCAGAACACTGCTTGAACAGTGCGATCTGGAAAAGGAATACACCGCGATCCTGAAGGAACTGGAAAAGGCAAACGGCGACAAGCGCAAGAAGCTGATCAAGCGTCTTGAAACTGTCGATGCGTTCCGTACCAGTGAAAACCGTCCTGAATGGATGGTCCTGACGGTACTGCCGGTCATTCCGCCGGATCTGAGACCGATGCTGCAGCTGGACGGCGGAAGATTTGCGACAAGTGACCTGAACGATCTGTATCGTCGTGTCATTACCCGCAACAACCGTCTGAAGAAACTGCTTGAACTCGGAACTCCCGCGATCATCGTTCAGAACGAAAAGAGAATGCTGCAGGAAGCTGTCGATGCTCTGATCGACAACGGACGCCGTTCCAAGCCGATCACCGGCGCGGGCGGACGTGCGCTGAAGTCACTGTCTCACTCACTTAAGGGTAAGCAGGGACGTTTCCGTCAGAACCTGCTCGGTAAGCGTGTAGACTTCTCCGGCCGTTCCGTTATTGCAATCGGACCTACACTGAAGATGAATCAGTGCGGTCTGCCGAGAGAAATGGCTATCCAGCTGTACAAGCCGTTCGTTATCAACGAACTGGTCAACCAGCAGATCGCCAGCAACCCCAAGACAGCTGAAAAGCTGATCGACAGACAGGAACCCCGTGTCTGGGACGTTGTTGAACAGGTCATCAATGGCCACCCTGTATTCCTGAACCGTGCACCTACACTGCACAGACTTGGAATCCAGTCCTTCTTCCCGAAACTGGTTGAAGGACATGCAATCCGTGTCCATCCGCTCGTATGTCCGGCATTCAACGCTGACTTCGACGGTGACCAGATGGCTGTCCATCTGCCTCTGAGTGAAATGGCAAGAGCTGAGACGGAAGTCCTGATGCTCGGTGCCAACAACATTCTGGGTCCGAAGGATGGTAAACCGATCGTTACTCCCGGACAGGACCTTGTTCTGGGTAACTTCTATCTGAACATGGAAGAAACAGCTGAGGAGTTCTATGCGAAAGCAGACGCACTCGAAAAGCTGGGCCTGCCGAATGAGGCTGCGAAGTGGAGAAGATACGGTGATAACGAAGGACATATCTACAAAGATGTCAATGAGATCCTGATGGCATATCAGACCGGCGCAGTACATCTTCATACAAGGATCGCGCTGCCCGCAAAGACATTGAAGAAGACATGCTTCAACAGTTATCAGAATGAATGCTATCTGCTGACATCTGTCGGTAAGATCATCTTCAATAACGTACTGCCCGCTGACTTCCCTTATATCAATGAAGCAACGGAAAGCAATCTGAAGGTTACTCCGAACGATGACTTTGTTCCGATGGGAACAGATATCCGCAAGGAGATCCAAAGCCGTAAGGTCACTTCCGAATTCAAGAAGAAGGACCTCGGAAACCTGATCGCTGCAGTATTCGATAAGTACAACATCAACGGTACAAGTGATATTCTGGACTCCCTCAAGGATATGGGATATCTCTATTCCACAACTGCAGGTATGACAGTTGCCCTCAGTGACATTTCTGTCGCACCTCATAAGGATGAGATCGTTGGTGAAGGACGTCAGAAGTCCGATCAGCTGAATGCACTGCGTGACAGAGGCATGCTGACACCGCAGGAATGGGAACGTGCGTTCTCCTCTCTGTGGGACCGTGTCAAGAACAACGTCGGTGATACACTGATGGCATCTCTGCCCCGTATGAACCCGATCAACATGATGGCTGTATCCGGTGCCCGTGGTAACAAGAACCACTTCACACAGCTTGCCGGTATGCGTGGTCTGATGGCTCGTCCTACACAGTCCAAATCACGTAAAGAATATCAGCCCGGTATCATCGAAGTCCCGATCTATTCATGCTTCCGTGAAGGCATGACCGTATCAGAGTTCTTTATTTCCACCCACGGTGTACGTAAAGGTCTGACCGATACTGCTCTGAAGACTGCCGAGTCAGGTTATCTGACAAGACGTCTGGTTGACGTTGCTCAGGAAGTGATCGTCAACGAGGAAGACTGCGGAACAGATAAGGGATATCTGGTAGAAGATATCGTTGATCCGAAGAACAACTCCATGATCGAACGTCTGTTTGATCGTATTGACGGACGCTATACTGCTGAAGCAGTGGTCGATCCCAACAGCGGTGAAGTCATTGTCGAAGCTGACACATATCTGACCAGCGAACTTGCAAAGAAGATCGTTGATGCAGGTGTCAAACAGGTATACATCCGTAACGTATTCACATGTGAATCAGCACACGGAATCTGCTGCAAGTGCTATGGCCGCAACATGGCTACAGGCAATCCTGTTGAAACAGGCGAAGCGATTGGTGTCATGGCTGCCCAGGCTATCGGTGAACCCGGTACCCAGCTGACCATGCGTAACTTCCATACCGGCGGCGTTGCCAACCAGAGCGGTGATATCACACAGGGTCTTCCCCGTGTTGAAGAACTGTTTGAAGCCCGTACTCCGAAGAGAGTTGCAGTTGTTGCGAAGATCTCCGGTGAGATCACTGATATCCGTGAACAGGAAAATCATCAGGGTATGATCGTTACTGTATCCAATGATCAGGAATCCATCGAACATAAGTGCGACCTGACACAGGCTGTATCCTCAGACCTGAGAGTCGGCTCACTTGTTGAAGCAGGTGACACACTGACAGAAGGCCAGATCGCTCCGAAGGAACTGCTGGAAGTTGCCGGTGTCCGTGCTGTTGAAGAGTATATTCTGAAGGAAGTCAAGAAGGTATACGCTACACAGTCCATCGACATTTCCGACAAGCACCTGGAAGTCATGATCAAGCAGATGCTGAAGAAGGTCGTTGTTACAGACGGAGGAGACTCCGGACTGTCACTTGGCCAGACACTCAGCATCAATGCTGTCAACGAACGCAACGCAGCACTGCTGGATGAAGACAAAGCTCCGATCCAGTACGGACCGATCCTGCTTGGTATTTCCAAGTCTGCTGTTGAAACTGACTCCTTCCTGTCTGCTGCATCATTCCAGGAAACAACACGTGTCCTGACAGATGCTGCAGTAAGAGGCAAGGTCGACTCACTCAGCGGACTGAAGGAAAATGTCATCATCGGTAAGCTGATCCCTGCCGGAACAGGACGCCCTGAATACAAGCGTGAAACAACTGACCGCATTGTTGCCAAGGCTGAATGGATGAAGGCAGAGCGCCGCAGAAAGGCGGAAGAACTTCTGGAAGCTACGGAAGCAAGACTTCCGGATGAAGTGATCCGTTCCGATGCGGATAAAGAAGTTCGCATTGACGAAGAGGAAACTGCTGAATAAGCAGACACAGTACTGTTCTCTTTGAACAAAATCTGATAAGACCGGTTGAGAGTAAGATCTCTTCCGGTCTTTTTCATTGCTGTACATGTGCCGGATGAACCTGAATGATTTGTAACAGAAATCCGGGAAAACAAAATTAGCAGGACCAGATCATTATTCCGGATATCATGAAAACTAAAAAAGCGGTATCATTAAAGCAGAAATCTTACGGCAGGCACTTTTTGTGTGCTTGATTCAATTGGAGAATAAACTATGTCTGAATTGTTCCTGAATATAGTGGATATATACCATTATGCTGCAATTGCCCTGTTTACGATCGGTTTATGGAAGGTCCTGGAAAAATGCGGTGCCAAAGGATGGTGGGCATTGCTGCCGGGAGGCAGGTACTTTAAGCTCGGTGATGTCGTTGAATGCGATAACGCAGGCATTGTAGTCCTGTTTCTTGAGATTTGTTATTGTCTGCTGTGGATCGCAGGTGAATTCGTGCCGCATGAATCGATGTCTACCGGCATTATCGGTCTGGCGGTGATCGTTGTTGTCCTGATTCAGTTTGCATTTATGTTCAGGATCTATACAGGTGTCTGCTTTACATTTGGAAAAAGCTGGCGCTGGATGTTTTTGTGGGTCCCGTTTAACTGGATTGCAGCACTGATCTTTGGATTCAATCCGAAATTCCAGCCGGTTAATCTCGGTATCCGTCTGAATGAAGACCTGAAGGCAGGTACCGATCCGGCAACGATCGGAACGATCAGGAATTACATGAGTCATATTCAGGATGGCGGTCTGACGGTCATGCTGAAGGAAAGGACTGTTCGTGACTTCAACAAGAAGCGCTATCTGCTGAAGGATATCTACTTTACGATCCCCAACAATTCGCTGGTGCTTCTGCTCGGCGGTTCCGGTTCGGGAAAAACGACACTGGTCAACGCGATCACCGGTTATGAAAAGGCGAATGCGGAAATATATCTGAATGGTCAGAATGTCTATGAACAGTATGAACTGATGAAATACAAGATCGGGTTTGTACCGCAGCAGGACCTGCTGAGATACAATGACACGGTCCTGAATACATTGAATGATGCCGCAAAGCTCAGGCTTCCGACATCCATGAAAAGGAAAGACAGAACAGACGCAATCGATGAAGTGCTTGATACGCTGGGACTTGTTTCCGGTAAGTCTGGACTTGTATCGAAGAAATCAGGAGGCATGAAGAAGCGCATTTCGATCGGAACAGAACTGATCTGCCGTCCTGAACTGTTTATTCTTGATGAGCCTGATTCCGGTCTGGATGGTGTTATTGCAAGAGAACTGTTTGAAACACTGCAGAAGATCGCGCATACCGGGCGTATCGTCATTGCGATCACGCATACACCGGACCGCGTCATCAATATGTTTGATAAGGTGATCGTGCTTGCGCGTGACTCGGGAAGAGTCGGACGTCTGGCTTTCTACGGAAGACCGGATGAAGCGAAGGAGTTCTTCGGAAAGGACTCCATGGAAAACATCATTATGGCAATCAACCGCAAGGATGAAGGCGGCGAAGGACGCGCAGACGAATTTATTGCCAAATATGCGGAATATGTCAATGAACATTCCGGAAATGAAGAAAAGGAGGAACTGCCTGATGAACAATGTTAAGCATTACAGAGGCAGAATTGCCCAGACAGGCATTTACCTCGGAAAACTCTTCCGTATGTTTATTTACCAGAATGACTGGAAGATGCTGCCGATGGCCGCAGTCATTGCCGGTGCCGTAACCTTTGCTGTAGGAAACAATATCTTCAAAACACAGGAAGGAACACTGAGCGGATGCTTTGCCCTTGTATGTGTATGTATCTGGAACGGTTTCTTCAATTCCATCCAGGTAGTATGCCGTGAGCGTGCGATCGTCAAGCGTGAACACCGTGCAGGCATGCATATTACTTCTTATATCGGCGCGCATATGATCTATCAGATGCTTCTGTGCCTGATGCAGACAGGCATTTTGATGTTCATCTGTTCGATCGCAAATATGAGCTTCCCGAAAGAGGGAATCATTACAAACAATTTCTATATTGATTTTACACTGTCACTGTTCCTGATCACCTATGCTGCGGATATGGCATCACTGGCGATCTCCTGCTATGTCAAAAACACAACTGCTGCTATGACGCTGATGCCGTTTATGCTGATCTTCCAGCTGATCTTCTCGGGCGGTCTGATCTATCTGGAAGGAGCAGCCAAAAAACTGACCGGTTTCACGATCGCAAGATGGGGCCTGGCCGCGTTATGCACGCTGGCAAATTACAACAGTCAGCCTATGGTATCGCTGTGGAATGAGATCTGGAAATTCCGCTCCATGACCATTGAAGGACAGCAGCCGATCAAGATCTTCACAGACACGATTATCCAGGAAGGAAGACTGAATGATTTCCTCCTCGAATCCGGTTCTTATAACCAGGATCCGGCGTATCTGTATGATAAAGCAAACCTGCTTCAGTCCTGGAAGTATATGATCATCATGGCAGTCATATTTGCAGTCATTGCGGTACTGCTGCTGAAACGGGTAGACAAAGATAAACGCTGACAGTATTCCTGCACACAGCATTCAGTCCGGACAGAATATGTACCGGAACCGAAATATTACAGCGGAGGTATGATATGCGCTATGGTTTTATCGGTCTCGGCAATATGGGCGGGGCCATTGTTAAAGGAATTCTTTCCGGCGACAGTTTTTCCGACGACGAAGTTTACGGTTATGACATTGATTCGGGAAAAGCCGAACAGCTTTATGAGGAAGCGGGCGTCAGCCTGTGTGATTCGGTCGCTGATCTTGCCGGACATTCCGATGTCATCATACTTGCGGTCAAGCCGCAGTACATGCAGTCGGTTCTGGATGAACTGAAGCCGCTGGACATCGAAGGATGCCTGATCATATCGATCGCTGCAGGACTGCAGACAGAGTACTTCGAAAAAGAACTGAGGGACAATGATATCCGTGTTGTCAGGGCAATGCCGAACCTGAATGCCGCATATCATGATGCGATCGTCGGGATCTGCGGAGGCGCTGAAGCTGTAGAAAATGATATTGAAACAGCTGAACGCATCTTCGCGTCTGTCGGAACGACAGTCAGAATCGCTGAGCACCACTTCCCGGTATTTTCCGCGATCGCCGGTGCTTCACCTGCGTTTACCTTTATGTATGCTGACGCGCTTGCCATGGCAGCAGTAAAGGCAGGAATACCGCGTGCAACAGCCTATCAGATCGCTGCTGCAGCGATCCGCGGCAGCGGGACAACATTGATGAAAAGCAATGAACATCCGGATGCCCTGAGGGATAAAGTATGCTCACCCGGAGGTACGACGATTGAAGGAGTTACTGTACTGGAACAGAACAGCTTCAAAGGAATGATCATCGATGCAGTGGATGCTGTGATCGAAAAAGATAAAAAACTCGGAAAATGATCCGTGTGATAACAGGAGAAGAAGACGATGAAATATATCGATATGCATTGTGATACGCTCATGGTCCTTCTGTTCCAGGACAGAGATCAGATGAACCTTTATGAGTCACCGCATACAATGGTCGATCTGAAGAGAATGCGGAAGGGCGGTCAGATGGCACAGTTCTTCGCAGCATTCCTTCCGCAGCCAAGTACATATGAGCACTTCGGAGTTGAAATGCTGGATGATGATGTATACATCAACACCCTGCATGATGCGCTTGTCAGAAATGTTGCCGAACATAACGACATCATTGAAATGGCATATAATGCCGATGATATTCTGAGAAACGATGCGGCCGGAAAAATGTCTGCCATATTTACGATCGAAGACGGAAGAAGCGTCAATGGCAGTCTGGAAAAGCTGAAGCACTATCATGATGACCTTGGTGTCAGAGCGATCTCACTGACCTGGAATTTCCGCAACTGTTTCGGTTCGCCGAATTCCAAAGACCCGGCTGTCATGAACGAAGGACTGACGGAGTTCGGAAAGGATGCGGTCCGCTATATGCAGGAACTGGGTATTCTGGTGGACGTCTCACATCTGAGTGAAGGCGGATTCTGGGATGTGGCGGATATCTGTACAAAACCGTTTGTAGCAACACATTCCAACTGCAGAAATCTGTCTCCGCATCAGCGCAATCTGTCAGATGATCAGCTCAAAAAGCTTGCGGACTGCGGCGGTATTACCGGCATCAACTTTGCGCCGGCATTCCTGAACAGTGATATTACAAGAATGGATTCCACTGCTGAACTGATGGCGGTGCATGCACGTCATATGGCTGATGTGGCCGGTATTGATGTGATCGCACTCGGCTCTGATCTTGACGGGATCAGGGGAGACCTGGAAGTCGGTTCCAGCGACCGGTTCGGACTGATCGAAGATGCATTGAAGCGTCATGGATTTACATCAGATGAGATCGAGAAGATCTTCTGGAAAAACGCAATTCGTGTGATGAAAGAGACATTATAAGGGAGGAGCATATGAAACTGATACACACTGAAAAAGCACCTGCAGCAATCGGACCTTACTCACAGGGTTTCAGAACAAACGGACTGACATTCTTCTCGGGACAGATCGCTATTGATCCTGCAACAGGAGAAATGCCGGAAGGCATCGAAGCGCAGACAGAACAGGCATGTCTGAATGTCAAAGCACTTCTGGATGCTGCAGGGCTGGGATTTGAAGATGTTGTGAAAACAACATGCTTTATTGCGGATATGGCTGATTTCGCGGCGTTCAACAAGGTATATGAAAAGTACTTTGTTTCAAAACCGGCACGCAGCTGTGTGGCAGTCAGACAGCTTCCCAAGAACGGCTTATGCGAGATCGAAGTGATCGCGGAGAACAGAGGAGAATAAGCATATGAAATATGATTTCACATCAATCATTGACAGACACGGCAAAGATGCCATCGCTGTTGATTTCCCGCCCAACGGAGAACTGACAAAAGAAGGTTTTGATCAGATCCCGATGTGGGTAGCTGACATGAACTTTGCGACTGTTCCGACGATCCAGGAAGAGATGATCAAGCGCGCACAGCATCCATGCTTCGGTTATTTCCGTCCCTCTGATGAATACTATCAGGCGATCATCGACTGGCATAAAGACCGCAACGGTGTTGAAGGTCTTAAGGCAGAAAATATCGGCTATGAAAACGGCGTGCTCGGCGGAGTAGCTACAGCACTTAAAGTATTCTGTTCAAGAGGAGACAAGATCCTGCTGCATTCTCCTACTTATGTCGGATTCAGAGGAGTCCTGGAAAATAACGGATATGACATGGTCCTGAGTCCGCTGCACCGTGATGAAAACGGCGTATGGAGAATGGACTTTGATGATATGGAGAAGAAGCTGGCAGAGCAGAACATTCATGTGGCGATCTTCTGCTCACCATACAATCCGGTCGGAAGAGTGTGGGAAAAATGGGAAATCGAAAAGGCAATGGAGCTTTACGAAAAGTACCAGGTGTTTGTGATTTCCGATGAGATCTGGTCTGACCTGATCATTGGCGACCATAAACATATCCCGACACAGAGCATCAATGAATACGCGAAGATGCATACTGTTGCGATGTACGCACCCAGCAAAACATTCAACCTTGCCGGCCTGATCGGAAGCTACCATATCGTATACAACAAGTGGATCAATGACCGTATGAAGAAGGAATCTTCTCTTGGCCACTATAATTCCATGAATGTGATGTCCATGCATGCCCTGATCGGCGGTTACAGCGCGGAAGGCAGAGTATGGCTGGATGAACTGAGGGAAGTTCTGGCAGGCAATGTCGATTTTACATATGATCATATCCTGAAAAACTATCCCGGCGTAACACTGGCAAAGCCGGAAGGAACATATATGCTGTTCCTGAACTGTGAGCAGTGGTGCAAAGATCATAACATCACGATCGACGAACTGCAGAAGAAAGGTGCTGCTGTCGGTGTTATGTGGCAGGACGGCCGCAGATTCTTCGAACCGTACGGTATCCGCATGAACCTTGCGCTTCCTTTCTCCAGAGTCAAAGAAGCTTTTGACAGACTCGACAAATACGTATTTACAGACTGATCAGATGAAATTGATCAATACCGGAAGCCAGATCCCATAACAGAATTCATCTTCCGGTATTTGTTTGGCTTTTTGCGGCAATATGATGAAATGAAGCAGATATTCCCATGAAGTCAGACTATATAATAAAGAAGAAAAACCAGGAGGGAATCATGATCGATTATAAAGAAACAGTCGTTATTAATGGTCTTGCACAGAGGATCCATGTCAAAGGACAGAAAGCATCCAATCCGGTCCTGCTCTTCCTGCACGGAGGTCCGGGTGTTTCAAACCGCCATTCTGTGATCGAAGCGAACAGTGACCTGTGTGACGATTTTACCATCGTTGCATGGGATCAGAGAGGAACATGCGGATCATATGAAGGATGTAAAGCCGAAGATCTGACGGTATCCCAGCTGACGGAAGATGCTGCGGAACTGGTAAAGTATCTCTGTGAAACATTCGGTAAGAAAAAAGTGTTTATCATCGGCGGAAGCTGGGGAAGCTGTCTTGGAACGCTGCTTGCCAAACGTCATCCGGAACAGATAGCAGCTTATGTCGGGTTCGGACAGTTTGTGGATGGTCCGGAAAATGAAAAGCTTTCCTATCAGTTTGCCCTTGATGAAGCACGGAAACACAACGATCAGAAAGCTGTGGAAAAACTTGTCCAGATCGGTTATCCGGTCGACGGTGTATATCCGCATGTTTATGAAGATATGATGACACAGCGTAAGATCATGATGAAATACGGCGGATACTCCCAGGATAAAAAGAAGCGCTCTTATCTGAGCGCCACAGTCCTTCCTGTTTTCCGAAGCAAGGAGTATACCGCAAAAGAGATCGCCGGTTATGTCAAAGGCTATCAGTTCGTGCTGAGGAATATGTGGAAGGAAGTCGCCGGACTGAATATGCTGAAGGAAACCGAAGGAGTGATCGATGTCCCGTACTTTATCTTTGACGGACGGCTGGACAACAATACGCCTGCTTCTCTTGTACAGGACTACTATGACCAGCTTCAGGCTCCGGAGAAGGACCTGATCTGGTTTGATCAGGCAGGGCATAATCCGCTGGGAGACTGTCCGGAAGAATTCAAAAAGTGTCTGCGTGAAAAACTTCTTCCGATCGCAGAGAGAGAAGGATTGTAATACAGCGCACGTGTCATTTGAAGAACCGGAACCGGCTGAGGTTTCTCTCACAGGTTCCGGTTTTCTGTTTTTATCAGAAAATGCGGTCTGCTTATATGCAAAGCAGAAACCGAGATGCCTGCAGAAAGATGAATAATATAAGTGCAGAAAATGGAGGTAAACTATGCCCGGCAGTTTTAAACAGGGAACAGCGATCAATGCTAAACCGCGTCCCATAAAATCAGATCTGAAGTCAGAACGGATCGTCTGGGAACCGGAAAGACCGGTCCGCTGGTCATTCATGAAGGTATTAAGAGAAACCAGTTCATTAAAAGAGTTCTATCCTGAGATCAATCCTTATACAGAATGTTATAAAGTGCGTGAGAATACGTGGGCTTTGTATAACGACAGCTTTGACGGTGCGGGTGATGTCTGGATGTATCTGATCGACGGACCGGAGAAGTGCATGATCATAGATAACTCGTTCGGCATCGGAAATCTGAAAGGCCTGATCCGTCATCTTGTCGGAGATAAGGAGATCATAGCTGTTACAACTCATTCTCATTTTGATCATTGCTACGGAAGCGCGCAGTTCGGCAGAGTTTACTGCCATGAATACGAAGTTCCCGACCTGAAGGAAAAAAACAATCCCGATATCTGGGATTATCTGTTCAATCAGACAGATCATCCGATCGAAGTCTGGGGACAAATGATCCAGCCCGGAGAACCTGTGTACACAAAGTTTGACAGGAAAGACATCATCGTTGATATCGACCATAAAGAAACCTATCAGCCGTATGAGATTATCGGAGTCCCGGACGGATATGAATTTGATCTGGGTGATGGATATATCGTAGAAGCGGTCCTGCTGCCTGGGCATACACCCGGTCAATGCGGATTCTATGACCACCATAACCGGACGCTGTTTACCGGTGATACATCCGGTATGGGGACAAGACCGAAGGGGCATCCGTTCCGTGAATACTGCACAGTCGAAGCGATGTATGACGCACTGACAAAACTGAAGCCAAGACTGGCAGAAATGACAGGAATATTCCCGGGTCATGGCATGCTTGATCAGCACCCGATCGTCATGCAGTACCTGCTGGATGCCTGCACAGCTGTTATGAATGATCCGGAGAACTGCAATGAGATGCGTGAAATGGAGCGCGGCGGTGTCAGAATGACTGTCTGCAGCAAATATATCCAGCAGGGCAGCGCGCTGCGGTATACCTTGGGCAATGTATATAAAAAGCAGGTCAAAGAATAATCGGACTTCAATTCATAATACATGCCATGTCTGCCAGGAGCAGGCATGGTTTTGTTTTAAGATTTTTAACGAAAACCGTCAAAACTGGTATCATATATCACGTGAAAGAATTTCTGAAGAAATACTGGAAACTGATCCTGTCTGCAGTCATTCTCCTGATAGCTGCTGCAGTTGTTTTTGTGCTGAATTACACGAATAAGCCTGTTACGTATTCCTGGGATGAAAAAGATAAAGAAGACAAACTCAGCAGGGATATTACTACGGCGATCAATGTTTATACAGACGGTACAGTACAGGAAGTGTTTCATGAAACGGGAACACTGGAAGGGATCCAGTATGACATTCTGCGGGTCATACCATCTGAGCATACATTTGTGCAGGTCGATTATACAGAAGAACCGAAACCTCTGAGTGAACTGGTGGATGAAGAGACAGTAGCGTCCGGGTATGCCTATGCAGGCGGGATCAACGGAGGCTTTTTCCGCCTGACCGGAAAAGAATACGGCAGGCCTGTCGGTGCTGTTCGCAGAAAAAATGCCTGGACAGAGTGGCAGGGAGAAGAAAATACACCTGCTTATGGAAGCGGATTTGCCACTGCATACTTTACCGGAGATACCATGTGGCTGAAATATCATGGGTGGCAGAAGGGTGTATGGACCGGTGATGAAGACTGGACATATGAATACGGATATATGATCAATGCGGAAAACGGAATATCCGGGTCATATACATATATCGTAGATGGAGAAGCTAAGGATATTACCGGAGAAGATTACGGAATCATTGATTACCGGACATTCGGACGGGCTGCTACGATATTCGCCCAGAACGCACAGCATGAATATCTGCTGATCGAGATCTTCGGGGTAGTCGATGATAAGAAGATCGTGAAATTCCTGCAGTCTTTGAACACTGTCAATGCGCTGCGCATGGACGGGGGCATTTCGACACAGATGGTATATATCCGGAAATATGTGACAGAGATCAAATGATCATGATCGATTCATCATTTTTTGCGGTATAAAATATACAAAAAATACCTCTTGATAAGCTGTAAGGAACGAATCAGATTAAAATAGTAAAAGGAAACGGGGATCAATATGAAAAAAATCATATATTGTCTGTTAAGCATGCTTGTTCTTCTGAATCTGGCTGTTCCTGTTTATGCGGAAGAAAGTTCCGATGAAGAAACGATAACTCTTACCGATTACTTTTTTGCTGTAACGACCCAGGAAAATCACAGCCTGGATGTTCCTTTCAATGCGTCCTGGTTTAAGAATGACGCGCGAGTATATAATCATGATCTGGCAAAGCTGTCCTTAGGTCTTGCGACCTCGGCATTCCGTCCCAATAAAAATCATATCGTGGAAAACCGGGCTCCGGACTACAACCTGCGGTATTTTCTCCGTCAGGGAGGATTCGATGATCTGCGCAGCGATGACTATGACAAGGACCCCAGTATGTACACCGTTTCTACTGTTATGGGACATCGGACAGTCGGAGAAGGAGACGAGGCATTTGAACTGATCGCAGTGGGGATCTGCGGTCAGGGTTACATGGATGAATGGGAATCAAACCTGACTATCGGTACCAGAAAGAACCCGGAAGGTTTTTACAGTGCAGCGCATCTTGTATATGACAGAGTGTTCGGGTATATTTCCGAGAAACATCTTAATGGAAAGATGAAGATATGGATCTCCGGTTTTTCAAGGGCAGCAGCAGTATCGAATATCACTGCATCACTGCTTTCCGACTCTGATACGTTTTCCCAGGAAACAGTATTTGCCTATACATTTGCGACACCGATGACAGTCCGTGAGGACGAACCGGCAAAATACGAAAACATCTTTAATATCTGCGGAAAAATGGATCCTGTCACGAATATGCCGTTCGCGGACTGGGGATATACACGGTATGGCGTAACTTACCATACTCCGTCTCTGGAAACGGATTCCGACTTCCTGCAGAAACGCGAAAAAGCAGATCAGGTATATGAGAAAACTACCGGAATAACCTACTGGATGAATCCGGATATGAACTTCCAGCTGAGAAATCTCATGGACAGCCTGCTGAATATCTGCCCGGATGTGAAAACATACCGTGAACATCTGCAGGATAATCTCATATCACTTTGGGAAAATCATGATCCGTTCAGCCTATTATCCGGGCTTCTGAAAATGGCGGAAGATCCGATCCTGATCAATGACGAAAACCGGCATGACGCAAATATTCTGATGAACCAGATCGCATATCTGCTGCTGGATTATATCGGTTCAGAGAACTCTTTCCGCCGTTATAACGAGCGGGCTTCAATCGGATCAAATTTCCTGCAGACACATACACCGGAACTGTATATATCGTGGGTATATTCAGCAGATGACCCGGCAGAACTTTACAGTGATTCTAATGAATATACCCAGCTGTATATCGAAGGTGATACGGAGGTATCGGTTTTCAGAGACGGACAGCTGCTTGAAACGTATGCCTTTGGGGATCCGATGGATAAGGATGATTATCATTATCTGAGTATGCATAACCATAAGATCACCGTGCTGGTTCCGCGTGATGAAATATACAACATCGCGATCCGTTCAGAAGCTGATCAGGCTATCGTTGTTTCGGAAGCTGATTTCCAGGCCGGCCGGCATGCGCCGGAACAAGTGGCGAAAAACACATATGACGCCAAGACCGGAGATGCTATGGAACTTGTGCTGACGGAAAACGGAAGAACTGAGTACCCCGGCGGTTTCTACACTGTATCCATTGAATACGAAACAGAGAATGCCCAGTCGGGAAGCCGTATCATGGACTATATTTACAGAAAGACGGACGTTAACTGGAGAGATCTTGTTCTTGCAATAATCATTCTTGTACTCGTTCTGATAGCTGTCGTAACGTTTATCATCACGCTGCTTATGATGTGGATACGTCACAGGCATAGAAGAAAACGCGGTTTTATTCCGCCGGACGCAAAGTTCCGCCCGCTTCCGATCATCTGCACATTCCTCATTCAGATGATCTTCATTGTCAAGGAATTCTATTCTGCGCTTTATGAAGTTGATCCGAACGAGATCAATCTTTATAAGGCAATCATGGGCTTCCTGCTGCTGATCATAGCGTTCTATGGATACCGGAGGAAAAAAGACCGCTTCCATCTGCTGATCATGCCTGCAGTGGTGCTTCTGACTGCTTCGGATCTTGCCATGACTGTTTCCATCCCGGTCGGAGCTCTGCTGTATATGTCAGCATACATTCTTCTCTGTTATAACTACATCAAAGAAGATACACCGGGAAGATCACAGATCCTGCTTTTCCTGCTGATGAGCGCAGCAAGTATCTGGTTCATCATGAAAGTAAAGGGAGATTTCGGTTATCTCAGGTATCTGGCGATCCTTTACATGCTGTCTGGATCGGCTCTGGTAGCGACTTCATTTACCCGTTCGTCAAGAACATCACGCGGTTCGCTCCTGCTGTTTGTTTCAGGTATCCTGCTGATCGTGAATACAGCCAGAGGAACGACATTCATATCACATCTGATCGCGTCAGGTCTGTATTATGTAGCAGCAGTGACACTTGCCGGTACCGGCAGCGGATTCGGCAGACCGAGAATGATCCCGGAATATCTTCCGGAACCCGAACAGAAAACAGCATGATCATTCACATCATACAGTCATAATGATCAAAGTCAGGCAGACCGCACAAGCAGATACGGTCTGCCTTTTTGCCGGTCATGTCAGATGCCCGGAGATTTCAGGGTCTGTATCGGCAGGAAGAAAACAATGCCTGACGGTCACTTCCGGGGATATTGATCGAGATCCGGCGGACGGAAGGCCGGACTTCAAAACCCGACTTTTTCAGTTGAAGCGCTTTCAAAAAAGGCGATGATTATGCAGTTATAACATTTTTACATGCATGAATGTAAAGGGGATATTCCTATTGTACCTGCTTGTGATATAATCCATATGTAAAAAAGGAGTGTTGTATGGCCAAAGCTGTATTTTTAGATTACTTCGGCACGATCCTTCAGGAAAACGGTGTCGATATGCAGCAGATGCTGAGCAGAGTGATTGCAAACAGTTCAGCTGACGATGAAAAAAAGCTGTTGGCATGGTGGATGAAGAATCTCCAGAGCCTTGAACTTTCAGCACATGGAGAAAACTATATAACTGAAGAAGAAATCAGCCTGAAACTGCTGATGATGGCAGAAAAGGAATTCGGCCTGCGGGATGATCTTGCGGAGCTGAGGCAGATGAATATAAGCGGGTGGATGTATGCCCCGATCTTTACAGATGTTAAACGTTTTCTGGAACAATGTGAACGACCTGTATATATCATTACAAACAACAGCGATAAATATGTCAGAGTATGCCTGAAGAGAAACGAGCTTCATGTTCATGGCATTATCTGCGGGGATATGGTGAAATCATATAAACCGAATCCCGAGATCTTTCAAAAAGCACTGGAGATCGCCGGCGTCGATGCGGCGGATGCAGTTCATATCGGAGACTCACCGGTCGCCGATGTTGAGGGAGCACGTTCAGTCGGCATCACACCGATCCTTCTGGACCGTAAAGGCAGGTATGATGACGTTTACAACTGCCGCAGGATATCCAATCTGATGGGTGCTCTCAGGAGCATCTGATGAGGATCTGGTTCGTACGGCATGGGGAAACACTGTTCAACCGTCTGAGTCGGTTTCAGGGACAGTGCGATGCTCCCCTCACAGAAAAAGGCATTCATGATGCAGAAAGAGCACGTGATGCACTGAAGGATACGGTGTTCACGAAGGCTTTCTGTTCATACAGCGGAAGGGCGGAAGATACCGCCCGCATCATTCTGGAAGGCCGCGGGATCGAGCCTGTCAGGGAAAAACAGCTGATGGAACACTATGTAGGACTGCTGGAAGGTGCTCTTACATATGATCCTGAAGTCCGGGCACAGATCGATCACTGCAATGAAACAGGGATCTGGAGTGAAATTGAAGGTGAAGACAACGATGTCTTCAGAGAACGGATCAGAACTATCATGAACAGGATCGCCGGATCCTGTGAGGAGGATGATCAGGTGCTGATCGTCTCACATGGTTCCTTCTGTCTCTATATGCTGGAGGTACTGTTCGGGATCGACCAGAAGGAACTGCGCAGAAACAGCACGGGATATCCGGTTCCCAACGGCGGCATTGCACAGATGGCATATGAAAAAGGTGTCTGGACACTGCTGGCACTGCCGCAGGATCCGGATGTATATCAGACAGTATGAAAAAGATAACGTTCTACTATGTGAGGCATGGACAGACATTGTTCAATATCCTGGGCAGGCTGCAGGGATGGTGTGATTCTCCCCTGACGGATAAGGGGATCGCAGATGCACAGCGGGCATCTGCTGCATTGGCAGGCATTCCCTTTACAAAGGCATGCAGTTCAAGCAGTCCCCGGGCTTCCCGAACAGCAGAGATCATATTGGAATATCATAACATTCCGCTGAAGACATATGATGATCTGCGGGAATTCGATTATGGAATGCTGGATGGTGAAAAAACAGCAGCCATCCCAATGGAAGACCTTCTGAAAAGAAGAAAAGCCGGATCATGGACTGATGTCGGCGGAGAAGACAATGAAATGATCTGCACAAGGATCAGAAGGCTGTTTGAATCATTTGCTGAACAGTTTGAAGACAAGGACCGGGTGCTTGTCGTATCACACGGCACATATGCTTTGTTCCTGATGAAAGAGCTGCTCGGCATTGATCTGGATGAATACCGCAGACAGTGCGCCGACAGTGAACAGACATTGTTCCCAAACGGCGGTATTATGAAATTCGAATATGAAAACGGCAGCTGGAATGTGCTCCGGATGCCGTGTGTACCAGAATCGTTTGAAGGGTGACCTTCAGACTTTTTTATTGGAATGACCGTATATCAGGGCTTTGTATGAACGTCCATCTGAGGATACGGGATCGAGATGCCTTCCTGGTCGAATCTCTTTTTGAACAGTGTCCGTAAGTCACGCTGGACACCGAAATACTGTCTGGGAAGTGTTTTCTGCATGACGGTGACTTTCATACTGCTGTCATCAAAAGAATTGATTGACGCGACCGTCGGATCACCAAGGCACACATCCCTGTGTTCATCCGCATATGTCTGTGCGATCTCACGGAGGATATCAGTTATTTTGTCAATATCATCTTCATATGCTACAGGTACATCAACAGATGCCATGTTGTAGTCCGTGGAATAATTGACGACTGTTTTGATGCTTCCGTTGGGGACGATGATCTTTTCACCTGAGAATCTTTTCAGATACGTACAGCGCAGCGCAAGTGAAGTGACGGTACCTTCATATTCATTCAGCTTTACAAAATCACCGACACCATACTGATGCTCAAACATGATAAATGCGCCTGCTACAATATCTCCGATAATACTCTGTGCGCCGAGCGATACGACAAGGGCGCCGACTCCGGCAGCGGTAACGATGTTGGAAAAAGCTGAGGTGAATCCGAGGCGGTTGATGATCAGACATATTGCCGCAAAGTAAATCATGTATCTGCATGCGCTTCTTAACAGAGTCATTGCTGTAATGATCTCTTTTGCACGCATCTTGTCGTCCATCTTTTCCGCTCTGTTCATTGCGGTTTTGGTCCCGCGTGAAAGAATATTCAGGATCAGGCGTGCTAATGCAAGTACGATAATGATATATATCAGTTTGGAAACGAAGCTTGTCAGGTCTCCAAGCGTCTCATATAAAACTTTCTGCCAGTCTATACCCATGATCTGTTTCTCCTTATCCAGTATTCTAGCATTTTTCACAGTGAAGATAAAAAACTGCGTTTATCGCTTCATTGTTTGTGATATTAAGCGTGACCTGAAGTGAACTATGATAAAGCCGGAAAATAAAGGAGACTGATCATGAAACAATTTGTACCTGTAAATAAAGGGCCGGTCGTTATCAAAGAGGCTGCCAGTTCCAACACGATTTCAGACGCATACAAGGATTCCATTACGATCGCGTATCAGTTTATTGACTCTGTCGAAGCAGATACCACGTTTACTTTCTGCGGCAGAACGCTGCAGGCACCGATCATGGCAGGACCGATCGGAGGACAGAAAAAGATCATGGAAGACGGACAGCTGCATTATGCCCGTGCGATCAGTGAAGCAAGGAGTGTTTACTGGACAGACTACCACGATATCAATGCCTGGGAAACAATTCTGGCGGAAGGTATTTACGGACTGCGGGTGATCAAACCGCTGGCAGACCTGGATGAATTCATTACTGAGATCAGACATGATGAACAGGGAGGCGCACTGGCATTTGCCTCAGACATCGATCACGGACTGACCGTATATGGAACAAAAGACGGCCAGCAGAAACCGTTTGCGCCGAGAACGTCTGCAGAACTGAAACAGATCGTACAGTCAACATCACTGCCGTTCTACCTGAAAGGTGTTATGAGTGTACATGATGCACTGGCTGCTGCTGAAGCAGGAGCTGCCGGCATCGTTATTTCCGGACACAACAACCGTTTTCCGTGCGCAGTACCGCCGCTGAAAATACTTCCGGCGATACGTACTGCAGTGGGTGACAGACTGCAGATCTTTGTTGACGGGGGATTCAACAACGGATATGACGTATTCAAAGCGCTTGCTTTGGGTGCGGATGGCGTTCTGTGTGCCCGTGCCTTCATGGCTGCGTTTGCCAAAGGCGGGGAAGAAGGACTGACTAATAAGATACTGGAGATGGGTGCACAGCTGAAGGGAGCGATGGCAAATACCGGATCACCTGACCTGAAACATATCAATCAGGATGCGCTGATCCTTCCTTAAGGACCAGAGAACCAAGGAGCATTGTCAGGATGCTCTTTTTTTCGGAATGGAGAAAAAAACGGAACGATTCCCGTAACAAAGAACCGGTCAGTCAGATCGTGCGCCTGAACACAGTAACTTTTTACAAAGGAATGACCATGACTCGCAAAAATCGAATATCCACGATAAGATATTATTATAGACGGAGGGCATGTGGGCAGTTTCGAGATCTTTTATCATCAGCTGAAGAAATACACCGGTAATGATGAGTGTGTTGTCATTCCGGAAGGTATTACAGAGATCAAAGATTATGCTTTTTCGGACTGCAGCAGTCTGAAGAAAATCATTATTCCGGATCATGTAACGGATATCGGCGATTATGCGTTTTATGAATGCCGGCATCTTGAAGTAATAGAAATTTCATCTTCTGTCAGATATATGGGACAGGGAGTTTTCTGCCGCTGCAATTCGCTGAAAAAGATCGTGCTTCCCAAATATCTGACATCAGTCAGCAGACTGATGTTTTATCACTGTGTGTCACTTGAAGAAGTGACTCTGCCGCCATCCTGCCGTACAGTCGGAAAGTCAGCGTTTGAGAAGTGTTATTCGCTGAAAGAACTGTATCTTCCCGAAACCATCAGAACACTGGAAGATAATGCTTTTGATGACTGTATCGGTCTGCAGAAGCTTGACCTTCCTGCATCTTTGGAAACGATCGGCGATCATACATTCTTCAACTGCAGCGCTCTTCGGAAACTTGTGATCGGTCCGGGTATCCGGTCCATCGGAACAGGAGCGTTTGAAACGGGAGGCAGGATCAGTGTCAGTATCATGTCTGATCTGCAGCTCCATTCTTCCATGTTTGAAACAAACTGGAACATGAACTGGAACTTCGGTGTGAACAGGCATTATAACGGCAAAAACGAAAATAATTACCAGCTGTATGATTCCTATCTGAGCGGCATCCTGTTCCATGAGTGGAAGCCGTCTGCCGTGCTCGTACTGCTTGTTAACTATCTTGAAACATATGATCTTCATCAGGATCATTCCGCATATGATGAGAAACTCCGTGAAAACATGGACGAATGCATCGTTTTCATGATCATGGATCACCGGAACAATGCACTGGAAACAGGAGTCAGGAAACACCTGATCACCAAGGACGTGCTGCAGCCGTATTTCCCACAAATCAAAGACCGTGAACTGAGGATCCGCCTTATGGATATGCTGTCGGATGCGGAACAGACGGACACGCTTGACGATCTCCTGAAACTTTTGTGAGAGGAAGCCATGGACCACGAACTGATCGAAATCAGTGAAGAGATCTTCCGGAATATCATTTCCAGACTGACGCTGCACCTGCGCTTTATGGACATCGCGATCGACCGCTATGAATTTATTCCGGATACATTTTCCTTTGAATGCGACGGAAGGTTTTTTCACTATAATCCGATCACCGTGATCCAGATATTCAAAAATGATCCCAACAAACTGACCAGAGGATATTTTCATACGGTCATGCACAATATTTTCCAGCATCCTTTTCTTGCTGAACAGTACAATCAGTCCTGCTGGGATATTGCGTGTGATATTGCCGTGGAAAACCTGATCCTTGAGTTTGATCTGGACTGCATGCGGCTGGAATCAGACCATGATAAAAAAAGACAGATCGATAAGATCAAAGAGAAGGTAGATCTGCTTACCGCACAGAAGATCTATCATTACCTGAAAGATGAGCTGACAGGTGATGAACGGAAACTTCTGAAACAGGCGTTCCAGTTTGACGACCATACATCCTGGTATCATATCCGGCAGGTCGAAAGTTCTTCGGAACAGCTGTTCGGGGATGAAACGCATGATAATCCATCCAAGGCGACCAACAACCGCTTTGACAAAGCCTCGCATGACAGCGACAGTGACAGTTCTGACAGGCAGAAGGAATCATCCGACGAAGAAGCACTGATCGAGCAGATGAAGAATACGATGAAGGACTGGCAGGATATCTCGGAAAAGATCGAACTGGACCTTGAAACATTCCATAAAGAATACGGGGATAAATACGAAACACTGGTGCAGTCCCTGGAAAAACTGCATAAAGAAAAGTACAGCTACGAACAGTTCCTGCAGAAGTTCATGGTGATCGGCGAAAAGATGGTGATCAACGATGATGAGTTTGACTACATCTTCTACATATACGGACTGAAGCTGTACGGGAATCTTCCGCTGATCGAGCCTCTGGAATACAAGGAGACCAGGGCACTGAAGGAACTGGTCATTGCCATTGATACATCCGGTTCCGTACAGGGAGATATGGTCCAGGGGTTCCTGCAGAAAACATACAACATTCTTTCTCAGACAGAGCAGTTCTTCTCCAGGTACTGCGTGCGCATCATCCAGTGCGACATGAAAATACAGGACGAGGCGCTGATCACATCGGCATTGGAATTTGAAAACTACATCGAGCATGTTCAGATCCTCGGACTGGGCGGAACGGATTTCAGACCGGTGTTTGACTACATCAGCGATAAGATCCGGAATCATGAGATCACGGAACTTGGAGGCTTGATCTATTTTACAGACGGGGACGGCGTGTATCCGAAGAGACAGCCGGATTACCGGACGGCATTTGTTTTCCTGGAAGGAAACAAAGATATGACGGTACCCCCGTGGGCGATCAAATACAACATTGATGAAGATACGATCAAAGGAGGATTCTGATGGATATCAAGCAGGCAAAAAAACAGATCAGGAATGCAGTACTGGCATACTGCACCAGGAATGAGTATGGAGAATTCAGGATCCCTGTTTCCAAACAGAGACCGGTCTTTCTGGTCGGGGCTCCCGGTATCGGAAAAACAGCGATCGTAGAACAGATCGCAAAGGAACTGGATCTGGCGTTTGTTTCCTATTCCATGACCCACCATACACGTCAGAGCGCCCTGGGACTTCCGTTTATTTCGGACCAGGAATATGAAGGGGAAGCGTATAAGGTGTCGGAATACACGATGTCCGAGATCATTGCGTCTGTTTATGATGAGATCAAGCGGACAGGGAAAAAGGACGGCATCCTGTTCCTCGACGAGATCAACTGCGTATCCGAAACACTGGCGCCAAGCATGCTGCAGTTCCTGCAGTACAAGACATTCGGAAGACATCAGATCCCCGCAGGCTGGATCGTTGTGACGGCAGGAAACCCGCCGGCATACAACCGCTCCGTAAGGGAATTCGATGTTGCTATGCTGGACAGACTGAAGAAGATCGAGGTCGAACCTGATTTCGAGGCATGGAAGGAATTTGCAATCGAAACGCATGTGCATCCGTCTGTTCTTTCATACCTGACGATCAAACCGAATCATTTCTATTCCATTACTTCATCTGTGGACGGTATGCAGTTTGTTACGGCCAGAGGCTGGGATGACTTGAGCCAGATGATCATGCTGTATGAGATCAACGGTCTGGAAGCGGATATCGATCTGTTCGGGCAGTACCTGCAGGATGAAAAGATCGCAAAGGATTTTGCCAACTATTACGCGCTGTTCCGGAAATACCAGTCTGATTACCAGGTCGGCGCGATCCTGGACGGTACGGCAGACCGGGAGATCAAAGAGCGTGCCTCCGCAGCGAAGTTTGATGAACGGCTCTCGCTGCTGTCACTGCTGCTGTCACAGCTGAATGACGATATCGCACCGGTCGTTCACAGAGGAGCCTCCCTGAAGGCTGTCCTCAAGAGCATGACCTCAGGAACTGATGATACAGGAGCGCTGCTGAGGGAACAGATCGAAACATACATGGAAAAGGCTCAGAAAACAGACGGGCAGGACAAGCGGGATACTGCGCTGGATACGATGATGGTATACCGGAAACTGCTGTACGCCTATGAAGCAGACCCGAAAAAGGAAACGATCCGGGAAGTGCTGAAGAACCAGGTATCTGCCTATAACACAAAAGTTATCAGATGCCAGGAAGAACTCAACAATGCGTTCCTGTTCCTGGAGGAAACACTCGGAAGCGGACAGGAAATGCTGATATTCGTAACGGAGCTTTCCATCAATCCGAACACATCACAGTTCATATTTGAACATGGCTGTGAGAAATATTACGAGCACAACAAACGCCTGATGTTTGAAAACAGGCAGGACGAACTGTCAAAGAGGATCGACGCACTGCATCTCAGTGAAGTCGAAACGGCTATATCATGATAGACTGAGTTCAGAAGGAAAAGGAGGACAAAATGGACAAAAAACCTATCAAAATCGTAACGATCGGCGGCGGAAGCAGCTACACACCCGAACTGATGGAAGGCTTTATCAAGAGATATGATCAGGTTCCTATCAGAGAGATCTGGCTTTGCGACATTGAAGACGGAAGAGAAAAACTCGAGATCGTCGGTGCTATGGCACAGCGTATGTGGGATGCTACACCGTATGGTGTTAAAGTTCATCTGACATTTGACAGAAGAGAAGCACTTCCCGGTGCAGACTTCGTCACAACACAGTTCCGCGTAGGTCTGCTGAATGCCCGTATCAAGGATGAAAGGATCCCGCTGTCTTACGGTATGCTCGGTCAGGAGACAAACGGAGCAGGCGGTATGTTCAAAGCTTTCAGAACGATCCCTGTTATCCTCGGCATCATTGAGGACATGAAGGAACTCTGCCCTGATGCATGGCTGATCAACTTCACAAACCCGTCCGGAATGGTTACTGAAGCAGCGATCAAATGGGGCGGCTGGAAGAAGACAGTCGGTCTGTGCAATGTACCTGTAGGTGCCCTGATGAAAGAACCTCCTCAGTTCGGACTGACAGAGCGTGAGTGCATTCATCAGTTTGCCGGTTTGAACCACTTCCATTGGCATAAAGTAACGGATGCCAAGGGAAATGACCTGACAGACAAGATCATCAGCAACATGTATGATCCGACTGTTGATGACGGTACACCTGCCAATATTTTCCAGTGCAAGTTCCTGGAAGATCACCTGAGACAGATCCAGCTGATCCCGTGCGGATACCACAGATACTACTATATGCATGACGAAATGCTGAAGCATACGATCGAAGAATTCAATACAGTCGGTACACGTGCTCAGCAGGTCAAGCAGACGGAAGCAGAACTGTTCGAACTGTACAAGGATCCGAACCTGAACTACAAGCCTGAACAGCTTTCCAAGCGCGGCGGAGCTCATTACTCCGATGCTGCATGTGAATGCATCAACTCCATTTACAATGACACAAGAAGACATATGGTCGTTTCCACACAGAACAACGGAGCGATCAGAGACCTGCCGGATGACTGCATCGTTGAAGTCTCCTCAATCATCACAGGCAAAGGCCCGATCCCGATGGCTTGGGGCAAATTCGCACCGAGTGAAAGAGGCTGGGTACAGCTGATGAAAGCCATGGAAGAATGCGTCATTGAAGCAGCTATCACAGGCAACTACCGTCTTGCGCTCGCTGCATTTGAAATGAACCCGATGGTCGAACACGGACATGTCGCGCAGACTGTTCTCGATGAACTGCTGGTTGCGCATGAGAAGTATCTGCCTCAGTTCGCTGATAAGATCGCAGAACTCAAGGCCAAAGGCGTTATGCCGAAAGATCCGGTCGTACGCGACCTGATGGCACAGGGTCTGTAATTCAGAGATCCCGGAACGTTGAGCGGAAAAGTGTCTGTCTTTACGGACGGACACTTTTTGTGCAGATTTCAGATATTTCCCGGGAAACTGAGTAGAATAGTACGCAGGAGGTAGTCTTTATGATCGAACTCGGACCCCTGTTCCGCCTTCAGTTCCTGATGTTTGTGGAAATGGCTGCAGGCTGGGCACTTTGCAAAACGGGGATATTACAGCCGAAGGACAGGAAAGTCCTGTCTGCGCTGGTCGTTAATCTGATGCTGCCATGCAATATCGTTGCGGCATTCAATATGAAGATGAGCGGAGAACTTCTCAAACAGTTCATGATGATACTGATCATTTCCATCCTGATCCAGGTGATGTGTTCGATCGT
Source organism: Solobacterium sp. (assembly GCA_024693325.1). GTDB lineage: Bacteria > Bacillota_I > Bacilli_A > Erysipelotrichales > Erysipelotrichaceae > Bulleidia. The sequence goes on from JAILLA010000029.1 coordinate 86,876, forward strand.
CGCGTCTCATGCGTACAACCATGAACAGCCGCCTGTCAAAAAGGTACTGCAGTATGCAACTGTCTGCTCCAATTCAGGTTTCCTGGGCAATGCTGTTGCTGAGTGTGTGTACGGGTCGATGGGACTGGCATTGGGACAGATCTATCTGATCCCCCAGCGTATCATCATGTGGTCCGCAGGCATTTCGTATTTTACGGAAGGTACGAGCAGAAAAGATGTGATCCTGCGCATCCTGAAGCATCCCTGTATCATTGCCGTGGAACTCGGACTGCTGCGGATGATCTTCCAGATCCCTGTCCCTCTGGCCGTGGATTCGGTATTATCCAGTCTGGGCAGATGCTCGACACCTCTGATCATGCTGTTTCTCGGTATGATCCTGGCGGAGACCGGAATCGGAAATATGATCACAAAGCGCAATCTCGGTTTCAGTGTGATCCGTCTTGTCCTGCTGCCGATGGCTGTACTGGCCGGCTGCTATCTCGCGCACATTGACCCGGTGACTGCAGGCCTTTCCGTCCTGCTGACCGCAATGCCTGCCGGAAGTACGACAGCCGTGCTTGCCGAGCAGTATAACGGAGACACGGAGTTTGCCGCGAACTGTGTGGTACTGACAACACTGCTGTCGATCGCAGTCCTGCCTTTGTGGGTGGTCCTGCTGCAGAAACTGCTTGGCGCCTGACAGCATCAAAGACTGATGGTCTTAACAATATGAAAACAATGCCGGCTCAGCCGGCATTTATGTGTGTATACAGCTCGTCAGCGGACAAATGTGACTTTGTTGCCTCTGCGCTCCAGGGGTTTCCTGTTCGGCAGTCCGTCTTCTGTATCGGGATAGCCAAGGGCCAATGCCCCGTAAACAAGTTCGCCTTCTTCCAGACCGAGTGATCTCAGATAAGGAAGCACGACTTCATTTTCATTGAGCCATTTCAGCTGGTTGATCCAGCAGCTGCCCAGATCCAGTTCGTTCGCTGCCAGATACATGTTTTCAAGCGCGCAGGAACAATCGGCGATATTGTTGGAATAGCTTTTCAGGTTCGCTGTCAGGATCAGGACAGGCGCATTGTAATGGAATACATATCCTCCTGCTTTGGATCTGAGAACGGAGTTGGCCATGGAACGATACATATCTTCCGTGACTTCCATTTTTGCGAATTCACTCTGTGCCATCTCGGCCAGTGTTTTCAGGACTTCTTTGTTTTGGATGACCAGGAAATGCACGCTCTGACTGTTTCCGCCGCTCGGCGCATATCTGCCGGCCTGCAGGACCTGATCGAGTTTTTCTTCCTCGACCGGGAAGTCTTTGAACTGTCTTGTGCTTCTGCGTGTCATGATCGCTTCAAATACATTCATATGATCGATGCTCCTTTGTTAAGTTCATTATGCCAAATGTTCTTCAGTTCAGGTGCCATCATGCTCTGAAATGATGTTAAAGTATTATCCGGACAAATAAGGTATGATTATACAGAGGTACTGATATGGGTGAATTTTTAAAGCCGGAAGACTATGTAGAACCGGCATGTCCGCTTTGCGATGATCCGCACAAGGTACAAAGTATACCGCAGCAGCGTATCATTGAAAAAATGGATGAATACATGAGCAGAAGAGATTATGAAGGTGCCGAAAAACATCTTTTATATTGGCTGGAAGAAGCGAAAATGAACCGCGATCTCAGGGGGGAACTGATGCTGAGAAACGAACTGATCGGACATTACCGGAAAGTGCAGAACAAGGAAAAAGCGTTTGAGAATATCGATGCGGCGCTTCAGCTGCTGAAGGATCTTGATTTTGAAGGAACGATCAGTTCCGGTACGACCTATGTCAACTGCGCTACAGCCTGCAACGCGTTCGGCGATAATGTGCGTTCACTAAAACTGTTTGAGCAAGCAAAAGCAGTATATGAATCTGCTTCCGCTGTTTCGCCGTCACTGATGGGCGGTCTGTACAACAACATGGCACTGACATGCGCGGCTTTGGGAAAGTATGAAGAAGCATTGTCATTGTATGAACAGGCATCAGAGGTGATGTCCCATGTGGAAAGCGGTGAACTGGAACAGGCGATCACCTGCCTGAACATGGCCGATACGCTGGAAAAGATGTACGGCATGGAGCAGGGTGAAAATCGGATCTATGAACTTCTTGATCAGGCGTATGATCTGCTGAAGGAATCGCATGGGGCAGAAGAAGGCTACTATGCCTTTGTTATGGAGAAATGCGCGCCGACATTTGCCTACTTCGGGTACTTCATGGCAGCTGAAGAGCTGGAGAAGAAGGCGGAAGAGATCTATGCGCGGGCTTGAACTTTCCAGAGCGTATTTTGAGGAATTCGGCAGGCCTATGCTGGAAGAACAGTTTCCGGAAGTCCAGCCGTATCTGGCTGCGGGTCTGTGCGGGAGCGGATCAGAGTGCTTCGGTTATGATGACGAGATCTCTTCAGATCATGACTTTGAACCGGGCTTCTGCCTGTTTCTGCCGGATGAGGAAACAGTTGACAGACGAACAGCATTCCTGCTGGAACGGGCATATGCAAAGCTTCCGAAAGAATTTCTGGGGTACAGCAGATCGCTGATGAATCCTGTCGGCGGTGCCAGGCATGGTGTGATAAGAACAGCTGACTTTTTCCGTGACAAGACCGGTGATGAGAAGGGCCTGCTGACACTGGAAGGATGGCTCAGGGTACCGGAGGAATCTCTGGCAGAAGCGGTCAACGGTGAGATATGGTTTGACAACTTCGGTGAAGTGACGCAGATCAGGCAGTCCCTGTCCTGCTATCCGGATGATATCCGGCTGAAGAAGCTTGCGGGACATCTGCTGCTCATGGGACAGTCAGGTCAGTATAACTATCAGAGATGTATCAGACACGGTGAACAGGGTGCGGCACAGCTGGCTGTCTATGAATTTGTCAGAAGCGCTATGGAAGTGATCTTCCTGCTGAACAGAAGATATCAGCCGTATTACAAATGGAGTTTCCGCGCATTAAGGGAACTTCCTGTCCTTTCTCTGGAAGCGGAGCTGTTTGAATATCTTCTGACGACTGACAATGATGGAGACATGAGTGAAGAAAAGTATAATGTTATGGAAGGCATCGCATCCGATGTGATCGATGAACTGAAAGACCGGGAACTGAGTGAAGCGGTCTGTTCGGACCTTGAGAAACACGCCTATTCAGTCAATGATGGAATACAGGATCACGCAGTGAGGAATCTGCATATTCTCGCGGCAGTATGAAGGAGACAAGATGAAAATACACGGACTTCAGAAAATGACATTGCTGGATTTCCCAGGCAGGGTAGCCTGTACGGTATTTACAGGATTCTGTGATATGAGATGCCCGTTCTGCCACAACTATGAACTGGTAGACGGTTCGGCACCTGCGATCATGACATCCGATGAGCTGTTTTCCTTTCTGTCAAAACGGAAAGGTCTTCTGGACGGGGTGGCGATCACCGGAGGTGAGCCTTGTCTGAATGAAGAACTGCCTGAGCTCCTGAGGAAGATCCGTGAGATGGGTTTCCAGACAAAACTGGATACCAATGGAAATCATCCTCAGATGCTGAAACGGATCCTGGATGAAGGCCTGATCGATTATGCCGCAATGGATGTGAAGAACAGCCGGGCAAAATACGCGATGACCATCGGACTCAGCAGATTTGATACAAAAAACATCGAGGAAAGCATCGATCTGCTGAAACATTCAGACATTGATTATGAATTCCGCACGACTGTCGTGCATGAATTCCATGAAGATGCCGATTTTGAGGAGATCGGGCAGATGATCTCCGGAGCGAAGCACTATTTCCTGCAGTGCTTCACCGACCGTGATACGGTTCCTTTCGGAAACCTGACTGCACCGGCACAGGAGGACCTGGAACGGTACGCTGAGATCGTGCGCAAATATGTAAAAGATACACAGATCCGCGGCATGGATTAATTGAAAATATTTTCATTAGTTATTTATATTGCAATTTCAATACGCAGGTCATAGAATAGTTTTCGAAAAGGTTGGATTTCCAACCATTATCTAAAAACTATTCTTTTTTCTTTCACGATAAAGGGGGTCACAATATGTATCAGGTAGTAAAAAGAGATGGAAAAATCGTAGAATTTCAGATCGATAAGATCTGTGCAGCTATAACCAAGGCGTTTGAAGCACTTGGCAAACCGTATCATCCGAGTGTGATCGAGCGTATTGCACTGCGTGTAACGGCAGACTTTGAAAATAAGATCGTAGATGACAAGATCTCCGTTGAAGAGATCCAGGACAGTGTAGAAAAGGAACTTTCCGCATCCGGTTACGCTGATGTCGCGAAAGCATACATCCTGTACCGCAGACAGCGTGAAAAGGTACGTAATGTCAATTCTGCTCTGGTCAACTACAAGGATATCGTTGATAACTACCTGCAGATCAATGACTGGCGTGTTAAAGAAAACTCAACTGTTACATATTCTGTCGGCGGACTGATCCTCTCCAACTCAGGCGCGATCACAGCGAACTACTGGCTGAGCGAAGTCTATGATGATGAGATCGCTGATGCACACCGCAGTGCAGCAATCCATATTCATGACCTGAGCATGCTGACAGGATACTGCGCAGGCTGGAGCTTGAAGCAGCTGATCCAGGAAGGTCTTGGCGGCGTTCCGGGCAAGATCACTTCTTCTCCGGCAAAGCATCTTTCCACACTCTGCAACCAGATGGTCAACTTCCTGGGCATCATGCAGAATGAATGGGCAGGCGCACAGGCTTTCTCCTCCTTCGATACATACCTGGCTCCGTTTGTTAAGGTAGACAACCTGTCACAGGATCAGGTCAAGCAGTGTGTCCAGTCATTTGTTTACGGTGTCAATACACCGAGCCGCTGGGGCACACAGGCACCGTTCTCCAACATTACGCTGGACTGGACAGTTCCGAACGATCTGAAGAATCTGCCTGCGATCATCGGCGGAAAAGAAATGGACTTCACATATGGTGAATGCCAGAAGGAAATGGATATGGTCAATAAGGCCTTCATCGAGATCATGATCGAAGGCGACGCAAACGGCCGCGGCTTCCAGTATCCGATCCCCACATATTCCATCACACGTGACTTTGACTGGAGTGAAACAGAAAACAACAAGCTTCTGTTTGAAATGACAGCGAAATACGGAACACCTTACTTCTCCAACTATATCAACTCCGATATGGAACCGAGCGATGTACGTTCCATGTGCTGCCGTCTCCGTCTTGACCTGCGTGAACTGAGAAAGAAGTCCGGCGGATTCTTCGGTTCAGGCGAATCCACAGGATCGATCGGTGTCGTTACCATCAACATGCCCAGGATCGCTTATCTGTCAAAGACAGAAGAGGAATTCTACAAGCGCCTCGACAACCTGATGGACATTGCCGCAAGAAGCCTGAATACAAAGCGTACAGTCATCACAAAGCTGCTTGACCAGGGCCTGTATCCGTACACAAAGAGATATCTGGGAACATTCAACAACCACTTCTCCACGATCGGTCTGATCGGTATGAATGAAGTCGGCCTGAATGCTGCATGGCTCAGAGCAGACCTGACTGATCCGAAGACACAGCGCTTCACACGTGATGTCCTGAACCACATGCGTGAACGTCTGTCCGACTATCAGGAAAAATACGGTGACCTCTTCAACCTTGAAGCGACACCTGCAGAGTCCACGACATACCGCTTTGCTAAGCATGATAAGGAACAGTATCCTGAAATCATCACAGCAAACATGAACGGCACGCCGTACTATACGAACTCTTCACATCTGCCTGTCGGATTCACGGAGGATGTATTCTCTGCTCTGGATATCCAGGATGATCTGCAGACACTCTATACATCCGGTACAGTCTTCCACGCATTCCTTGGTGAGAAGCTTCCTGACTGGAAGGCAGCAGCCGCACTGGTCCGCAAGATCGCTGAGAACTACAAGCTCCCGTATTACACCATGTCCCCGACATACTCCGTATGTAAGGATCACGGTTATCTGACAGGTGAGCAGTTCACATGCCCGATCTGCGGTCAGAAGACAGAAGTTTACAGCCGTATCACCGGCTACTACCGTCCGGTACAGAACTGGAACGACGGCAAAGCCCAGGAATACAAGGACCGCCGTGTTTACAACATCGGCCACTCCGTACTGAAGCACACAGGACCTGTTCCGGCTCCGGTAGATACAGTTGAAACAGCTATGGACGCTGCTGTGGAAGCAGTCAGCACACAGGCTCCGGATCGTACGATCCTGCTGTTCAAGACTCCTACATGCCCGAACTGCAAGGCTGCAGGAGCACTGCTTGATAAAGCAGGCGTTAATTACACGACACTGAACGCAAACGAAGAACGCGAACTCGTTGAAAAATACGGCGTCAAACAGGCACCAACACTTGTCCTCGTAAATGGCGATACATTCGAAAAATACCGCGGTGTATCCGACATCAAGGGCTGGCTGATGAGAAGCTGAGTTGAAAGACAATGAGCAGAAACAGAAATGTTTCTGCTCATACTTTCTCAAAAGGAGACAGGAAGAAATGTACGATATCATTGTTGTAGGCGGCGGCCCGGCAGGGATGACAGCCGCGTTATACGGATTGAGAAACGGAAAATCCGTTCTGGTGATCGAAAAGAGCGGCTTCGGCGGACAGATCACACATTCCCCGAAAGTCGAGAATTATCCCGGTACATTGTCCATGAGCGGAAATGAATTCGCGGACAAGATGCTTGATCAGATCCTTGCACAGGGTGCGGAGATCGAATTTGAGAATGTAGTCTCAGTTGATTCGGAAAACGGCAGAAAAGTCGTCAGGACCGAAGAAGGAAGCACATTCGAATCAAAAGCGGTCGTTCTGGCAACCGGTGTGAAGCACCGCATGCTTGGTCTTGAGGGCGAAGAAGAGCTGGTCGGAGAAGGCATCTCATTCTGTGCTGTCTGTGACGGCGACTTCTACACAGGCAAGACCGTATGCATGGCAGGCGGCGGAAACTCCGCTCTTCAGGAAGCGATCCTGCTGTCAGAGAAGTGCAGTGAAGTGATCATCCTTCAGGATCTGCCGTTCCTGACAGGCGAACCTTCCCTGCAGAAAGTGCTCGCCGCAAAAAGCAATATACGCTGTCTGACGGAAGTCAGGATCACAAAGCTCCTGAAGCAGGATGATGAATTCTGCGGCGTGGAGATCGAACAGAAAGGCGAGAAGCAGACGGTTGCGTGTGACGGGCTGTTTGTTGCGATCGGACTGATCCCGGAGAATGACGCATTTGCGGCTCTGGCGGATCTGAACACATACGGATATTTTGATTCCGATGAACAGTGCACAACAAAGACGCCGGGCGTCTATGTAGCAGGTGACTGCCGCAGAAAGGGTGTCAGACAGCTGACGACAGCTGTGGCAGACGGCGCGACAGCAGCGCTTGCGGCATGCCGTTATATCAACGAAACACTCAGTTAACAGAAGGAATGAAACCTTCTGTTTTTTTCATGGGAAGCTGAATGATTCGGAAAGAAATTTGCATAAAGCAACTATTTGAGATTGAGTTATCAGAAAGTACAGGATATACTCAGAGACATACAGGAGAATACTATGAGCGAACGCAGAACAATGGATTTGACGGAAGGCAATATATTTCAGCAGATTCTGATTTTTTCTGCGCCGATCTTCATCGGCAACCTGTTCCAGAACCTTTACAACAGCGTAGACTCCCTGGTAGTGGGCAACTTTGTCGGCAAGGGAGCGCTTGCGGCTGTTAATACGTGTGCCCCGATCTCCAATCTGCTGATCGGTTTCTTTACCGGTATGTCTGCCGGTGCTTCCGTGCTGTTCGCAAGAAACTTCGGCGCAAAGGATTACGGGAAACTGAAGCGCTCGATCCATACCACACTGACGTTTGCGCTGATCCTCGGAATTGTAATGGCTTTGTTCGGCATGGTCTTCTCCAGGCAGCTGCTGAGGATCGTCGACTGCCCGTCTGATATTTTTGAAGATGCCAACAGATACCTGAAGATATACATTGCGGGTATCCTGTTTACATCGATCTACAATGTTGAATCAGGTGTCATGAGGGCAGTGGGTGATTCCAGAAGCCCGTTCTATGCACTGGTAACTGCCAGCTTTATCAATATCGTGCTGGATATCGTCCTTGTCCGCTTTATCGGTCTGGGTGTGATCGGTGTCGCGATCGCAACAGTCATCTCACAGTCTGTTTCCGTATGCATGGTATACCGGAACATGCACGGTCTCGATGAAAGATACAGGTTCAATTTCAAAGATATGGGCATTGAAAAGGACCTTCTTCTGGAAGTGATCGATCTTGGTCTTCCGGCCGGCATTCAGTCATCACTGATCTCGATCTCCAATCTGTTTGTCCACCGTTATATCAACAGCTTCGGTTCCACAGCGACAGCCGGTGTCGGCATTGCCCAGAGGCTTGACCGGTTCGTTTCGATGCCGTGTCAGGCACTGGGACTTGCGATCACTACATTCGTTTCCCAGAACATCGGTGCCGGCAAGCGGAAACGTATCAAGAACGGTATGCTGACGGCATTTACCATGGGCATGGTCTCGATCGCGATCATGGGAATACCGCTGATGCTGAATACAAAGCTTTTCCTCGGACTGTTCAACAGGGATCCGGAAGTGCTCATGTACGGCGCGCAGATGGTCCATATCCTCGTACCGTTCTATTTCCTGATGGCAATGAACCAGGTCATGTCCGGAACATTGAGAGGATACGGCTTCTCAAGACAGGTCATGATGCTGTCGCTCATCGGAATGATCGGCATCCGCCAGGTCTTCCTGTACATATCAATGCATATCGACTGGAACATCCGGAATGTATTCATCGGATTCCCGGTCGGCTGGTTCTTCCAGTCAGTCTGCGTATATGCGTATTTCTTCTATCTGAAGAGATCGGGGAAGCTCGAAGATGCATTTATTAAAAACAGCAAGCATACATGATACTTTGAGGCAGTCAGATGACTGCTTTTTTAAATATGGCTGTACAATAAAGAACAAGAGGTATCACACAATGAGAAATGATTTTGTAAAACACAGGGGAATTGCGGCAGGGACGAAAGGAATGGTTTCTTCTGCCCACAACCTGATCTCCGTTTCCGGACTCAGAACACTCGAGAACGGCGGCAATGCCATGGACGCATGCGTCGCGATGGCATTAACTGCAGGGATCGTTCTGCCGGATATGTGCGGGCCGGGCGGAGATGCATTTGCGCTCTATTATGACGCCGCATCAGATCATATCACAGCACTCAACGGTTCCGGCAGACTGCCGAAACGGGCAACTGTTGAGGAATATACAAACAGAGGGTATCAGAAGGTACCGAATGAAGGCATGCTGTCGGTCACGGTACCCGGGGCAGTCGACATGTATTTTACGGCACTTGAAAAGTTCGGAACGATCACATTTGCGGAAGCTGCACGGGATGCAGTGAAGCTGGCAAGGGAAGGCGTACCGATGGCCGAAAAGGTGATCCGTCATTGTCAGAGCACACTTCCGATGATGCTGAGACATGAAAACCTGGCAGCTGCCTGGCTGAATAACGGAAGTTCCTATAGGTTTGCGGATGTCGTCAGACTGCCGGAATATGCTGATTTTCTGGAAGAGATCGGTGAAAAAGGAAGAGATGAATTCTACAAAGGATCTATTGCCGAACGGATCGTAGATTACTCACACAGGCATGACGGACTGCTGGAACTTGAGGACCTGGCGGAACACAGTACAGTGATCACAGAGCCCATCAGTGTGAATTACAGAGACTATAAGGTATATCAGACACCTCCTGTTTCGCTTGGAATTGAACATCTGGAAGAAATGGCGATCCTGGATCATTTTGACCTGGCACAGTACGGTCCGGACAGCGCGGAAGCTGTGCATCTGATGGTCGAAGCCAAGAAGCTGGCATTCCATGATGCCGAACACTATTTCGGAGATCCTGAGTTTGTGACAAATCCTGTGATCTTTGATCCTGAACATATCAGACAGCTTGCGGGGAAAGTCCGTATGGACCGCTCATTGGAAGACATTGACCTGAATGAACCTGATATGGGACATACGACAAGCATGATCGCAGTGGACCGCTATGGAAATGCCTGTTCATTTATTACGTCCATATCCGGTGTGTGGGGTTCAGGTGAAATGGTAGACGGAACAGGAATGCTTCTGAACAACAGGGCTCCCGGCGCCAGGCTGGAACCCGGACATCCTAACTGCCTCAGACCGTCAGGAAGGGTCATGCATACACTGAATACCTGGATGATGCGCGATGCAGAAGGAAGGCTTTGTTATATCGGGAATACGCCGGGCGGAGACCGTCAGCCTCAGTGGAATATGCAGACGATCGTCAATCTGGTGGATTTCAAACTGGATGTACAGACAGCTTTGGAACATGCGAAATGGCATGATTCCATGGACCGTGAAACAGGAAAACATGTTCTCCGGATCGAGGGACAGATCGGTGCGGAGGAGATCGCCAAGCTCAGGGCTATGGGGCATGAAACGATTCCCATGAAGCCGTTTGCCGGCTCCGGTGCTTCCCAGGTGATCGAGATCCGGGAAGACGGTGTGCGTCTGGGAGGAAGTGATCCCCGGGCAGACGGCGCAGCTCTTGCAGAAGTGTAATGGTAATGAAAACGACCGCATTGTGTGTGCGGCCGTTTTTTGGACATGTCAGATCTGATTATTCGCTTAATGCTTCACCGTTTGTTTCGATGATGTGTTTCATCCAGTCATAGGACTTTTTCTTGGAGCGCTTCAGTGTTCCGTTGCCCAGATCATCCATATCGACATAGATAAATCCGTAACGTTTTTTCATTTCACCGGTAGACAGGGAAACCAGGTCGATCGGACCCCACATTGTATAGCCAAGGCAGTCAACACCATCCTGATTGATGGCGTTTGCCATTTCTGTCAGATGGTCTTTCAGATACGCGATCCTGTAATCATCCTCAACATATCCGTTTTCATCAGCCTGATCAACTGCGCCAAGACCGTTTTCAACGATGAAGATCGGTTTCTGGATCCTGTCATAGATCTCGTTCATGCAGTAACGCAGTCCGAGCGGATCGATCGGCCATCCCCATTCCGTATTTTTCAGATAAGGGTTCGGACTTCCGCCTACGGTGAAGGAAGGATCGCCTGCTTTAACGGTAGCTGAACGATAATAGCTGAATGATACATAGTCCAGCTGTCCTTCTTTCATGATCTCTACGTCACCCGGTTCCATCTTGATCTCTGTTACGCCTCTTCTTGTCCAGAGGTCTTTTGCGTAGCTCGGGTAGTATCCTCTTGCCATCGAGTCGATGAAGAAGAAGTTTTCTCTTCTGACCTGCATATGGCGGAACATATCTTCAGGTTTGCAGGTAGCGGGATACAGTTCGCTCATTGCGTACATCGCACCGAACATGGATCCCGGCATCATTTCATGTCCCATTACAACAGCTTTTGCGCTGGCAACGAACATATGATGGACTGCCTGATAGTGTGTCTGTGCATCCGTGTTTCTGGTTCCGCAGGGGCCGAAGCCTTTGACAGCATTGATCTCATTGAAGGTCAGCCAGTATCTGCAGCGTTTGCCGATACGTTCAAATAATGTTCTGCAGTATTTCAGATAGCAGTCGATCACATGTCTTGAACTCCAGCCGTCATATTTCAGTACGAGTTCCATCGGAAGTTCATCATGGCAGATCGTGATCAGCGGTTCCATGTTGTATTTTTCCATCTCTGTGATGACATCTTCATAGAACTTCAGACCTTCTTCGTTCGGTGTATCTTCATCTCCGGTCGGATAGATCCTGCTCCAGCAGATCGAGAAGCGGAATACATTGAAACCCATGCCTGCCATTAAAGCGATGTCTTCTTTGTAATGATGATAGAAGTCAACTGCTTTATGGCTGGGATAAAATTCATCATCAAGGAATACAGGAACTGCTTCTGCAGGTACCGGATCAGCGATGAAGAAGCTGCTCGCAGGTTTAACGATCGTTCCGTCCGGCATGCGAAGTGTATGATGTCTGGGAATCTCCTGGTTGCCGTTTGTTTCGTAGTCATGTGAAAGCAGACCTCTTCCGCCTTCACCAAAACCTCCTTCAAACTGGAAGTCAGCAGTAGCGCCTCCCCAAAGGAAACCATCAGGCAAACGTGTTGTCATATGATTATGATCCTCCTAATTCTTTAACTATATGATAACTGAAAAGAGATACCATAAGAAGGGCTGTTTCAGTCATAACTGTTTTTCAGAAATACGGGTATTGTTATACTGACAGATAGAAGCGAGATGAAAGACCGGTCAGGTATGATATAACTGTACGGCAGGAATGAATATGGCAGGAAGAAACGAATCAAATGAAGAACAGTATCAGAAGATGACGGAAACTCCGGTTACTGAACTGATCCTGAGGCTCGGTATACCGACGATCATTTCGATGTTGGTTACAAACATTTACAATATGGCGGATACCTATTTTGTCGGAACGATTGGAACCAGTGCTTCCGGAGCGACAGGGGTGGTGTTCGGCCTTTCAGCGATCCTGCAGGCATTCGGATTTATGTTCGGACATGGCGCGGGGTCGAATATTTCACGTAAGCTTGGGGCACATGACGTTGGAAGTGCCAGAGAATATGCATCAACGAGTTTTTTCGCTGCGTTCGCAACAGGAGCCCTGATCCTGACCGGAGGAATTCTGCTGATGGATCCGATGCTGAGGATGATGGGGTCAACGGAAACGATCCTGCCGTTCGCAAGAGATTATGCATTCTGGATCCTGATCGCCGGTCCTGCAATGACGACTTCCTGTGTCATGAACAACATTCTGAGATATGAAGGGAAAGCATTCTTTGCTATGGTCGGCCTGACTTCAGGCGGGATCCTCAACATTTTCCTGGATTATCTGATGGTATTTGTTCTTCAGATGGGTATTGGCGGAGCAGGCCTTGCAACATGCATCTCACAGTATGTCGGTGCTTGTATTCTGATCATCCCGTATCTCAGAGGACAGACACAGTCAAGGATCTCACCGAAATACTTCACGAAAGAGTTTGAAGTGATAAAAAACATCGTGACAGTCGGAAGTCCGTCGCTTGCCAGGCAGGGACTTAACTCTGTATCAACGATCGTATTGAATGCAACAGCAGGCGTATACGGTGATGCGGCTGTTGCGGCAATGTCGATCGTCAACAAGATCGTTAATTTCCTGTTCTGCGTAGCGATCGGTATCGGCCAGGGGTTCCAGCCGGTCAGCGCGTTCAACTATGGTGCAAAGATCTACAGCAGGGTCAGGGATGGTTTCTGGGTAGCCTTCAAGCTCGGACTGATTCTCATGATGGTCATGGGTGTGATATCGTTCATGAATGCGGAAGCGTTCATCGCGTTCTTCCGGGATGACCCTGAAGTCATCCGGATCGGTACAACTGCGCTCAGATGGCAGTCAGTGTCCCTGTTCCTGATGCCGGTCACTTTGTACGGCAATATGCTGTTCCAGTCAATCGGCCAGTCTAAGACTGCTCTGTGGCTGGCTGCCCTGAGAAGCGGCCTGGTCCTGATCCCTGTACTGCTGATCAGCAGCAGACTGTTCGGCCTTTTGGGTGTAGAAACATCAAGAGCGGTATCGGAAGTGATCGCAGCCATTATTACAATGCCTTACCTGATCCGTTTCTTCCGTACTCTCCCGGAGGATGAGGCGGAAATCTGAGCAGGAATGTTGCATAATACAATCATTAACTAATACAATAGACATGCAAAACATGTCTTTTTTGAATGTGAGGTGATCACATGGCTAATCAGAAGATGGTAAAAACGTATCTTGATGAGATACCGTGGGGAACAGAAGAAGATATAGAACTGGAACAGCAGAAGTCCGGCAGGGAACGCAGACAGCTTCCTGAAGGATGTAAAAGCTCGGTCCTGTATGGCGATATCATGAGGATCGCATGGCCGTCATTGGTAGAACTGATGCTGACGAGTCTTGTCAGTATGGCCGACATGATCATGGTCGGCTCCATGGCGAACGGTGATGATGCCATTTCTGCTGTCAGTCTGGCAAACCAGCCGAAGTTTATTTTTGTGTCCTTGATCATTGCGCTGAATGTCGGTGTAACTGCAGCGGTTGCCCGCGACAGAGGCGCTGAACAGCATGAAAAAGCAAATGACACAATGAGGCAGGGCCTTGTCATGTCGTTGTTCGTATGTATTTTCGGATCTTTCATGGGCTATATATTTGCTGAACCGCTGGTCAGATTCATGGCTAACGGAAGTCTTTCCGAGGATATCATCGCAATGTCTGTCATGTATCTGAGGATCCAGATGGCAGGTTTCCTGACAATGGGCATTACAGCAACATTTACTGCCGCTTTCCGCGGTACAGGCAACTCCAGAATACCCATGATCTATAATGTGACGGCCAATATTGTGAACATTGTATTCAATTATCTCCTGATCAACGGACATTTCGGATTCCCTGCGTGGGGTGTCGCGGGTGCTTCGATCGCAACAGTACTGGGACAGGCAGTTGCACTGGTCATGGCGATCCGGACTGCCAACTCAGGGAAATACTATTTCACGATCAAGCCAACTGATTTTCTGAAGGGATTCCGGATCGAATTCCCCATTATCGGCAGGATCGTCAAGGTCGGTATTCCTTCCCTGATCGAGCAGCTGATCATGAGAGTCGGTATTATCCTGTTTTCTAGACAGGTCGCTACTTTGGGACAGCCCGGTTATGCAACGCACCAGATCTGCATGAATATCCAGTCGTTATCATTTATGCTTGGTCAGGCAATGGCCGTCAGTTCCACAACACTGGTCGGACAGTCGCTTGGCAAACTCAGGACTGATATGGCAGAACATTATTCCCGGAGATGTACATATCTTGGTCTTATGATCTCACTCTTCCTCGGAGCGCTGTTCGGATTCTTCGGCAAGTACATCGTTGCGCTTTACAGTGATACGGAAGCGGTCATTGCGGCATCGATCCCGGTCATGGCGATCCTTGGTGTACTGCAGCCGATCCAGACACCGCAGTTTATATTGTCAGGTTCCCTCAGAGGTGCCGGCGCTACAAAAGCAACTGCTGTCGTAACGCTGGTCTGCGTGCTGATCCTCAGACCGCTGGCAGGCGAACTGTTTATCAAGATCCTGCAGTGGGGTCTGATCGGTGCCTGGGCTGCGATCGCGCTGGACCAGGTCGTCAGAACACTGCTGATCATGTATTTCTATGCAAGAGGTACATGGAAGCGCATCAAAGTTTAAAACATGACCCATTCTTCACTTCAGGATGGATCTTTCTGTCAGGAGCCAGCAGCTCCGCCATAGTATAATGAGTTAGAGAAAGAAGGATCATATTATGAGCAGACTGAAAAACCTCAGAGCGATCATCGACCGCGAACTTTTGAAGGTAGAAGACAATGAAAAACGCATCTCTGCAGTCAATCACCTGTATGGTGTATCTCTGGCAGCTGTTTTGATTGCGAAACGGCGCGGCATGGATCCGGAACTTCCGGCAATGGCCGCAATGATGCACGATATGAACGCATATCTCACGGGTTCCTATGATGATCATGCCCACAAAGGGGCAGAACTTGCCAGGACATTCCTGCAGGAACTGGGAGAGACCACTCCGGAAGAAACAGATATGATCTGTTCCATGATCTATCATCATGACGATAAAGCTGTGACCGATCAGCCGTATGATGAAGTGCTGAAGGATGCGGATGTCATACATCACTGTTTCAACGATCCATCCAAACCTGTCAAAGATAAGGAAAAGATCCGTTATGAACAGCTTCTGAAAGAATTCGGTCTGAACGGATAGTTTTGTTAAACAGTATCATTTATGGATAAAAAAACCTTATTGCTCATGTGGGTGAGAATAAGGTTTTGTTTGTCTTGAGAAAATGTTTATTTCAGTTCATCCGGTATGTACTCTGATCCGTACACCATTTTCTGAATGACCTGGTAATCATGCTCACTGACATCCAGTGTCAGTCCGTCTTTGAACAGATTGCGTACAAAATCAAGATCAGTTTTATTGCCTAAAGACACTGCCAGTTTATCTCCGGATACGGAACATACCGTGGAAAAAAATGTTCTTTCATACAGCTCGTTTCCGTTCTTCAGGACTTCCGGGGACATTGTCAGGATCATGAGACCTACAGCATTGATCAGGAATACAGCATATACCAGCCCGAGAACACCTCCTGCATATCTGCCGATGTCCTGAACGGTATCCCGCTGTTTCTGATACTCTATTGCCTTTTTGTACAGAGGGCGGAGCAGCTTCTGCATAATGGCAGTCAGTATGATAAAACAGATCGTCCAGTTTATGGCTGCCCTGATCGACTGGGCATAAGGGTAGGTGTTCAAAGGTGTCCATGCCATTGGCCAGAAGACATACATCTTTGTAATGAACGAAGCTGCATAAGCTGAAACGATGATAGCCAGAAGACTGGTCAGGACATCAGCACCGACGCTGAAAATACCTTTTCTGAGTCCTGAGAAAAAGAACCATACAAATGTCAATAAAACAATGATGTCTGTCAGATATACAGACCAAACAGGCAGTGCTGCCATGACCAGTTCCCTCCTACTTAATTCGAAATACTGATAAATTGACTGTATACCAATTTTATTCTGTTGAAACAGAAGGGATATTATGTTCCGCAAGCAGTTTCTTCAGTTTCTCGATTTCACGATCTTTTCCTGCGATTTTACTCTCGGTTTCAGCGATTTTAACCTCTTTTATTGCAATTATTTCCTTGTCGGCCGCAATGATCTCATTCAATTCTCTTAGTTCCCTTGCATGAGCACGATCGCGCATTCTTTCAGCTTCTTCCTGTGTGATCCATCTGAGTGCCATGATTTTGACTTCCTCCTCAGATTTTTGAAAGTACTCTGATAAGATACCTTCATTTTTGCATTTACGCAGTTATTTTTCAACACAGCGTCCTGAGATGTCAACATGTTGTTCCATCCACTCACAGAGTGACCCAGCAGACGATATCCACTTGTTTTATCTGCAGATCATGCGGTTATAATTAAGAAAAAGGACATAAAGCATATGAATCAGCTGTCACGGAAAAGCTGGGCGACGATCATCATATTCGGACTGATCGGTCAGATCGCCTGGGCAATCGAAAATAATGAATTCAATCTCTTCCTGTTCAATTATATCGGCGGAACAACGACAGATATTGCCCGTATGGTTGCCTGGTCAGCAGGTGCGGCAACAGTCACGACACTCGTGATGGGAACTGTCTCCGACAGACTGAGACACAGAAAACTCTTTTTATGCGTCGGTTATATTCTGTGGGGACTGTCTGTCATGGCATTTGCCTGGATATCAAGGGATAACGTCGCCAGGTTTGTTCCTGCTGAAAGGGCCGTATCAGCCGCGGCCATGCTTGTGATCGTAATGGACTGTGTCATGACGTTCTTCGGATCAACTGCCAATGACGCGTCATTCAATTCCTGGGTAACGGAAAGTACAGACGAAACAAACAGGACAAAGGTGGAAGGCGTGCTGAACGCATTTCCTCTGCTGAGCATGCTGATAGTGGTAGGGGCGTCGAATATCATCATTGAACAGACAGGATGGCCGGCATATTTCATTGCGGTCGGTATCCTGGTGATCCTGTGCGGTATTGCCGGTCTGTTCTTTGTTGAAGAGACAGAAACAGTGCAGGCAGAGGAGGAACCGTTCCTGCGTTCACTGGCATACGGATTCCGTCCTTCTGTTATACGGAAACATCCGATGTTCTATACGGCTTTGGCAGCGTTGTGTCTTTACAACACTGCGACCCAGATCTTTATGCCGTATCTGTTCATATACCTGAACAAAACACTGGGATTTGATACATTGACGTACTCCCTTGTCATGGCGATCGTCGTCCTGACGGCCAGCGTCTTTGCGATCGTGCTGGGAGGAAAGGTCGACCGTATGGGAAGAAGGAGAATGATATATCTTTCCACGGCAGTATATGCCTGCGGTCTTCTGCTTGCCGGCATCGTAAAGAGTCCTGTTCTGTTTACGATCATCGGCTCGGTCATGATGGGCGGATTTGTCATGATCTCGATCATTCTTATGTCGACCATCCGTGACCATACACCAATGGAACATGTCGGTATGTTCCAGGGTATCCGTCTGCTGGCATATGTACTGATTCCGATGATCATCGGTCCCAATATCGGAGACTTCATCATTCACGCTTCCAACGCGGGAACATATATCAACGAATACGGTGAAACGGTCAGTCTGCCTGTTGCGGGTGTATTCTTTGCGGCAGCTGCAGCCTGTCTGCTGATCATTGTTCCAAGCAGGAAGCTGTTCCCCAAGAGGTAATAAAGAGATTCTTAAGGTTTGTACGCAATACAGTGAAGTTGATTTGACCGACGGTCAAAATATGATATAGTTATGTTGCATAGCAAAGGAGAATAATCGTATGGAACTCAATAACGAATTATCAAGAACCTACATTTTAAACAAAGAAGAATCTGCTCAGTCTGTTGCATATGCACTGCAGGAATACCTGGACAGAAAAAAGAATATGATCACACAGACAATGAGAACAAGAAACGGATATATGGTGCAGTGCAAAGGTGATGTTTCCGCTGAATGGACAAAATATCTCGGCATGGATGCAGCAGTATCTGTAACACTGGAACAGAAAGATGATCGTCTGACCGTAGCGATCACAACAGAAAAGTGGGCTGAAAAGGCCGGAACAGCACTGCTCGGAATTTTCTTCCAGCCTCTGCTGATCACGACAGGGATCGGAGCACTCCGTTCCATGACACTTCCCGCAGACATTTATGCATTTGTGGAAGACTATCTGCATACAGTGCCTGTATCTGAAACTCCTGTAACACCTGAAACACCTGAAGTTACAAAGAGTGCACCTGAAGTTATGATCTGCCCTCATTGCGGATCAGAAAACAGGATCGGCTCCATCTTCTGCAAGAACTGCGGTGAGAAACTGGAAAAAGAAAAGACATTCTGCCCGGAATGCGGTGCTGAACTTGACGGAGACGAAGTATTCTGCCCGCAGTGCGGCACAAAGCTTCACTAAGGAATCGATCAAACGGGGCTGTAACAGTTGAAAAATGACTGTTACAGTTTTCTTTAACTGGCAAAACACATGCGAGCATGGTATAATATAGATATGAAAAAAGCTAATCAAGTACTCGACCTACCTGATCAGCGAACTTATTATAATGCAGTTCAGCTGAGTCTGCCAATCAATACATTGTTCATTCTTGAAAAAGATGATGAAGTGTTTTCATTTCTGGAAGCGGTGGAA
>JAILLA010000122.1 GCA_024693325.1 Solobacterium sp.
CTTACATTAATATAGTGGTTAAAAGCCGTAATCGCAGAAGACAGGATCAGGAATATCACACAGATTATTATCGATACTTTAATCCTAATGTTCATGTTTTTGTTTATCTGAAGCTGTTAATCAACACCGGTTTAGTCTCTATCACTAATGCTATTACTCTCTCATATTACTATGATAACAAAAAGCAGGAATAGGCATCTCAACTGTATATCAATTATATCCCATTGGCATTTCATTACATTGTGTTATTAGGCATATATAATTTATCATTATCACGACAGCTTAGCACAAAGACAAACTCAGTCACGTTTTTGCCGATTTCAGGATATTGGAATCTATAGAAAATGCCGTTTTTAAGGTGTTGTTTTCTCAGAATTATGCCGATTTTATGATGTTATACTGAAAAAACTTCCCCGTTTACAGATAGCTCACAGTGCTCATAAGCAGTGTTATCTTCGTTTTTAAACTCACGGGTTATTTCTGCTCCAAAAGCTTTGCAGTATGTTTCTGCTGCTTCAAAACTGTTTTTTACATATACCTGTGTATAATTCTTCATCTCAACCTCCACAAACTCCGATTTGCCTTATTCATTTTGTCTTTTTCAGATACTCCGCATCCTTCGGTTCATACGGCACGGAAATAAAGTCTTTCTTTTGGTGGTACAAGCAGCATACAGTCTCAACATTTCCTTTGATGTTCCCCTGTCCGGCATGATATTCCTGTGTATACGGATGTCTGACTGAACTGCAGGAAACCAACAGTAATACCGGCAGACATAACAGTAACTTTCGTATTTTACGTTTCATCTTTTCATTCATTACCTTCAAATCGTGATCATCAATACATTCATACCAAGGATATTCTGATACTTGATATCCTTTGCCATTCTGTACATCATTTTGATCCCAATGTTCTTTACCGGATCATCATGTTCAGTCAGTTTCTGACGTTCAGACGGATCAAACGGAATGCAGTCATCCCTGATCCGCAGGATCACATCATCTCCCTTAAGGATCACACGGATATCGACCCTGTGCGGTTTTCTGTCTTTTACAAATCCATGACTGACCACATTGCCTGCCATTTCCTCTAAAAACAGTGCGGACAGATAGGACCTTCTTTCCCCGACTCCATGTTCAAGACAGAACTGCTGGGTCTGTTCTGCGATCATAACGACTTCTTCCATCGTTGTTATGGTGAGATCAAGGCGTTCATCCTTTGAAACGCCGAATCCTTCAGGGATCACCATCAGTTCTTCTATGTTACGGGGAATATGTCGGTTCATGTAGCACGCATAGCCAAAGAACAGCAGCAGACTGACAATACCGTTCAGTACATTGGCAACATAGACACTGTTCATTCCGATGAACGGTATCAGCAATGCTGTAAAAATCGATACACAGACTGCCCCTTCCAGCAGTGCGTTTGTATGGACCAGCACCTGCTTTCCGGAGGTCTGTCCGTAACAGGTAAAATGCATAGCGATGATACTGAGCGGCATGCATAACGGAAGGATCCGGGATCCGTTCACCGTCATCATATAAACTTCTTCTGAAGGGTCCCGGTAGAAGATCCTTGTCAGCGGTACTGCCAGCAGGATAATGCCTGCCACGATCATACACATGATCGGAATAAATCTTGTAAACATGATGCGCATAACATCCGTCAATGTCTGCCTGTCTTCTTCACCTGTGCTGACACTGATCATCATCCTTGATACTGCCAGCATACCCGCAGGGATCGCCCAGAAGATGCCCAGGAAGTTATTGACTGCCGCAAATGCGGAAATACCTGCGCTTCCGACATAGACCGTGATCAGTTTGTTCACGATCAGCCCGCGTATCGTCTGATAAAGATTGACTGCCGCACCCGGCAGACCGATCAGGAACATCGTTCTCAATTCCTTCCAGTCCAGATACCCTCTGGAGATATGGAAATGTGATTTTCCGGTTATGAAGACTTCTGCCTGGATCAGAAGGAATACCCACATTCCGAATGAAGAAGCCAGAGCCAATCCCAAAGCTTCCAGCTTCATTGTCCGGACAAAGACAAAGTTAAGCAGAACATTAACAATGATATATATGATGCTCGCTGCCATTGTCCTTCTTCCCCTGTTTTCCATGGAAAGGAATGACGCAAACGAACTGCCCAGCATCAGAGGAATGATACCGACTGCCTGTCCGAGCAGATATATATTGAAGATAGCACGCACTCTCAGATCATCGGTCAGAAAGCCTGTCAGATCAAAAAAGCCAAGGCATACATATGTGACTATAAAGATGATCGCTATGATCAAAGACGCTGACAGGTTCAGTGAAAAAACGTTCTGCATTTTTCTCTGTTCATTCTGCCCCATATATTTTCCACACAGAATGGCTGACCCGCCTGTAAGCACTGTGCTGACGGATGTCACCAGCATACCGATCGGACCATACAATCCGACTGCAGTCATCGCATCGATCCCGACATAATTAGCCGCAAAAAAACTGGATACGATACCGTTTACCGTTCCGACAGCGCTCAGCAGGATCTGTACCGGAAGAAGCCGGAACATCATTTTTTCGATCAGTCTTTTATCGGCTGTGCTGATTGTCATACTCCTGTCTCCATGCTTTTCTGAAAAATAGCGGAATGTTTCAAACTATTATTCATTATAACATCGGTGCCTGTTCATCACATTGACCGTTTGTATAAACTAGTAAAATATAAACATATCTCTCGCAGGTTTCGGTGCATAACAAAAGATCTCCGTTTCAGAGTATTTCATGTCTCTGTTCCGGAGATCCTTGCAGTAAATATGATTATTTCTTTCTTTTCTTAGGAAGCGGCAGTTCTTCGTACATCGCTTCCAGAAGTTCGCAGAGAAAGTCCCTGGCTGCTTTGACAGGCTCTTGCCAGTCACGGATGATATTTTCCCGGTGCTTTGTGACATGATCCATGATTCATTATCCGATCAGTTCTGCCAGTTTTTCCATGAACGGGACCATACCGGTAATGAGAATGACGACCGTCAGCATTCGTGCAGTCTGGATCGCGGCAATCGTCGGCAGATCCCCTCCTGTTTCTTCAGCCAACAGCGTGATCTCTGAAAGACCGCCCGGAGCACACAGGTACATTGATGTAAGCACAGGCAGACCGAACAGCTTCATGATAATTCGGCTGTTGATAAATAAAGTCACCAGGATCAGCACAATGATCAGGATCATTCCGATCCACATCTGAGTCATGGATGAAGCGATCGTCTTTGTGACCATAGAACCTGTGTATACTCCGACACATGTCATCAGTATTTTAGAATAGAACGACGGCATGCGATATTCCCTTACATGAATGGTAAACAAAGTACCCGACAGGATGGAGCCAAGCATGATCGGTGCTGAGATCCCGATCCGCTTAAACAGCAATCCGATCATCGCTCCGCAGACACCGGCAATGAGAATATCCTGGTATCTTACCGGTATACGTTTGCTGTCACCAGCGATCATTTCTTCCGGAGAAGCGATCCGGACAGCGATCGTCGGAAGGATCATGATGATCATGATCTGACGGAATACATGCATCACTCCGACAACAACGCTGTTTGCCCCGAATTCTGCTGAAAGGATGGTCAGGTCTGTCATCCCTCCTGGCGCAATTGAAAACATACAGGAAACGATATCAAAGTCTGTCAGTTTGAAGTACAGAATACCGAAAACGGCAGTTTCTGCAACCAGCATGATGATGATCACCAGGAACACTTTCCAGAGATCCTTAAGCCTTGCCAGTGTCTCCTTGTTGATTTTACTTCCGATCAGGATGCCGGAACACACCTGGACAAAGTATTTGAACCATGGAAATACTGCAGCTCTCCCGGTAAAAATACTGAAAAGCGCCACCATAAGCATGGAACCGATCATGGCACCTCCCGGTACTTTCAGTTTTGTAAACAGGTACATACCGGCTGCTGCGATCACGAGGGTCAGGAAAATATTGAAGTACTGCATTCTTTTCTCCTCTCCGAAATCCGGGTTTCCGCGGTCTGCTTCGCATCTTCATCTATATTGTACGTAATAATCTTGATTTGCAGAAGTAAGATTGATCTGCCTGATCATCAGGTTCCTCTTTATAAAACACTCTGCATCGCAGCAGTCATTTTCATCTGTGGGCCGATTCCGGAACATCATAAAAGATCTCCGTCGCAGCGATCTGATTCCTGTTCCGGAGATCTGAAAAGTGCATCTTATGATTTCTTTCTCTTCTTAGGCAGCGGCAGTTCTTCGTACATCGCTTCCAGAAGTTCACAGAGAAAGTCCCTGTCTTCAACACGATTCACCAGCAGCATTTCCTTTGCGCCTTCATACGGCGGTTCCAGTTCCGCATCAGGCATCATTTCCCTGGCTGCTTTAACAGGTTTCACCAGAAAACGGTCATCGTAGATGCCTCCGACGATCTTGCCGCAGTAGTAAATAAGAAATTCTCCCATCATCGGGCGATACGATATCCCCTCCAGACCTGAGAGCTGTTCCAGTATAAATTCCAGATATGTTTTACTTGATGCCATACATCACCTCGTTGTTTTCCCATATCAATCATAACACACTGATATGTTATCTCTTAAGTTCATATGACGGATGATAAAGGCCGGTCGGCTGATAATAGTTATCCCCGATATATCTGAAGCCCAGTTTCTGCAGTATCCTGCGGCTGGTATGATTGTCCGGGTGATGACCGGCATATAATGCGTCTGCATGCAGGACTGAAAAAGCATAATTTATGACAGCATTAGCTGCTTCTGCAGCGTATCCCTTATGCCAGAATTCCGGTCTCAGATGGAACCCGATCTCATATGTTTTGGGCCCGAACGGTCTCAGCCCGCAGCATCCGATCAGTTTTCCTGTGCTCAGTTCAAATACCGGCCAGTACTGGACATGATGCTCAGCACCATTGCGGATCTCCAGTTCCAGACGTGCAATGATGTCTTCCTGACTGAACCTTCCGCTGCTGCAGATGTAATGTGTGACTTTCTCATCTCCCCACAGCAGTTCAGCCAGTTCAGAGTCTGCTGAGGTCCACCTTGAGAACCCGATCCTTTCTGTATT
The DNA here is from genome assembly GCA_024693325.1 of Solobacterium sp. Classification (GTDB taxonomy): domain Bacteria; phylum Bacillota_I; class Bacilli_A; order Erysipelotrichales; family Erysipelotrichaceae; genus Bulleidia. Next base: position 5,079 of record JAILLA010000122.1, read on the forward strand.
CAGAAAATAATCCCGTTCCATATGTATCTCCTTGACGATCCGGAGATCACTGATCTTTCCACTTCATCAGATGATATCCGGAATTGTCATCCGCAAATCCGACCGATCTGTAAAGAGGATATCCGTCCTCTGTAGCTTTCAGTTCAATGACAGATAACTGCATCTTTTCTGCGTCAGCCAACAGTGCTTCCATGATCTTCTTCGCATAGCCTCTGCGCCGGTATTGCGGACAGGTATATACATTCAGTACAGTACCTGTTCTTCCGTTGATGAAAGAAGGACTCATGGGCTTCAGGACAACAAGAAGGAATGCGCAGGAAACGATCTGCTGGCCATCCCGTATCACATAAACAAAAAGATCGTTATTCAGATGATCCCGGTAATAAGACGGAAGTTCAGTTCTGATGGCTGTAACATCCCGTTCATCAAGCTCACCATGATCTTCCTGCAGATAATTCAGTCTCATTTCTGTGAGTGCATCAATATCACTGATGCCGGCTTTTTCAACTGTCATATTCAAACCTCTTAACATTCCTGCTGTTCTTTTAAAGATCATACTGATACCATTCTTCACTGATCTTATAAAAACCTGCTGCCTCAAACATGCGCTGGCTCTGTTTATTAAATGAGTAGATATTCGCAAGCACATGATCCATGCCTTTTTCTGCGGCAAGCTTCAGCATTTCCCTGACACAGCGCCTGCCGATATGGCGGTTCTGGTACTCTTTACAGACAACAACGGCAATTTCCGAGCTGTCCCTGAGAGAAACATCACCAACCAGTTTTCCTTTGTACTCAATATAATAACATTCTCCATGGGAACACAGATAATCGTACATACCATGCAGAAGCCTTAAGTCATACGGCTCAGTTCTGTTATCGATCTGTCTGCAAATATCAGGATCCTGATACCACGGGAGTGATGCCTCATCATTTCTGTAATACGGGATCAGTCTGATCTCATTGTCTATCCTTCGTTCTTCCATTTTCCGGCCAGCTTCTGTTCTCAATATACATCTTAATCGTTTTAGGCGTCCTATTCTTTTGCAAACTTAAATGAGAAGAAATATGCATAGTCATTTTCTGATAATGCATCTGTTTGTCCGTTCATAAAGTCGTCAATATCCACGATCCGCATTTCATCATTATCATAGATCAGTGCTAGCAATGCCTGTTCCTCGTCATATCTGATATTGGTTTTCTCACCGATCCCGACCGCGCTTCTTCCATAGTACCCTCTGTCAGTCACATTTTCCAAAACCGGTATGTCGGCCGACAGCTTGGAACCATCTGACGCTATGACAGTCCTGACTACAAACCTGCTGAAATCAGGCACGATCAGGATCTCACCCTTTCTGGATGGATCTGTATCTTCCAATAAGAGCTCCATCTTCTCTTTGTTTTCAAGTACTCCTGAACGATATTCGGAAATATACAGGATCAATCGTTTATATTTTTCCGATGCAGCAAACGTATAAATGTAGGCTCCATCCGGGCCGGCAAGAAGTTTAACTATTTCCATTTCCGAGCTGTCTTTCGCAGCCGGAGCCAGATAGTTCTGCGGTCTGATCTTCTGATACACAAACACTCCGAACACGCTCAGCATCAGGACTGAAACAAGCAATAATATACGGATAATGGTCTTCAGATGCTTTTGTTTCTGCGTACTGTCGGCAGTCACACCGATCAGGTTTTCTTCTGACTTCAGGATCATATTTTCCCGGGGAATATCTTCACCGGCAAAAAACTCATTGAGACTGATACCGAGGATCCTGCACAGTTCAGAATACAGCGAAACATCCGGCAGACAGATACCGCGTTCCCACTTGGAAACTGATTTATCACTCACGCCGAGTTTTTCAGCCAATTGTCTTTGTGTCATTCCAAGGTCTTTTCTCTTACCGGCAATATATTTTCCTATCTTGACAGTATCCATATAACATCCTCTTCACCTGAGATAATATCTTTTTTCACGCGAAAGAACACCCCTCAGAAGTAGAATTCATCCTTCTGAGCTATCAATGACCAATCAGACTGCCTTGACAAGTGAACGCTCGTTCACTATAATTAGAGAACGAACGGTCACCATTTGCTTTGAAGAACAATTCTTCCCTGACAAAAACGACCGATAACTCTTCTGCAGTCCGAAGATGATTTTCCGGCACCGTCTAACAAAAAGGTCTCAGTTATTGATACATCATTTGGAGGATTAAAACATGATAGAACAGTTAATGAAGTGGATGCCTTTACTGGCTCTCGCTGCTTATGCAGCATCTGTATTTATAATCAACGTCGGCTATTTCTGGCCGGGTATCATATTGATCGGATCAGGAACATATCTCTTATGCGCAGCCGGCGTCTATAAAAAACAAAAAGAAAACTCTGATCTAAAGAATCACGAATTAACGGAGGCGCAGTTGTTATGAGCAGTAAAGCACTCATTGTCATCGACATTCAGAATGATATTACAAAGCACTACAAGGATATTATCGGCAATATCAATTCCGCAATCGGTCTGGCAGTAGAACAGAACATCCCGGTCATTTATATCAAGCACAACAATCTGTCTGCCGGTACGCGGACATTCAAACCCGGCACAAAAGGTGCTGAACTTGCCCCGGAGCTGAAAGTTGTATCCGACAACATCTTTGTCAAGACGAAAGCCAATGCGCTGACCAGCGAAACCTTCTCGGAATTCATCCGTACAAATGGTATTGATGAGTTTTATATCACCGGTGCTGACGCAACGGCTTGTGTAAAGTCCACCTGTTTCAATATGACCAAAGCAGGGTTTACCGTACATGTCATCTCTGACTGTGTAACCAGTTATGATTTAAAAAAGGTAGATGAAATGCTTTCTTACTATGCAGACAAAGGCTGTGAGGTAAGGCCGCTGGCTGAGTATCAAAGGAGCACGTTATGATCACCAAAGATCTGAAGCCGATCATGATACGGCCACTTAGAGAAGAAGAAACGGAGTCTGCCCTCCGGCTCATATGGAAGGTATTCAACGAGTACGAAGCACCCGATTATGAGCCGGAAGGCACAGCTGAATTCAAAAAGACTTTGAATGATGACGAATACCTTGCAGGGATCCGGTATTACGGCGCATTCGATCAGGACACTCTGGCGGGTGTTCTCGGGATCCGTGAACAGAAAGCCCATATCTGCTTCTTCTTTGTCGATGGAGCATATCACCGGAAAGGGATCGGGACCGGCCTGTTTGCAAAAATATGTGAAGATCACACAAACAGAACGATCACGCTCAACTCATCGCCATACGGCCTCCCGTTTTACAAAGCATTGGGTTTTATACCGACAGGCCATGAGCAGACAGTCAACGGTATTCGTTTTACACCGATGGAATTCACCCGAAAATAAAAAGCGTTCTGTATGATCGTACCGGACTTTGCGGAAAGATGACTGCGAAAGAATGTTATAATCATGCAGAACAAAGACAAAGAGCAATATGAAGAATTACGTTTATACTGCACTGCGTGACCGTCCGGAACTCATTGACCGGGCAGCCGCATGGTTTCACGAAAAATGGCATGTTCCTGCGGAAGCATATCTGGAATGCATGACGGCATATCTCAACCAGGAAACAGAATACGGCTGGTATCTGTGTCTTGATGGTGAGCAGATCATTGGAGGACTCGGGATCATTGAAAATGACTTCCATGACCGTAAGGATCTGTCGCCGAATGTCTGCGCGGTGTACACTGAAAAAGCGTTCCGCAATCAGGGGATCGCAGGACGCCTTCTGAACATGGCTGTGGATGATATGCGTGCCAAAGGTATTACACCCTTGTATTTAGTCACTGATCATACCGGTTTTTATGAACGTTATGGCTGGGAATTCTTCTGTATGGTGCATGGTGATGGGGAACCGGGACTGACAAGGATGTATATCCACCGGTAGATCATTCATGACACAATAAACAGCTATGGAAATACTGTCGCTGTATTTCCCGGAAAAATCAGAATATATACGTTATTCAGCCTGCCGGTCTCTCCGGCAGGCTTCCTTTTTTATCATCTTTAAAGAGGATCCATTATCAAATGTATCCTGATATACCCTTCCGCTTTCCGGAGGATCTGCTACAACTCGTTTTCCGCCAGATACTGCTCCAGCTGTTCGATCAGCTTGTCACCGTCAAAGTCCTTGAAGAGTTTGATAAAGCATTCACTGATCATGGGATTCAGGTCAAGATCGATCTCGATCGACCTGGTATCTGTTTTGAGACCGTAGCATCTCTTCTGATTTGCATAGCCGATGCCGAGCTCAACACATGCCCCTTCATCGGGAACACGGCCGTCCAACAGCATCACTACGATATCAGCCTTCATGATCTCAGAAACATCTTTCTCAAAGATCATCTGTGCTTTTTCTTTTTCACTCTTTCCTTCCAGCATTGCGGCTTCGATTCCGTCACGCTGCGGCAGAAAGACCTCATATCCATTGTCTTCCAGCACTTTGGCAAGTTTTAAGTTAAAGTCTTTTTCTCCCTGAGAGAACATCGGTCCGGCAAAGTAGATCTTCTTACCTGTCCTGCTTTCCGGTTCACCGCTTACTGCCGGTGTTTGTTCAGGACTGTTTACTGCTGCAGTACCTGCTGTGCAGGAAGACAGTCCGGTCATTCTGATCCGTGACTATATCGTGTATATACCATGCTGGTATCGTTTTGGTCATACCGTCGAACCAGTTCAGCACTTCCTCTGCCTGATCCAGCATTTTACTCACTTCGGTTTTTCCGTAAGGTATCGCCCAGCAGACTGATGAGATCGTATTGCTCACTATATATAAAGCAAGCAGTTTCCAGAAATCTGCCGGAACATCACTGTCAAAATAACCGTCCACCATACCCGACGCAAAGAAAGAGGATTTCTGTGCACACCAGACGATCCTGTTGAATTCCTCCCAGGGGTCCCCATAATCACTCCGGTCAAAATCGATTATGTAAAGCTTTCCGCTGCGGTCGATCATCATGTTTCCGATGTGAAAGTCACCATGCTGGTAAGTCTGAGTTCTTCCGTTCAATAAATGCCGATTGGTGTTTATGAAGTCGATGAACGCCTGACCATCCGGGTATTTGATCGGACACCCGTTATAGTTTCTTATCCTGGTGTCGATCTTTCTGTTAAACCTGACAGCCCAGTCTTCTATCGAATCCGGTGCAGGAAGAGAGTGGATCCCGCGAAGGATCTGTCCCGCTTCAAAGCCATAATCATATTGTTTTTTGGAAGAGAAAAGCGGGATCAGGTCTTCAGCGTCTTCTCCGTCGATCCAGCTCTGGATAGAATATACGCCTTCCTCACAAATACCGAATTCGACCGGCTGACACATTGGTATTCCCAGGGATGCACAGCGCTGCATCATCACGAATTCAGACTGCTTCGCATCATACTGCGCAATATCAGAAATACGAAGGAGAAATCTTGACCCTCCCTCATTGGTAATACAGTATTTCCTGTCATTCGACCATCCTTCAAGTATTGGTCTTCTGTCTGTGATATTCAAGATTGCCTCCATTCGTGCAAACTGCCGTTTATTTTTCCAGGACAAACCGGGCGAGTTCAACATTGCCGTCCTTCTCAGCAGATACTATCCGGAACCCGCATTTTTCCGTGTAAAACTTAACGTTTTCTTTCTTGTCGATCGGAGTCACTAAAGTGAGTTTCTCCCAATCCCCGTGAAGTGTCTTTACAAACTGAACCGCCTGTGTTCCTATTCCCTTTCCCTGAAACTCCGGAATGATGCACAGACAGCCGATCTCATATACTCCTGCTTCCAGTTTTCTACATGAAACGCAGCCAACAGGCACATTGTTGCATAGTATGATGTGTTTCGGATAACGCCTGATCGACTCTTCCATCATTTCTTTTGAATTCCCGTAACCCGGACACGCACCGTACCTTAAGTAATCGCTGTAAAATGCCGCATTATAAATATCGATCAGAAGTTCTGCGTCTTCCGTGACTGCTTTTCTGTATTCTATTGTCATGGTTTGTCACCTCTATAAAGTCCTGCTGACCTGTTTTATTGATCAGCATACAGTCTGATCAATTGTCCGGCTTTTCCGGAAACAATCCCTCTGCTTCACATCTGATCCGATAAAACTGTTTCACCCATTCCGGAAGTTTTTCAACATCATTCCTGATCTTTACAAGCGTTCTTTTTCCGACTCTTCTGTCCATATAAGCAAAGATCCGCAGCAGATAATTATCTGACCGCAGTGAGACGGCAATATCTGTTTTCAGGAAAACAGTAACAGAATCAATAAAGTTCGCTTCACATAAGGTGCACTCGGGCATCCACTTTTCCTGCAGCAGTTCATTGTATGATTTTGTACCATCTCCCTGCCGGAGGCAGCTGATATCCCGATCCTGCTCATACATTTCAACCCACGAAAAAGCAGCAACCTCCTTTTTATTGTAAATAATGGTTGCTCTGCCATAGGCATTGTGTACCTCGTGATAGCTTGTATAAAAATATGAGATGCTGTTCCTGAGAGAATCACAAAGCAGATCATTCATCTGTTTTTTCAGATTGCTCCAAGATTTATATTCGCTCTTTTCTTCATCGATCATCAATGGTTCCATCCTGCGCAAAAGAACTATGGTTTCGGCTGAACGATCAGGAAAAACATATCAGCAAACGGTAATTTACCGCAAATGTCCTGTAAATTTCAGTGCAAAAAGCGCATCACCCGGAAAGCGGTATGCGGAATCACACACATAGCCCCGAAGCCAAAGACTGCCATCCACCTTTCTCAGATAAAGTCCCTTGGGGAAAGAGTCATCACTTTCGAGCAGTTCTGACAGAACTGTAACGGCCTGATCCGGTGAACTGTGTGTTCCGGTAAGAATAGAATTCTGACTCTGCGGCTGATCTGTCCATGCAAGGCGAAGGAAAAGACCGGTATCAGGAGGACAGGGGCTGAATTGTGTTCCTTTCATATATCGAAACAGTTCATCAAGAGATGCGCCTTTGTCCAGACCTAATTCTGCCAGTGAGATGATGGATACTGTCATCTCTTCCGGCATTTTGGCAGAGAAGTCAGGGTTCGAAATATACTTTTCCGCATAGTGATTGATCAGAATGCCGTTCTCCTTCAGCATCTGCAGACTTTGCTGCGTTGTCATCGGCACTCTTTTAACCGATATTTTCAGCATTTCCTTCACCTCCACAGATTCAGATATCCTTACAGTCGAGTAGACTAAGGGCTCACACCCTTAGCCCCTCACAGATCCGGACGTGCGGCTTTCCCGCATCCGGCTCCTCACAGTAACATTTACTTCAATATAGTGAGCAGTAAACCTTGGGCTTTGCAAGTGGATAACACTT
>JAILLA010000003.1 GCA_024693325.1 Solobacterium sp.
ATGGTCCGGTTTGAAATGCGGTAAGGCTGATGATCAGCGGCAGCCAGTATCCGCCAGCATTATTTTTTGAAATGGGTATCGGCATTTTTAATGAGTTCTTTAAGATCGGGGTCAGAATCGGGAAACTGTTTTTTCCAGTGCAGATATTCTTTCTCTGTAATTTCACCGTTTTTAAATTTTCTGTATTCCTGTTCCCAGGATGCAAACATGGCATATAAATTCGGGTATGCCTCCTCTGTACCTGGGTCGATATACAGGGCGTATGTACCATTCTCCTTTTTATGGATCCGAAGGTCAAATGAATCTTCAATGGAAAACAGAGCATGCATGATATTGATGCAGTGTTCTTCCTGTGAGAAGTATGTACTTCCAAGATAACCGAATGATGTTACTTTGTCTTTTGCCCTTGTCGGCATCTGATCACATCCTTTTTTCTGCTTTTTCGTGTCAAGTATATCACTGCAATTTTTAAAAAAGCAAGAAAAAAATAAGAACGCAGCCAAAAGAGGCTCCGTTCTCAGGGTTCATATTGATATTAAATCGACAGTCGGGGGAACTGTCTATGAGGTCGGATCCATTTCTGCCGCTCTGAATCTTTCTTCATTGACCTCATTATATCAGACGATTTTCTGACAATTTCAAACGAATTGTATCATCTTTGTGAACAGTCTGTGACGATAGTTACAAAATTGAGAAGATTTAGTCAGCTGGCTCTTCAGGGGGAAGAACATCCACGTGGATTTCCACAGCCCGTCGGAAATCGACTTTTGTAACGGTTACCTTAAGCCGATCCTGCTGGAAGCTGTCCCCTTCCTGGGGTACCTTTCCAAGCTCATGCATGACCCATCCGCTTACAGTTGTACAGCTGTATTCCTTTGTGATCTGGAACAGGTTCCGTACCTTCTCGAATGGGGTGCTGCACGCGATCGTATAGGATCCGTCCTGATTTTTCAGGATCTCTTCCGTTACCTCATCATGTTCATCCCAGATCTCACCGACCAGTTCCTCGAGAGCGTCTTCCATCGTAACGATACCGGCTGTGCCGCCGAATTCGTCGACTACAATTGCCATATGATTCTTTTTGAACTGCAGGAGACGAAGCAGCATAGGGATCTTGATGCTTTCAGAGACAATGACCGGAGGTTTGATCACATTTTGGATACTCGAAACATCATTCCGGTACAGTCGGTTGAAATCTTTTTCGTGCAGGATACCGATTATGTGGTCCATATCCTCTTCAAATACCGGGATTCTGGAATAGCCGTGTTCTTCAAAGATTGCTTCTATCTCCTCCATGGAGGTGTTGGCTTCGATTCCTACGATGTCTACACGAGGTGTCAGAATATCTGCGGCATCAAGATCGTTGAACTCGATTGCAGACCGGATCAGCTCTCCTTCATGCGGGTCGATCACGCCGTCGTTCTGGACCTCATCGACGATCGTGATCAGTTCTTCTTCCGTGTATCCCGATGTTCCATTCAGATGAAATACCTTGGCCAGCAGTTTTTTCCAAACGATGAAAAATGCATTGACCGGTACCAGGATCCACATGAGGAACTGAAGGATCGGTGCAGCAAAAGCGGCAAAGGATTCCGCTTTTTCCTTAGCGACCGTCTTCGGGGATACTTCACCGAAAAGAAGGACTACGACCGTGATCACGATCGTTGAGAGCGTGACGCCGAAATCTCCCCAGTATTTTGTGAAAAAAATAGTGGCGATCGAGGTACACATGATGTCTACGATATTGTTTCCAATCAGTATCGATGAAAGAAGCGTATCGTATTTATCACTCAGCTTCAGTACCAGGTTGTAACGCTTATGACCGGATGATGCCAGGTTTTTTACACGGATCCGGTTCAGACTTGAAAAAGCTGTTTCTGAGGCGGAAAAGAAGCTGGAAATGATGATCAGACCGACCATGCCAGCTATCATGGCTATACTACCACCGTCCATAAAGGTAAAATCACACTCCAATATTTAGAATAGCTAAATTATTTGAATATTTTAACATAATTTGTATAAAAGGACAAGATTTCAGGGAAGCGGCCGTTTTTTTCAGTTCTCATGTGTGATTTAGTTACTGACTTTATTGTAAAAATGCAACAAAAAGAGAATCTTTTCTTTTAATGATGGGAAAATCCGCCCTGTTTTTCATTCGATTTGGCAAATGTAGACAAATAACTTTGTTACTTCTGATGATTTGTTATTAAAATGACAATTGATTCAATTTCTACAAAAAATAATTGTATAAAATGCCTTAAGGTGATAAAAATCACAAAAACTATTGACAATTCATGAATAAAACAGCATAATTTTAATTGTATAGTCATAATTAATGGGGACTTGTGCGCCTTTTTGCAAGCTATACCTGATAATTCTAATTCCGAAGCATTTAACGGAAGCCATCAACTGCTTTCCCGTTTCTATATATATAGTATAGAAAGATGCATGTAAGGGGGTTATTCCAATGAAACAGTTCCTGTGCATACTGGCCACACTGGCTGCAAGCGCCGGACTTCTGTTCCTTGTTTCCGCACCGATCAACAGCGAACATGGGGGCGAGAGCTCTCATGAGGAAACTCACGCCGAAGAAACTGTTGACTCCGCGGAACATGGCGAGATCATATCGTCAGAGTGAAGCAGATCCTACAATAGAGCGAAAGTTTGAGGTGAGAGACGTATGTTTTTATTATTCTTGGGCATGTGGATTGTCTTTAACGGCAAGTTCACAATAGAAATACTTATTTTCGGAATTGTATTATCAGCGGCACTTTATCTGTTTGTCTGGAAGGTTATCGGTTATGGGCCGAAACAGGAGTTAAGCTGTTTAAAGAGACTCTGGCCGATCTGCCGGTACATTGCCTTTGTTTTCATCGAGGTCATTAAAGCCAACTGGGGTGTCTTTAAGATCGTTCTGAATCCAAAGAGCAAAGTGGAACCTAAAATGGTTTACTTCAAGACAGACCTGAAGACGGATGCCGCAAAGGTCGCACTTGCAGACTCTATTACGATTACTCCTGGCACGATCACAGTCAATGTTTCTGATGATGTTTTCTGTGTTCATGCACTGGATGCCAGCATGGCGGAAGGTCTTGATGAGTGCGATTTCGTGGTAAAACTGAGAAAGATGGAGGAAATTAAGTAATGTTTGAGTCAACACCCTATTCCACAATCTTCTTCATTGTAATTATGATTGTGCTCTCGGGCTTGATTTGCCTCTGCCTTCTCAGAGCAGTTTTAGGACCGAGATTTACCGACCGTCTGGTGGCGGCAAACATGATAGGTACTATGACGATCGTGTTTGTATGTATTTTAGCAGTATTTTTGGAAGAAGGCTTCCTGGCCGATGTTGCACTGATTTATGCGATTCTGAGTTATCTTGCAGTCGTTGTCATTTCTCGAATCATTGTTGTGAAGGAGCGGAATGAAGAAACGCGCAATATCACAAAACTGGAAGTTGAAAGCAGAGACTTTGAGGAGGCGAAGAAAAAATGATTGTTCGTTTTATCATTGCGGCAGTATTAATCTGTTTGGGCATGATCATATTCGGCGTTGCAACGTTTGGAATTTTCCGCTTCCGCTACGTTTTAAACAGAATGCATATTGCGGCTCAGTGTGATACGATGGCAGTTCTTTTCTGTTGTGCAGGCGTTATGGTCCTGACAGGCATAACCTTTACAACACTGAAACTGCTTCTGGTCATTGCCTTTGTCTGGGCAGCCAACCCGTTGGCTTCTCACCTGATAGCGAAGATCGAATACGTATCACAGAATGAAGACGATGAAGATGAATTTATCGAGGAGGTGATCTAGCGATGGTCGCATTGGAGATGATACTCTTAGGGTTTCTGATCGTTTGTGCGATTGTTGCTACGGTTCAGAAAAACCTCCTGAGCTGTGTTCTGATCTATATGTCCTACAGCTCGGTCATGTCTATCATCTGGGTTGTTCTGGAATCGCCTGATCTGGCGATTACTGAAGCCGCGGTCGGTGCCGGTATCACGACACTTCTGTTCTTTATCGCACTCAAGAAGGTAGGAAGACTGAATGTTCGTGAAAGAGACGGCAGCCGCGCAAAAGAATTCAGATATGAAGAAATACTAGATGAAAGGGCAAAAGCCCATTACAACAAGAAAGGGGGAGAAGACGATGACGAATAATCCGAATCCGGAAAACAAAAAAACAGATCAGAAGCTCTCCCCGATCCGGATGCTGAACAAATGGGTCAACGGCGAAGAACTGCCGATGGAAGAAAAAGACTTTGAGCTGCATCTGGACATGAAAGAAACGAATCATCCTGTTCTGACCGTAAGGGACAGAGCAAGAAAATTCAGAAAAGTGTATGTCGTTTTCAGTATCTGCATCTGTGTAGCCCTGATTTCGATCATGATGATTGCAACGATCCAGATGCCGCCGTTCGGAGAAGTAGATGTTCCGACAAACAATGAGGTATCTGAAAAGTATATCGAGGACGGTCTGACGGATACCGGTTCTGCAAACATTGTAGCCGGCATGATCCTTGATTATCGTGCTTTCGATACACTGGGTGAATCCACAGTTCTGTTTATTGCTGTTAACGCTGTTATTATCCTTCTGAAGAGAGATCCGGATAATCCGGATCTGTCGGAAGAGGCGCAGGACAGACGGGAGGAACTGATTGCACAGAGTAAGCCGAATGTGATCCTCAAGATCATGGCTTCCGTGCTGATTCCGTTTATCCTGCTCTATGGAGCATACGTAGTGCTGAACGGACACATATCGCCTGGCGGCGGTTTCTCCGGCGGCGCCATTATGGGCGGTGCGCTAATCCTGTTTGCATCGTCCTACGGCTTCAAGAAGGTCAGCACCTTCTTTAACTTTAAGACATTTACGGGCATCACAAGCACTGCCCTTCTGGTATATGCCTGCTCGAAGGCCTACTCCTTCTTTACCGGCGCAAACCATCTGGAATCCTTTATTCCGAAGGGTATTCCAGGAGCGATCCTCAGCGGTGGTCTGATCCTGCCTCTGAATATCTGTGTCGGTATGATCGTTGCCTGTACGATGTACGGCTTCTATTCACTATTTTCGAGAGGAGATATCTAGTATGTGGGATTTTATCATGAATCACTACTATGAGATCGCAGCCGTCATACTGTTCGGCATCGGTTTCATGAATCTGCTGGTACAGAGAAATCTCATTAAAAAGCTGATTGGCCTGAATATCATGGACACGGCTATTTATCTCTTTCTCGCAGCCAGAGGATTCGTATTTGGACGAATTGCTCCTGTTCCGCAGGATCTTACCAATCTTTCTGCGGAAACCTTTATTAACCCGATTCCATCAGGTCTGGTTCTGACCGGTATCGTTGTTTCTGTCAGTACGACAGCGTTCGGTCTTGCTCTGGCACTGAAACTGTACAGAAGATACCGGACCCTGAACCTTGATGAGATTCTGGTTCTCAGTAAGAAAGAAAGGGAGGATAAGAAGCAATGAGTCATGTACTGCCTTTTGTTTTCAACTTCCCTTCCTTCAGCATTCTGATGACGCTCATGGGCGGTATGGTCACTCCGTTTATCAGGAACGGACGTGTCGCCCAGAAGATCAACTTCGGTATCATTACCGTTGTAGGAGTTATGAATGCGATCCTGTTCGGTACACTTATCGCACAGGGAGGAGACGGGACCTATACCTACATGATGGGTCACTTCCCGGCTCCATGGGGAAACGAACTCCGTGCAGGTCCGCTGGAAGCATTCCTTGCAACCTGCTTCTGCCTGGTCATGGCGCTGTCCATCCTGGGTGGTCTCAAGGATATCTATGAAGACGTCAGACCGAAAAAACAGTATCTGTATTTTCTGATGATGAATCTTCTCCTGGCATCCCTGCTGGCTCTGATCTATACAAACGACCTGTTCAACGCTTACGTATTCATCGAGATCAACACGATCGCAGCCTGTGCTATCGTTATGATCAAGAGCTCCGGTGAAACAACGGTTGCAACGATCCGGTATTTTATCATGAGCTGTATAGGATCCGGCCTGTTCCTGTTTGCAACGTCGATGCTCTACAACATTACAGGTGAGCTTCTGATGTCAAGCATCCAGGAAAAGGTAATTGCCATTTACCAGAATGGCGACTATGCGATCCCGCTTACGATTATTATTGGAATGATGGTCTGTGCGGTCGCAATCAAGAGTGCTGTCTGGCCGTTCCATTCGTGGCTGCCAAATGCACACGGCTCCTCGACGTCATCGTCATCCGCAATCCTGTCGGGCCTTGTTCTGAAGGGTTATCTCATTCTGCTGATGAAGCTCTGCTACAGAATGTACACACCGCAGATCATGTCCGAACTCCGGATCAACGATGTGATCATCGTCTTCGGTATCGCGGGCATGATTATCGGATCGATCAAGGCGCTCAAGGAGCACCATATCAAACGAATGATCGCCTACTCGTCTGTTGCACAGATCGGATACATCTTCATGGGTATCGGGCTCGGAACAGACATCGGTATGATGGCGGCATTCTATCACATGCTTGCGCATGCTTTTACAAAGCCTATGCTCTTCCTTGCAGCCGGCAGTCTTGTACACCGTGCAGGTCATAAGTATGAGATCAAGGCTCTCAAGGGATCAGCAAGAGAGAATCCTCTTGCAGGTATCGCATTTACAGTGGGTTCCCTGTCAATGATCGGTATTCCGTGTTTTGCCGGATTCGTACCGAAAGTATTTTTCTCAACAGCAGCGTTCCAGTGCGGAGACTGGTGGCGTCTGACCATCGTTCTGATTGCACTAGCTGTCTCGACGGTGCTCAATGCACTATACTATTTGCCCGCCTGCGTTCATATATGGTCGCCGAAAAAGGAGGAGGTCGTACATCATGGACATGCAGATGCGCATGGACACGATGCACATGGTCATGAAGAGGCTATTACCGAACATGCACCGGAAGCAATGGAAGTACATGAGGAACATGAACATCCGAAGCGTCCGCTCGGAATCAGCTTTATCGCTTCCATGGTGATCTTCATAGCAAGTAACTTTGCTTTAGGCCTGGCGTTTACGCCGATCTCGGAAATACTCAAAATCGGTGTATCCCTACTTGGCTAATTAACGTATGGTAGAAAATAAGAAAAGTGAGGTGGTTTGTCAATGGGTGCTTTGCTGATGATCCCGATTCTGTTCCCAATCGTCTTTGGGTTCCCGGTATTCTTCCTGCATGACCGGAAGATCCGCAGAATCTACATTTCAGTGATCGTGATCATAAATGCACTGATGGTCTACGCGTTGGCCTTTATGCCCGACACAAGCTTCACGTTATGGACGATCAGCGGGAATATAACCATGGGATACCAGATAGATGGTGTTTCACGAATTTTCTCTTGTCTGATCGCTTCAGTGTGGGCGCTTGTAGCATTCTTTGCATTCGAATATATTACACACGAAGGAAACGAAGAACGGTTCCTTGCATTCTACACCATGACGCTTGGCGTGCTGATAGGACTTGCCTATTCCAACACCATGCCGACCCTGTACATGATGTATGAAATGATGACAATGATTACAGTTCCTCTGGTCATTCATTCCAGAACCAGAGAAGCAATTGCAGCAGGTCTGAAATATCTCGGATATTCCGTTTTCGGTGCCGGCTGCGGTCTGTTCGGAATGTTCTTCCTGAACAGATTCTGTTCGACTCTTGCCTTTGAAGACGGCGGTACTCTGGTACAGAGTGCTGTTCAGGGCAACGAAAATCTCTTGTTGTTCGTCTATCTCGTCATGATGATAGGCTTTGGCTGTAAAGCAGGTATGCTGCCTCTGCATGCATGGCTGCCTACGGCTCACCCGGTAGCACCTGCTCCTGCATCAGCAGTTCTGTCCGGTGTTATCACAAAGGGCGGTGTCCTCGCAATCATCCGTGTTACCTATTTTATGATCGGTCCGGATTTCCTGAGAGGCACCTGGGTACAGTACACATTACTGTCCCTGGCAATCTGCACGGTCTTCATGGGATCGATGCTTGCCTACAAGGAGAAGCTGCTGAAGAAACGAATGGCGTTCTCAACAGTCTCCAACGTATCCTATGTTTTATTCGGTCTGTTCCTGATGACGGCTGACGGTTTCACAGGAGCGATCCTGCAGGTGATCTTCCACTCCATCGCAAAGAACATCCTGTTCTGCTGCGCAGGTGCGATCATCTACAAGACTCACAAGACCTACGTATACGAATTGAAGGGAATCGGTAAACAGATGCCGATCGTCATGTGGTGCTTTACATTTGCTTCGCTGTCACTGATCGGTATTCCACCGGCAGGCGGCTTCATCAGCAAATGGTTCCTGGCAACA
>JAILLA010000008.1 GCA_024693325.1 Solobacterium sp.
GAAGGAATTCTTTGCAGACCGGGCTTCACTGCTGTGCCTGGATCTGGGTATCGGTGAAAAGTACCGGCCGACAATCCAGAAATATATCTCTTTTTTCAACAACAAGGTGCGTACACAGGCTTTCTATGATCTGGAACTGGATGGCTACACTACTGACGCTATCGAGATAGCGATGATGAGTGTGCTGTGCAAGAACAATGTTGCTTCCTTCGAAGAAGTGACGCGCTGTATTTTATCTGAAGTGGAGTTTGAGAATAATAAGTATTTGGCGGAGTTTGCCAAATACGGACTGGATGAAGCTTTCTGGCGGCAGTGCGATACGCAGTTTGGGTATTCGGATCCGGAACCGATACTGGAAAAACTGGTGATGAACCTGTTTGTAACCTATACTCAGAAAACAGTACATGCTGAACTCCCTCAGGCATGGCAGCCATATGTGACCTATAAACCCGGAAATGTCATGGCATTTGTCGATAACCTGATGAACAGCCTGGTATGTGGTGAGGAATTTGATCAGCTGTCAGAGATTATGTACCGGACACTGGGAGCAGACAAAGTTTTGCGGGACCTTCCCGTGGAAAGCTTGCTGGATTGCAGTACTTTCTCGGGTATTGACCGAATCCTGATTGAATGGATTATCGGACGGCTGGAAGCGGAAGATATCGATGCGAAGCTGAACGGCGAGAGCATTCAGGAAGTCTGCCAGAATCGCCGCAAGAAACACTTTGGCGGACAGTACAAGATGGAATACTGTGCCCTGGAAGATGCGTGGCAATTGCTGCATCCGGGCTTAATAACGCCGGCAGAACATGCAGATCAGATTGCAAAGAATTATGTTTCCCGTGATTATTTGGCGGATCGGTATTATCGTCTGTTCTATGAAGCATATGATCAGATTGAAGATACGGAACCATATGAGAAACTGCGTCAATTGATTGAAAACATCTACACCAATGATTATCTAAATAAGTTGATTCCTGCATGGGGAAAAGCCTATGTGGCAGATGAAGCAAATACGAGACTGACCAATCAGCTGGACTTCTATGATGAATTCATTCGCCCCAGGAAAGAACGGACGGTCGTGATCATCTCGGATGCACTCCGTTATGAAGTGGGTCAGGAATTGTTCGAAAAACTGCAGGCAGATGAGAAATGTGAGGCGAAGATATCTGCCATGACAAGCGTACTGCCGTCCATCACCAGTTATGGAATGGCTGCGCTCCTTCCGCACCTGTCTGTCAAGATGGACGATGACTATACTGTGCTGTGTGATAATGAACAGTGCGGAAACCTGAAACAGCGCGAGATGATTCTGCAGAAGGCATCCCCGAACAGCCGCTGCGTGCAGTTCGATGAAATACGCATGCTGAAGAAGGAAGAGATGCGTGAAATTACTTCCGGACGGGACGTGATATATGTTTATCATAATCAGATCGATGCGCGTGGAGATAAACCGGCTTCTGAGAATGAAGTATTTGTTGCCTGCGAAGAAGCAGTTAATGAAATCATGGCACTGATCAGGCGGATCACCGGCAACGGCAATACTTATCATTTTATTGTGACCGCAGATCATGGTTTTATCTACAAACGGGATAAGCTGCAGGAAAGTGACAAGATCAGCGGAATTCCCAATGCAGGGAAACGTTATGCGATTGTTCAGAATGCTTGTAATGTAGAAGGAACGGTATCTGTTCCGATGAAACTGTATTCAAAGAATGTAACGGATAACCGTTTTGTCTGTGTGCCATTGGGTTCAGACCTGATCAAGGCGCCGGGCTCCGGACTGAATTATGTACATGGCGGCTGTTCACCCCAGGAAATGATTGTCCCTGTAATTGAAGTGCGTACAGAAAAGAGCAAAGTATCTGTCTCAAATGCGCAGATTACTCTGGTCAGTCTGGTGAATAAGATTACAAACCTTAGCATCAACCTTGATTTCCTGCAAAGCGAAGCAGTCAGTGACACAGTGAAGGCAACATCGTACAGACTGTATTTTGCTGATCAGAACGGAAACAAGATATCCAATGAGCATATCTATCAGGCGGATAAACGGGATGAGGAAGCGACCAAGCGGGTATTCCGGCTGAAGTTTACTTTCAAGAATCAGACATATGACAAGACGAAGAAGTATTATCTGATAGCCA
>JAILLA010000016.1 GCA_024693325.1 Solobacterium sp.
TGAACTGCATTATAATAAGTTCGCTGATCAGGTAGGTCGAGTACTTGATTAGCTTTTTTCATATCTATATTATACCATGCTTGCATGTGTTTTGCCAGTTAAAGAAAACTGTAACAGTCATTTTTCAACTGTTACAGCCCCTTTTTCTATGTTGACGTACTGCCCGTATTGTTGGATGATGACATCATGAAGATCATACTTTCACCGGCAAAAAAGATGGTTCCCGAAGATACTGTTCCTTACAGGGGTCTGCCCTGCTTTATTGAGGAAGCAGAGTATCTCAGGGATCTGATGAAACAGATGGACAGGGAACAGCTGAAAGAACTCTGGAAGTGCTCCGATAAGCTGGTCATGGAGAACACGGAACGTCTGGAACACATGGACCTGAGAAGGGGACTTTCACCTGCAGTCCTGACCTATTCCGGACTTGCCTACCAGCATATGGCACCCGACGTCATGACAGATGATGAAATGGAGTACCTGGAGGCGCATCTGCGTATCCTGTCAGGGCTGTACGGGGTTCTGAAACCGTTTGACGGCGTGCGTCCGTACCGCCTGGAAATGCAGGCACTGCTGTCCAACAGGAACGGCAGGGACCTGTATGAATTCTGGAGCGACAGGCTGTACAAAGAAGTGTGCAGTGAACATGAACTGATCGTAGACCTGGCTTCAAAGGAGTATTCCTCGGCAGTTGTACCGTATCTCACGCAGGAAGATCACTATGTAGAATGTGTATTCGCTGTTGAGAATAAAGGAAAACTGTCGGTCAAAGGAACCCTGGCAAAGATGGCC
Organism: Solobacterium sp.; assembly: GCA_024693325.1. Classification (GTDB taxonomy): domain Bacteria; phylum Bacillota_I; class Bacilli_A; order Erysipelotrichales; family Erysipelotrichaceae; genus Bulleidia. Next base: position 793 of record JAILLA010000016.1, read on the forward strand.
AGGGGCAGTATGGTCAGATGGATGGCAGAGACTGGGGCCGGGAACAGGGAAGACCTGAAGAGCTTTGACAGAGGCTGGACCTTCAGCACACAGCATTCTTCCGACACATCCTATGTATTTCTGAATAACGATCAATGAAAAGAGCTTCCGGATGAACCGGAAGTTTTTCATATACCGCACACACTGAAAAGGGCCCACTTTACAGGGCCCTGCGGTTCAGTCTTTGATCAAAGGGTGGCGGTCATAGAATTCCGGATTGAACGGTCTTGTGTCTTTTTCCGCATTCCAGACTTCTTTCCCGTCCACAAATGTATTGAGGACATAGTAATCATCGTCAATGACAACAAAGTCGGCAAAATTGCCTCTGGCGATACTGCCGCGGCCTTCCAGGCCGTAGTGGAGGGCAGGGTTGAGAGAGCTCATCCTGACGACTTCACCGAGGTCCATTCCGAGTTTTTCGACCAGGTTGGAAATGCCGTAGATGACAGGCTTGCTTGAGCCTGAGATCCTTCCGGTCTCGCTCAGAACGAATCCCTCTTCGGTCACGGTGATCGTTCTGCGGTCATTATTCGCGTTGTCTTTGCTTCCCATGTAGTGTCCCGGTTTTGCGCCGAGATAGTCGCCGTTGTCGGAGACCATCATGATCTTGTCATGGTCCTTGACTTTCATGACGATGCGGATCATCGGGAGGGAGACATGCATTCCGTCACAGATCAGTTCACACCATACACGGTCATCCAGAAGGCAGGCGCCGAAGGTGCCGACATCACGGTGATGCAGGCCGGTCATGACATTGCCCAGATGCGTTGCGGTGCGAATGCCAGCTTCGATGCCTTTATTGCATTCTTCGAAATTGGCGTTTGTATGGTATGCGCTGCAGGTAACGCCCTGAGATGTCAGGTATTCGATCGCTTCAAGGGCGTGCGGGACTTCAGGGGCGATCGCAAGCAGCTTCAGCCAGCCCTCACCGGTCTCTACCATGGACTTTGCGTACTCAAGGTCGACAGGCATGTAATAGGTGTTTTTCGGATCGCCTTTTTCCCCGACGCGGGACCCCCAGGGTCCTTCGGAGTGGATGCCGAGGATCCGTGTGCCGGCAGATCCTTTTTTGATGCCTTCGACAAGGAGCGGCAGATGTTCTAACTTGTTTACGGTCGGGAAGATCCCGGTAACGCCGAAGCTTGCTTCGCCGATCAGTGCCTGGTCCAGCTCATCCAGGTTTTCCAGCGCCTGAAACCGGTAGCCGACAGCACCGTGATTATGGGTATCGATGATACCGGGTATGATGCGCCTGTCACCGAAATCAATGACTTCTTCATCGATCGTTCCATCGATAAAACAGGCAAAACGGCCGTCTTCAACACCGATGATGCAGTCTTTCATGCCGTTGGCCGTGTAGATGCGGGATGAATGATAATACTTCATGATAAAAACACCTCACTATAATTCCAGTATTGCATATTTGCATAAATGACTCGAATGATTTGCCCGACGTGATATATGAAGTGTTTCATAGCCGGAGATCCATGCTGTGGGAATAGTGCTGTCTCCCGGCGAGGAGGACACCACCAATAGAGGTCATTGTGTATCACCGCATGGGTGGCGGTGAATTTGAAACTTGGAAATAACACCAACAGGTGTTACTGCTAATAAAGATCAAACTCATTGACCTGCTGTACATATTCTTCAAAACGGGGAAGCGCAAATATCACCTCTCCGTACTTTACAGCTTTTACAATTCCTCTTTTGATCAATCTGTCACGATATACAGAAAAAGTTTTATCATCCATTTGAGATTGTGCTTTGATTTCTGCTGTTTGTTTGATGTTTCCTTTTACCTTTGACATGGCTATCAGGAATTCTCTGTCATTTCCTGACGATTCCTGCCAGATCTTTTCGTAAACGTAGCTCTGTAAATAAGAGTCATAGCGATCCATCAGCTTGGAAAGAGATTCTGACGGGTTTTCAAACACAAGATATCCCAGCACCTGATATGCAAATGGATAGCCCCGTGTCAGTTCTGCCATTTTCCTGGCTTGATCCGAGGGGACAGATAATATATTCTGATAACTTTTTTTGATCAGGCTCAGATTCAAAGATTCAAGATCGATCCTTTTTGCACGCAGCAGAAATGTCAGTGATTTATCATTCTGAATATCTGTGACATTCTGAAATAATCCTGTCATCAGCAGGAAGACAGGGTATTCATTTCTCAGCATTCCCTGAAAAGATAAAGCAAACTGTCTCATGTATGATGAGTTGGCAGCTTCATCAATCGTAATCAGTATCTTTTTTCCTTTGGATAAAGCTGTTTGCAGAAGCTTGTCATTGAATAACTCAATATCAAATACAGGATCATCCTTTTTTTTCATTGAAAGAACAGAAACACCAAATGCAGAAGGATTGATGGCTTTAAGTTCGTATTTATTTTTGATTAATGCATCATACAATCTGGCTCCGAATGCATCAAGCAGATCTCTGGATGGATTCAGATCGATTACAATCCATTCATCCAGTTTTTTAAAATGATTGGCAACAGCAGTCATAGTAACCGTCTTTCCCATTCCCCGTACACCTGTAAGGATATAAGTGTTTGTAAAAGGACTGTCGCTGGAAAAACAGTCGATAATCTCACTGGAAACGATCTCTCTGGAAATGTAATTCTCCGGTTTTCTGCCGAATGAAATGGTAAAAGGATTAGCAGTCATCATGATCACCTCCCTACTGAAATAGTACTTTTAGATTCTTTAGATTTCAATAATATTTTTAGATTCTTTAGATTTTGAAATTACTTTTAGATTTTTTAGATTCTTTAGATTTTATTCGGAAAAATTCCGGCAAATATCATTACCGTCTTAAGCTGTCAGGGGGTTTCATTTTGACGGAAAGTAATGAAGGCATGTTTATCGTGTCAGAGAAACGTATTTTACACAAACGCGCTCAGTGAAAAGGAAAGTGCGATATAATTTAACCGACGATGAAAAGAGGAAGATCGTAATGGATCATAGAAAATTTGACGTTGTGTGTGCGGGCATTGCGACCTGGGACACACTTTTTACCGGTGTCGACCGTGATCTGATGTCGATCGACGGCATTCTCTCCAAAGGATATTATGCCTCCAGCGGAGGAGACGCTGTCAACGCGGCAGTCAGTATGTCGAGGCTCGGACTCCGTACAGCAGTCTGTGCTTCCATGGGTGAGGATACATGTGCGGACCTGGTCATCGGTGAACTGCAGAAGGCAGGCGTGGACTGCTCTTACCTGCATCAGAGCCCGGATGTCCATACTGCTTCTCCTGTCATCCTGGTGGATCCGGAGGGAGAACGGCACATCATCCGTGTCCCTGACAACGGCAATCATTTTTTTACGCAGGAAATGGTCAGTGATGAACTGCTGGCAGATGCCCGCCATCTGCATGTCGCAAGCGCGAATGTGCTGAAGAGACTGGACGGGAAACCGCTGGGCATCCTGTTTGAACGTGCGCACAGACTGGGCCTGACGACATCCATGGATGCTTCTTATGACAGGGATGGGAAGTGGATGAAGAATATCGAAGATGCGCTTGCCAACTGTGACATTTTCATTCCCAGCATGCAGGAGGCATCCTGCTATGCAGGAAGCACTGATCCTGAAAAGATCTGCACATTCTTCTCACGATTCCCGCTGAAGATCTTCGGAATCAAACTTGGCGAGAAGGGCGTGATGGTGACGGACTTCAAACAGACATGGTCTATGCCGACGCTCTACCGGAAAAAGCCGGTCGACATGACCGGTGCGGGAGACGCTTTCCTGGCAGGCTTCGTCAGCGCCTGGCTGAAGGGATATGACATTCCTTCTTCCGCTGCTGTTGGAAGTGCCCAGTCCTATTCCGTATTGTCTGCGATCGGCGCTAACTGTTCGGCAGGCACCTGGGAAGACGCGCTGAAGCTGCTGTCGGAGAATCAGATCGTTCTGCGGAAAAGAGAGGACTGAGACGGATATGGAAGAACTGATCAGACATATGCTGAAAAACATGGAAATGACGATCGGCTATGGCACGAATCATTTCCTGATGAGCAGGGGAAGCTTTCATTACAGGAAGCTTGTCCGCTGGAGAAGGGATCTTGTCCGTAAGAACTGTGAAATTACGGAAGACGGTTTTGCCCTGACCTTCCGTGATGAAAAGGAACAATGTGATTACCACATGGATGTGACCGTCCATGACGGAAGATATGATGTTGCGATGCGGGAAGACCCGGGAAAGATCAATCGTTTCTGGGTGCGTCTTCCATGCGGGATCAATGAGCATTTCTACGGATGCGGGGAAACGTATTCCCGTTTTGACCTGAAAGGGGAACGTGTCAGGATCTTTGTTGCGGAGCACCAGAATACAAGAAGGATCTCACGGAAGATCATTCATGACAAAGTGATCGGACATGACCCGGAAAAGGATCTGCGGTTCTCCGCCTATGAGTCTTATTACGCGCAGCCGACTTTTGTTTCTTCACGTAAATACTATCTGCACGCAGATACGGTGCGCTATGCGGAGTTTGACTTCCGCAAGGACAGACAGCTGTCCCTGCGTCTGCAGGAACGTCCTGTATTCCATATGGAATCAGGCAGAAGCTTCCCGGAAGTTTCCGAAAAGCTCAGCAGACTGCTTGGCTCGTACGGTAAGCTTCCCGAATGGCTGTATGACGGCGTGATCCTGGCGATCCAGGAGGGCTGTGCAGCTGTTGATGAAAGGCTGAACAAAGCACTGGAAGCCGGTGTCAAGGTCAACGGTGTCTGGTCGCAGGACTGGTGCGGATGCCGCAGGACGGGATTCGGCTACCAGGTCATGTGGAACTGGGAAGCGGATAATGAACTGTATCCGGACCTGAAGAACAGGATCCGTGAATGGAATGCAAAGGGTGTCAGGTTCCTTGGCTACATCAATCCGTTCATGGCGATCGAGAAGCCATTATATAAATACGCAAGTGAGCACGGATACTGCGTAAAGAATAAAAAGGGTGAGGACTACATGGTCACCATCACGACATTCCCTGCCGCGATGATCGACTTTACCAATCCCGAAGCTTACGCATGGTACAAGGACCTGATCAGGAAGAACATGATCGGCATCGGCATGTCCGGATGGATGGCTGACTTCGGGGAATACCTGCCGGTGGACTGTGTGCTGTATGAAGGGGATCCCAAAGCCCTGCACAATCAATGGCCTGCCATCTGGGCAAAGATGAACCGTGAGGTCATAGAGGAATGCGGTGTCCGTGATGAAGTGTTCTTCTTCATGCGCGCCGGCAATACGGGCAGTGTTGCGGACGCGGCATGTATGTGGACCGGCGACCAGCATGTCGACTGGTCAAAGGATGACGGACTTCCTTCGGTCATCCCGGCAAGCCTGTCGCTGGGCATGAGCGGCCAGACGATCGTCCATTCGGATGCCGGCGGCTATACCACGATCATGCACATGACAAGGTCAAAGGAACTGCTGATGCGCTGGGAGGAGATGAACGCGTTCTCACCGCTGTTCCGCCTCCATGAAGGCAACCAGCCTTCCAGAAATGTCCAGTTCGACAGTGATGAGGAACTGCTGGAACACCTGGCAAAACAGTCGAGGATCCATGCGGCACTGAAGCCGTACCTGCTGAAACTGGAGGAAGAAGCACAGCAGGGCATTCCGATGATCCGTCCGCTGTTCTACCATTACGACAGCAATTTCGATTACGACAAGGCGTACATGCTTGGCAGGGACCTGCTTGTAGCTCCTGTTCGGAAACAGGGAAGGACCGACCGGCATGTGGTATTCCCGGACGATGTCTGGGTAGATCTTGCGACAGGGAAAGAATACAGGAAGGGAACGTATCTGGTGGAGGCTCCGATGGGCAGGATCCCGGTATTCTGCCGCAAACAGCATTCCCAGCTCGATGATGAAACGATCGCGCTATTGAAACAGGAGATCAACGCATAACAGCGCATTGAGATAAACAGACAGAAAGAGGGAGAACATGAAAATCGGTTTTATCGGACTTGGCATCATGGGTTCCGCGATGTGCGAAAACATCATCCGCAAACATGATGACCGTGTATTTGTATTTGACCATATCAGGGAAAAGACAGAACTGCTTGCAAAAGCGGGCGGCATCGCCTGTACGTCATGCCGGGAAACGGCTGAAAAAGCTGACCTGATCATTACCATGGTACCCAAGAGCGAACATGTGCGTGCGGTCATGGAAGAGATCCTGCCGGTACTGGATGCTTCGAAGACCTGGACCGATATGAGTACGATCGATCCTTCCGTATCCGTGAAGATCGCGGAAACAGTATCCGGTACAGGTGCAGCCTTCCTGGACGCGCCGGTCGTCAAGTCACGTCCCGCTGCCGAGGCAGGGAAACTGGGCATTTATGTCGGCGGCACAGAGGATAACTATGAGAAGGTGCTTCCGGTACTGTCCTATATGGGAGAGAACATCATCCGCATGGGTGACAACGGCAAGGGACTGGTCATGAAGATCTGTCATAACGCACTGGTCTCCCAGATCCAGAACGGTGTCAATGAGACTTCCGTCCTGGCGGAAAAGAACGGGATCGATATCATGACATTTGCCCAGGCGATCAGCTATGGCGGCGGACAGAACTTCTACCTGGATTCCAAGAAGCGGGTGATCGCCGCAGAAGACTTTACGACAGCCTTCTCGATCGCCAACATGCATAAGGATGTCCATATCTGCTTGGACCTGGCAAAACAGTCCGGCACGGCAATGCCCGGTGAAGAGAATGCTGTAAAGGTCTATGACGAAGCTATGGAGCAGGGACTCGGAAATGAAGACTTCTCCGCGACTGTGAAAGTCGTCAAAGGGAGGAAAGCATGCTGAAGCGGCTGAATGAAGTCAATGATGTGGAAGTGCTCAGTGTCACGGATCCTGCATTTGCCTCATACGGCAGAGTCGTAACGGGCTATGACATGCGTGAAGCATATGACTGGATGAAACAGAATACCTGTATCCCGGAGAACGGCAACATCTATACCGCGTCTGATCATGCTTTGGAAAGCCTTGCGGTCTTCAGACAGATTCAAAGTGTCTGCTATGGCGGAAGGGACATCGAAGCCGGGTACTGCAACGGACGCAATACGACGTACAACGGGTTTGAATACCATAAAGGCTGTGAACTGAACGGAGCCGTTACGGACTTCATGCTGGTGCTGGCACATCTCTGGCAGGTCAAAGACAACACGATCCATGTGGATGACGCTCAGGTATTCTATGTTCCGGCAGGAACACTGATCGAGCTGTACGAAACGACACTGCATCTCTCGCCATGCCGTACGAATGATGCGGGCTTCATGGATATCGTTGTCCTGCCGAGGGGAACCAATACACCGCTGAGTGATGAAGAAAAACAGATGCGTGATGCATGTGCAGACCCGGAAGCGCGTCTGCTGCTGCAGAAGAACAAATGGGTCCTTTCCCATCCGGAGAGAAAGCCTCTGATGGACCAGGGAGCGCATCACGGTTTGCTCGGGGAAAACAGGGAACTGAAATATTAAGGGAGTGAATTATGCATAAAAGTTTTCAGGCAGTCTATGTACCGATGGGAGTAGGTACATTCCATATGCCCTCTGCCGAGGAGCAGTTTCAGTCTTCCATTGCCATGTTAAGGGGGTTCTGTGAGGACATCATCGTTCCTGAAGAGAAGATCCTGAGCACAGACGCATTGAGCGCCTATCTGGATACGCTGGAGCCGGATCTGATCATCCTGCAGAACCTGACATTTGCCAATGCGGCATATACTTCGGAAGTCATGCACCGTTTCCGCAATGTACCGCTGCTGTTATGGACATTGAGGGAACCCGTGATCGACGGAGGCAGGCTCCGTCTGAACGCCCTGACTGGTGCGTTCTCCGCAGCCAATACGATCCGTCAGTTCAAGCAGGAACCGTTTGAATATGTATACGGCGGACCGGAAGAAAAACAGGTGCGTGAAGCCGCAAAGAAAATGATCAGTGCTGCGCGTGTCCGCTTTGCAATGCAGTCACTGAAGGTATGCGCGATCGGCCATACACCCCAGGGATTCGGCTTCGGACGTGCGCTTGACAATGACATGCTGGAAGTATTCGGTGTCCGCCAGGATGCCATCGAGGCAAGAGAACTGATCGATCTGGCAAAGTCCTATACAGATGAGGAATGCAGGGAATACCTGCAGGACGCCCTGAACAGGACAGTTGGCCTGATGGATACACCGGAAAAGAACAGACTGGACTTTGCCAGGATCTATAAAGCATATGATGTATTCGTTAAAAAGAACGGGATCGGTGCTGTCGCTTCGAGATGCTGGCCGGATTTCTTCACATCATTCGGTACGCCTGTCTGCTCGGTACTGGCCATGCTGAATGACCTTGGTGTGGCAGCAGCCTGTGAGGCGGACATGTACGGAGCACTGTCCATGTGGATCGGCATGCAGCTGAGCGGCAGGGCAGTCTTCTTCGGGGATCCGGTATCCCTGAATGAACAGGAAAACACCCTGACATTCTGGCACTGCGGAACAGCCGCATGCTCACTGGCAAGAAAAGATACAGGTGCCTGCATCGGTGAACACTGCAACAGGCATATCGGTCCGACCATGGAGTTCGGCTGTGAGCAGAGTGACCATGGAACGGTATTCAGGATCGGTCGGAATCCTGACGGGACATTCCGATTCTTCATCGCTTCCGGCAAGGCACTGGACAGACCGAAGCAGTTCTTCGGTACATCCACAGTCCTCGAAATGAACGGTTCTGCGGAAACAATGGTGTATGAAGCGGTCAAGGAAGGCTGGGAACCGCATTATGCCGTGATCTATGAAGATGTGGCTGATGAGCTGGAAATGCTTGCCCATATGTTCAAGGCTGAGATCAGACGTTTCCGTTAAAACTGATCATCATGACCTTTTCTGCAGATGCAGGGGAGGTCTTTTATTCCGATACAGATAGTTCAGTAAAAATCAATACAGTGTCAAAAAGTCTGATGAAGTTATCAGGTTATTGATCAGCTGCTGATATCAAAATCCATGGTGATAACAATAAATTGTAAATTTTCGCACCTTAACATCACATTACTGTTCATTGATTCAGCACATGTTTCTTCTCACGTCGGCTGCTGAAAAAAATCTCTGATTTATTACTGAATATTAATTATAAAGGAACCATCCCCAGACAACAGTTTGCTGGGGATGGAGGATTAAGTTCTGGTTTTATCAGTATTCTATTTGGAAGCCTGATGTTTTTATGACTGATCATATGTCAGTCTGGTGGATCAGATAGTATTGCATTGTAACTAAGATTTAGTGATGTTCTTTTTCAGAATCACTTCAATAGCTTTATACACGTCTGTTCTCGGCTGGCAATTATACCTTTTGGCGTTACCTGTGGTTGCTTCATGATACATTTCAAGTCTTTTGGCATTGGTGATAGCGTCTGTAATACTGCCGGCAAGAATTTCCTGCATATGCGGGAATCCTTTTTCGTAGTCTGGAACATATTTCTTTAATGTATTCACCACATCCTGATTCGAGTCATATTGCTTTGTTGAATATCCATAGTGACAAATATACCAAATTTCAAAACAGGGATTTGAAACGATCATTGTTCCGTTGATTTTTCTGATAATGCTTTCACTTCGTTGTATCAGTTGTTCCTGAAGGGGAGATAAATCTTCGTCAACGATGCAAAAAGCAATATCTCCAAGATTTTGATCCAGTTCTGATGCTTTGTAGTCACGTACCAACGCGTTTGCCAGATGAACAGGATCTGTTTCATTTCCTTTTGTAAATCTGATATTTACATTGCCTCCATTAAAAGCATCGAAATATATTTTTTCAGTTTTGTTTTTCCTTCTGCCGAAATTAAGATAACGCTTTTTCTCTGCCGGTTTCCAGAGTTCCTTTTTTTTGGGTCTGTATGCGTCTTTCATTTACTCCAGGTCGATTCCCTCCTTTAAATTCGGTACTGCTCCATATCTCCCCAATAGGTACGCATTCCGGATGTTTTCCTTTTTCCTCGGAGAGAAGTCATCTAATGAATATAGTTCAGATATTCCCGTTTTCCTGTCTTTATCTGTAAAGTAAAACTGATCTCTTCTTAAATGATCCAAAGATAAAAGTGACACATCATGTGTGGAGATGATTAGCTGTGCATTACGTACATTTACTGATGGATCATTGAACAGATTGATCAGATACTGGACTAATGCCGGATGCATACTTTTATCAAATTCATCAATACATATGATTTCACCGGTTTCCTTGAAAGCACGCTTCAGAATCGGCGCAAGACCAAAAAGATACCTGGTTCCTTCTGACTCATCCCGCATATTTAATACATAGGAATTGTTGTTAACTGTATGCAGGGTATGAATGATGTATTCCAGACTTTTTGAGTCCTGTTTTATTCCGGAAAGAAATAGATTCCTTAACTGCACCGACAGTGTGTTGACAAAATCTTCTGTACTATGTTCTTTAACTTCTAAGCTGTATTTTTCAATATTGATATCTGCTGCTTTCAGCAATTTTATTACAAAGTTTTCTACAGAATGATCGTCATCATATCTTAATAGCGGACCGATACTTGGAATCAGTGATTCAAAATCTGAATCATATGTGCTTATCTTTTCGGCAAAAAATGAGAAAGCCTCTCTTGTTTCAGTACTGTTCCATTGAGTTGCTGTTGAAAGAAACAGTTTGTTCTTTGTGTTTTTTGAAACGATCGGATCCAGCTCTTTTTTAATAGAGGGTACAGTAAACTTATAAACTTCAGACCTGGTTTCATCTCTATCGAAAATCGTTGTTGCTTTTGCGGATTTATAAGCATACAGATATTCTTTTACTATTTCCTTGGGTGTTGCGGAATAACCATATACGTACTTTATTCCATTTTGGATGAAAACAAACTCAAACGATGACGGTTTCTTTTTTGTCTCTTCATCAAAAGCAAAAGGAGTAATATTAGCTAAAGGCTGATCAATCTGCAGTTGATTGGAGAAACGTATATTTATAATGGCTGATGTCAAAGCTGAAAAAAGATTGGATTTTCCGGAAGCGTTTGCACCAAAAATTGCAGCAACTTTAAGCAGTTTGTTGTTGCTGATATTAACAATGTTGTCAGGCAGTTCTTTATCTGATGAGGCTTCCAATGATAAAACCACCCGATCTTTGTATGACCTGTAATTCTCAACGCTGAATTGTAAAAGCATAAACCACCTCTATTGTCCATATCAAAAATATCATTTTCGACCACTGATTACAATGTTATTTTGATGTATTTTGAATAAAAGATGTAAAAATCCGTAAAATAAAACTAAAAAACTTGATTATTTATAAAATGCTGACAGGATAATGCCAAAGATGAAAATCTCCAATAAATGGAGAGGAACCATTAAAAAAACACCTTGCTGTAACAAGGTGCATAACAGCATAGGTTTAGCTGCCTCTGTAACGTAAATATATAATTGTCTCTTTACGCTATATATAACGCTCAAAGTTGCAACAAAATATATTCCTCCGATTACGTCAAAAAGGCGTTCAGAATTCGTGTTCATAATAAATGATATGCAGCAAGAAAGATAGTCTGGTGGCGGCAATCTTTTTTGATCAGCACATTTATTATTGACAGGAGAATAAAGAAGGTCTTTTATTACGATGATTTGAATACAGGTCAATAATTAAAAATGTCATAAATGTTTCCGGTTTGGTATTGAGGAATGAAAAAATCTCCGCTAATATTAGGACGACAAATGTCGACCGATCATGATAATGATTGTAAATATGATCCGGACAGGCCGGAATACGGAGGTTTTATGAGAAAATTCTATCAAACAACAGGAGCCGTCATCGGTGTGTTAAGTCTGCTGCTTGCAGGGTGCTCGGGAAATACGGCACCTGAAACGAATACAGAAACACCCCAGAGTGAAATGAGCAATGCCGAAATTTCCGAAGCAGCAATGGACAACTTCCTGGCAAAACTCAGTGAAGGCGGCTACACAATGGATGCGCCGGAATTCCTGAAAACACTGGTACATTCCAAAGACCAGATCACGTTTGACTATCAGGATGACCTGCATGAAGATTTCGTCGTCATGAGCGTCAACAATGAAACATTCCAGGGATACCCTGACGGTGACAAAGTCAATGAAGTCACATTCCTCGGTGAAGGAGACGCGCTGACAGCCGCAGAAAACAAACTGCCCAATCAGTGGGCAGGCGCGATGTCAGACGGCAACATTTACAACCTGTTCTACAACCAGCAGGATGAACCGCTGACATTCGTATCCTATGAGGATGCAGTCAAGGATTCCATGAAGTCATTCGTCGGCTACAGCGACAACGCTGTCAGACTGATGCATGAAGTATATATCGTCATGGATGATGTTGATCCTAAGACAGTACACCTGAAGGCTGAAGTAGATGAGGATATGGTTGCCCGCGTCAACTATGATGACATCGATATCACACTCACATTCGGGGAGACCGAAGGCAACGGGGCAGCGGATTCCTGGATGAAAGCACCTGTCTATCCTGAAGCACGCACTGACTGGAATGAAATGGATGAATTCATTCTGAATTCCGTATTCCTGCCGCCGTACGGCAGGGATGCTGTACCGTTCCCGCGTTATGCAGGATATGCGTTTACAAATGACCAGGAATCCTTCTTCAACGAAGAAGTCGCCAGAACACGTGATTCCCATGCGACAGAAAAAGACATGGCTGATTATATTGCCCTGCTCCTGGATGAAGGCTTCACAGAAGCGACTTTCACAGATGAAGACGGCAATGAAAGAACATGCTACAGAAGGATCCTGAGAGAAGACTACAACTGCTATTCCCAGGTCGATGTATCATATGACAACGGCGTCAATATGAATGCCCGGAAATACTATGATATCCCTGTATATGAAGGTCTTGAAGCAGTCAACAATGTGATCGTTCCGAAAGGCTTCACAGCACTGCCTGAGTCAGACAATTTCAGCAATATCAGCGCAAAGGATTTGGCTGATGAAACGACAGAATCATGGATGTATTTCTTCAACTATGACAACGTGCTCTACGTTGACATGGACTTCAATGACAAGGCAGAAGCAGAAAACTACCTGAAGGCATATATGGAAAGCCTCGCATCGAACGGCTTCAAATCAACAGCTGCTGATGAAGAAGATCCGGAGCGTTATGAGTCTGAAGAAGGACACAACAGCTTCCGCTACCAGTTCGCGGATGATGATACGGTAACACTGCTCTATAAGGCAGAACACTACATCTCTGCTGAAGAAGCTGAAACAATGATCAAGGATGCAGGTTTCCCTGCAGTTGACTTGAACACACCGATCACTGCACGTGACCTGAGAAGCTTCTATAAGACACGCAACAACCTGGATTATAAGTTATATCTTGCAATCAGTCAGGAATACGCGACTGCACAGGAAGCTGAAGACTTCCTCGGCAAGTACGAAGATCTGCTGAGCGAACAGGGATTCGGCAGAGTCAGTCCTGATTCGGTCGGAAGCCTGAAAGCGATCGCGATCTACAATGAAGATACCGGAATGCTTGTCGGCGTTGACTTCTTTGAACAGAATGGCGGCGCGCTGGTCAACTTCGACTTTGAAGCTGAGTAATACCGGATACCTGACACACACAGACTCCGTATGAATGAAACGGGGTCTTTTTATCGGCAGCATATTATAATGGTGCATATCAGCAGAACAGTCCCTGTTCGGTCTTAAAGGGGGAAAACCATATGGAATACATCCTTCAGGTATTTGCCGGCGGCTGGCATACACAGAACTATACAGCAGACGATATCATCAAGCGTCTGAATACCATCACAGACACCATCCCGGTCAAAGCAGTCCTGATCGGCTGGAACCTCAATGCCGGGCTGTACCGTACAGTCGGTGACTTCCTCCGCAGCAGATCCATTGATATGATCCTGTGGCTTCCTGTATTCTCCGAGACAGGGGAGCTGCTTCCTTCAGAAGAAGCACTGGATATCAACGGAAGACCCGTCGGCAGTCTTGCACTGCAGGAAGGGGAAAACTTTGCCTTCAGCTGTCCCCTTAGCACACATAACGTGCAGCAGATCTATGAGACATATTTTTCTGACTGCGGCTTTGACGGAGTCTTTCTTGACAAGATCCGCACCCAGTCATTTGTCGGAGGCATTTCGGGAGTACTCAGCTGCGGGTGTCCGGCATGCCGGAAAGCCTATGCTGAACATGGTCTGTCACTTTCCCGTGTTTCTGAAGCATATGCGGAAAAAGGGGATGCATTTCTGGAAACAGCCGGCTATGTCCCGGGCACAGGCTTCACATTCACGGACCCGCTGGCAGAGCAGTTCTTCACACTGAAAGGGAAACTCATTGCAGAGCGTATTGCTGAACTGTGCAGATATTTCCATGCCAAAGGACTGACAGTCGGACTGGATCTCTATGCGCCGCTGCTCAGCCGTTTTGTCGGCCAGTCCTACAGAGAGATCTCGTGTGAAGCAGACTTCATCAAACCGATGCTGTACCGGAAGACCGAAGCACCTGCAGGCATCGGTTATGAATACCGGCTTCTGAAGCAGAGCCTGCCGCATGCCCGGAACTACCCGGAGATCAATACGGATGACAGATTCCTTGAAGCTCAGCTGCAGGAATTCCGTGATCTGCCATGCAGAAAGTATCCCGGCATTGAAGTCAATTACCGGGAGGATATTGCCAGGACCGATCCTGCCTATATCCGTGCTTCCATGAAGATCCTGGAAGAAAACGGAATGGATGGGGCAGTGCTGGCATGGGATGTCATGCTGGCACCGGACGAACATATCAAGGCTGTGAAAGAATAAAACACGAGGAGCTGTCTGCGGTCGGAAATGTTGGATCGCAGACAGCTCCTTTTATGTTCCATGCTTACCTGCAATGAAAAAGGGACTGCGCTGCAGCCCCGATCTGGTTCTCAGAATGGAATATCGTCTATGTCAATGCCGGAATCTTTTATCATGATCCCGTAATTCAAGTTCATGTTCTTCAATGATCTGATTTGTAAGTTCTGTCATCAGCTCCTGCAGTTTTTCCCTGATCGTTTCGATCCGGATGATAAAGCCGTCTGATTCCGGCAGGGGATCGATCAGGAAATGGATATGTTTCCGCTGCCTGTCAGAGTACATCATCATTTCTGCCGAGCTTGTTATGACCGGTTTCCTGACGCCATCCTGTTCCGCTGTTTCCGGCTCTGTATACAGAACGACATATGTTTTTCCGTCAATTTGTCTGGTCATGGGGTCACCGTTCTTTTTCGCACTGATCCAGTATTTTCTGTTCATCATGAAGGAACGGGTGACAGCTTCCAGCATGGCCTGCTCCGGTTCTCCGTTCATTCCGTTTCTGTATTTCTCCATGTTTTCCCGGAAGCTTCTGTCAGCGTCCGTGATGATGATCCGGCGCATCATATCTGACATATGACGGTCAACGAATTCATCTTCATCATCGTCATCATCATCTTCTTCATCAAAGTCATCGTCATAATCATCATCAGTATCTTCTGCCCGTTGTTCGCGATAACGTTCGATCTGTTCCTCAAGCTGCTCTGCTTTCCGGTTGCTGCCCTTTAACCGGTAGAAACCGGCTGCTGACAGGAAAAGTCTGAAGTTTTCTTCATTGATCTCTATATGCAGGACATCCAGCTTGTTCAGGAGCGCTTCAGCATCCTTCAGTTTTCTCAACAGTCCGTACAGGTAGATCTGACGTGCATACATGTTGAAACTGTCCGGATATTTATCACGCCATTCATCGAGTTCTTTCTGAACTTCCTTGTATTCTTTCAGCTGGATATATGCCGCTGTAATGTTATCTGTCAGTTCTTCATATTCCTGCTGTTCAAATATGAACATGCTTTTCAGTTCTTTTAGATATGCAACAAGATCTTCTTCTTTATCATCAGTGAACAGAAGGAAAGGCATGTCATAGATCAGGAAATAAATGTCACTGAACTCAGCCCCGGTCGTCTCCAGGTCGTCGAACCGCTCAGGCAGTTCTCCGTTTTCTTTCAGCACACCGCATACTCTCCTGAATTCATCAAACATGACCCTGACTTCACTCGCGTCGGTTATGTTATTGTCCAGATATTCATGGAATGTATCCCAGATGGAATCTTCATCAGTATGATCATATGGAACAGAGCTTACAGGATTATGTTCATGGTAAGTATCAATATCGAGTGGGAGCAAATCTATAAAACGCTCCTGCTCGTCTTCCAGGTCAAACATATCAAAATCACCGACCTGATCCAGATCGAGATTCCATGGCATATACCATTCAATGTCTTCAAGGTCTTCATATGTTTCAGGCGGGATCTCTCCATCCAGATAACGTTCGAAACTCCAGGCGTTGTCTTCCCAGATACCGGCTCCTGCTCCGTCGATGATGACCGCAATTTCATTGGATGCATAATCAACAGGACGTTTATATACCTTGCACTCAAACTCCCAGTTATCACCGGTATCATACGTGAAGCGGAATGAAGGCCCCAGATCACTGAGCGTCCTGCCTTTCATGGAAAGAAAGTCAGTGAGATAATCTTCCAGCCACGAATCTGGAACATAAGCGGTTTTATGCACATGGAATAAAAACGCATGTTCATACTCTGCGTGAAAACCTGTGCAGATCACACAGCCCAGTGTTTCCAGATCGATGTCGGGTCTTACAAGAAATGTTCTGTTCAGTCTGTCCTTGGCGCGGGTGCATGATGCTTTGATCTTTGTGTACTGCATATATTCTCCTGTCCTGATACTGATCAATGATGATCTGTGATCGGTCTCTTATACTTATAAATATATCGTTTTCATCAATGGAAATATATGATATTTCCAAATCAAAAAAGGGGCTGTTAAAAAACCGCAGTTAATTAACCGAAATAAAACAGCCTCTTTTTCATTTGAGGGCGTAAAAAACAAGAAAAAAGGCTCGGGGAATCGAACCCGGAGCCAAATTCGGTGAAATGTCTTTGATCAGGAGACATATACCATGAAACATTTTAGCACGAAACCTTTTCATATTTGTGATAAGGTCTGTTGTGTGCCTGCTCTCTCTATGGCTCAGAATACCCAGTCGATATCAACCGGGGATCCGCCATCACAGGTGATCGTAAAAGTGAGTGATGTGACGTCTTCCTGTTCCATGTCATCCGGTATACCGAAGCGGATGAATGAACCTCTGCCGGGGATCGATACGATGGAAGGATGGTAATCAACGGTCTTTCCGTTGAATGTAATGTTGATCACTTCATAGGTATGAGATTCATCATCTGTTTCTTCAAAGTAAATGATGTAGAAATGATCTCCCCAGTTCCTGCCCATACAGCTTGGATGGATGAAGGTCTGCCTCAGCTTTTCCGGCATTTGACGCAGTGCCAATGCACGAGCAGGCAGTGCTTGCGGTGCATAACATGTACTGTCGTACATATCTGCTTCACTGGCTTTGTAGTACTTGATTTCATGTGGTTCCTGCATTTCGCCAAGCAGTGTCATGTGTTCTTCCGGATGGGGTATCCTGGAAGGGTCTGAATTAAGGGAAACCGTGCACTTATCGACCACATGGTTCTGATCCAGGTCCCAGATATCCAGCTGAAGATCGATCACTGATGGCGCGTCTTCAATGTAGAACGGGAAGTAACTCATCTCGATCTCTTCTTTGAGTGTTCCTTTTTCACCCGGGGCCAGATCATTACCGGGCATTCTTCTTCTCACAGCGGTACAGTTATCAACAAATATATTCTGAACATTGATGCGCAGTTTACCGCTCATGTTGTTTTCAACATCGAATTCGACATTCAGATATGATTTGTCATCGCTGATCTTTTTCAGCTGAATAACAACATCATTGTCGTCATATACAGTCTGACCGATCTGGAAACCGGTGTATTTGTCCTTGACGGCAATAGTTTCCTCAGCAGGCTTCTGCTGCTCAGCTTCCTTTGTGGGAGCAGGATCTGAGGACCCTGTTTCCGGTGTACTGGCTGGTGTCTTTGAACCTGAGCTGCAGCCTGTCAGCAGTAATCCTGACAGCAGGAAGATCATTGTTTTTGAATGCTTCATATGATGTGTTCCTTTCAGATCATGATGATCATCAGCCGCCGAAGACGACAGCACCTGCCGCGTCGACTGCAGGATAGTCCTTTTCCGGAGCTGTCAATGTGCTCTTGCATAAAGGCAGGGCACAGATATCCACGATATCGCCTCTGTCTGCCTTGGTCACGCCATAGGCAAATACGAGATGGTACCATCCGTCATTGTTCTCAACGATCAGTGAAGTGACGGTATCAGCGCCTTCATAAGGCTTATAACGCTGTACGGATCTGATCGCAGCGTTTCTGATCAGGATCAGGGCAGGCGTATCTGTTTCTTTGAAACTGTCATGGTTAAATGCCGCGTATTCCTTGGGGAGGTCTTTATCTGTTCCGGTCCCTTCAAACAATGCCGAATGATCCCGGATGAATGACAGCTGTGATTCACTCAGACAGTATGATTCATTGCGCATGCCTTCCAGGTAAGCGATCATCGCAGCCGCGTCATCCTGTTCCTGTCCTTTCTGATAATAGACAGGGTAGGACTTTTCGGTGTCTTTATAGCTGATCGTCTTTGTCAGCACTCCGTCAAACATACTGCCGGCAAAGTTTCCTTCCATGGTGATCTCATGTTCCTCATTCTGATAGACGAATGTACCGTTTCCCTGAGCCAGTCCTTTGTCAACAGCGCCGGTATAGCTGCCTTCGAGCGTTTCGGAAGGAAGAGCGATCCGGAAATTCTGAGCTGTGACAGTACCCGGTCCATTGGGAACGCCGCTGTTCCATGTACCCTCAAATGTAAACTCATCGGACGTGAACGTACCGCTGCCGGAGGGCAGCTGTTCCAGCACTTCCCCGGTATAGGTACCGCTGATCAGTCCGTCATTGAATGAGATGCTGTAAGGCACATTGTCTGCTGTACCGGAGATCCATGTTCCTTTTTCAAACAGGCCTTCTGCGACTGCGTTGTTTTCCAGTACCGCCGTACCTTCGCCTTCCGGCATCTTCCGCTTCACTTTACCTGTATAAACGGATGAGACGGTGTTCTTGAATACATTGACTTCCATTTCTTTTTCTTTTACCGAACAGCCGGCCAGAAGAACCGCCGGCAGAACAAACATAATCACTTTTTTCATGTCATCCATTGTATAACAGTAAAGGCGCATTTTCAGACTATCTTTTCATTTAATTATCGTTTAATATTGATTGCATATGAAAAAGACAGGCAAACTGATCGCAGCATTATGCTTTGCACTGAGCGCTGCAGGAACACATACACTGAATACGGAAGCTGAACTGGTGAGAAAAGCCTGGGGACAGGGTTATTCCAACACCTTTATTCTCGGCTTCAACAATACCATCGGTTCTGCGGTGAACATCTACACACTGCCGGGAACAGAAGGGGATATCGTTCATCATACCGGGAACTTCAACGGCATCAACTATGACATGCTGGAAGTCAAACCGTCCGAAACGACATTCGTCAAAATGGATTACATGGGTCATGCGGAATGGCTCAGCGACATTTATGACTGGGGACTGCTGAGTGAAGGATATGTCCGTGCCGGAGGGATCAACGCCAACTATTATTCCTGGCATACGAATCCCAATGTCGGTCAGCCGGTAGGCGGACTGAGAATGGCAGGCAAGTGGACATATTTCTGGGATGACCCGAATATCCCGGAATACGGAAGCGGCTACTGCACAGCGTACTGGGACAGGACCGGCAATATGAAGCTGGTCTACAGCGGAGAAGACATCAACGGCGGCGGCTGGGTCGGCGAGAAGGTCGAATCTGAGAACGCACTGTCCGGTTCATATACGTATATCGTCAACGGCCAGAGGAAAGACCTTACCGGCGGAGCAGGATTCTATGCTTACCACTACAATGACTATGCGTTCAGCTGTCTTGCACAGAAAGAAGACGGCACATATTTCCTGATCAGCTTCTGGAACGGCATGCGTGATGAGAAGGTACAGGACTTCCTGCTGGACCTGGATGTCTATAATGCGATCCGCCTGGATGGCGGAACCAGCACATCCATGTGCTACGAAACAGATGTTGTCAAGGATGCTGAATAGCTATAACAAAAACATCAGTTATGAGAACCGCGCAAAGCGGTTTTTTTCCGGTCATAACTGTATTCATTGTGTAGATTTCATACAGTATCAGGATGAAAACACAGAAATGTAAACCACCATGTTACATTTTGCGCATGAAGATTTCTTGTGAGAACAGGTACCGTTTTGTAGAATGAAGCCGTAAAGAAAGGAAGCAGATATGAATCAGCTTGGAGAAAAGATCGCAAGGAAACGAAAAGACCTTGGTATGACGCAGAACGAATTCGCCGACAAGATGTGTGTTACAAGACAGACTGTCAGCCGCTGGGAAGCAGGTACAGTCTATCCGGATATTGATAAGATCAGTGACATTGCAGAGCTCCTGCATGTCAGCTGCGATTATCTTCTGAAAGACGACGCGGAGGAAGAGAATCCTGCAGCGGTCTCAGGGATCAGCAGACTGCTGAAGAACGCGGAAGGAAAAACCGTCAGATTCAGCTTCTTTGATGCAGAAGCAGACCCGGACCTGTATAAAACAGACTGCAGGATCATTGCCTTTGAAGGAAACTGGATGAAAGTGGAAGCGGAGACGAAAAAAGGAACGGTAGAAAAACTGGTCCCGGTATCCTCTGTATTGTCACTGGAATTTGTCAGGGAGGATGCGTAAATGGAGTATGTCGGATTTGTATTCGGTATCTTCGGCCTGATGGCATTTATGGAAGTGTCTTCCCTGAAGGGAAGGATCACAGCGCTGGAACGGGAACTTACAAAGATGCTGGGGACTTCCTTTCATGAAACCAGGTCATCCCTTCTGCATGCCGCAAGATCGTATATCGGACAGAACGTGATCATTGATCTGAAAGAAGATTATGAGGATCCGGATATCGTGATGTACGGCAACACGAAGCACGGTTCCAATACGATACTGGATGCGGATGCGGAATGGCTGTATGTCCGCACGGAGAGCGCAAAGGGAAATACGGAAAAACTGATCCGCATGGAGGCGGTCGAGCGCATCAGTGTGAACAGGGACGAATAGACCGCTGTCACACTGCTTATGAGCAGACTGAATAACAGATACTTTGATCGGATGAAATGAAGAAACACAGGGAAAAGCTGCCGGGATCATAGGCAGGGACCTGTGTTTTCTTTCATGAGTTTTCAGTCCTGTGTGATGAAACAGAACTTTTTTAACGGAAATCCCTGTATTTTGCCTGATTCAGAAGTATGATAGGAAACGGCATTCCGTGAACCGGAAGCGTGGGAGAAGCAGGATGGCGTTTAAAACAGTCAAAAACAATACCGGGAGAGGGATCTTTCTGAATGCGGTCATTGCGGCAGTCAGCCTGTTTTTCAACGGCTTCGGCGTATATCTGACGATCAAAGCCAATATCGGTGCAGCTCCCTGGGACGTCCTGAATCTCGGTATATCAAAGACACTCGGCATCCTGTACGGAACAGCTTCCGTAACGGTATCCTACATGATCCTGGCAATCGACATCCTGATGAAGGAACCGATCGGCATCGCGATGTTCATCGACGCGCTGGTCGTAGGCAAGAGCGTAGACTTCTTCAACATGATCAATGCTGTTCCTACAGCCACATCTCTTATCACAGGGATCCCGATGATGCTCGTCGGCATTACCATTATCGCGTATACAGCTTATACGTACATGATGGCCGCCCTGGGCTGCGGTCCCCGTGACACACTGCTTGTCGGACTGGCCAAACGGTTTCACAGACTGCCGATCGGTGCTGTGAGTATCGGACTGCTGAGTACGGCAACACTGACCGGATGGCTGCTGGGCGGACCGGTCGGCGTGGGAACACTGATCTGTGCGTTCGGAACGGGACCGATCATGCAGGTCATATTCAACATGGCACACTTTGATGCCGCGCATGTTCAGCATCAGAACCTGAAGGAATCACTTGCAGTGGTCCTGCACTGAACAGTAAACAGATACAGTACTTTTGCCGCAGGATGAAGTTTCTGCGGTTTTGTATGCAGATCTTCCGGACAGAAGCCTGTAATAATCTGCCGTTATTCATTACAAAACACTAGCATCACGGCGATATGTTCTCCGGTTATGAAATAATATGATCAGCAGACATCATTTTCTTTCCTCCGGCAGTTCCGGAGGAAACCTATATCATTGATCATTGTTTTCGGAGGAAGTATGAGAAAACTGAAGGTAGTAACGATCGGCGGGGGAAGCAGCTATACCCCTGAACTGGTGGAAGGATTCATCAAACGGTATGAACAGTTTCCGCTGAGCGAATTATGGCTTGTCGATGTAGAGGCAGGCAAAGAGAAACTCGATATCATCACCGGACTGACTGAACGGATGTTCAGAAAAGCAGGTCTGGATGTAGAAGTGCATGCGACATTGAACCGCAGGGAAGCACTGAAGGACGCGGACTTTGTAACTACACAGTTCCGGGTGGGCGGACTGGATGCCAGGGACAAGGATGAACTGATTCCGATTAAATATGATGTGATCGGACAGGAAACGAATGGACCCGGCGGAATGTTCAAGGCACTCAGGACAATACCCGTGATCTTTGACATCATCCGTGACTGTGAAGAACTGTGCCCGGATGCCTGGATCATTTCCTTTACCAATCCCAGCGGGATCAATGCGGAAGCTGTCTTCCGTCATACCGGATGGAAGAGATTCGTCGGTCTGTGCAACGGACCGGTGAACATGATCAAAAACATCCGTGATTACCTCGGCCTGAGTGAAACAGATGTGCTGGAGACAAAATTCGGCGGACTCAACCACATGGTATTTGCACTGGATGTCAATGTGAACGGGGAAAACAAAAACAAAGAACTGATCGAAAAGATCATTGAGCAGAAACACAAGGATACGCTGAAAAATATTACGAATATTCCGTGGTCTGAGCATTTCCTGAGAGGCATGGGATATTTCGGCATCGATTACTGCCGTTACTATTACATGAAGCCGGAGATGCTGGAGCACCTGAAGCAAAATGCGGCAGCAGGCAGGAACCGGGCAAGAGTTGTTAAGAAAGTAGAGAAGGAACTGTTCCGTAAATACAGCGATCCCGAGCTTTGTGAGAAACCAAAGGAACTGGAACTCAGAGGCGGCGCGCTGTACTCTGATGCCGCATGCAACCTGATCTGCTCGATCTACAACGATACGGGTGATGTCCAGGTCGTGGATACACTGAACCTCGGTGCCATTGACAACCTGCCCGGAGATGTGGCAGTTGAGGTGAGCTGTGTGATCACAAAGGACGGACCGGTACCGCTTCATGTCGGACCGCTGCCCCTGCAGGCTGTTGGACTGATCCAGCAGCTGAAGGCATTTGAGATCCTGACGACCAATGTCGCGCTCAGCGGGAATTATGATGACGCGCTGCTGGCAATGACGATCAATCCGCTGGTACAGTCGGAACATAAGGCAAAACTGATCCTTGATGAAATGCTGGAGGCACACAAAGAGTTCCTGCCTCAGTTCTTCAGGTGAGCTATGAAGAGGCCTGATATCCTGATGTTTATTTCCGATCATTTCCGCAGCGACGCGCTGTCGGTAAACGGAAACAAAGCAGTTCAGACGGAGAATATCGATGCTGTTGCGCTGAATGACGGCATTTCCATCGACAACGCGTTCTGCCAGAATCCTGTCTGTGTTCCCAGCAGGTGCAGCTTCCTGAGCGGCAGATACCCGCATACAGGCGGCTTCCGCACCATGCACCATCTGCAGGGACCGGATGACCTGAACCTCCTCAGGGAACTGAAGAAACAGGGATACCATATCTACTTCGGCGGAAAGAACGATGTATTCCGGGAAGATGTACCACTGTCGGAATACTGTGACTACCGTAGTGATGCCTATAAGGAAATGACCGCAAAGATCAAAGGGCAGACACTCCCGGAAGGCTATACACGAATCCTGGATCAATTTACCCAGGCACAGGCTGCCGAAGCAGCCGCAATGAAAGAAGCTGCCCGGAAAGAACCGGACAGTAAGTATTACTATGCGATCTACCAGGGAGAAGTATCACGGGACAATCCGCTTGCGGCAGGAAGCCTCGCGGCGGAAGACGCGCAGATCGCGGATGCGGTCAATTACCTGAGAAACTATAAGGGTGAACAGCCGCTCTGCATGTATCTTTCCCTGGTCTGCCCGCATCCATGGTATGCGGCATTCCCGGAAGACTATGAGCGGGTGTATGACGAATATGTCAGACCAGCGATCCGCCTGAATGATGAGCAGAGGGCAAGGAAGGCTTCGATCCTGGAAGGCATCCGTGAGAACCACCGACTGTATCAGTGGAGCGATGAAGAACTGTTTTCCCTGAAGCGTACATACCATGCCATGATCGGACATGTTGATGAGAACTTCGGTAAGGTCATGGATGCTCTGAAGGACACACAGCGTTATGATGACTCACTGGTCTTCATGTACTCTGATCATGGTGATTATGCCGGGGATTATGAGATCACCGAGATCAACCAGAATACATTCGAAGACTGCCTCAGCAAGGTCCCGCTGGTAATCAAGCCTCCGAAGAGATATGAGGTAAGACCCGGTAAGAGAAGGGCACTGGCAGAACTGCTGGACATTCCGGCGACTGTTGCTGAAATAGCAGGTTTTGAGCTTTCCGAAGATGAGTTCGGCAGATCGCTTGTCCACCTGTTTGCCTGTGATGAAGAACATCGTGATACGGTACTGTGTGAAGGCGGCAGAAGGGAAACAGAAAAGCAATGCGAGGATGACAATCATTCTCCTGATACCCTCTGGTGGGCAAGGACGAGCGTACAGACAAGGATCCCCGAACATACCAAAGCAGTCATGCTGAGGGATCATGACTTCAAATATGTCTTCCGTTATTACGAACAGGATGAACTGTATGACCTGAAGAGTGATCCGGAAGAACGTGAGAACCTGGCAGATGATCCGGAGTATGCCGGTATCATCCAGGATATGAAGAACATCCTGCTGGAACGGATGATCGAAACATGTGATGTCGTTCCAAGAACCATCGATAAACGTATATGAGTGACTATGACGGTACGGGCAGCCCGTACCGTTATTTTTCTGAATATGCGTTCCGTCGTATATAATGGAGAGCGGAGGAAAATTATGGCACTTGAGAAATTCCTGAAAGAACGCATCACAGATGCGGAAGTCCTGGTAAAGGAACTCCGTAAGACATTTGAGTATGTATCCGTGCTGGGTTCTGTTTCAAAAACCAAAAGCATCATTTCTTCTACCCGCATGAGCTCTGCCGATGATATCGATAATGAGTGCGGATTTGTCATCCGTCTGTTTGACGGAAGCCATTACAGCGAGTATTCAACAGATGAGATCCGGGGACTGGCTCCGGAGAAAGTCATTGCGTCTGTGAAGCTTCCCGATATGAAGCAGCCGTTTGTCAAAGCACCGGTACTGGAAGAAGAGGAAATGGTAAAGTCCTTTGTACGTGAGGACGCAAACCCGATGAGCGATGAAGAGATCATGGAACAGCTGAAGGCGATCCGTACATATTGCGAGCAGAAGGATGATCGGATCATCAATGCGCAGATCGGATACCGCAAACGTTCCGTTTCCAAGATCTTCGTGTCTGAGAAGAAAGTACTTGACCAGCACTATGAATGGATCAACGCAATGATGCTGCTGGCCGCAAGAGAGGGAGACGTCATCCAGCAGCACTACACCGTGGAAGGTGAAGCAGACAGCCGTAAGGCGCTGGATGAACTGGATCAGCGGAAAGACGCTGAAGCAGAGATCGTTCTGCGTCTCCTAAAGGCAACACCGGTAGAACCGGGTGTGTATGACGTCATTACCGACCCAACGATCAGCGGTCTGATCTGCCATGAGGCATTCGGTCATGGTGTTGAGCAGGATATGGTCGTCAAGCACAGAGCGAAGTCCGCGAACTATGTCAACAAGCAGGTCGGCAGTACGCTGCTGAACATGCATGACGGTGCAGGAGCAGTCCTGTCTGCCGCATCGTATTTCTTCGATGATGACGGTATCCTGGCACAGGATACACACATCATTGAAGACGGTATCCTGAAGCGGGGCATCAGTGATGCTTTGTCTGCGCTGGAGCTCGGACAGAAACCCAGCGGAAACGGCAGACGTGAATCATACCAGCGCAAGTCCTATTCCCGTATGACAAATACATTCTTCTCACCGGGAACAGACAAGGTTGAAGATATGTTCCGTTCCATCAAGCATGGTTATTATCTCTGCAATACGAATAACGGCATGGAGGATCCCAAGAACTGGCAGATCCAGTGCACGGCAGAATATGGTCTGGAGATCAAGGACGGGGAGCTGACCGGAAAGATCATCGCTCCTGTTGTCATTTCAGGTTCCGTACTGGACCTGCTGAATTCCATTTCCATGGTATCCGATGAATATAAGATCATCGGTTCCGGCGGCTGCGGCAAGGGACATAAGGAATGGGTCTTTGTGTCTGACGGTGGTCCGTTTATGAAAGCGAGGGCGAAACTGGGATGATGACGATTAATGAATTGAAAGAACTGATCGAAAGCAACAAAGACATCAGTGCTTATGAGATCAGAAATACGGTCAATGAATCTTATCAGCTCTTCTATGTCATGGAAGAACTGGAGACCAACAGATGCGTGAATGCTGAAGAAACAGTGGCAGTGGTCTATATAGACTCAGAAGGACAGAGAGGTTCCTCCTCAGTGGTGATCACTTCCGCGGATGACCGTGATACCGTAACAGAAAAACTG
Source organism: Solobacterium sp. (assembly GCA_024693325.1). Taxonomy (GTDB): domain Bacteria; phylum Bacillota_I; class Bacilli_A; order Erysipelotrichales; family Erysipelotrichaceae; genus Bulleidia. The sequence continues at coordinate 27,641 of JAILLA010000016.1, forward strand.
AAGGCCGCAGTCCGCAAAGCAGGTCAGGCAGCTAATCCGTATTACCCTCTGGCAGAAAAGACAGAGAACATCCATACCGTATCAGACGGCACATGCGATCTGTCCCTGATCGCCAGGAATACGGCGGATGCCGTATTCGCAGCACAGGCAGGCAGTGATGCCCAGCTGAACGCAACGGAGATCTTTGCGGACCACAATACCATCCGTTTCCTCAACAGCAGCGGTATCGACCATAGTTATGATACGTATTCCGTATTCTGTGAGACGATCCCGAGCTATGACGGGGAGAAGGAAGATGTTGAGCTGTATTACAGCAGATACGCGGATATTTCCGATCCTGCGGAATTTACAGAAACAGTCGGTACGGCATTGTCCAATGTCCGCTACAGATATGATGCAGTGAAGCTGGAAGATGTCACCATTCCCGAGAACTGCCTGGTTGCAGTACAGGGCGACATGCTGAGAAACATCATGACGAACTTTGCACAGGAACTGTCCTACAGCAGGCAGTACTACAAGATGAGCCACAGCAAACTGAATGATCAGATCTCCGCTGTACCGTTTGACATGATCCTGAAAGGACAGGAAGAAGGCATCTGCGGTTCTTCACCGGTAGACCCTAATGGTATCGCTCTGAAATATACAAAAGTCATTGACCAGGGCAGGGCTTCTGCTTTCTGGGGTGACCAGCGCTTCGGTTACTACCTGAAGGAAGAACATATTACCGGTTCCTATCCGGTTGCCTGTGTACAGAACTATCCGGTGATCTCTGAGGAAGATCAGAAGAGACCGGTGCTGTACCTGATGAACTTCTCCGCACCGCAGCTGGAATCCTCCAGCGGTTACTTTGGAGGAGAAGTACGTCTGGCTCTGCTGGTGGAAGGAGACAAGGTAACTCCTGTTACAGGTTTCTCTGTCAGCGGCAATATCTATGAAGCAGTGAATACTGCAAGGTTCTCTGAAGAGACAGCTTCTGTCAGCGCGAAAGGCAGAATGTCATTCAAAGGACCGAAGTACATGTACTTTGATCAGCTGAAGCTGCATTGATGATGAAAATGATCAGGCTTTCCGGATACCGGGGAGCCTGATTTCTTTTTCCGTTTATTTTTATCAGTTGAATCAGTACTGTATTGTCAGTATAAAAATCTTGTCTTTATACCAGTCGAAGATATACCGCTCAGAAAGATCTGGCTTGTATAAAAAGACACCGGAATATCATCCGGCGCTGAATGAGTTCATTAATTTTGTAAAAGACTATTTTCAGATGGGACTATAGAAATAAACAAACCAGACAGAAGAGATAAAACCATACACATGCAGAACAGATCCCTTGTGTTCATACAGAGAAGATGCTGTCATAGTTCTTAGCTGTGGCTCTGGAGAGTTCTTCTAAAGCTACACCCTTGAGTTCTGCGATCTTACGGTAGATGGCAATGACATCAGTTGGGTCATGCCGTTTACCTATAATAGGACTCTGGTAAGGTGCGTCAGTCTCTATCATCAGATGATCCAGGGGAACAGCCTTGACTGCTTCCATGGGTCTTTTTGCATTCGGGAAGAGAACACTGGCACCGAAAGAGATCATCCATCCTGCTTTGACGTATTCATTTGCTGTTTCAGGGGATCCGCTGAAGCTGTGCAGGACTCCTTTTACAGGATACTTCTTAAGGATCAACTGTGTATCCAGTACCGCTTTGCGGGAATGGATATTGACAGGCAGATGCATTTCACATGCCAGTTCCAGATGCTTTTCAAAGAACTGTTTCTGGAGTTCTTTTGTGTGTTTATGGGATGCATAATCAAGCCCTGTCTCTCCGATCATATCCGGTCGGATCTGTTTCATCTGTTCCGCGAACCGATCAAAACGATCCAGGGTATCTGTTGTCCGCAGAGCCTGCGGATGGATGGCACAGGCAAACTTAAAACCGGGTATCGTATCCTTGAGGCCAGATACCTCTCTGTAATCATGTTCACTGCAGCAGATCAGGATCACTCTGTTCAATCCAGCTTCCAGCATATCTTTGATCATTTCTTCTCTGTCCTCAGAGAACTGTCTGTTCCCCAGATGACAATGCGCATCAATGTAATCCATATCCCTATTATGACAGAAAAACGGACCGCTGTATGGATACAGCGATCCGCTTCTATTACTGTTTTGCTTTCCTGCCTGAGAGTACTTTCAGTACTTCAGCAATTACTATGAATGCCAGACCAAGCCAGTAAGCAAGGTTCCTGATCGGCAGTAATGGAGCTATCACATAACCTAGGGCATGTGTACTGAGGTACTTTGACAGCATATCTGTTTCCGGTTCCTTCCTGCCGAGCTTCCTGACCAGCATCCTGGTCAGTGCGAAGATCAGGCCGGAACGAGCCTGGAGTTCTTTTGTGATCTGGATGAACAGGACCACGCTGACAAAGGAATGGCGGAACAGTCCTGAACCTGACAGCAGACGTGACAGGATCAGTGCTGTACCGAAGCCTGCGGCTTCGGCAGAGAGTACTGCATAATCGCTTGAAATCAGGTCCTTCAGTGTTTTGAAGTAGGGGATCACTCCGATCAGTTTGTCCTTGAGGATCGTACCGCATGAGGACAGACGTTCTTTCATGGGAAGCTTTGAGAAGAACAGGACAATGATCATCTGTTCAAAGAACACATAGATGATCGCTCTTGCGGCAGCCCCGCAGATCATGCCCAGGAAGCCTCCTCCGGTAATACCGGACAGGGCACCTGTCAGGTAATACAGGGGATAGAAGAATACCGGCTGGTATCCGTATACTGCAGGCAGTTCCAGCAGGATCCAGATAGCTGTCATCAGCAGCAATGGCTTCCAGTGTTCTTTCATGTATCTGGAAAGGATGGCTGTCATGACAGTTTCTCCTTTCCGCTGTTTTTCAGCTGATAGGTGTCTTTACCGTTTTCATCGCGAAGAACTTCATATTCATTTTCCTTCAGTTCCGTTTCCCTTGCGCTTCCGGGAACAGCACCTTCATTAACCAGGAAGACCTTTGTTTCACCGTTGTCTTTCTTTGTATGGATACCGGGTATCCTGACTTTGACATTGGTGAGCTTTGTCGCAAGGACTGCCTTGTCCTTTACGGAAAGGGCACTGACACGCAGTGTCGCATGGAAGTCTTCCGAAACAGGTCCGCAGAGAATGTTCAGTCTGGCTTCAGCATTGCCTCCGGCACATTCAGCCATGAGATTCTCCAGCCGCTTGTTCAGTTCCTTATCGGGATCAGGCAGGACTGTGACCAGCCAGGTGACCATGGCTTCATCCGTTCCTTCCAATGTTACCGGTACGGAAACAGGTCTGCCGCATCCGGCCAGGATGTCGGGGATACTGTCTCCGTCATTGACCGTCAGTGTACCGGAAGCTTTTGTTTTCTTTGTTGAACCGGAAGCTGCAGAGGCTGCACCGGATGAAGCTGAAGAGATCAGGGCTGCACCTGCGGCAGTCAGTGCCGCAAGTACCGCAATACCGAGAACACTGAGAATGTTTCCGGGACCTTTCCTGACAAGGCTTCCCTTTGTCAGGGTGACCTTTGTTTTTCCTGCTCCTGGAGAAGGTTTCTGTTTTTCCGTTTCCTGGTTCTTGGGGTTCAAGAGTCTGTTTAACCTCGAATTGTTTTTCTCCAGCTGTTCATCATTCTGCTGCATGGGTTCAGTATAATCAAAGCCGTCTGTCGGCAGTGAATCACGGGGATACAGGTCAGAACCCACCAGAACGACTGCAGGGGTATGGTAATACAGTCCTGCAGGTCCGTTATAGTTTTCGTATTCCTGGATCACTGCGGAACTGACATTCTGTGTGTCTTCACCGACACTGATCGTCCATACTGTGTCTTCCAGTACGAAATCAAATGCGGTGCTGTCTGCCAGGGGATCTGCGTTCTTCTCTTCATACTGGCAGCTGGAACATGTATACTCTGACAGATCATTCAGCATGATCAGGGAAGCACGGGCTTTGGCAGTGATTGTGATCACTGCCCGTTCATTCTTTTCAACGTTCTTGTTAATGATCTCGTCGTCCGGTTTCTTTTCCAGACTGCTGTCCGCGATCTTTGTTCCGATCCCGGTAAATGTCAGTGTGACATTTGCGGAAGTGTCAGACAGGTCTGTATCAAACCCGAAGTCGGAAACTTCCAGAAACTGGCTGATGACCTGGAGTTCATAGATGCCTTTTCCGTCCGCATGGACAGCCTTCATTCTGCCGCCTTCTTCAAAATGCGTGGTAAAGAAGGGAGTCGTCAGTTTAGCAGGTGAAGCCAGTTTAAAGGAAAAACGTTCTCCCGGATGTGCAGTAAATACATGGTCATCCGGTGAACCGACACCGGGACCTGACAGTTCTGTCATGACGCTGGCACATTTTCCGTTCGAGTCAGAAGTCATCGTATCGGTGAATGTCACTTCTTTTGGATACTTCCCGGATAAAATACTGAAATACTCCGGACCGTTTACTTCCATGCCTCCGGCACAGACCGGAATGACGCATGTAAAGAACATGGCCAGGAATAACAGAAACACAAAGCGTTTCCGTATCATATGCATTGCGTCCATATGATATCCTCCGTTCAACTGTTTTTCATCATACCACAAAGGAATCACTGACTGCCGCAGGTGCGGCAGACAAAGTATTTTCCTGCATTCCCTTTGACAATTTCTGTGAAAACGTTTTCCTGCCGCTTCATTGACTGACACATAGGACATGAGCAGAAAAAGATACGTTTGGAATGACTGTAGAACAACGGAAAACATAGTATGATGAGTAGCGTAAGAGTGTGTACTGTTTTCTTCACTGCATGCAATGCAGGAAGAACACATGGTATACAGACAAAGAAACTAATAAGGAGCTTGTGTATGAAGCGTTTAGCAGCATTATTAATGCCATTGCTGTTGCTGGCCGGATGTGCTGAAAGCACTGCACCTGCTGTGCCTTCAACAGCACCGGAAGTGCCCTCAGCAGAACCGGAACAGACAGATGACATCTATATTTTCTATACATCTGATGTTCACTGCGGAGTAGATGAGAACCTGACTCTTCCTGCATTGAAGGCACTTGTAGAAGATACCAGGAAAGAACATGAATATGTTGCCTTGGTAGACCTGGGTGACTTTGCGTCAGGCGGTACACTTGGATCTTTGTCTTCCGGTGAGATCATTGTCAATCTGATGAATAAGATGGGGTATGATGTGTCAACAGTCGGAAACCATGAGTTTGATTACGGCATGCCTCAGCTGAAGAGACTGATCGGTATGGCGGCATTCCCGTTTGTCGCAGCCAATGTACGTTACACAGGAACAGAAGGAAATGTATTTGCGGATGTTCCGGAGTATTTTATCAAAGATTACGGCTCTGTCAGAGTCGGGTTCATCGGTGTACTGACACCGGCATCCATCACGACTTCAACACCTGCCAACTTTATGGAAAACGGTGAGTTTGTGTATAACTTCTATGACGGCAATGAGGGTAAGGAACTGACAGAGAAGATCCAGAACTCAGTTGATGAGATGCGCGGAAACGGAGCAGACTACGTCATCGCTTTAACACATCTTGGATCGATCGAAGCCATTGCGCCGTATGACTCCATCTCACTGATCCATAATACGACCGGGATCGATGCTGTGCTGGACGGACATTCCCATTCCGTGATCGTCGGAGATATGTATCCGAACAAAGATGGTGAGGATGTGCTGCTTTCTTCTGTCGGTACAAAGATGGAGAATGCCGGAGAACTGATCATCGGAAAAGACGGTACACTGACATCGATGCTGATATCGGAATATGACCGGGAAGATGAAACGGTCAGAAAAGCACTGGACGAAGCTCAGGAAGAACTGAACGGTATCCTTTCAGAAAAGGTGGGTGAAGTACCGTTTACGCTGTCGATCAAAGATGAGAACGGACTTCGTTTAGTCAGAAACAGGGAAGCACCGTTAGGCAACCTCAGTGCTGATGCGATCAGGGAATACATGGATACAGACGTGGCTGTCGTCAATGGCGGTGAAGTCCGTGCAAACATTGATGAAGGTGATGTGACAATGGAAGACCTGCTGAATGTTATGCCGTTCCAGAGTCTGCTTTCCTCCTGTTACTGTACAGGTCAGCAGATCATTGATGTGCTGGAATATGCCTCTAAAGAGACACAAGGTATTGCCAATTTTGACGGAAACCCGGTAGGGGAATTCGGCGGATTCCTGCAGGTATCAGGTCTGAAGTTTACGATCGATACTTCGATCGATACACCTGTACTCCTGAATGAGAAAAATATGTTTGCAGGATTTGAAGGTGAAAGAAGAGTCCGAGATGTACAGATAATGAAAAACGGAGAATACGTACCGATCGATCCGGAGGCAGTCTATACATTGTCATCAGTCGACTACGTCATCTATCAAGGCGGAGACGGTAATACAATGCTTTCGGAATGTGAACCGATCGTAGAAGCAGGTCCTGCAGACCTGGTAGCACTGATCGAATACTTCAAGATACATGATACGATTCCTGAAACATACCAACAGACAGAGGGACGTATTACTGTTAAGTAGTAATAATAATTATACATAACACTAAGAACAGCCGGCTGTGGGAATACAGTCGGTTTTTAATATAAGAACAATAAGCTGGCATGTTTTTTGTTATATGAGTTTTACTAATATTCAATTGTGGAATCTGATGATTTTATTATGTGATCCTTTCGAGAAAGGGAAAATGGATCCCATAAAATTGGATAACAAAATGTTTCATTATTTGAAAAGAATAGGGGGTTTTGAGCGCTTCATTGACATTAATACGTTTTTAAAATGACCATCAGAATACTCTAATGGTAAAGTATTATTATATAAGTCTGAAATGTAAACATACTTTGACATTCTGCTATCCATTTGAAAATGAAATACATCAAAAAAAAGAATATTTTCGTTTTAATGTAATGATTGATGATGAGTTCAGACTGGTATATCTGACATATAGAAATATAACTGCTGGAGGTTACCTGATATGGGATTAAACTTTATAGATTTATTTGCAGGAGCTGGTGGTCTTTCTGAAGGTTTTGTGTCAGCAGGTTATAATCCTGTAGCACATGTTGAAATGTTGGAAGATGCATGTATGACTCTTAAAACAAGGGAATGCTTCCATTATTTGAAGTCTATTGGTAAAGAAGCTTTATATAAAAATTATCTATGCCATGGAATAACACAAGATGAATTATACTCATTAGTTCCAGACGCTGTTACTGATAAAGTGCTACAACGGACAATGAGTCTAGATACGATGTTTGATCTGTTTAGTGATATTAATCGGTTGATGAAAACATCAAAAGTTCAGAAGATTGATTTAATCATAGGAGGACCTCCATGCCAAGCATATTCATTGGTTGGAAGATCTAGGAAGGGAGAGACAATAGTAAATGATCCCCGAAATTTCTTGTATAAGATTTATCTGGAAGTACTTAACGAGTATAAGCCAAAACTATTTGTTTTTGAAAATGTTCCTGGCCTGCTAACAGCCAATAGAGGTAGATATTTTGAAGATATCAAACAAGCCTTCAGGGATGCTGGATATGTTATTGACTATCGTATTGTAAATGCACGTGACTTCGGAGTGTTACAGAACAGAAAAAGAGTAATCCTCATCGGATGGAGAGAGGATGTACAAGAAGAGTATCCAGTTTTCGAAAAGATTGATTCTCCACATTATGTAAGAGAAATACTAGAAGATCTTCCACCACTACAAGCAGGTGAAGAGAATAATCGCTATTCAACCGTTTTGATAAATGATTATTTAAAAACAACTGGAATAAGAAAAGAAGATGACATATTAACTTGGCATGTTTCAAGACCAAATTCAAAACGGGATCGCGAGATTTACAAACTGGTTATTTCAGCATGGGATAATGGTAAACAAAGACTTAAGTATAATGATCTTCCAGAAGAGTTATGTACTCATAGGAATCGGAGTTCTTTCCTGGATAGATTTAAGGTTGTTGCAGCTGATTTATCTGCAAGTCAGACAATGACGGCACATATCTCAAAAGATGGTCACTATTTTATCCATCCGGATATATCACAGGCCAGGTCAATTTCAGTAAGGGAGGCAGCACGTATTCAGTCATTTCCGGATGATTACTATTTTGAAGGCTCAAGGACGACGGCCTATATGCAGATAGGCAACGCCGTGCCAGTCCTGATGGCAAAAGGAATTGCTGTAAGTCTTAGGAAAGCATTGGAGGTTCAGAAATGAGTAAAGAATTAACCATCACTGAGTTCTATAAAACAATTAATGAAGAGATCCAGATGGCCAGAGATACAGAAACATTTGGCTGGGAAGATCAAGACTTTTTCACTGCGGTGATACTTGATTATCTGGAAGAAGTCGGTGAAGTAGAGGATCCTATAATTTGTCCATTCCGGGGATATGGGTTGCAACTAAATGCTTACAGTATTTCAGAAGATTATGAGAATGTTGAGATTTATGTAAGTATCTATAAACCAGACGACTCAATTCAATCTGTTTCAAGAACTGATATAGATGCTGCAATAAAGCGAGCTATTCAATTGTACCGGAAGGCAACAAATGATTTGTTTGAATCATTTGAAAAAGACAGTGACACATATGAATTTGCAATTTCACTACATAATCACTGTGATGACATCAAAAAGGTGAAGATTATTGCACTGACAAACGGCCTTGTCAAATCAATAGACTTAAAAAACCTTGATCTATCTGGAGTTGAAATATCTTTCTCAGTATGGGATATGGATCGACTTTACAGATGTTTCATTTCTGGAAAGATGAGGGAAACAATTGAAATTGACTTTCTTAAGGAATATAACATTTCAATACCATGTATAGAGAACAAAACATCTGATAAGTACAGTGTATACCTTGCTATTATAAGCGGTGAATTGCTGGCCTCCATCTATGAGACCCATGGACCAAGATTGTTGGAAAGGAACGTACGATCATTTCTTCAGGTCAAAGGTGCAGTTAATAAAGGTATACGGGATACTCTACGTGATGAACCGGATATGTTCCTTGCATATAATAACGGTATTTCAGTAACTGCTGAGGAAGTTGAAATTAGTAGAGATGAAAATGGTAAACCGTCAATTTGCAGAATTCGTGACATGCAGATTGTAAATGGCGGTCAGACAACAGCCTCCATTTATAATGCTTGGAAAGATAAAAAAATCAATGCGGATTTATCTAAAGTTTTTGTACAGATGAAATTATCAGTCATAGATAATATAGAAGATATGAATACAATAGTACCGAAAATATCTGCTTTTGCTAACACACAAAATAAGATACAAATGGCAGATTTCTCTGCTAATGACCCTTATCACCGGAAAATAGAAGAGCTTTCCAGGATTACATGGGCTCCGTCTATCAGTGGTTCTAAACCGATGAACTGGTTTTATGAACGCGCTAGGGGTCAGTATGCGGACATGCTTTCAAAGGAAACAACAACTTTGCGCAGAAAAGAGTTCAAGAACACACATCCTCTATTTACAAAAACAGATCTTGCGAAATATGAAAATTCCTGGGATCAATTACCATATCAGGTAAGTGAAGGAGCGCAAAAGAATTTCAAGAAATTTACTCTCAAACTGAAGGATAGGGGTAATTTTATCCCGGATATTTCATATTATCAGCGTCTAATTGCAAAAGCTATTCTTTTCCGGCGTACTGAAAAATTGGTTCAGCTACAGCAATATGGTGGATATAGAGCCAATATTGTCACTTACACAATTGCTTACCTTTCCTATGTGACTGGCCAGAGAATTGACCTTGAAAGAATCTGGAAAGAGCAGGCAACTACACCAGCTCTGGACGAGAATATTATCAGTATTTCCCGTTTTGTACATGATATTATAACTAACCCTCCAGGGGGTGCAAATGTCAGTGAGTGGTGTAAAAAAACAAAGTGTTGGGAAACTGTTAGAGATTATAAATATTGCATTACGGATGATCTTGAACAGCAACTGATAAATATGGCAAACCCGAAACAGGTAGTTTCAAATTCAGACCAGGCATCGAGATCTTCTCTTAATGAGGCGTCGGAAGAGGAAAGACTGCTTATTACCCGTGCCAGGGAGATACCGGCCAAAACATGGTACGCCCTTTCCCGATGGGCAAAAGAAACAGATAATTTCCAAGGTTGGCAAAGGAGTATTGTATTCTCTGTGGGGCAGTTAATTGCAAGAGGAAAAACACCGTCATTCAAACAAGCAAATCAAGCTCTGATTGTATATGATGAAGCAATTAACAAAGGATTCAAATTATAATAACTGAAGGAATTGTACATTATGAATTGGAACGAATCATTGAAAAGTATTTTAGATCAACATACTCCGATTGATAATGTAACATTGAGTTTTGATAATGTTGAAACAAGAGTATCTCCTATCGTAAAAGCAAGTTTGGTTATGCTTGCTAAGCTGTCAACAGAAGGAAAAAACAATAATATATTCGTTTTCCCTGAAATTGCGAAAACCGGTTTTGAGTTTGTAATAGCAAAAACAGTGATGGATATTCTTGCTGGACGAATTGACTCAACATATGATCCTCATTCCTTTAAAAAAGGACAAAAACTGAGATATGAGGACTGCATAGTTGTGTTTGAAGAAGTGGCTGACCATGATAATGATGGCCTTGAAAGAATCTGGATTTCATTTTCAAATCCACATGCTAGAAGAGGTATACCAATCAAACTAGCTCCGTTTTTTCAAAAAGTTGATAGTAAAAAAATATCAACAGCAAAAGCATTTAACAAAACTTACAGCGCAAAACATAAAGAGCATGAAGCTAAAATTGATGCACTTAATGCAAATTCACTCAAAACACTTAAGGATAACAAGACTCACCTGACAGATTCCATTGTTTATGTAACTAGGGTTCAGAGTACAAGGAACTATCTTCTGACAGCACTCTTAAATGGGAACAAGTTGTCAGATGTTCTTTATCTTGCTCAAATAGGCAATGATGGGATGCTCAATAATGTTTCATCTGGTCAAATGACTGGCAATCCAGCAATCGCAATAGCTAGTGATCTGTACAAAGTGATAAATGCAATGTCAAACGGATTGAAAGTACACAGGATAATATTCGATGCATCAGTATCAAACAATCTTAATCAACAGCTTGATGCATTTGACCAGCTGATATCGGAAAAGATACCAATAACGTGCATTGCTGATACAGTGAATTCCATGGATACCCGCCATCTTAAGGCGCGTAATTTTCTGGAATGGAGATGGAACAAACAGAGTATTACAGAAGACTTGTACGTGAACGAATTAAATGTTCCGGTCAAAAAACGAATTATCAATTGTTCCCAACATCAGGTGAATTATCTAAACGTCGAGGACAAATTTATCAGCAATGCGTTAACTCTTCTTTATAGACAGAGGGAACAGATACAAGGACAATCATCTAAATTGATGAATGTTTATGACAAACTGTTTTCAATGACAACGAACTTCATGCGTGCAATAGTACCTTTTACTATTACACAAAAGAGGCATTTTATTGATATTCTTGATGAATGCGAAGAAATAGTTAACGCCGAAAAGCGCTTTATTTCTTCTGAAATGTTTAAAGATCTATTAACAATCTCTGACTTGTTGAGGGGATTTGTTTCAAACAATCAAGCACTCCAAAAAGTAATTATGCTACAACAATTGTTGAATAGTAACAACTGGTCGCATGTTTGTATAGTTGTGCATGAATCCCAAGATAAGTTGGCAGCCATTAAATATTGGAATGACTGGAAAATGAGTACATGCATTAAAACGGAGATCACCATTGTTTACACAAAAGAGTATCAGAATAGTAAATCACTTCTATCAGATATAACCATCATTCCCAGCTGGTTCAGAAATGAAACTGTCAAAAGTATAATTTATCACTATGTTTCATCGACCTATTATATGCTGCTTTACAAACAGGAAGAACGATGGAAAACCAAAGCGGTTAGTTTTTGGACAAATGTAACGCAGGATACAGACAATCATGTGATTGCGGATACTGTTTTAGGAAAACAGGATAACGGTGTGAAAGAGGTTTTAAATCTTCCTGTATCGAATACAGCTGTTTTAGATGCTCCTGTAGAAGTAGAAGACGACCTGGAGCAAATGGAAAAGAGATTACTGGAGCGTCGATATAGAAGTTACAGTTCGTCTTCTTCTGATGGTCATACTGTTATCAATGCAATTCCTGTAAGTTTTGTTGGGGGATTGCTGGCTTTTTACAAAACAGGTCATAAGGTTATTACAGTGACAGATATCATTGAAAGAAAAGCTAAGGAAATGGTACTGAAAAACGCTGAAGATATATCGATTGGGGAGTTTATTGTTGTTAGGGAATCTGAAAAAGAAATAATACGTGAACTTGCAGACATTATACTCAAAAACGATGGAAATAATGAACTTCGAAGCTATTCGCAAAAATGGCGTGATTCTCTAAAAGTGGAGTTATTGTTCTCAAGTAATGATGAAATTGTAGAAAAAATATGTGCTGCTGGCTGTCGTAAAGAGAAAAGTACAATATTAAACTGGATCACTAATGATGAATTGATTTCTCCACAGTCTAAAGAAGATTTAATTTATATTGCCAAAGCCACAAATGATGATGTACTGCTGGAAAAAGCCGATCTGTATTTTAAGGCTTGTACAGAAGTGAGATCTGCACATAGAAAAGCAGGTCATCTGTTGTCAGAACGGCTGAGTCGTACTATTCATTTGAGGTTAGATGAGATGAATGAGCTAGATCCTTTCAATGTATGGGATCCAATTGAAGTCAAATTAGAAGATATTGGAACTGTAAAGATATTGAAAGTAATTGATATCGGCAGTCAAATTCTTGTTGAACAGATCAATACAAACCGTCTATTAAGTGAATAGGAGCGAATCATATGGCAAAGATGATACCTTCAGTTCTTTCTCCTGAAATCAAAAGTGCTGCAGAAAAACACATTTTTCAATGGTTTAAGGAGGATCCTTCAACCAAGGACTGGATAGTCCTTCATTCTCTTGGTATTTCCAATCACAGAACTGTAATCCACGGTGAAACAGACTTCTTTGTCTTGGCTCCGTATATGGGACTATTTGCTTTGGAAGTCAAAGGAGGTAGGGTCAGTAGAAAGAACGGTATCTGGCAATACACTGACAGATACGGTAATACTACGAAAAAGGCAAGAGGACCATTCGAACAAGCCTGGGATGGAGTACATAGCATCACAGATGATATTAAAAAGAAGGTGGATAATTCGCATCGGAATCTGGAAAATGTCTTTTACGGAATCGGAGTAATGTTTCCAGATATTGAATACCAAGCCGTGGGCTGTGATGAAGAACAGTGGCAAGTATTTGATGTTAACGATGGATACCGCGTGGGAGACTATGTCAGGCGCTTGTTTGATGGGGCACAGAAAAGATGGGAGGAAACATTTCAGAACACTGTATCATTCGACAAGCTGCCGACTGAGAGCGATGTTCGATACATTGCAGATCTCTTAAGAGGAGATTTTGATAAAGCGGTAGCAATAAGTGCGAAGATCCGGGATTCTGAAGAAGAACTTGTCAGACTGACAGAGCAGCAGTACAGGTGTATTGACCAGATAAGTGACAATAAACGGAGTCTTATACTCGGAGGTGCTGGTACAGGTAAAACTCTTCTTGCAATTGAAGCTGCGAAAAATGCTGCTGCTGAAGGAAAACGAACCGCTATGTTTTGTTTCAATCGGAATCTAGGGAGTTGGATAGAACAATATTTCAAGAAAATGCCTGTCTCAGTTCGACCACAGTATTATGGTACATTCCATCAATATATGATGAAATCCATTAAGAACAATAGCAATAAATCTACAGATCACCTAGATGTCTACAGTAGTGAATTCTATCAAAACAAACTGCCGGTACTAGCCAAAGAAGCAATACAAGAAATGCGAGATCGATTTGACCTAGTAATAATTGATGAAGCTCAAGATTTGGTGAAACCACAATATATTGATGTGCTTGATGTGTGTCTGCATGAGGGATTTGCTAGAGGACAATGGATTATGTTTGGTGATTTCTCGCGGCAAGCTATCTATAGCGGCTCAATGGATGGTACAAAAATGATTGATCTATTGGAAGAAAAAACGGCTTTCGCAAGATTCAGGTTAACAATCAATTGCAGAAACACCAAACATATTTGTGATGAAATTACAACTATCACAGGATTTGAACCACCGAAGGAAATATGGTCAAAAATCGAAGGTATTCCTGTTGAGTATTATGTGTATTCCAGCAGAGAGGAAGAGCAGACGAAATTAAAAAGCGTTATCTCAATGTTGATAGAAAATCATATTTCTCCCGCAAGGATTACTATACTGTCACCATTAAAGCGTGACTTATCAATTGTAGACACGGTTTCAGATTATAAAATTATCAATTATTCACCAACCAATACTCGCAATCTATCGTTCAGTACTATACAGGGATTCAAGGGATTGGAAAATATGGTAATTATTCTGGTTGATATTGATACAATTTCTGATACAAATCTGATGTATGTTGCCTTAAGCAGAGCGAGGTCAGGATTGTATGTGATTGAATCGAAAAATGCAAGAGAAGAATATGTGAAACTTATGATGGGGAGGATAGAAAATGGATAATAGAAGAGAACAGATTATAGATATCATCAAAAGGGAATTCATTGGTCCGGATCCTCTTCGTATAGCTGGATTAATTCAGGAAAACGGGGAGGAGATACTATCCTCAGACCCCCCAACAATTAGATACGCTGCAGGGATTTTGTTTCCACAGAATGTCAAAGTAGATCAGGTAGAAAGTGATACTGAGGTAGAAAGTATTGGACTGGATCAGCAATCTAAAGATACCGTGACAGATGAACCTGGAGGTGGAGTTGGGGAATTCCTTCAAGAGGCAGAAGAACTGATTAATCTTTCCAACGCATACCAACAATCAGCAATCAGCATGACAGTAGCTGTTTGCGAAGGAGATCATATTTTTGTTAATGTACGTGCTGGGGCATATACAACCGTTAGTGAAAAAGATGCTACTACAGGTAAAGAAAAAAGAAAGTATTACAGATCTCAGATAACTTGGGACAATACAGATTTTCCAATTCAAATATCTGAAACCGGGAGAATTGAGCCGCAGATTATTACATGTAACACACAAAAAACTGCTCTGAAATTTCATACGACATTCAGATATAAAAAGGATTCTAAACTTGTTTATACATTTACTTTGGAGAATTCCAAGATGAATAAGGCAAGTCGTGTCAAGGATGATGATTGTTATTTCCAAGTAGAGTTTTCTCTGATTTCTCAACTTGGATTCCAATCGATGCCAAATGACACACGGTTGAACATAAATGATGAAGACTATTTGTCTAATCAGATGCTGTACAGAAATGTTAAAAAATATGCAGTGGGGCATGGCTGTGCAGCGGAATGGACTGAAATTGAAGGGAAAGTTAATTTGATCAATACGGCTGTTTTTCCTTCATATGAGATGAAACCAATCGTTCCAAATGTAATAGACAAAGTTTCTCTGGAAATGTATAGATTGTCTGATGCAGGTAGAAAAGAAGATATTCTCTTGGAATTGAGAACCTTATGTATGAAATACGAAGAATGGATTATTGATCTGTCGACTCGTGTAAATACTATAGCGGATCACGGTACAGCATTGCGTCATATAGAAAACTGTCGTTTCTGTTTACGTAGAATGGAAGATGGTATAGACCTACTTGAAAGAGATGATTTGGTTTTACTTGCTTTTCAGCTGATGAACAGGGCAATGCTTTTGCAACAACTTCATTATGGACTTCCTTTACAAAAGTGGGAATCTGAAAAGGGACAGCTAGTTCTGCAGAATGCTATCAAAGTTTTCCCTAGTATTCATGATAAAGAAACCTGGGGAGAGAATAAGAACCGACTGGGAAGATGGAGGCCGTTCCAACTGGCGTTCGTTTTGATGAACTTGAAATCAATGTATGACAGAACTTGCAATGAAAGGTCTATCGTTGATTTGATTTGGTTCCCAACTGGAGGTGGAAAAACAGAAGCATATCTAGGTTTATCCGCGTACACCATCTTCATCAGAAGACTGATGAACAGAGATGATTCTGGAACAACAATTTTGATGAGATATACTCTCAGATTGCTGACATCTCAGCAATATGAAAGAGCATCCTCGCTAATCTGCGCATGCGAACTGATTCGGCAAGAGATGAAAGATAAACTCGGAGTGGCAAGAATATCGATTGGTCTCTGGGTTGGTAGTGCAACTACACCTAATAGTATGACCGATGCAGTCAGAAATTATGAAAAATTGTATAGAGGTGAAACTGCTGAGCACAATCCTTTTATCGTTATGAAGTGCCCATGGTGCGGAGCTGAAATGGGTTTGGTGCAAAATGGAAAAACAAAAGATACACCAGGATATAAAAAAATAATAAGCAAAGGATCAAAACGACTTGTACTACAGTGTAGAAATAGCCTGAACAACTGTGCTTTCTCAAAAACGGATAACACACTTCCTTTGTATATAGTTGATGATGATATTTACAGTAACACACCTACGCTTCTGCTTGGAACGGTCGATAAATTCGCATCTCTTCCGTACAGACCGGAAGCACAAACAATTTTTGGTATTCATGACGGAAAAAGAGTAACATCACCTGATCTGATCATCCAAGATGAACTTCATTTGATTTCAGGCCCGTTAGGTTCAATGGTCGGGCACTATGAAACCATGATTTATGAACTCTGCTCATACGAAACCGTTAAAGGAAAGATACAACCTAAGATAATTGCATCAACTGCAACTATAAGCAGAGCTGCAGAACAATGCAATGCCCTATACGGATGTGGAAAGAATAAGGTCAGACAGTTCCCACCAGCAGGATTGGATGCCGGTGATTCCTTCTTTGCCGTGGAAGACAAGAAAGCTCCTGGAAGAAAGTATGTTGGTATATTGGCTTCAGGTGCGTCCTCAATGGCAACAACAGCAATCAGATTATATGCAACTCTACTTTATGCAGGTAAAGCAATCAAAGTAGGTAAAGAAGCAGATCGAGACCCATACTGGACAAATGTCGGTTATTTCAACAGTATCCGTGAACTAGGGCAATTGGAAACCTGGATACCTGCGGATATTAATGAATACCTGCATGTTATTTACAAAAGAAGATATGAAGATAAAGAAGAAGGGTACATTAAAAATAGAAGATATCTAAATGCATACAAAGAATTGACCAGCCGAATAAGCAGCAATTTGATTCCTGCTACTTTGCAGGAACTAGGAGAAAGATATCCGTCAAACAACCCGAAAGAGCATCCGCTGGATATCTGTCTAGCAACTAATATGATTTCTGTTGGGGTCGATGTACCAAGATTAGGACTGATGACAGTAGACGGACAACCAAAAACTACATCTGAATACATCCAAGCAACAAGTCGTGTCGGGAGAAGAGCTGATGCCCCTGGACTCGTACTTACACTGTATAACCCGGGAAAACCGAGGGATAAATCACATTATGAGCAGTTTGTTTCATATCATTCAAGAATCTACTGTAATGTTGAACCAACTAGTGTTACACCATTCTCTGCTCCATTGAGAGATCGTGCTCTGCATGCATTGGTAATTGGCATAATACGTCAAGAAGGAGACAAATATGTAAATGCTAATCCTCCTTCAATACCTGACGAGGAAACAAGAAAAAGGGTAAAGGCAATCATATGTGATAGAGTCGCGAAAATTGATTGTGATGAACTTGAAGACACCATGAGACAGATTGATGATATATTTGATAACTGGTCTCTTTGGGAACCTGAAAAATACCACGATTATAAAGCCGGTGATGAGCTTCCGTTAATATTTCCAGCTGGAACTCGTCGTAACGAGTTGTGGGGCGAATCACGTGGATATCCTACACCGACATCAATGAGAAGTGTTGATGCATCGTGCGAGGCAAAAGTAATAGAAAATGGATATAGTGTGGAGGATTAAGCAATGGCATATGCAAAAAGGCCTATGCGGAGAACTAGTTTGATCAGTCCGTGGGGTGTCGGTGCAATTGTACCGTTCCCGAATGATGAATCTCTTATGATTGCAGGATTAGATATGTGGAGATACAGCACCATTGACCCATTTCTGATAAAGGATGACCGTCTTCAGAAGAGGCTTGGTGTCAAAGAATTGCGGTGGCCGCCAGATTTCAGAGAGCCAAAATCAGATCCTGAAAACTGTAATCTTACAATCCCAGCTGTACGTTTTCCCAGATGGCATTATTGTCCTTTTTGTGGAGGAATGCATTATGTAGGCCTATATACAAAACAGCCTGTATGCGACGCATATCAGTGGGAAAACGGGAGAAAATGTGATCCAAACAACAAGTACAAGAAAAAACTGATTCCAGAACGATTTGTAGTGGTTTGTCCGGAAGGACATATTGATGATTTTCCGGTAGCTGAATGGCTTCATTTTGAGACTGGGCATGAATACGATCCCAACAAGTGCAGAATCAGGAGGAGCACCGGTGGCACTTCAGCTTCTCTGACTGGTGTGATGTATGAATGTACCTGCGGAGCTAAGAAATCTATAGCCGGTGCAGTACGGCCGGGTGGACTAGCCAGGATGGGTTATAAATGCAAAGGTAGCAAACCGTGGCTCGGCATTATAGAAGATAATCAGGAACCGTGTACGTGTGAGCCAAACGATCTAAAAGTTCTACAAAGGGGTGCCACAAACGTATGGTTTGCGGATACAACAAGCTCCATCAGTATACCTCTGGACAGTGATAAAGCATCAAGAAAGCTTCTTGCAGCAGTAGACGACTGCTTTGAGTATGTTGCCAGTCACCGTGTTGATGGTGAACTGGACAGAAACCTGATTGATTTCCAAGCACATAAATATTCTGTTAATCCTGATGAGTTATATCGGGCTATCAAGAACCGAATTGACAACAAGGATCAGCTTCCAAATGATACAGAATCAATAACAGAAAACCAGTATCGAAGATCAGAATATGATGTCCTTGTGAAAACAAGTGGCAGTGATGCACTGGATTTTTATTGTATTAATCAACCAATAGAACATTATTCTCAAGTGATTCGAAAGTATTTCAACAGTATATCTTTAGTTAAAAAACTGCGTGAAACCAGAGCGTTTGTCGGTTTTTCCAGACTTGAGCCGAACAGTTCAAAAACGGTTTTAGAAAAGAAAAAGATGCTTAAACTTGGTAGAGTTGATTGGCTGCCTGCAATAGAGGTCTATGGAGAAGGAATATTCTTTGAGTTTAACAAAGAAACACTCACCAAATGGGCTGCATTTCCGCCAGTTGTTTCTAGAATTGAAAAGCTAAATGACGCCTATCAAAAATCATTCTTTGCCAAAGATGAACCAGGAAGCTTACGCCCGGAATTTGTGCTGATCCATACATTTGCACATTTGATTATCAATCAACTGAGTTATGAATGTGGCTATGGAAGTTCATCAATTAGAGAACGTATTTATTGTGAGAAATGTTCCGACAACTATGATATGTACGGTGTCCTTATTTATACTGCTTCAGGTGACTCCGAAGGTTCACTTGGTGGACTGGTCAGACAAGGTGAAAGTGGTAGACTGGAAGATACAATCCTCGCAGCCATTCGAAATGCTGAATGGTGCTCCTCCGATCCGATTTGTATTCAATCAACTGGTCAAGGTCCTGATTCGTGCAATCTGGCAGCATGCCATAACTGTGCGTTGCTTCCAGAAACGTGCTGTGAACTGGGAAACCGGCTTTTAGATCGCGGATGTGTGGTAGGTATTTTGGAAGATAAATCGATTGGTTTTTTCAGTGAGATAGGGGAATAGAATATGTATGTGATTTTATCTCAGAGGATTGACACTGAATCAAGTTATGAAGATAGTGTTTTTAAGCTATATCATTACCCTTCGAGGTATAAAAATCAGCTACATGTAGGTGATACTTTTATATATTATCAAGGAAATAGATATAAGCAGGAACAGAGGTATTACTTTGGTACAGGTACAATTGCAGCCATAAGTACTGAAGATGGGAAAAACTTTTATGCTGAATTGAAAGATTGTATTCGTTTTCCTAATAATGTTCCGATTTATTACGAAGGTGATGTAAATTATATAGAACAACTTGAATACCAAACAGTAAGAAAGAGCATTAATCCACCATGGCAAAGTTCAATACGTCCACTGTCCAAAGAAGCATACGATTATATTATTAGCAGGTCTGGTTTGGATGCGATTATTGAAGCACAATCTTCAGTGTTTGAGACGAATGAGCTACTTAAAAATGCTGTACGTGAGTATTTCAGAGATAAGAATAGTGAAGCAATTACAAGAATAAGAGAATACTCAACAATGATTGAAAAAGAAATCAACTGTACAAGAAAAAAAGTTAAGAAATGAAAAAAGTTTGATTGGCCTTTTAAACTGTTAGATTTTTATTTATGAGGTACAAATAATTCATATAATATACTTCTATATAGTTCATGGTCTACATAAAACAATCAACCATCTGATTTCATGAAGAATAGAATCGCTGATTAGTGTTAAATACAGAAAGAATAGATAACTATTGGGAGAATATTGTTATATCAATAGAACGTGCTGTTTTTGAAATTTAGATGACAAAACTGATAATATAAACAGGATTGTATGTTAGCAATAACTATCAAAGATATATCGTTTGAACGTTATTTAGGAACTATGTTGATTAAGATATAGATGAGGAATCAGATAAATGGATGTTTTGACAAAAGAACAAAGAAGCTATAACATGTCCCGGATAAAAAAAGACAATACGAAACCCGAAGAAATAGTCAGACATTATTTATTTTCTAAAGGGCTGAGATATAGAAAAAATGTTTCTACGCTCCCGGGCACTCCTGATATTGTCCTAAAAAAACATCATACTGTAATCTTTGTGAATGGTTGCTTCTGGCATAAACATGATAACTGTAAATACTTTGTTTGGCCAAAAACTAATATTGATTTTTGGAAAAATAAACTAACAAAAAATGCAGAAAGAGATAAACTAACTCGGACTTTGTTAGAGGAAAAAGGTTGGAAAGTGATCATTATATGGGAATGTGAATTGAAAAAAGACTTGAGGGAATGTACACTTGATAATCTATATAAAATGATTATTACCTGATTGGTTGATCAGACCAATGACACCCATGATCAGATAAATGGTTTGTTTGGTCAGGTATACTGCATCAAACAGATAGATTTGCGTAATACTAAGCCTGAGGACAATTATTTCAAGCAGGCTTACGGATACATAATCCCCTCTAAACCTTGGAGAATTGTCTTCAAGGATTTTTTATCTCGGAAGAAAGGAGGTCGGCGGATTATGGGAAGAGACAAGATCACAGCGCTTTATGAGAGACTGTCCCGGTATGATGAGCTTCAGGGCGAGTCCAACAGCATCCTGAACCAGAAGAAATATCTGGAAAACTATGCCCGGTCAAAAGGGCTGACGAATATCCGGCATTTTACCGATGACGGCTATTCCGGCACCAACTTCAACCGTCCCGGATTTACCGCCCTCCTCGAAGAGGTCAAGGCCGGGAATGTGTCCGTAATATGCGTGAAGGACATGAGCCGTTTCGGAAGGAATTATCTTCAGGTCGGTTATTACACGGAGATCCTGTTCCCGGACAAAGGGGTCCGGTTCATAGCGGTCAATAACAATATCGACAGTGATAATCCGGCAGAGAACGAGTTCACGCCCTTCCTGAATATCATGAACGAGTGGTACGCGAAGGATACCAGCAAGAAGATCAAGGCAGTCTTCCGCAACCGTATGGAACAGGGACTGCGCTGTTCCTGCGCTATTCCCTATGGCTACACAAGGAAGCCGGATGATAAGCAGACACTGTATGTCGACCCGGAGGCCGCCGGGGTGGTCAGAAGGATCTTCGCGATGGCCGCCCTCGCGGAAAGTGATCCGGAGGCCGCTGAAGTTCTTGAAAAGAGGAGTGCCTATTATGCCGAGAAGAACCAGATCAGCGCGGAAAGACGAAAGCAAAAGGCGGCCAGGGATTCCGAGTTCGCGGAACACGTCAGGGAGAAACGGCAGGAATACGCGGAGAATAAGCGCAAAAGGAATCAGAAATTAAAAGAAGCTGCTCAGACAGACCCGGAAGCCGCCGCTGTGCTGGCTGAGCAAACGGAAAAGCAAAAGGAATACCGCAAGAGATCTGACGAGAGACAGGCCAAAAGGGCTGAAGAAGATCAGGAATTCGCGGCAGAGCTTGAAGCCCGAAGGAAGGAATCAACCCGGAAGAACACTGCCCGGAGGAAAGCCTATATGGATGACTTGAAGGAGCGGGCAGAAACAGATCCAGTCGTCGCCGAAGAACTTGCCGCCATCCGGGCCTATAACGTGCAGGCTACAACAAAGAGCCGGAACAAGCTGATCGAGGATGTCAGGACTGATCCTGAAGCGGCAAAGAAGCTTGCCGGACAGCGGGAACGCCGCAACCAGAATGACAGGAACAAACGGCAGGCCCTCATTGCACAGGCTGAAACAGATCCGGAAGCCGCTGCGAGACTGGCCGAGATCAGGGCCAAGGATGTTCGAAAACAGCAGGAATATCTGGCAAGGCTTCAGGAAAAGGCCAAGGCGGATCCCGATGCCGCCGCCAGATGGGAAGCGCATCTGGAATACGTTCAAAACTATAATCGCAACTACAAATCAAGGAAGCAGGCGGAGGACGCTGGAAAGGAGCTGGTAGCGATATGAAGCTGATACGATTGATCGTGAAGATCATTCTTCTTCCGATGGCAGTTGTCCTGACACTGGTCCAGTGGATCGGGATCTTCCTAAACAGCATCTCCGGTATGGTCATGGGGATCCTGTCCTTCCTCTTCGTCCTGGCCTCCGGGGCGGAGTTCCTGAAGATGATGATCGCCGCATTTGTGATCTTCCTGATCCCGCATATCGGGAACTGGGTAGTCGAGAGGATCGCCGTGCTCCGTTTGTTGATCGGTGATTTCATCCGGTCATGACCTGCAAAACTGAATATGGATTACATATCTAAGGCCGTCTGTCCGTCATGGAGAGGCGGCTTTTGATATGGGACAACAATCAATTTTATGAAAGGATGGTACAGACCATGAACAGACTCTTTAACAGCATCACATTCACGGAAACCCAGAAGAACGCCCTCTTCGCTTTTGGCGAGAAGGACAAGATCGGCACCGGGGCCAACCTGATCATCGCCGCCTGCATGTGTGAGGGCGAATTGCCCAAAGCGATTCTGATGAACCTTGCGGATCTGATCGAGAGTGTCGGCATCACGGATGAGGAATTTGAGCAGCTCATCTACCAGATCCGGCTTGAAACGGAAGAAAACATCCTCAGCATGGAGAAGCACTATCAGGAGATGACCGGGAAGAGATCCGCTGACCGCTCTTGGAGAGATTTCGCCCGGAAGAAGATCCTTGCAACGTTCGGTAACGAGAGCTGCGGAAACACGGTTCTCCGGCTCAACTATGTCGAGCACGTGACGGTGGATCCGGACCTGAAGCAGATCATCCATGACCTGACCTCGCAGGTCGCCACCATGAATGTCTTCAAATCGGAGAAGTATCCGGATCTCCTGACCGAGGCCCGGAAGGTAGATGAGCTTTGGAGAATCAAGACGGATGACTTGGGATACTTCATTGTAAAAGACTGATACGAAGAACTGAACTACGGCAGGCAAGTGTACCGGGGCCGTCAGTCCAATGCGGATTGGCGGCTCCAGCGTGCTATTGGAGAACCAGAATGGGAGCCATTAACTTGACATCACGAAAACATGATAATTTATTGAAAAATGAACATGTTTATGATATGCTACTCTCCTGTTAGGAGGCGATTATGACGTATAATTACAACAAGCTTTGGAAACTGCTCATTGACAAGGGTATGACCAAAACAGAATTACGTGTGCAAGCCGGAATTAGTACAAATATCCTTGCAAAAATGGGGAAAAATGAATCTGTTGCATTGGAGAGCCTGGCCAAAATCTGTGTTGCTCTCAAGTGCACATTGGATGAGGTGGTTGAGATTGTATCTGATGAAGCTGCTTCTACTTCAATAATTAGCCTATCTGATGAAGCAATACAGAACAGACAGTCGTTTCAGAATAATTATGAACAGCTAGAATTATCTTTTTCCCATAACAAAAAGAACAGTAATAAACCAAAGGTAATAAGTTTATTCTCTGGAGCCGGAGGGCTTGATATCGGGTTTGAACAAGCTGGATTTTCGATCGCAGTTGCAGTGGAAATGGATCCTTCCTGTTGCGATACATTAAAGACAAATCGTCCGGACTTACCGATCATTAACGGCAATATCACCGATATCACAGGGACTGAAATTTTATCCAAGGCAGGTCTCAAACCATTAGAGGCCGCGCTTGTTATTGGTGGCCCGCCGTGCCAGAGTTTCAGCTTGGCAGGGCTTAGAAAAGGGTTGGAAGATGATCGTGGAAAGTTGCTTTTTGAATATGTTCGTGTGGTAAGGGAAACTCTTCCGGTTGGATTCGTACTCGAAAACGTGAAAGGTCTAACCAACTGGGACTCTGGAAGAGCTTTAAAATTGCTAATAGAAGAATTGTCGAAGCCTATTGAGTTTGAGGGAAAAACATATGTATATACGATTACTCCGCCAAAGGTTCTTAATGCAGTAGATTATGGAGTCCCTCAATATAGAGAACGCTTAATTCTTGTTGGGAATAGAAAAGGCTTAACATTTGAGTACCCAAAGCCTTGTGATGAAAAAGAGCGTAAAACAGTTTGGGATGCAATAGGTGGTCTACCTGCACCAGAACAACCTTCTGAAACTGCATTACGTGTTGCTGGAACAATTAAGGGAAGGAGAGAGAAATTTGGATTCTAAAATGATACCCAATCATCAGGTGACAGCCCATTCTCCATCTACGCTCGAGAAAATCAA
Organism: Solobacterium sp.; assembly: GCA_024693325.1. Classification (GTDB taxonomy): domain Bacteria; phylum Bacillota_I; class Bacilli_A; order Erysipelotrichales; family Erysipelotrichaceae; genus Bulleidia. The sequence continues at coordinate 52,633 of JAILLA010000016.1, forward strand.
AAAAGTGCCAATTGGAAAGAAGCTCTCTGATATTGAAAAAACATTTGGTTCAACTTATAGACGACTCGATCCTAATAAGCCGTCACCTACTGTTACACGAAGTGGTTATAGGGATTTTATTCATCCCTATGAAGACAGAATGCTTACTGTTAGAGAACTTGCCTGCTTACAGACATTTCCTCTTGATTGGGAGATAAAAGGAGTAAGGCTTGATTCTTACAGTTCTAAGAGACAAACTACTATGACACAGTTTGGTCAAGTCGGAAATGCTGTTCCGCCCATGCTGGCGAAAGCTATAGCTGATTCGATTATGACGCAATGGTTTTCAGAGGAGGAATAGTAAATGCCAAGGGTTCCTGAATCAGTAGTCAAGGAGAGCTATCAGCTAAAATCCACATTTTTTTATAACCGCCTCCGCGCAGATGGTTATTTTCAAATGTTCTTACAAGTGCAAAATCTTTCAAGAATAGAAGGAGCAAAGCTTAAATGGGATAAGAAGGCTGACTGGAAGATCAGCGAAGAAGCTTGGAAGGTTTTAGAGGATAACAGTATCGATCCTATGCTTGTGTTTGTTCATCCAAAGATTCTTAAGCTATACCCGACATATCTGAAGTATTACAGATCTGTCGCAATGCTTCCGCAGAAGGGACTTAAGAGTATATCCCATGTCTCTAATGTCGAACGTATTGAAGCGGGAAACGTTGAAGCTGGCACTCTTTCAAACGAAACAGTGGATAAGCTTGTAAAATGTCTCAATGAAGTAATGTCATTGGTTATTACCCTTGCGACAGACATCAGTGAAAAAGAACTCGAAGGGATGATGTATGCCACAGCAGGAACTAATATAGATGGTTCGTGGAGAAATTCAATTGGAGCTGAAGGTGAGCGTGTAATCAGATCCATCATTCTGCGAGAACTTGCATACCATCATGAAGTTACCTCAATAACCGATCGCCAGAATAACACTCTTGAAGTTGATGATAAAGCTGCAGTTGAACATGCAAAGAATGTAGATAATGTCAAAACGATCAATCTTTCAAATGGCTATTCTGTTCTTTTTGCATCTGAACCAGATGTTACGATGTTTGATGATGAAGGCGCAATCGTTGGCATTATTGAAATTAAATCAGGTTTAGATCCAGCTGGAGCATTGGAACGTTTAGGTGCGATGTTTAAGTCATTTGATAATACTCTGGCGGAATATCCCAATGCGGTAACTATTCTTGTAGCATCTTGCATTACTGATGAAGTTGAATCAAGGCTTGGGGCCGCAATGTCAGTAAGACAGAAGTATATCACAACTGAGATTACTTCGAGTGAGAAAAGCCAGAGGATGTTTGTTAATCGCCTCAGAAAGATAATGCAGTTGATTAACGAAAAAAGGAAGTAAGCATTAATGGATCAGCCACAGGTTCTTAAAGAATTAGAAACCCTTGTAAAAGAGGGAAAGGAAAAAATACTTCCGACAAAATGGTATCCGGATGGTGTGATCGGTGCGCCTTATTATGTAGACGGAACAATATATGCCGGATGGCATACAAAAGCGTTGACGTTACTGAAAATGTTTCTGAGCGAAGAAACGGACTTTGTTCAGAAATTTATTAAGTGCACAGAAAACACTTTCAGTAGGGCTCAGGCGGCGATTGCTGTACTCGAAAGCCTAATCGAGTATATTCAAAAGGGATTTATAACAGTCGAAGGGGCCGATTGTATCGATCTGAATATAGAACTCCATAGACTGTTTAATCGCTTTCATCGTATAGCAAGACAACTTCGGTCACGGCATGAAGCTCGTCCAACACTCAGTATTGGAGATGAGTATGATGTTCAAGATTTGTTGCATGCACTATTGAAACTATATTTTGATGATGTTCGGCCGGAGGAATGGACTCCCTCATATGCGGGCAAGTCAGCAAGGATGGATTTCCTTCTGAAAAATGAGAAAACTGTAATTGAGGTCAAGAAAACAAGGCAAGGATTGGCAGACAAAGAATTAGGGGATCAGCTAATAATTGATGTAGACAGATATAAGGTACATCCCGATTGCCAAAAGCTAATATGCTTTGTTTATGATCCAGAGGGCCGAATCGGAAATCCAGAAGGGTTAATGAATGACTTGAACACACAACATCAAGGATTTGCAGAAGTGATTATTGAACCAATAAACTGATATATGATAAGCAAACTAAAGACTCTCAACAGTGAAAAAGTTGAGGGCTTTTGGTTTGCCCTTTGAGCAGAATCGGCCGCGCGGCGATCCTGTGAAAACCGAATATGACGAAAGCCAAGGCCGCCGCCCTGGCTGAGTCAGATGAGAGGAAGCCGTTGATGGTTTCGCTCCACCGCTCTCTTGCGGGTGGCAGCGAAAATTTTAGCGGTTGGATTGTCTGTTATTGTACATCAAGCTGATTTCTATCTTTTCTTATTTGTGACTATTCATTAATCAGATTTCTTTCCCTATTCAACTTTGCCCAATTGGCCAAGCCAATGACAGCCATGATCAGATAAATGGTACGCTTGGTCAGATATACAGCATCAAAATGAGCAATATACATACCGACAGAAGCGATATCTGTGATGATCCACCAGACATATTGTTCTCTATATCTGAGAAGCTCCAAAATTGTTGCAATGATGCCTATGCTGAGAGTAAATGCATCAAACCAGGCAACTTCTCCGCCGATCCTTACAAGAATCATGTGATTGATAAAAGCTCCGCTAATGACCAATGCGGCACAGACTGTGTTCTGCCATAGTTCAAGCCGCTTGGTTTTTGTTTTCTGGGTGATTTCCAGGTCTCTGTGTTTTGCCCAGTAATACCAGGAGATGAAGTTCATCGGTATATAGAACAGAATCTCCAATGCTGCTGTTCCCCATATATGCCAGTAAACAAGATATACTGCATAAACGATAGTGTTTACTGTAGCAAATAGGAAGTTGCTGATGTTGGCTTTAGCTGTAAAGAAGATACATATCACACCACAGACGGCACTGATGAAGTTGACTACAGTCAGCCATGCAGGATTCCCGTCAGAAGAACCCTGAGTAAATCCCTGGATCATTGCGTTGGCCGCAATGATGATCATTATGGATCCCATTAAGTATTCATACCATTTTAATTCCTGAAAGCTCTTCTTAATGTTACAAATCATCTGATAATCCATTTTGCTCTCTGTTCCTCTTCTTTCATGTTCCTGATCTCAGTACCGCTGATCGGATAATGGATCCTCTTTACGTCTACTAATCGATGTACGGCTTCAGGATATGCATGGCTGAAATAGTCACCATAGGATTCCTCACTGCTGTACACAGCATCAAGCTGATATCCGAGAAGGTCTCTTACCAGAGGTGTTTCTGCTTCCCAGTCTTCTTTGCCGTCAGGAGTTCTTAATTCCCTGATATCAATTAACGCAGGAATGATCTTAGCGTACTTACCGGCATCTTCACAGATCTTGTACATCTGCCTGATTCTCTCCTCAACAGAAAGATACTCTTCTGGGTGCTCCTCCAGGATGAGTTCCTCATCCGCACCGCCCCAAAAGAGTATTACATAAACTGTTTCACATTCCATGGCAGCATTCTCTACACAATATCTGTGCCCTTTATGGAAGGGGAGAAACTTGCCTCCGTACATACCGATCTTATATGGCTTCATTCTGTCTTAAATGAATTTCCTTTCCATTAAATCCTGCAAGCAGTCTGTTGTCTGCTGTATATACCAGTTGTCTGGCATATGGGACTATCTGATTACCGATACAGCGGTAATAAAAGCGTACAGACCTGCTTTCAGCCTTATAACTGCCGCTGCTGCATTTGCAGTATTCATGATCATGGAATCTGTTCCAGATCGTAAATCTTGGATCCTTGCTGAAGTCTAAACCAGCAGGATCAACATAGTTCTCTATACAGAAGCTGTTGACTTTTGCCATACCAATAAAAGAGGCATTGCTTACTTGAACATCTGCAGCAAACTCCAGATAGTCTGCTATTCTTTCTACTGTATCGATTCCGTTCTTCATCAGGATACAGTTAAATACTACTTTTGCAGGATCTGATAATCCTGAAACGATATCTTTGATCTCTGCAGATGAAACGACCGGAATACCGAATATCCTGTTATTCTCATAGTCATTGATCATGTGCCTGCTCAAATGAATAGAGTCCAGGTCATCCAAGTGCTTCAGTTTTTTGATTTCACTGAAATTAAAACCATTTGTCACAATATCTGTTTCAATATACTGTTTAAAAGCTTCGTTTATAACACCGAGTACTTCATCTACCAGTTCCGGATACAGCATTGGTTCTCCACCGGTAATGGATATACCGCTGATATGGTCTTTGATCCGGTAAAGAGTTTCCCTGAAAGAATCAATGCTAAATGATGTGTTTCCATCACATCTGCATGGATTGATGCAGAAGGGACAATGTGCATTGCAGATATCCGAGATGTTTATATACAGCCAAAGATTACTGTTTTTCCTGGTGATGTAACCATCACCGTCATCACAGTAATAGTCTTTGACTTTAAAAACATGTTCTCCAATCGTAATGGTTTTCATGCTCAGCAATGCGGGACCAGCATCATTTCCAGTCTTTTACGTTTCTGTTCATTTTCTCTGTATTTCCCGGGGACACCGGCAAAGTCTTTTGCGTGTTCTACAAGATTTTGAAATTCATCCTCAGCAGATACCATTGCGCGAACCGTAATTGGATCTGCTTTACCGGATGCTCTTGCTAAAGAAGCTGTTGCGGATAATGCGTTCTTTGCTAAACCGATCGAATACTTGTTCTTCGGATCGACCATGGAAAGCAGCTGCTGAAGATATGAAATAAAGTTTGCTAATGACATGCCGGTTCCTCCTTCATTTGATCTTATAGGTATTCCGGTATTTTCACCGGGAAATACGTTTCATTCGAGACAATACGATTGTTTTGCAGGTAGTACTTTTTAAATATTATACTGCCTGCAGCTGTTCGATTATATATGTCATCTAGTATGAACATAAAAGAACCGGCTCATTTCCGGGCCGGTTCGTATGGGGGATAAAATCGAATGGCAGAAGTATGCAATGCTCAAACAGACAGAGGATTGCTGTATACCCTGCGGTTACAGACTATTTCGATTTCATTGCCGCCTTCTAAGTTGTTGATCAATGCGTTGTAGAGAATAAGTGCTTTTGCAGCATGATCACCGTATTCTAAAATTATGGTCTTTAAATCTTGTTCATCAGCGAACTGAAGCATGCAGTCATAGACGATCATGGTCCTGCAGTAATCATGAAGTATGTGAGCGAGAGTTCCTTCTGATTCGTCTTCCAGATTCAATGAGCTGATCGTCTGCAAGTAACTGTCAATAATCTGCTTTTTGTCCGGGTCAAGAGACTGGGGGATAAACAGGGACAGATCTTCTTTGTCCAGCCATTCTTGATGCATATCCACGATCAGTTCATATGCCTCATCAATATTTTTTGTGCGGAATGACTCTAAAGGGAAGACTCCCAGGGATTCGAAATGATTTGTTCCTTTACTTAACATGATCCTGGCAATTGAATTGAACAGTACATACTGCTTTCTTTTACTGATCAGGAATGCACGTTCAGAGAACGCTTTGTAATCTTTCACAACACTGTTCAGGTTATTCTGATGTTCTCCGTTAAGCTTAATTATGATATCTTCATTCCACTCAATACTGAGATTCCGGAAAAGATCAGGATCGATTACTGCAAGTCTTTCGGTAAGCTTTTTGGCTTCCTCATAATAGTCTTCATAAAGTTCAGCATCTATTTCATTAAGCTGCTCATCTTCCTCATAGTAATCTTCATAAAATTCATCATTCATAACTTTATCAGTCATAAAACTAAATATCTCCTTTTTCATTAATGGGCATTGTCTGTCCGGATGGCCATCCCTGTTGATCAATGTAAGAACATGATAAAACACTGCAACCCCTAAAAAATCGTGGGTATGTACAATCAGCACATCATGAATGATTGATAGGGAAATCATGGAGATGAATTCTGTTTCGGGTGCGGTGAAAAGAGAACAATCTATTGCTTTACCTCAAAATGATCCAGGGTTTTCATTGGTACATAAACTCGATTTGGAAACTCTATTCATTTGACGTTTATGAAACAACATATGAGAAAACCAGCCGAATGAGTTTATATGTCATCTGGCCTGAACGCTAAAGAACCGGCTCATTTCTTGGCCGGCTCTCCTGGAGGATGTCATATGACAGATATTCATATGTGTTTCATTTGTTCTGTGCAATACATGAAGAAGTATTCAGTATTGCGTATTACATGTAATCAGTCTTCCTCATCACCTCCCATCAGCTGATCAACCATACTGCTGAAGAGGTTCTTTGCTTCTGCGGCATATTCACCGTATACATTGCTTAACGTTTTATACGTATTGCCATAAGCAAACTGCAGTGCACAGTTATAGAGGATCATGGTCCTGCAGTAATCAAGCAGCAGGTACGCAAGCGTTCCTTCTGATTCGTCTTCCAGATTCAGTCCCTCTATCATCTGTAAATGGTTTTCTATGATCTTCTTTTTCTGCGGGTCAAGTCCTGTAGGGATGAAAATAGACAGGTCTTCTCCGTTCATCCATTTCTTATGCATATCCGCAATTAACATCACCGCATCATGATCGACTCTTGCAGTCAATGGATCTTTATCCGATCGATCTGTGTTTTCAGGATCAGCCGGTGTTTTGCATAACATGTTCCTGGCAGTTCTGCTGACCAGTGCATAGTATTTCCTTTCACCGATCAGTGCTGTACGTTCACAATACATGATGTATCTCTTTACTTCACAGTACAGTTTATAGCTTCGGTCTGCATCGGTCTGAATGCTGATATTCTTATTGTCTATCCATTTATCATCGTGCTCTGCAACAGGATCAGGATTGTCCTTTGCGATCCTGTAAATGAGCTGTTCGGCATTTGTGAGTGTATTGCTGTTCTGCGTTGTTTTATTAACAGTCATGATTTCCGCTTCCTTTCAATCCTCTTTTTCATACTGCGTATCTTCGGTCTCATACTGTGCTGTCAGTTCACAGATCATATCGTCGTAGATGTTAAATGCTTCTTCAGCATATTCACCATACGCACTGCGTAGAGTTTCCAGATCTGCTCCATATATGAACTGCATTGCACAGTTGTAAATGATCAATATCCTGCAGTAATCATGCAGCAGATATGCATAAGTACCTTCTGCCTCATCATCAGTATTCAATGACTGAATCCTGCGTAAGTAACCTGCAATGATCTTCTTTTTATCCGATTCAAGAGCAGGGGGAATGAACAGGGACAGGTCTTTTTTGTCTCTCCATTTGTCATGCATTTCATCGATCAGCAGAAGTGCTGAAACATTGAATGTTCTGCACCACTGTTTGATACCGAATTTATTCAAGGCATCTGAAACGATCGGTGTTCTGCATAACATATTCCTGGCAAATAAACTGGTCAGTTCATAGCACTTCCTTTTATTGATCAGGAATGTATGTTCACATGATCTTTTGTATCTTTTGACCCGGTCGGTCAGGTTATCCTGCCGGTCAGGACCGAACTGAATATTTTTGTTTTCATTATCAAGCCATTTTTCGTTGTGATCCAGAATCAGTGAAGGGTCAAGCGTAGCGATCCTGTTGGTAAGCTCTCTTGCGAGATCAAGGAACTTGAATTCATGTTCCTCAGATGTAAATGTGAGATCCATTTTCTACCTCCGTCAATAAGCATTGCCTGTCAGGATGGCCATCTCTGTTGATCAATGCAAGAACATGATAAAGCAATGCAACCCCTAAAAAACTGCGGCTTTGTACACTTAGCACGAAGGGTAGAAATGAAAGGACAGCAGTACGTTCATTGTATGGTACTAGGCTTGTTCAGGGCTGAAAACATCTCATACCATTACCGGGGATTTTTGATTTGGGCATAGAAAAAAGAACCGATCCGTCTTGAATCGGTTCTATTGGAAAGCTGATAGTGTTCACTGAAATGAATTAGGTATTCCGTATGCTATACGAACCTGAACAGAGAATGATAAATCACTCATCAGTATCATCAGGGTTCATCAGCATTTTTACCAGGTCAATCTTTTTGCTGAAGATCTCAAATGCTTCTGCAGTATATTCATCGTATATACTGTGTACTGTTTCGTAATCAGCACCATAAGTAAACTGAAGCGCGCAGTCATAGACGAGCATAGTCCTGCAGTAATCATGCAGCAAGTACGCGAGCGTTCCTTCTGATTCATCTTCTTTATTCAATGCCTGAATTGAATCTAAATAGTTTTCGATGATCTGCTTATTATCCAGATTCAGTCCCTGGGGAATGAAGAGGGACAGATCTTCTTTGTTCATCCATCTCTGATGCATTTCCCAAATCAGCATAAGGGTATCGTTATCCCTTTTTGTATTATAGAACGCTTCGATGAAATCATCCGGGATCTCAAAACCATCCGGTACTTCACACAGGAACAGCCTTGCAAATCTGCTGACCAGTTCATAGTATTCTTTATCAGAACTTACTTCATCATTTGCAAACTGCAGTTCTTTATCATCTGCTTCACAGAGTTTTTCTGAGTGTTCGTTCAAATAGTTCTGAATGATGACATTGACATGATCATTCCAGCTTTCGGGGTGAAGCATAGCCAGACAAAGATCAAATTTTGCAATTCTGCAAATCAGTTCTTCAGCGTCAGTAATAGAATTTTCGTTGTAGGGGTGATTGAAAATCTCATATGTATGCATATTTTATCGTCTCCTTTATACATGTTTTTGCATTGTCTACCTGGATGGCCATCTCTGTTGATCAATGCAAGAACATGATAAAGCAATGCAACCCCTAAAAAACTGCGGCTTTGTACACTTAGCACCAAGGTAAGAAATGAAGGAGAACTGAGAGGGTCAATTGTATTTCTGATGCAATGAAGTGATTGAATTGAATGTCATTTACACGAGTATAGATTAAAATAATGTCAGAACCAGTAATATGTAAGATATCTGTATATTTGATTAGAATTCGGGGACTGATATGATCATCTACAACGGTACAAAACTTAGTTTTCAGGAAGCAGTCACAAATCAGGAGATCGCTGATCTCTTGAATGACTCCATATACAAGAAGATGCACAGGAGAACAGGATCCAGTGAACTGGAATCATGGAAGAATTCCATGAATTATATGTACATCACACTGAATGATCCAATGATACCTGATGATGCAGGTGTTGCTGTTGAATACAATATTCCCCAGACATCCAAGAGAGTTGATTTCATCATTTCCGGTTATGGAAAAGAAAAACAGGAACAGGTCGTTATCGTAGAACTGAAGCAGTGGACAGAACTAAATGCACTGCCAGGTATGGATGGTCTTGTAGAAACATATACCGGACATGCATTGAGACATGTAGTACATCCTTCCTATCAGGCATGGTCTTATGCTGCATTGATCAGAGATTATAATGAAACAGTTCAAAACCGTGGTATTGAATTAAATCCATGCGCATTTCTTCATAATTATGAAGTACAGGATAATGATCCTCTGTATGCAAAGCAGTATGAACCATATCTGGAAGATGCTCCTGCTTTCACAAAAAAGGATGTTTCCAAACTGAGAGAATTCATCAAGCAGTATATACAACTGGGTGATAATGGAGAAACCATATACAAAATAGAAAACGGCAGGATCAGACCATCAAAGAGTCTCCAGGATTCTATTGTCAGTATGGTCAAAGGAAATCAGGAGTTCATCATGGTTGATGATCAGAAAGTAGTCTATGAAAAGATCATAGAACTTTCGTCGTTATCCTACAAAGATAATAAGAAGAGAGTGATCATTGTTAAGGGTGGTCCCGGTACAGGCAAGACGGTAGTTGCTGTAAACCTGCTTGCCAGACTGACAAATGATGGTATGTTTGTCCAATATACTTCCAAGAACAGTGCACCAAGGAGTGTTTATCTGAAGAAGCTGAAAGGGGCTGTACGTAAGAGCAGTATTGATAATATGTTCAAAGGCTCAGGTTCTTATGTGGATGTACCTGTAAATGCTGTTGACTGTGTACTATGTGATGAGGCACACAGACTGAATGATAAATCCGGTCTGTTTCATAATATCGGTGAGAACCAGGTGAAAGAGATCATTCATGCGTCCAAATGTGCTGTGTTCTTCATTGATCCGGAACAGATCGTAACATTGAATGATATTGGTACTATACAGGAGATCAAACGCTGGGCATTTGAAGAAAAAGCACAGGTATATGAAGAAGAATTGGTATCACAATTCCGCTGCAATGGATCAGATGGATACCTGGCATGGATCGATAATACACTGGAGATCCGTGAAACAGCCAATCTTGATATGGAAGGCATAGATTATGACATCAGGATACTGAATACTCCTGAAGAAGTCAGGGATCTGATCTTTGAGAAGAACAAAGGGACCAATAGATCCAGACTGCTTGCCGGATACTGCTGGAACTGGATCTCGGAAGGAAAAAACAAATCCGATGTGCATGATATCAATATCGGGGATTTCTCTATGAGCTGGAACCTCGGCAGTACATCTACTTGGGCAATTGATGAAGAATCAGTTAATGAGATCGGATGTATTCATACATCCCAGGGATTGGAATTTGAATATGTCGGAGTTATTATCGGACCTGATCTCAGATATGAAGATGGTCATATTGTCACTGATTATTCAAAACGTGCTAAAACAGATCAGTCTCTGAAGGGTATCAAGAAACTGATCAAAGAAGATAAAGAATACGCAGAGAAGAAAGCAGATCAGATCATTAAAAACACATATCGTACTCTGATGACCAGAGGTATGAAAGGCTGCTATGTATACTGCTGTGATAAAGCATTAGCTGAATATCTGAAGAGCCGTATTACGGCATAGAATTAATTATTTGAAGAGGGGCCATTTATGTCAGATAAATATGATTCTACTTTGAAATACTATGATGATAATAAGAACAGTTTCACCAATACTACTGTAGATCTTGAGTTTTCTGATGTTCAGGACAGATTTCTAAGGTATCTTGAACCGGGATCACTGATTCTGGATCTTGGCTGCGGTCCCGGCAGGGACAGCAGGTACTTCCTTTCCAAAGGATATGCTGTAGAAGCAATCGATGGCTCAGAAGAGATGGTACGTATTGCAAGAGAGACTACAGGTCTTCCTGTAAAGCAGATGCTGTTCAATGAACTGGATGAAACAGATAAGTATGATGGTGTATTTGCATGTGCTTCTTTGTTGCATGTACCGTCTAAAGAACTTCCTGAGGTTATAGGAAAGGTAATTAAAGCATTAAAGAATAAGGGTATCTTTTATCTGTCATTCAAGTATGGAGACTTTGAAGGATATCGGAATGACAGATACTTTACTGATTATAAAGAAGATACCTTTGCTCAGTTAATGGCACCATTCCATGAACTGGCTGCTGTAGATCACTGGATCTCCAGTGATGCAAGACCGGGAAGGTCTGATGAGAAATGGCTGAATGTGATAATGGTTAAGATAGGGGAATAATGAACAAAGAACTGCAGGTGACATATGCACCGGGACATCTGGATATTAAGAAGTTCTCCAGAATGCTGGACAGTCCTTCCCAGTGTTATAAGTTCTACTGGCTGGAAGCTATCCTTCAGTTATTGAAAGACAGTGGAGATCGTTGTTTTCGTTATGAAGAAATCATTGATCTGATGATAGCCAATGCCTGGTATACAGTTACGATGTATCATCTCCACCTTGGACCCGGAAGAATAAACAATGAGCACAGTGACAAGGTAGAAGATGCAGTATTGAGCTTAAAAAGAGCTGCTCCGTCTTTATCGGAAACGGCAAGAAAACAGGAGGTCATTAAACAACTGCATATATATGATCGTGAAGTAATATTTGCCAAGACTGAACTGACAAAGAATGTACCTTACAGACTTCTCTCACCGTTTCTGACAGTTGCAGATAAGAAAAGCTGGTACAAAAAGGAAAGGATGATCGAACTGATCAGCAGAACTGCTGAAAAGATCGTTCTTCCGTATACGATTCTGAATGCTGACAATGTACTGGACTGCAGAGTTGTTGTGAACGATCAGTGGGCAGACTGGATGTTGATGGAATATCCGATACTGATTGACTGGATCAACTTTAATAAAGTCATATTCCTGCAGGGCAGAAATCCTGAAGTACCGGGAATCATATATAAGCTTGAACCTCCTTATGCGAGGAATCTGAATGACATTAAGAAACTATGGAACTCTGTACTGGATCATGTGGAGATACATGATATCTATTCCGGAAGACTTCTCAATGAAGAAAAGTATGACATTGATCATTTTGTTCCGTGGTCTTATGTAGCAATGGATGAGATATGGAATCTGATCCCGGCAGATAAATCGTGCAATACCAGCAAGAATAACAGACTGCCGGACTGGGATAAATACTCTTCTGTCTATCTGGAAGCACAGTACAAAATGTATACACAGATATTCAGAAATGAGGATATCTATTCTCTGTTCAGAAAATGTGCCAAGAAAAATCTGAACAGCCAATGGGCAATCGATCAATTATATATACCTGGAAAACAGGAAGAAGAATTTAAAGGGATACTCGGCACCAACTTGAAAAGATTGTATGACTCGGCAATCATACAGGGATATGGGACATGGAAATGGTAAAGTAAGCATTACTATTTCTCTAGATAAATCTGAGAAAGGACATTTATGACTAATAGTGCCAAGCTTGAAGAATTTAGAAAGTATTACTTTGAGAACCTTGAGAATGCAAAAATAAAAAAGGCATCAGAAGCCGCAGAAATTGAAGAATATTTGAAAGAATATCCTTTGGACAAGCTTCGCAGTATGACACCTGTTGAATACTGTCTTGGGACCGGTTATTCTAAAGAGAGTTTCTGCTATAAACTGGAATTTGGCAAATACAGACATACAGGAGCAGGTATCGGCGGAGGATCTTCTAAGAAGTTTGGTGTGTATTACAACAAAACTGAACAAAGTTACAGGCATGGTTCAACGAAGATCGATAATATTCAGAAGTATTGGCCAGGTTTTAGAAATCAACTCTGCAAATTCCTGACTGATTCAGATAATGATCATTCTGCAATGCGGCTGGAAGATTATCCAATGCTTCGTGGGATGGACATGGTCCTGGCAAAACTCCTGTATCTTTATTATCCGGATAGATATACAGCAATCGTTTCATATTCATCTTTGAAAGAACTGATGAATATGTTTGGGTATGAATGTGATGATAGTATGCGCTGCCATCAGCTTAGTTTTCTCCTGAATAAGAATATCAGAAGGGATATTCCTGAATGTGCAGATCATGGAAACAATATAATCGGCAATTTACTATGGGAATATTTAAAACATGATGATGGATCCACTGACGATAACTCTGACAAAACCAAACAGAACGGTTTAGGAGACAGCGATGTTTCTGAAGTCCATTACTGGCTTTATTCACCAGGAACAAATGGCTCTAAATGGGATGAATACATCAAGGAAGGTGTGATGGGTATCGGCTGGGGTGATATCGGAGATCTGTCTCAATACAAGACCAGAAATGAAATGCGCAGCAAAATGCAGGAAGTTTATGAGTCGGATAGAAATTTCAAGATGGACAGTCTGGCAACTTGGCAGTTCGCAAAAGAAATGAAACCAGGTGATATCGTATATGCCAAAAAAGGACGACGAGTATTACTTGGCCGCGGTATTGTAACATCTGACTATATGTATAATGAAGCTTTCGATGAGGAAGAGGATCACTACAGCCGCAGAAAAGTGAATTGGACACATATAGGCAAATGGGATCATCCAGGTCAGGCTGCCATGAAAACTCTGACCGATATTTCTGCATATACCGGTTATATAACTCAATTGGAGGCTTTGTTTGAGAGTGATACAGAAGAGGAAGATGAGCCGGAGCTTCCAGAAACAAAATGGCCTCTATACAATAAAGAACTATTCCTGAAAGAGGTATTTATGGATGAGGCTCAGTACGATACACTTGTCGGATTGATCCTCAATAAAAAGAATGTGATTCTGCAGGGCGCTCCAGGTGTTGGTAAAACATATGCGGCAAATCGTCTCGCATATTCTATTATCGGAGAAAAGAATAAGGACAGGGTAATGATGGTTCAGTTCCATCAGAGCTATTCCTATGAGGACTTTATTGAAGGCTTCAGACCACAGACTGACAGCGCCGGATATGATATCAAAAAAGGTTCATTTTACAAATTCTGCAAGAAAGCTGCAGAGGATAGCGATAATAAGTACTTCTTTATTATTGATGAGATCAACAGAGGTAATCTCAGCAAAATATTCGGTGAACTGTTCATGCTGATTGAAAAGGATAAGCGTGGCAATTCACTGCAGCTGCTGTATTCTGATGAGAAATTTTATGTACCGTCAAATGTTTATATCATCGGTATGATGAATACTGCGGATAGAAGTCTGGCAATTCTTGATTATGCACTTCGCAGAAGATTTGCATTCTATGATATGAAACCTGCTTTTGACAGACCTTCATTCATTGATTATAAGCAGAGTTTAAACAGTTCCGGATTCAACAGTCTGATTGACTGCGTGATGAAATTGAATGAAGCTATTTCCGAGGACAGTTCTCTAGGAGAGGGGTTCTGTATCGGGCACAGCTATTTCTGTGATTTAAAAAAAGCTGACTATGCTGCATTATCATCAATTGTTGAATACGAGCTGATACCTCTGCTGAAGGAATACTGGTTTGATGATCCTGCAAATGTAAGGGACTGGACGGAAAGACTGAGGAATTCAATTAAGTGATACTGATTAAAAATATCTACTATATGCTTTCTTATGCATATCAGGTTCTGAATGAAGAGGGAATGAAAAATATGGGCCTCGAGAGTTTTGATAATGTTCAGAAGTTATGTGCAGAGATATTGATCAAAGGTATTCATATTCAGATAAAACGGGGATTGAAACGCGATTATGTTTTGAAAAGTGAACAGATGTCTGCTGTTAAAGGAAAGATAGATGTTACTGAAACACTCAAAACAATGTCTGTGCTGAGAAGGAAACAGGTCTGTAATTATGATGATCTGACGATCGATATTCCCCTCAACAGAATTCTGAAAACAACAATGCTGATCCTTCTGAAAGGTGATGTAACAAAATTGCAGAAGAAGGAACTCAGAAAATTACTGGTTTATTTTTCAAATGTGCGTGAAACAGATATTCATTTAATTGACTGGAATATACATTATACCCGCAATAATCAGTACTATCAGATGCTCATATCAATCTGTTACCTTGTTCTTAAAGGTTTGCTGCAGACAGAGAAAGATGGATCTTACAAGATGATGGATTTCTTCGATGAACAGCGAATGAACCGCCTTTACGAGAAGTTTATTCTGGAGTATTACAGGAAGCATTATCCTCAATTGTCACCGAATCCTTCACCGATTGAGTGGCAGCTGGATCAGGCGGGTGATGCAATGCTGCCGATGATGAAAACAGATATTACATTGAAATCCGGAAACAATATACTGATTATTGATGCGAAATACTATTCTCATAATACTCAGGAACAATTTGGAAAACGTACAATTCATTCAAATAATCTGTATCAGATATTTACTTATGTAAAAAATAAAGATTATGAACTGAAAGATACGCCGCATACTGTATCAGGTTTGTTGCTGTATGCCCGGACAGATGAAGAGATTCAGCCCGACAACGATTATTATATGAGTGGTAATAGGATTGGTGTTAAGAGTCTGGATCTGAATGCCGAATTTGAAAGTATTGCCTCTATTCTGAACGGAATTGCAAATAAGATGGAGATAAGCCTTCTGCCAAATGGAGTATAAATCAGGAGTACAGGAGTCTTAATTCTATAAATAACGAAAGCTTTGCAACGCTGGGAAGGCGAAGCAGGTCAAGAACTCGGTAAAACTAATACGGTCTCAATGAATTATAATAGGTATGCATTAGAGATTGAAAAGCCTCAGCTAAAAGCTGGATGAAATGTTGTAAGTGGATGATCAGATGGCAACTTCAAACAACAAAAGAATAGAGGAAACAGCAACAACTGCGCTTAAAGCAGTACTGCTGCGGTGTCCCATTTTAGAGTCTTTCATTGATAGTAATGATAAAACACCATCTTGGGATGGCACCGTTTTCGTATACAAAAATGGTTCGTTCAAGAAGGATGATATGTTGGGCCGAGCCCCAATACAGATAAAGGGCACAGAAGCGGTTATTGTTTCAGATACAGCTTCATATTCGTGCCAGCTCTCAGATATTAGAAACTACTACAGAGATGGAGGGTGTATTTTCTTTCTTATCAGTGTAGACACATCCAATGGAGCGGCGAATATTTATTATGCAAGTCTGCAGGTGTTCGATCTAAAAAAATTTTTGGACAGTGCTGGTCGACAAAAAACTAAAACTATAAAGCTGGACAAGTTCCCTCAAGATGATTCCAATGAAATGGCCTCCATTTTTATGAGCTTCGTTGAGAACTCACGCAAGCAAACCAGCTTTATTGGAAAAGAAATTGTTTCGCTTGAACAGTTGGAAAAGAACGGTGTTGGAATTGAATCAATTTCTTTCAATACTTCAGGTGTTGGATTGAATATTTATAATATTGGAACCTTTATTTCTACTCACGATTTCTATATATACGCTAGACCAAAAGGATTAGATATTGATATCCCTGTAGAGAAAGTTAGCAACGCTATTGTCTCCAATACCTTTTCGGGTAAGGTCTTAGTTAAGGAGACAGAGTATTATTCTTCGTACAATGTTATATACGAGAAAGGTGATGCTATTTTACGTGTTGGTAAAGGGATTAGTATTTCATTGGATCATCCAAATAGTAAGATAACCGTTAATTTTAAGCCGACAGGTACGTTATCAGATTTTATACTGGATGCATCATGCTTTATCGACATGATAGAGAGTCAAGAGATTACACTTGACGGTGGTCGGATTTTGATTAATGGAATGAACTCAGTGGATCTTAGCAAATACAAAGACAGCCTACAGTATTATAAAGACGTAAAAAGAATGCTGGATTTTTTGGGCGTTACAGAAGAACTCCAGTGCGGAAATCTATCTGACAAGGATGAAAATAACATTAGAAACTTCGTGAATGCTGTCCTCTATAACAAAAGGATTGGTTTTCCTGAAGTAAAAGATTCCGTGATTCATGGACCAATTAAGATTGCCAATCTTTCCATTTGGATCTGGGCTACCAGGCAAGAAGACGGTTACTATCAACTGGAGAATTTCTTTGATCCACATAGCATTGTGCTCTTTGATGGTGATGATACAACGCAGAGTAATCCGATTCCAGCTTCACACTACCTCTTGCTAAATAAAGAAGCCTTTGTCCATACATCCAACATGGATTATGAGGTGATAAAAAGCGATCTCTGCTCAATGAAATTTCATCCCCTGTTGATTGAAAGCGTAACATTCATGATGCTGAACGTTCTACGTGGATATGATGAACAAAAAGAAAAGGATGAGCGACTTCTTAATCTGGCAGAAATAATCTGCAACTGGCTCTCAATGGATAAGGAGACAGCAGTGTCTCCGATCCAGAGACTAAATCAGTTGCAGATTGAGAAACGACGGCGCACTCTCACCACTCAGGAAGTAATTGAGCTTGGAAGGTTCACAGGGATGGAGTATCCGGCAAATATACGTTGTGGAGCATACCTCCTGTTGGAAGATTCTTCTGAAGCACAAAAATGCTATGATGAAATGTCTCAGGAAACACAAAGGGAATTTATCACTTTCCCGATATGTCACTTCGGAAAGTTGATTCAAAGAGAAATTCATCAATTGATAAAATGAGAATGGAAACGCCAGACTTGACGTCGTCGAATTTGCAGAAGATTGGTGCACTGTTCTTGAGCTGAATTACGGTGACCAAAGACGAGAACGGCAAGCTGAAAAAGTCGTTAATTTTGAACTTCTTCGTCAGGTGTTGCCGGGAGATGCGGCCGAAGGCGTTGGCATATAAGTTTACTTAGGTGGATAAAAAACTTCCATTGTAAAACTAACAAGCCCATCCACAAAATACTACGTCCATGCCATGAAAGAACCGGCTCATCTCTGAACCGGTTCAGTTGTAGTTAAACGATGATTTTGGAGGTATACAATCGTTATTCTATGCGCCAGTAAAGGATTGGAGGTTTACTGTTGTTTCTTGCATTATTTGATGAGAGAGGATCTCTCATTAAATGACATATTGTGGAATAGTGTCATATGTGTGTCCCTGAAGATCATCGATCAGATAACAATAGTGATTAAATGCCCATCCTGCATAGTCACCATAATCTTTCTGTACATCTTCAATCTCAGCACCATATGTGTACAGTAATGCTGCGTCATAAACGATCATTTGCTGTATGTAGTCGTACAGCAGGTGTGCCATGGTACCTTCAGATTCATTCTTCATATCCAAAGACTTGATCGTCTGCAGATGTCCTTCAATGATCTGCTTCTTTTCTGGAGAAAGAACTTCAGGAATGAATATATACGGTTCTTCATCATACAGCCAGTCATTATGCATAGCAGTGATCAGTTCAATGGCATTGTCATGATCTTGGTCAGACAAGAAATCTGCGGAGTAGTATGGCTCATCTTGATCAAGCGGCATCCTGCATAACATTGCTCTGGCAAGCTTATTGATCAGTTCATAGTGCTTTCTGTCACTGATCAGGACTGCACGGCTGCGGAATCTTTCAAAATCACAGTATTGACTGTAAAAGTGATCATGGAAATCCGTATAAACCTTAGAATCAGTTCTGACAGGATCATCGATCCACATTTCATGATGATTGAGTACAAGGTCCGGATCGACATTGGCAATACTGCAGACAAGCTGTTCAGCTTCAGTAAGCGTATCGTTGCTGGAACTGCTGTTGAATGCTTCATTTGTTAACATTTCAAATGTCTCCTTCTAAACAGATAACTGTTTTCCAGCATTGATGATCCGGATGCGCATCCCTGTTGATCAATGCAAGAACATGATAAAACAATGCAACCCCTAAAAAATCGTGAGTATGTACAATCAGCACGCCATGCATAATGGGGAAGAAAAGCAGGCGGACAGATCGTATTAGTCATGTGCTGAAATAAGTGATCCTGATATAAAATCAAATCAGAAAAACTGTGAACGATTCCTTGGGACTTAAGTAATGTAAGACGTTATGCAGCGTGTTTGTGGCTGCAGGGAGAATGTATGCTGAGCAGAAGACAGACAGAACTGGTGCTGCTGATATTGAACAGGGCAGACTATATCATAGGACATGAAATCGCGGACATTTTGAATGTGACCGGCAGAACAGTCCGCAGTGATATTCGTGAGATCAATGATTATTTCAAAGAATATGGAATTGAGATCAAAGCAGATGTGAAGAAAGGTTACTGCTTTTCAGAAGAGGATATTCAGAAGCTTCATTCCGATCTGATCTTTGATCTGCTTGCAGAAAATATGGACTTCGATTATCCGGAAAACAGCAATGAGCGCGTGATCTGGATCTTGTTCGGACTTCTCTTTGGAAACACCTACAGCAATGAAGAACTGGAAGATCTTCTATATGTATCAACTACTGTACTGCGCAAAGATCTGCTGGCTCTGAACTACCTTCTCGACAGCAAGACCGGTATCAGACTGGACAGAGAGAAGGACAGATATTATATCAAGGCAGAAGAATCACAGATCCGTGATCTGATCAGCGGTATTTACACTCAGCGTTCCAATCCGGTACTGCAGACAAAATACAGTTATTTTATTTCCGGTGATTCTTCTTTCAGGGATATGGTGAAAGTACTGTGTCCTCTGATCCCGGAATTTGCAGAGATCATCCATCAGAAACTGAGCGGGGAAGGGATCCGTTCTTTTGCTGCAGATATTGCTTTGAGCTGGCATCGCTGTGACCAGGGATTCCGTATGGATGAACAGAGAGAAAATGACGATGATACCGCAGCATTGCTGAAAGACTTTCTGGAACAGAAACTGCCGGAATTTCAAAAACTGGACAGGAATGATTATCTTTGGCTGAGCCGGAGGCTTGCCGGAAAGGACGGCTTTGAAGCGGCAGATGACGAATATGCAGCCCTGAGCAGCACGATCGTCCGGAAAGCAGAGTCCCTGCTGGAGAGGATTGGGTATCAATTGAAGGACAGGGCAGTGATGATCAGAACAGTCAGTGCGATCCTGCGCCGGAAGAAATACCGGGAATACTATGTGCTGGACAACCGGAAGACCGTCTTTTCATACGCACCGGTACCATTCTATTTTTCATCCGTATTCCGCTACTGTACTGAATCCATGGCACAGGTCCGTCTCAACAGTACGGATACTGCGTCTTTAACGCTTGCACTGCAGTTAAGCCTTGTATATCCGCGCATCAGAACAGTGATCGTAACGAACGATAACAGCAATATCGCTGACGTGATCTGCGGAAAGATCGAGCGTCATTTCGGAAGAAGCCTGGATATTGCAGGGGTACAGAGCGCATATGAATTTGGTCATAACCCGATCAAGAGCAGTCTGGTGATCAGTACAGTTCCTCTGGAATCCTACGGCAGGATGGAAATACTGATCGACCGTTTATGCAGTGATGACTCCATAGAGAAGATCAGAGGATCTCTGAGAAAATTCAGACGTCAGAACTTTGCGGTCCGTGATGAAGGAATACTCAGCGGAACCCTGGAAAACGCGGTGCATATCCTTCTTGAAAAGCTGTATGCAGAAAAAGAGATCGGATGTCCGGATATCGGATATGTATATGAACATCTGATGGAATATCTGATGATCAGAACAGGAGAAAACTGTCTGTATCTCTGTGTACCGCTGGTATCGGCAGGACATTCCAAACAGTTTGACTTTGTCCTGGAAACACCGTTTGTTTTTCATGATGCAGAATACTGCAAAGCTTCCTTCTTTGTGTTTTCAAGAAATGATTATGAACATATTTATCAGTTTGCAGGAAACGATTTCCTAACTGATGGGAAATAGGAAATTCGAATAATCTCTCAATATTTTTTATAGTGTGGTCACAGAAGCAAAGGCTTCAAAGGAGAAATGTATGAAACTGGAAGATCTGAGATCCGCACTTGAAAACAGCGTCGGAAAAATCGCTACAACATTATCAAATGAACCTCATATGAAAGCACTTCGCGAAGGCATGATGTTTACGCTGCCGTTTACACTCCTCGGGGGCATCATCATGATCATGATGTTCCCGCCTGTTACAGCAAACGCGACAGGTTTCCTGGCAGCCTGGAAGGCATGGGGCGCAAGTTCCATGCTGCTGAGAACACCGTACAATCTGACGCTTGGCATCATATCTGTTTATGCAGTCTTCGGCATTGCGTACAGCCTGGCAAAAACAAAGAATGTTCATCCCGGCTATGCATCCATTATTTCCCTCTTCACATTCATCGTTCTTGCCGGTGCACCGGTAAAATCTGAACTCGGCTGGGGTATCCCGCTGGGACAGCTTGATGCGCAGGGCATGTTCGGCGGCATCATTCTGGCAATGCTCACAGTTGAGATCACATCCTGGTATATCAAAAAAGGACCGAAGATCAAGATGCCCGCATCTGTTCCTCCGAACATCGTGGCAGTATTTGATTACCTGTTCCCGCTCGCTCTCAATCTGGTCGTATTCGTTGCAGTGAACGAAGCAGTCAAAGCAGCTCTTGGATTCGGCATCATCTCACTGGTACAAAATATCATTTCACCGCTCCTCTCCTTCACGGATTCACTGGGCTCCGTTATCGTCATCAACCTGCTTGTCATCGGTTTCTGGTTCTTCGGTATCCATGGTGCCGCAATGGTCGCATCCCTGATCGGTCCCATCCAGTCCGCAAACCTTGCTGCGAATGCTGCTGCAGTTGAGGCAGGCGGTGTCGGAACAGCCATCCTGGCAGGTTCCTATAAATCCATCTTCGGCACACAGATCATGTTTGAAGCACTGCTGATCGCAGTCCTGATCTTCGCAAAGAATGACCGTCTGAAGTCACTCTGCAAACTGTCTCTTGTACCGAACATCTTCAACATCAATGAACCGCTCATCTTCGGTCTGCCGATCGTCATGAACGTCACAATGATCCTCCCGATCCTGATCACAACGATCCTGAATACAGGTGCTACATATCTGCTGATGAAGAGCGGATTCCTGAAGAAAGTATTTGTCTCCACAGTCGCTACATTCCCGTCACCGATCAATGCATTCCTGTCCACCATGGACTGGAAAGCACCGGTCGTCTGGTTCATCCTGTTTGCGATCAATATCCTGATCTTCGCACCGTTCGTAAGAATGTATGACAAGCAGGCAGACGAAGAAGACGCTGCTGAAAGAGGTGAGTAATGTTTCCGGAGAACTTCCTGTTCGGCGGAGCGATTGCTGCCAACCAGTGTGAAGGCGCCTACAGGGAAGACGGAAAAGGACTGTCTGTAGCAGACTTCCTTACGGGAGGAACGACCTCCTCCCGCAAGGACGGGTTCTCATTCACACTTGATGAAAACACTTATTACTCAAGACACACAGCGATTGACCATTACCACCGCTTCAGAGAAGATATCGCCCTGTTTGCAGAGATGGGATTCCGCTGCCTGCGAATCTCGATCGCCTGGAGCAGGATCTTCCCGAACGGCGATGATGAAGTACCGAATGAAGCGGGACTGAAGCACTATGATGAAGTGATCGCAGAGATCAGAAAATACGGGATGGAACCGGTCGTTACGATCTCCCATTTCGAAATGCCGGTTGCTCTGGTTGAGAAATACAACGGCTGGACAGACCGCAGGATGATCTCTGTATTCCACAGATATACAAAGACACTGTTTGCCAGATACGGCACACAGGTCAAGTACTGGATCGTCTTCAATGAAATCAACGCCAATGTCAATGACATCAAAGGACATCATGAATACGCAATTCATACGGGGATCCATTTCCGTCCTGAAGATGACCGCGCCCAGCTTGTTTACCAGGCATGTCACCATATGTTCACAGCCTGCGCAGATACTGTGAAACTCGGTCATGAAATGATGCCTGGAACTATGATCGGCGGTATGGTGGCATTCATTCCGAGATATCCCCGTACATGCGACCCGGAAGATGTACTGAAGACATTTGAAGACAACCGCAAGAAGGGTGTCCTGTTCCTGGATGTCATGTCCAAGGGCAAGTATCCTTACTACTTTGAAAAGGAACTGGAACGCCGCGGTGTAGTGATTGAAAGAAGAGAAGAAGACCTGAAACTGATTGCAGAAAATACGATCGACTTTGTTTCCTTCAGCTATTACATGACACTGACGGACTCTGCTCATCCTGAGAAGTATGACAAGTCCGACGGAAACGTATTCTCCGGACTCAGGAATCCTTACCTGAAGTATTCCAAGTTCGGCTGGAGCGTTGACCCGGTCGGCCTGAGATACTCTCTGAACTGGCTGTATGACCGCTATGACAAACCGCTGTTCATTGTAGAAAACGGATACGGTGATTATGACACGCTGGAAAACGGCACTGTCATTGATGACGAACGTATCCAGTACCTCAATGATCATCTGAAAGAAACAGAAAAAGCGATCCAGGACGGAGTTGACCTGATCGGATACTGCAGCTGGGGACCGATCGACCTGATCTCTGCCGGAACCGGTGATATGGAAAAACGCTATGGATTCATCTATGTGGATCTGGACAACAGCGGCAAAGGAACACTGAACCGTTACCGTAAAAAGAGCTTTGACTGGTACAAGGAAGTGATCGCCACAAACGGTGCATCTCTCAGGTGATACCATGAAAGAATATCTATCACTGGATTTCGGCGGAACATTTCTGAAATATGCCTGGATCGATGAGAATTACAGGATCATTGAACAGGGCAAAACAGAAGCTCCGCTGGGAACGGAAGAAGAGTTCTGCAGCGCAATAGCCGCACTGGCAAAGAAGCGTCCTGTATGCGGCATCGCAATATCCATGCCCGGCATCCTGGACACGGATACCGGCTATGCACTGAAGGCTGGTTCTTATAGACAGCTTGCCGGTAAGAATATTTATGAACTGCTGTCAGCGTATACCGATCTGCCGATAACGATCGAAAATGACGGAAAGGCTGCAGCTCTGGCAGAACTGCATGCAGGTGCTCTGAAAGGAGTCAACACTGCAGCAGCCATTATCATAGGAACAGGGCTCGGCGGCGGAGTGATCATGGACGGCAGGCTCAGGAAAGGTTCTCATTACGCGGCAGGGGAGTTTACCGGCTTCCTCATGAAGCCGGGAAGCTACAGCATGGATTCCAGTGCTGCAATGAAGACCGGTATGACCGGTTTCCTGCTTGATGTAGCAAAAACAAAGAATATGGATCCTGCTGACTTTGAAGTTTCTGCAAACTTTGTAGACCATGAATCAGACAGAAAGACAAAGATCAGCGGAAAGGAAGTATTCGGATGGATCGAAAACAACGATCCGCTGACCATGGAGGCCTATCAGAGATGGCTTGAATCCCTGGTCTTCATCATGATCAATCTGAAAGTCGTTCTCGATCCGGAAAAGATCGTGATCGGCGGCGGGGTCTCTGCCAATCAGAGATTCATCGACGATCTGAACAGGGAATTCCGCAAAGCAGGTGAGGCAATGTCTGTATGGAAACGCTTCGATACGAAAATTGAACGCTGTCACTTTCAGGCAGACGCAAATCTGATCGGTGCGCTTTACGTCTTCAGAAACAAATACAATTGATAAACTCAGAATGATCCAGTTTACGATAACTTCCCGGGCACGGTTCGGGAAGTTGTTGTTTATATGAGAAATATACTTGTTCAGGTGAATGAAAATGTCCGGTTTGTTTCAGATGAGATTGAAACAGTGCTCTGCAGATTCAAAGAAATGATGCACCAATCATGATTATGTCAGAAAAAACCTGTCCACTATTTTGCCACTAATTGAAGAGGAGCTATATGTTTCCTTAAAATAGAAATAGCGAGTTCTTAAGAGACCGGATGATATCCGTTCCTTAAGAACGATTCCGGAGGATGAATATGAACTGGAAAAAGATGTCAAAATGGATGATCAGTTTTGTTCTTGCGTTAAGCACGGTACTTTCCAATGGTGCAGTGTTTGCTGAAGAGAACACAGCTGAAAACGAACCGGCAGCCGAAGAAACTGCTGAACCTGTTTCTGCAGAAGAAACAGAGGCAGTTGAAGAAGAGGTATTGCCGGAAGAAGAAGCAGAAGTGCCTGTCATTGAAGAGGTGACAGAGACTGAAGTAACATCTGAACCTGAAGTGACAGAGAATGTTGCTGATGAGGAAGAAGAAACGGAAGGCACCGATGAGGAGATGCCTGCGGATATACTTCCTTCTGAGGCTCCTGTCTATGAACCGGGTGAAGTGACTGAGGAAGAAAAAACTGATGAGACATCAGAAACAAAGGAACCTGAAAGCTTATCAGAAGAAGCATCAGTCGAACAGGCCACGGGAACATTGCACTCATTAACAGCAGAACCATCGGCTTTTAAAGCTGCACTGGAAATGGAGACCGATAAACATCAGCTCCCTTATTATTATTCCTTTTATTCAGTATGGGGAACGCCGGAAGCTATGAGTTCATTGTCTGAAACTTCAACGGTCAGCACGACGGATCTGGACAAAGCAGGTGTTTCTTATTGTTATGCATTTTTCAGTGATTATAAAGAGACAGATGATTCATATGTTCTTTCTATCGAATTCACCGGTAATAGCGACACTGCTACGAGTGCTTTGAATGCAAACACCAGGTATTCCGTACAGATCTATGAAGAAACAGATTCTTCACAGTTTGCTCCGTTTTCAGAACGTGTTGAATTTACCACATTGAAACAAAAAGATACACTCAATATCAAGCTCAATAGTTTCGGCGTAGTGAATGGTCATTATTATTCACTGTTCCTTTATGACTTGGAGAATCCTGATGATGAGATCATAAACGGTATCGAGATACTGGCAGAAGATGGATCACTCATCCAGAGCAGAAACACCTTTGTCAGATACAATGACGATTATTACGATGCAAGATTATTTGAAAATGGCATTTCCGGGACAGTGACACCGAGAGTCAATGTTTATGCCGGTAAAGGTCAAAGCAGATACGTTTATGCAGATCCTATTCAGGTGCAGCGGATCCCGTTTGACAGCAGTAAAGTGACTGACGAATTGTCGGTTGGAGGTCATTCCGTTGAACAAACAGTGACAATAGATGACTATACTATTGCAGATGAAGGATTATATCTTAACTTCTTTTACAGAAAAGTTGGAGACGAAAGCTATTTATCAAGGAGCAGTACCTTCTATACACATCCCAATACACTGAAGATCACCGGTCTGGATGAAAACACTGAATATGAGTACTATTACACGATTGCGTCGACACAGAGTTTTAATCCTGAAGATCATATGATCCTGATGTCCCGCTATTCTTTCCAAAGTCCGGGAACATTCAGAACAAAAGAAAGTGTTCTTTATACATTAAAGGATTTCGGGGATCCTCAACTGTATCTTTTCCTGCGTTCACAATATGGATCAGGTGAGCAGTTATACAGTGAAGATCTGGAAAATGTTACGGATGGCAGTCAGTTCTATTCAGGCTATATGGATAAGATATTAAAATCCATCAAAGGAATAGAACATCTGGGAAGTCTTGAAACACTTGATATTTCGGGCCATAACATCACAGATATCAGTCCTGTTGCTGAACTCAGAAAGCT
Organism: Solobacterium sp.; assembly: GCA_024693325.1. Classification (GTDB taxonomy): domain Bacteria; phylum Bacillota_I; class Bacilli_A; order Erysipelotrichales; family Erysipelotrichaceae; genus Bulleidia. The sequence goes on from JAILLA010000016.1 coordinate 79,417, forward strand.
GAAATCATTAGATGCCCGGAATAATAATCTTGAAGAAATACCGGACCTTTCAAAGCTTCCTCTTGAGTCTTTGAATCTCGACGGAAATCTCCTGACACGGGAAACGCTGACAGCAGATAAACTGCCTGCAGCTATTCTTGAAAAAGATCCGGCTTTCATTGAAAATACGCTTAAAAAACAAAGAACGATTATTTTTGAAAATGAATATTTTACATCCGGAAACAGTTTCCCGTTCGCATTTGCTGTTATCTGGAAATTTAATCATGATATGCATGTGGAAGTGACGATCAATGGTCACACCATCAAAAAAGATATCGATGCATATTTACATCAGGGAAGTACTATATTGGAATTTGATGATCTGAACAGTGATGAATACAACTGCGGGTTAGAGACCGGTAAGGAATACGACACACAGATCAAGGTTTATGACGATGATGATAATGTCATGGTCAGAAATATAACTGTCAGGTTTGAACCTTTTGGTGCATTCATGGACGTCAAGGAAGTATCTGCTTTCACCAATTATGCATCCTTTAACGTAGCTGTCCTAGGGAATTTGGATGGTGTATCTCCTGCAATAAGTGTCAGGAATCAGGATGGAGTGATTCAGAATCTCACGCTCAATACAAACAGTACAGTCAGTTATGCGAACGATAGTTATTATCCGAATCTTACACAGAATGGTTTTTATCCTACCGCTTTTAATAGCGAAACATTAATATATGTAACGATGAACGGAACCCTCAATGAAGGGATATATGATGTTCTGGTAACAATAAACGGGAAAGAAATCGTTCTTGAGGACAGAATCATTTCATACGGTGCAAGTGAAGGGATATTACTCCAGTATGCAGAACTCTCCCACAATTATGATAATACGGGAAATTATGTGCATGTCATGATGAACATGATTGGCGGTGCAACATCAGACCTGATTCCTTCTTTGTATTCAGATGATGGAAAACGGCTTACTGAAACAGTTCCGGAGAATATTATTGTTATTGATGAGACACTGACGGCAGGATCGTATATCTATGTGCTCAGGAAAACAGACGCATGGAATGAATCAGTAACAATCAACAATTATGGAAGTAAGGAAAATTATGTTTCAGGAACAATAGAGATCCTGAATCCGAAGAATATAAAGTACAGGGACATGAGATCTTATCAGGGCTTCCGCTGCTACTTTGATTCATATTACCTGCTGTCCGGAGTGTACAATTCCAAGAAATCCAGATTTGAATTACAATTCTCACCATCGGTTCCTGCCGGAACAAAAATGACGGTTTCATTAAGTCAGTCCCCTGTGACTGCGTCAGTTGCGACCGGAAATGGAGTTGTTGGTGAAGACCAGTCTTTATATTTAAATCTGAAAAAATCTGACGGGAAGGATTTTAAACCGTCCGGTGAATATAATTCTTATTATATAAAATGCTCTTATACGAGAAATGGACAAACCGAGAGCATAGGCGACTATTTCACAATCAGGCTGTACAATTATCCGGAGCATGTTGAAACATATTTCATTGGAAAAAGTGTGCTTCTGTCTGCAGATTCGTTCCAAGTAATAATACGGACTACGGATACGTCGTTTGCGCTGTCTGACCATTCAATAGAAATCATCAATAAACAGACACAAGAAAAAATCAGCACATCAAAGAAGATACTCAGTCAGTCCCAGAGTCTGGGGCAGTTACACTATCATTTAAAATTGACTGCAGCGAAAAAACTGTCTGCAGGACAATACAGTGTCAATCTCAAAAACAAGCAAGGCACCATTATTTCTTCATATGGTCTGAATGTCGTGGCAAATACCAATCAATTCTACCTGGATCAACAGGATTTCTATTTTATAAGTCCGTTATATCATCTCCAGATCAATTCAATCAATTTGGCTAGCTTGTCCGACAGCGAACTGAAAAACAAGTGGGAAACCGGGGGATATCAGATAAAGCTCTTTGACGAATTTAAAAGAGAACTGACCGGATGGACAATTGTTGACTATCACGCAAATGATGAAAGGTTTTCAAATTATGTATCTTTGTCTATTGACGGTCTGAGTCAGGAACTCAGTAAGATATATGTCAGGATCACAAAGAATGGACAGAATGGAATAGATCCGAGAACCGGACAGGATTTCTATGCTTCAGGCGGCTTTGATACAGAATATGGAAAGCTGACAACATTCAGTCCCGGCGGAGCATCGAATTCTCTGGGACTCGTCAGTGATAACTTGAGCAGAGTGTATTATGGTGTATCTGTAGATGGAGCATCGGTATATCCGGTCAACGTCGAAATATATCGTCCCGGAAAATCGTTCCCTGATAAAATCATTACGATTACCGGTCCGGAAGATCTGAATGCAACATTTGGTTATCTCTTCACCGAAGATGATATGACAGGAATCGATCCGGAGACTGTTTATAATGTGGTACTTAAATCTGCTGGATATACACATTTAATGACCGGGTATGTCGGAATTCGAAAAGAAGTACCGCCAGTAACGGTTGCTGTTACCGGCGTAAAATTAAGTGCAGCCACTCAGTACATCTTTGTCGGGGAATCTGTAAAGCTTGAACCCGAAATTATGCCGGAAAATGCTACAAACAGAAATGTTTCCTGGAAGAGCAGTGATGAGTCGGTCGCAACTGTATCTGACGGTGTTGTTACTGGAACAGCTCCCGGTACTGCCGTGATCACTGTGACAACTGAAGACGGAAACAAAACAGCAGCATGCACGGTGACTGTCATAGAGAAGCCAAGACCTGTTCTGTCAGATGTATATGCATTTATAGACGGCAGAAAGCAGACCCTTTCAGGAAATGTCAGCCTGGATGCCGGGACATCGATCTATATCAAAGCTGAAGCAGGATCCGATATCAGATATACAAATGATGGAAGTGATCCGGCAGATTCTGCATCCGGTGCAGCATATACTGATCCGATCGCCTTTGAAGGCGGAAACATGACATTAAAGATCATCGCTGTGAGCGGAGAGGAAACGTCCGAAGTATGGTCCGTCAACGTGACAGAAAATGATCATAGCTGGAAAGAAGAACCTGGTGACGTCACACTTATAGATGCTGACTTGGTGGGAGAAAAAATCCCTGAGGACCTTTGGGTCACAGATGTTCCGGTATCAGTGCCATATACAGGAAAAGCCGTCAAAATAACAGGATTCAGGGTTTATAACAATACAACTCTGCTGAAACAGAAAACGGATTATACCGTCAGCTATAAGAACAACAGTAATGCAGGAACAGCATATCTTGTTGTAAATGGAAAAGGAAACTACAGCGGAACAGCAGAACTCCCGTTCACAATTGAGCCGATCGATCTGAACGAAACAACTGCAGGCAACATCCAGCTGAAAAACACAGGAGCGGAACAGCTGATCAAACCTGTTGTGAAGTGGGGAAAGAAAACACTGAAGAAGGATGTTGACTATACCGTATCTGAAATTACAAATACAGACTTTTGGACAAACGGCGGAGAAGAGATTGTAACGATCACAGGTATCGGAAACTATACCGGAAAGAAAGAGATCACAGTCTATATCCCCGGAGCAGCAGAAGTGCCTATGAGCAAGGTATCGATCACCCTTTCAGCAAAAACCGTAGACTATGATGCGCAATCTCCGACAGTAACAGTCAAATACAACAAGCAACCGGTAGACAGTTCCGCTTATGAGGTGATCTATCCGGAAGAAAAACAGGCGGGAAAGGCCACGCTGATCATAAAGGGAACAGGCGTCCAGGATGAAAATCTGAAAGCTGCCTTCAGAGGAGAGAAGAGCCTGTCATATACAGTCAAGGGAACAGCACTGTCCAAAAAGACAGTGACAGTAACCGGAGAACCGGGTTCCGTATATACAGGTCTGTATCAGGAGTCTGAACTGGGACTGTCAGATTTGGAAGGAAACAAGCTGACTGAAGGAACAGACTATACTGTAGTACAGGCAAGAGGACTGAAAGCAGGGAAGTATACAGCAGTATTTACCGGAAAGGGAAGATACAGCGGAACATACAAAGTGACCTGGACGATCACACCGGATAATGAAATTACACTTTCCGATATCCCTGCACAGGCATACGCAACGGGTGGAACAACCCCGAAAGTAACTGTGACTGACAGAAACGGTACCAAACTGGTAAATGGAACAGACTATACAGTCAAGTACACGAACAACAAGAAGATCGGAACCGGAACAGTAACGGTAACCGGAAAAGGAAACTACAAGGGAGCCAAAGCTGCAAAGACGTTTGAGATCATTCAGCAGGATCTGAGTGTACTGGATGTCAGTGCGAAGGATGTGAACTTTGTAAACAAGAAGAACAAGTACAAGAGCGCACCTGTAGTCACCGATATCAACGGAAAGAAAGTATCAGCGAAGGAATATACAGTCAGCTACAGTTACGCGAATGGCATGCCGATCCTCGGAATCCCTCAGGCCGGTGAAGTGATCAAAGTCACTGTTACCGGAAAAGGTACTAACTATAGTGGAACAAGAAGTGCAGAGTATAAGATCATTTCCAAGAGTGAGAACATTGCGGATGCCAAGGCATTCAAAGTGACCGTAAATAACGATGAAGCTTATGAGTATACCGGCAGGGCAATCTGTCCGCTGAAACAGGATATCATCCTGACAGATGCCGGCGGGAATCAGCTTAATGATTTTGAAGTGGTATCTTATGCAAATAATGTAAGAAAAGGTACCGGAACGGTAACGATCAGGGGTATCGGAACACTCGGAGGAGTCAGGACGGTCAAGTTCACGATCGGAACAAAAGACATAAAGACTCTCGTTGCGATAACTGAATAAGCTGATAAACTGATATACAGAATGCAATACTGATATTGATCCCGGAAATCAGAAGAAACTGATGTTCCGGGATTTTTTTCTTTCACAAACAGGAGACAGCCGTAAAAACACTGTCCACTTTTCCGCCACTCATTGAAGGCTTTCTTTGCCGTTTTATATAATGTTTTCAGAAAAATGTATTAATGCCGGGAGGTAATTATGAATTGGAAAAAATCCCTTAATTTATGTCTGAGTTTTGTGGTGGCATTCAGCACGTTAAACTTTGATATGCGGATAACTGCTGAAGAAACCTCGGATCCTGAGATGGAAGAGTATCTGGAAACAGATACCACGCCAGAACCGGAAATGACAGAGATCACCAGTGATGAAAAGGAAGATGATGCTTATCCGGAAATATCTGAAATGACCGATCAGAGCAGCCAGGAAACAAATGAAGAGGCTGCAGAAGAAATCGAACTTCCCGATGCTGAAGAGGAATCTGTGGCGGAAGAACCGGCAGCTGAAGATGAAGCGTCTGAAAACATATCATCTTCAGCGGAAGAAGCCTTTGAGACGGAACAGCCGGATTACTATGAAGAACCGGAAGAGGCAGAAAGCATAGTATATGCAACAGATGAAGAAGATTTTTCGTATGTCTTAAATGAGAGCACTGAAGATATTACTATTACAGGTTATAAAGGTACAAGTACTGTAGTTGAAATCCCCTCTGATTTTTATGGTTTTAAAGTTACGGAGATCAGAGGATCCGCTTTTGAAAACTGTACCGAAATAACAAGTATCACGATTCCGGATGATGTTAAACGGATCGAATACAGAGCGTTTTATAATTGTACAAGTCTGACAACTATAACTGTCCCGCGCAGCCTGACTGAAGTCGGTCGGGAAGCATTCTATAACTGCAGCAGTCTGACAACTGATATTCCGGTTCCGGATGGTCAGGAATCAATTGAAGAAGGAACATTCTATAATTGCAGCAACATTAAAAACATTACGATTCCGGACAGTGTTACACATATTGGATACCATGCATTCGAAAACTGTTCCGGTCTTACTGCTGTTAATATTCCTGAAAATCTAACTGATATTGGCTATGATGCGTTCTATAATTGCAGTGGTTTGACAGAAATAACGATCCCGGGCACCGTTAACAATATAGGGCATCGTGCATTTGCAAATTGTACGAGCCTGAAAACAGTCAACATGCCGGAAAAATTTACTTCGGAAACAAGAATAGAAAGCGAGGCTTTCTCCGGGTGTCCGGGTTTGACCTCAATGATTATTCCTGAAGGGGTAACAGAATTGCCGGGTTTATGGCTTTATTCTGATGTTGATGAAACGCTAGGCGGAATGTTCTCAAGATGTGATAATTTGAAAACGATAACCCTCCCATCTACAATACGGGATATTGGAAGAAATGCTTTAGCTGATCTGATCAGCCTGGAAAATATTATCATGCCTGAACGGTTTGCTTCTAATACCTATGTTGGCGACAATGCTTTTTCAGGTTGTGAAAAACTTACGTCTATTACAATCCCCGAAGGAGTAGTGTCATTAGGTGGTATGTCGGAAGAGAATGGATCGTTCGCCGGCTGCCCTAATTTGAAAACAATTACATTACCTTCAACGCTTGAAAGAATTGAAGACTATGCTTTTTATGATCTGAAAAGCGTTGAAACAATAAACATGCCTGAGCGCTTCCTCTCTGAGGTTTATTTGGGACACAGCGCATTTCAGGGCTGTGAGAAACTGACCTCAATTGTCATTCCGGAAGGTGTTACAGAACTGCATAAAACTTCCTTTTACTCTGACACATATATCGAAGGAGTATTTTACGGGTGCAACAGTCTTTCTTCCGTCAGTCTTCCGTCAACCCTGACAAAAATCGGGGATCGGTTTTTTTACGAAATGACTAACCTGAAAACAGTAATCATGCCTGAGAAATTTACATCCGGTGCGGTAATCGGCTCACTGGCATTTTATGGCTGCAGCAGTCTGCAATCGATTTCAATTCCGGAAGGGGCAGCATTGACAGGAGCAGAATTTGTAGAAGAAATAGATGATTATAGCTCAACATTTGGCGGCTGCAGCAGCCTGGAAACAGTAAACTTGCCAAGCACTGTGACTATTATTCCACATTACACTTTCAGTGGCTGTACTTCTTTATCTGCGATAGTTATTCCTGAAGGGACGATCGAAATAGGAAGTTATGCATTTTTGAATTGTCAGAGCTTGAAAAGTGTTCAATTGCCCGGCACATTACAATATATAGATTCAGATGCTTTTCATAATTGCATCAGCCTGGAGAACGTCATCATGCCAGAGGAGTTCAAACCAGGTTTAGTTATTATAGAACGCGCATTTGAAAACTGCAGCGGCTTAAAATCAATAGACTTTGCTGAAGGTACAACAGAAATATATCGTGCATTTAGAGGCTGCGATAATCTGACCTCAATTTCATTGCCTTCAACAATAACTAAAATAGCGGAAGAAGCGTTTTATCATATGAAAAATCTGGAAGAAGTTAAAATGCCGAAACATTTCGCAGATGGTGCAACAATAGGTAAATGTGCTTTTAGTGGCTGTGAAAGCCTTAAAGCCATTAGTATTCCTGAAGGGGTCACAATGCTTCCTGATGGAGGATTTAGAGAGTTGGATAACTATACAGGTGTATTTGGGAATTGCTATAGTTTAAAATCTGCTGAACTTCCTAAGACGCTGAATTATATTGGCGAATATGCATTTACAGGATGTAGTAGTTTAGAAACCATTATTATACCGGAAGGTGTGTCAGTTATTGGGGCAGACTCTTTTGAAGGATGTGGTTTGAATACTGTTTATTTTCCAAGCACAATATCAGAAATTAGAGACCATGCATTTGCTTATTGCGGTAAACTGTCATCAGTTATAACACCGGACCATTTTGCTTCTGGAGCTATTATTCATGACGATGTATTCAGAAACTGTAACAGTCTGACAACTATTACTATTCCTGAAGGAGTAGTAAACATTAATTATGCATTTAGAAACTGTGATAATCTGGTTGAAATAACATTGCCTTCAACTTTGGAAGAGATAAAAGAATCATATTTTGCAAATTATAAGACACTTGAGAAAGTTAATATGCCGGCCTACTTTGTAAACGGTAATGTAATAGGGGATTCTGCATTTAGTGGCTGTGACCATTTATTGTCGCTCAGCATACCAGAAGGGATTACAACTTTACCTAATAGCATTCTCTATGGCTGCACATCTTTAACTTCGATATCCTTACCTTCCACACTGCAGACAATTAGGGCAGGAGCATTTTATGATTGCAGCAGTTTAACATCAATCACTATTCCTGAAGGAGTAACAGGAATAGGCCGTTCTGCTTTCTACAATTGCAGCAGTTTAACATCAATCACTATTCCTGAAAAAGTAACAATAATAGGCAGTTCTGCTTTCAGCGGTTGCAGCAGTTTAGCATCAATTACAATTCCTGATGGAATAACCAGCATAGGAGAGAGTACTTTTGAAAACTGCACTAATTTATCGGATGTGATATATCCCTCAAATCTAAAGGAAATTGGTAAAAATGCTTTTAAAAATTGCAAAAAGTATGCTGATATTCTTTCTTTAGAATCACTGACAAGTATCGGAGAAGAAGCATTTTCCCGGACAGGTTTGGAAAAAGTATATATTTATGATACTCCAACAATAGGAACAAATGCTTTCTCCTATTGTGAGAATCTCAATACAGTACTAATCGAGAACAGTGATACAAATCTTTCATTATTCAGCGGATGCAAGAATATTAAAACAATTTACTATGGCGGATCCGCAGATGATTTCCTGTCTCATGGGGGACGATCGACCACATTATATGAAATTGAAAAGTATACTTGCGGCTACACGGAAAACAAGTATGACAAATTCAATGCTGCTGAAGAAAAAGGCTATTATTTGGGAGATCTTGATATTAAAGAATACAGAGTTACTGCCTGTGAGTATAAACAGGGAGAGTACTCAATTAAAACTGAATATAGCACTAATCCGCTTGTTAACAAATGGGATATCCATGTATATTTCGATATTGACGCGGACAGTATAGAAATAGATGAAGGCAGTATATCGTTAAATAATTATTCGTTGAATTTACATCATGTTAATGCAACAAGATTATTAAGTGCCACTCCATTGGGTAAGGCAAAAGGTAAAACACTTGTTTTCACCAGTTCAAACAAAGATGTTGTTTCATTTACTGGACTGGAATATGGAAACAGCAGGACTCTGATCGCTAACGGTCCCGGAACAGCAACTATTACTGTCACAACAGAGGATGGCAAATATTCAGCTTCTGTTGAGGTGACAGTAATAGACAGCGAGAAGAAATACGGAAGATTAACCAATATAAACCTGTCATTCAGAACCATGACAATTGATGGACAGGCTATACCATATTCAGAATTGGATGAGTCGATCGAGCAAAGGATCTCTGCTGTTTATAATGGCAATTATGAATGCAGTAAGATGGTTGCTTACTATGTGTATGAAGGAAACGTTGTTGATTTCAGGTACTTGGACGAGGAGGTCGGAGAAATCTATGATTGGAATCCTTCGACCGGAAAACTGACAGTGAGAATTCATCATTCAGGAACGACACCGGAATGGACAAAGGAAGAATACTATGTAAATGAAGAAATCGCGGGTTGTATCGAATCTGTCATTTCTGAGGGCAATAACTCAAGAATCAAGATCTATGCGGATGAAGAAGGAAGAAACGAAAAAGAACTTATTCAAGTATCAGTATTCCGAACAAGGACCGGTACTATTGATTCCATGGCCGAAGAGAACAGCAGCTATTATGTTACTGTTTTCCTGCAGGATGGGCATTCTGCATTAGCTGATCATGAAAGATTCCAGGTGCGTGACCGTAGTACGTTTGCAAAACTGAGCGGAAAAGAAGGGGAAACAATTGTATTTACAACAGAAGATGCTGTTATAAATGAAGTTTATACAAAATCTGATTTCAATATGGCGCCTGCAGTACATCTTGATGTTAAAGATGACCGCATAAAGTGCAGCAGCGACAACAAAGTCGAAAATGTTTTCAGCAGTCCTGTCACTGTCAGCGTCAGCTATACATATCAGCTTCCTTCCGGTTTTGAAGGGGACTTCAGTACGATCGAAGATGCTTTCAATATCAGTCTTTCTTCAATCATACTTAGCTCAGAAAACGAAGACCTGTTCAGCTTTGGAGAAAACAAAACAAAGATGTTTGAATTTGAAGATGCCGTTGATCAGGTCATAACACTGAAACATCCGTTGATATTTAGTACAGAAGTAAATTTCAACAGGAATTATGAATTCCCTCAGGAACTGGATGAAACAGACATCAATGAGAAGATCACCGTCAGCGCAGAATTCTCAGGCGGAAAACAGATCACTGCAGACAATAATATTAAGTTTTACAAGGTGACACCTGTAGATCAGGAAGCTGTAAATAATACCAGGAAAGCTGTTGAAAATATAGTCAGTGTAACAAGTGAAAATCCTATTATCTCAAGCTATGTTGATAAAGAAACATTTGAATTTTTGAAAAGATGGGCTGTCCTGGTTATGGATCTTGCGGCTCGCCCAGATGTTTCTGATTCTGTAAAACGAGCTGTATTTGACAGCTATTCTTCCAATGGTGAAACTGCTGACGTTGAAGAAACGATCACACTCAATCTGAAGAAAAACCATCCGGGGAGATATGTTGAAGGAAACCGGGCTGATTTCACTTTCAGATTCCATGTGTTTGTTGTGGATATTAACAGATATATTGACAGTGATTTGAATCTGAGCAATTTGTGCAGTACGAAAGAGGTTCGGTTTGACTGCCCGGCATTGAATATTAGAAACGAGTTGTTCAGCGCATCAATAAGTGCGAATGTAGGTAAATTCAACAAAGCAGCGCAGGACCTTATCGTTATGGCAAAGAAAGAAGTTGTCAAAGCAGGTCTTGATGATATTTTTGCAGTATATGACGAGTTCATTGAAGCCTGTGACTTTGTCAATGAGGAAGAAATCGTTATATCTAATGCGGTTAAGAGTTATCTTTACGTAGCCTCAGAAGAACTGGTAACAATGGAAGAAACAGACTTCATATCGCTTGTCAGAAAGATGTGGGGAAAAGACTTTTATGACAAGTGTAAGAAAGATATCAATTCCTATCATGAGAGCCAGGGAAATGCTGCACATGATCGGAAAGTCAAGATCGATTGCCCTGTTGATGTTTATGTATACAGCGGAGATGTGCTTGTCGGTTCGGTCATAAATGATCAGGTCGTACCAAATGACCATGTATGGGGATCTGTTGTTGAAGCGGATGGAGAAACCAAGTATATTCTGGACTATGGCTATGATCTAACATATAAGATCGTTGGCTACGATGAAGGTACGATGAATATTGAAACATATGTTTATCAAAGCGATGAAGCAGAGGGGATGATCGAACCTATCAAAGAAACCGGATATTACGATCTGGAAGTTACGAATGATATCGAATATACCGGTGAGATCAAAGCAGAAACAGATCCTCTCGCAGAAGATCAGCTGATCTGCGTTACAAAGGAAGAAACGATCGTTCCTGATATCGATACATCCAAGGGTGATATTCTGGTACAAAGTATCTCACTGGATCATAATGAACTGATGCTCATGAAAGATGAGACAGCAGTACTTACTGCCACTGTATTGCCCGAAAATGCGACCAACAGGCAGTACACCTGGTCGTCCAGTAATGAACGTGTAGCATCAGTTGATGAGAATGGTACAGTCACTGCACATAGAAGAGGAAATGCTGTTATTACCGCAAGAAGTAAAAACGGTTCTTATACAGCCGATTGCAATGTGACCGTCAAAGTAGAACTTGATGATCAGGGAGATATCATTGACGAAGATATTCCGGCTGATGGTATCGTACCATCCGGATTATGGGTATCCGGAATTCCTTCTAAGAATGAATATACAGGAAACAAGTATACGTTTGATTTCAGGGTTTATGATGGAAACAAACTGCTGTCTACTAATGCTGACTACAGTGTTTCATACAAGAACAATGTCAAAGCATATACACTGAAAGAAGGAGAAGATGACTTCAGTGCCAAGAATGCACCTCAGGTCATCATCAAGGCAAAAGGAAACTACTCAGGCACTAAGACAGTTTACTTCACCATTGACCCGGCAGATATCACTTCATCAGATGTTGAAACACTGACAACAGCCTATACAGGCAAAGTACAGAAGCTCTCTCCGACAGTTGTATTTGAAGGAAAGACACTGAAGAAGGGTACTGACTATATACTGGATTATCCGGATACAGCAGAGAATGCATACCTGGCGTCCGGTACGTATAACATTACTGTGACAGGCAAGGGCAACTATACAGGTACCAGAACATATCAGATGACCATTGGTGCTGAAAAGCAGATCAGCCTGGATAAAGCATCAATTACTCTGGAACAGAAGAGTTATGGATACCAGAACGGTGAAACA
>JAILLA010000018.1 GCA_024693325.1 Solobacterium sp.
TGTTTCAGGTTCAAAGTTGTCGTGATAAAATCTTGAATAGTCATATAGGCTCCTTTCGTGTAACTTGTTCTGCAAAACAAAGGTTAACATGAAAGGAGTTTTATATATTTCAGAAGCAAAGATGAAGTTATGAAACAGGCATGAAAAGACTGGAAATGGTTCATTAGAATGCATTCGACTGAAGTTTCAAGGACTACCCCGCAGAAAAATGAAAGGGTAGGAAACAGTACCCCGCATCTTAGCAGAGGCTATCCCCATACCCGCACAATTTTAAAGCGCCGTTTTTACTGTATGTGCTGTTTCGTGAATACAGAAGTTTCATGCTTTCGGATATGCGGAAATATGAGACCGATCCATAAAAAGACGAAAATAGTAAATCAATGCGACGGTTCCTGTAAGGGCAGTAAAAGAAAGTTCAGCGTTCTTTTTCTGTATAATGAGCCTGTAGGAGCAGGGCTTTCCTGCTATGGATCGGAGCAGTATCATGAGTGATTTGAAGTTTATTTTTGTCCACGGAGCCGGAGGCTGGGGCAGGTATGATGCCATTGACCGGCTGGTCCCTTATTGGGGCATGCTGAACGGGAGCCTGATCAGTTTTCTCAGACGCAGGGGATATGACTGTTACGGGGCAAGCGTTGCGCCTTCCGGAAGTATCTGGGTCAGGGCATGCGAGCTGTATGCCCAGATATCCGGTACCCGCACGGATTACGGTGCCGTTCACAGCATCAGCGAAAACCGTGAACGGTATGGACGGGACTATTCTGGTGATCCGCTGATCCCGGAATGGAATGATGATACCAGGCTGGTGCTGCTGGGCCATTCGATGGGCGGGGCTACTGTAAGACTGCTGGCACATCTGCTGGAACACGGGGATGCAGAGGAACGGAACAGCACGCCGGATCATGAACTGTCCGATCTGTTCAAAGGGAATATGAAAGGCAGAGTCCGTGCTATCATCACCCTGGCAGCACCGACCAACGGGGCATCTTCCCTGGATATGATGACTGATCCGTCGTTTGACGCTGATGCGGTACCGGTTCCTTTCTGGAGCAGGATCACCATGCGCATTCTCGGGCTTCGCCTGAATACCGGAAGAAAACAGCTGAAGACAACGAACAGCAAACGGCTGTCATCGATCGACCGTGCCCTGAAGCAGAATGAATATATCAGTACACTGCCGGATGTGTATTATTTCTGCATTGCCTGCAGCAGTACTGTCAAGCAGCCGGACGGGACACAGTATCCCGATCCCAGGAAGACAGAGATCCTGTATTATTCCAGGGCGATCCAGATCGGACGCTATACCGGTGTGACACCGGAAGGCTTTGTGATCGATGAAAGTTGGCAGGAAAATGACGGACTGGTCAATACCGTATCCGCGCTGGCACCGATCGGAGCACCGCAGAAACCGTTTGACCGGAAACATATCGAAAAGGGGATCTGGAATGTGATGCCGGTATTCGATGGCGACCATATGTCGGTCCAGGGAGGACTCTTCCACCGCCGTGATGTGAGATGGTTCTACCTGGAACTCCTGGAGATGTGCAGGCAGCTGGAAAGATGATCAGAAGGCTGTGCAACCGGACATAACAAAAAACAGATGATTCGGTTAAGTGCGGTTGGTAGAAGGCAATGCAACCACACTTTACAATATTCATAGAAATCTGATTTATGGAGGTTTTTATGGAAATTGTACAGGTGAAGAATCTTACAAAAAAATATCCTGCATTTGAACTGTCAGATGTCTCCTTCAGCCTGAGCAGCGGAAGGATCACCGGCTTTGTCGGCAGGAATGGTGCAGGCAAAACAACAACGATCAAGTCAATGCTGAATATGGTACATCCGGACAGAGGAGAGATCAGCTTTTTCGGCAAACCTGTTTCGGAAAATGAACAGGAGATCAAAAAGAGGACCGGCTATTCCACCGGTACGGTCAGCTGGTATCCGCGCAAAAAGATCTCGATGATCGTGGATACCGTGAAGCGGTTTTATGATACATGGAATGATGAAACATGCAGAAAATACTTCAGCCTGTTCGGTATTGATGACAGGAAGACACCGCTGGAACTTTCCGAAGGTATGAAGGTGAAACTGAATCTTGCGCTGGCGCTTTCACACAGGGCGGAAGTGCTGATCCTGGATGAACCGACGAGCGGTCTGGATCCCTTCTCACGGAATGAGCTTCTGGATGTATTCTCCCTGCTGAAACAGGAAGGGACAGCTGTGTTTTTCTCTACCCACATCGTTTCTGATCTGGAGAAATGCGCGGATGATATTATCTATATTTCCAAAGGAAAGATCTTTGCGGCATTGCCGAAAGAGGAATTTGTATGCCGGTACTCAAGGGAAGGTGAAAGCCTTGAGGATACGATCCTGAGACTGGAGGGAGGTGCATTCCATGCGTAACCTGCTGTTCAAAGAGATGCATTTATCCGCGTCCATCCTCTCTTATCTGTTTATACTGTTCGGCTTTATGTTTCTGCTTCCGGGATATCCGGTCCTCTGCAGCGTATTCTTTGTGACGCTTGGTATTTTTCAGAGCTTCCAGTCAGCCAGGGAAGCAAACGATATTGTATTTTCGGTATTTCTGCCGGTGGCGAAAAAAGATGTGGTGAAAGGGAAATACCTGTTTGTTTTCATCATTGAGGGATGCGGCCTGCTGCTGATGGCGTTCTGCGTGATCCTGCGCATGACTGTCTTTTCCGCTTCACCTGTGTATCTGAGCAATTCTTTAATGAACGCAAATCTGTTTGCTTTGGGACTGGCTTTCTTTATTTTCGGCCTGTTCAACCTGATCTTCGTAGGAGGCTTCTTTAAAACAACGTATAACTTCGGGCGTCCGTTTGTGACTTACATCATCACAGCATTTCTTGTTATATTAGTTGCAGAAACACTTCATCATATTCCCGGTCTGCAGGCATTGAATGCTTTTGGAACAGACAGTTTCGGACTGCAGTCAGTCCTGTTTGCGGCAGGGGTGATCAGCTTTGTTCTGATGAGCGGACTGTCATGTGCAAAGGCATGTGAATGTTTTGAAAAGATCGATCTGTAAGGAGGGCTGCTATGCTGAAAGATAATCTGATGATGCTGCGGAATATCCATGGCTATTCACAGGAGGCGATCGCTGAAAAGATCGGCATCTCCCGTCAGGCATATGCGAAATGGGAGAGCGGTGCGACTGTTCCGGATGTTGTAAAGTGCAGCGCACTTGCCCAGATCTACGGAACGACGGTCGACAGTCTTCTGAAAACCGTATCAGAGGATCGTATCGGGATCATTCCCCCGGCACCGAAAGGCAAATATATCTGGGGTACTGTTACGGTCAATGACAGGGGACAGATCGTCATCCCCAAAGGTGCAAGGGATCAGTTCGGCCTGACTGCAGGACAGCGCCTGATCGTTCTCAGTGATGAACATGAAGGGATCGCGCTGATCCCGGATAAAAAGTTTGAAGAAGGGCTGAAAAGAGCCATGGAACTGATGTCACGCAGTGATGACGGGTTCTGAACAGATGACCCGAAGGAGGATATATGAAACAGCTGGTTTTATATGTGCATGGAAAGGGAGGTAGCAGCGCAGAGATCGAACACTACATACCGCTGTTTCCGCAGTGTGAATGCAAAGGTATCGAATATGATGGTTCGACGCCATGGGAGGCCGGTCAGGAGATCCATGACGCAGTTGAGGAACTGAAAAACAAGTTTGATCAGATCATTCTGATCGCGAACAGTATAGGTGCTTTTTTCAGTATGAATGCAGGGATCACTGACATGATCAGCAGAGCATATTTCATTTCGCCTGTTGTCGATATGGAGCGTCTGATCCTGAACATGATGAACATGCAGAATGTCAGTGAGGAAGAACTCAGGGAAAAAGGCGTGATCCCTTCGGCATACGGAGACGATCTGTCTTGGGAGTATCTTTCTTATGTACGTGAACATCCTTTGGAATGGAATGTGTCTACTGAGATCCTCTATGGGGAAAAAGATGCCCTGACTTCTTATGAAACGATCAGGACTTTTGCGGAAGAACATCATGCAGGCCTGACTGTGATGAAGAACGGGGAACACTGGTTCCATACGGAGGAAGAGATGCGTTTCCTGGATCAATGGATCAAACAGAACTGACGGGTCTGCATCTGATAAACATAAACAAGGCGCTGTGCGGTAAATACACAACGCCTTTTTCGTTTGTTTTAGTTGAACGGGAGCTCAGTCAGAGTATCGTTTACTCTTCATTCAATACGCATTCTCCGTTGGATTCACAGAGTTCCTTCATGAATTCATACGACTTTTTCTTAGCTCTTTCCAGTGTGCCGTGTCCGTCATTGAAACGGTCAACATAGACAAAGCCGTATCTCTTCTTCATTTCACCTGTACCTGCGGAAACGACATCGATCGGACCCCAGTAGAGGTAGCCGCGGCAGTCAACGCCGTCTTCGAGTGCAAGGTTCACATTCTTAATGTGCTCTGTGATGTAGTGGATACGGAAGTCATCATCGATGGTTCCGTTCTCATTCAGGTTCTCATCCAGACCGACACCGTTTTCAACGATGTAAAGCGGCAGATGATAACGGTCATACAGTACGTTCAGGGTGTAGCGGATACCCTCGGGATCGACCGGCCAGCCCCAAGGCTGAGGAGCCTTGTCTTTGAGATAAGGATTTTCCTTGCCGATCAGTCCGCCGGTGTCTCCTCTCAATGCAAATTCATAATCGTATGTGCTTGATCTGTAATAGCTGAAGGAGAAGAAATCAACGGTGTACTTTTTGATCAAAGCGAGTTCTTCATCCGTGAAATTTACAGTTACGCCGTCCTTCTTCCATACCTTTTTCAGATAGGTCGGGACAATACCAAGACAGAACGGATCACCGAAATAGAAGTTTGCCATACGCTGTGACTCCAGCGCGCCGAATACATTTTTCGGATCACAGTTGTAAGGATATGTTGCGATGCTGGAAGAGGTAAGCATACAGCCGACCTGGCATTCCGGATCGATCTCATGAGCGATCTTGACTGTATATGCATTGGCGACCAGGATGTTATGGTATGCATCCCAGATATCCTGCTTTGTGGTGGAGCCGATCGGGTCGGAAGGATCCTTCGGGTCTTTTACTGTCAGGACACCGCCCGCTACAAGCGGAATGCGGAACAGATTGTTGACTTCGTTGAATGTCAGCCAGAGCTTGACAAGCCCCTTGTATCTTGTGACAACTGTTGAAACATATCTGCACCAGAGTTCGATCAGTTTCGGGTTGGACCAGCCGCCGTATTCGGTAACGAGATAAAGCGGTGTTTCATAATGGGAAAGGGTGATCACGGGTTCCATGTCAAGCTCACGCATGCAGCGGAACATGTCTTCATAGAACTTCAGACCTGCTTCATTGGGTTCTTCCTCATTGCCGTTAGGGAAGATCCTGCCCCAGGCGATGGATGTACGGAAGGAGTTGAAGCTCATTCCTTTCATCAGCGCCAGGTCTTCTCTGTATCTGTGATAGCCGTCGACAGCTTCGTGGGAGAGATATGCCTTTTCGGGATCGAGACACATTTCATATTTCTTTGTCTCTTCATTCCACTTGATGCCGGGCTGTCTGGACATGATGCCTACAAGGATGTCCGTAACATTGGGCTGTTTGCCGTCTTCGAGCCATGCGCCTTCATACTGGTTGGCAGCGATCGCACCTCCCCACAAAAAATCTTTCGGGAAACTCATAAATTATATACCTCCATAATTGCTGATTTCATTATATCTGATAATGGTTATATTTTCGAGTTTCCTGAAGTCTGACGGCTGATTCCCTGAAAAAATAACATCACTGCAAGGATAGGATGTCATTCTGCGGATGATTGTAATTCATGACTGCAGAGATCAGCATTGCTGTGCTGACTGCCATCTTATTGTCCATACCGCGATATAAGACGTCATTCAGCACCTGGTCACGATGTAAACCTGTCATCAGCAGGATTTTCGGTCAGATCGGGGATGTTTCGGATCACATTCAATTCAGTATGCAGGTATTTTATGGTGAATCCGGTAAAATAGAAAACCGGCAGAATCAGCATCTTATTATCTGTATCAAGTGCCGGAGGGCAGAGGTATCGTTTTATTTGCTGTATCTTTCTTCCAGGAAAGTGATCCACCGTGCATATCTTTCACGGTTTTTCTTCAGGAGGACGCAATGGTACTGCATGGTCGCTTCCGGATCAAGGATCTTAATGAAGATACGCCCGCTGTTTTCTCTGCTGCGGAAAAGACGGATCGTAAGATCAGAAGCGAAAGCAGGAAGGGTTGAGGCGTTGATAACAGCAGTGAGAGCTTCCAGAGAGTCCTGCAGGACGAATTTGGAATCCGGCATCATTTTCACAGTGAGATCATGCCAGACCCCGATATCACCGGCCATGACAAAAGTTTCTCCGTTCATCTGACTGAAAGACAGACCCTGATCCTTGAACAGCGCAGCCGGATGCGCAGGGATCAGGGAGAAATAAAGGGATTCCGTTCCGCAGGGCATGCAGATGGTATCTTCATCTTCATACGCATGGGAAAGAATGATGAATCCATATTTTCCTGTCCTTAATCCTTTCAGCAGATCTGCTTCGTCTTCCATCTCGGAAGACACTTTCATCTTCGGATAGAGCTGCGTCAGATTCAGAGGCATTTCCATCATCGGCCCGGGAGTACAGTATCCGGCAGAAACGGTGTGCAGAGATGAATCATAATTTCTGACAGCAGTGATCATATCCTCTTCCGACTCGAGAATTCTTTTGGCCATGGCAGCCGCCATCTTTCCGGTGTCATTCAGTGTGATCCTGTTCTTTGTCCTGTCAAACAGGGAAACACCAAGCAGGTCCTCAAGCTTCTGCATCGATCGGCTCAGGGCAGGCTGGGAGATATGCAGATGCTCCGCGGCAGCGGAAAGAGTGCTGTAATCATATAATGCACACAAAGCTTCCAACAGGTAGATCTCTATCATAATGGCCTCCTTCACTATGCGTTTCAATTATAGCACACTTAACTATCCGGCATTGTACAGAGACTTGAAAACCCATTATTCTTTAGGTGTAAACAGAAGGAGAAAAAAGATATGGAATACTTAACACTTAATAACGGGAACAAAATGCCGATGGCCGGTATCGGAGTCTTCCTCCTGAAACCTGAAGAAACCGAACTCTCCGTTCTCAGTGCCCTGGCTGACGGTATCCGCCTCATTGATACAGCAAATGCCTATATGAATGAAAGAGCAGTTGGCCGTGCCATTGCCAAAAGCGGTGTGAAAAGAGAGGATGTCTTCCTTGTCACAAAGTTATGGCCGACGGTCTACACCGATGAAAATGCCATCGATGAAACACTGGCAAGACTCGGCACGGATTATGTCGATCTGCTCTTTCTCCATCAGCCTGCAGGCGACTGGAGAACAGGCTATAGGCTGATGGAAAAAGCTTATAAGGAAGGCAAGGTCAGGGCACTGGGTCTTTCCAACTTCCCGATCGAGTGGCTGAAGGAGATCATTGAAACACCAGAGATCAAGCCGCAGATGGTCCAGGTGGAAGCACATCCGTACTTCCCGCAGACGGAACTGAAGAAGGTTCTCGCTGAAACTGGTATGGGACTGATGGCATGGTATCCGCTGGGACACGGAGATAAGAACCTGATCAACGAACCGGTCTTCACAAAACTGGCCGAAAAGTACGGCAAGTCCAATGCCCAGATCATTCTGAGATGGCACGTACAGTCAGGCAACGTCATCTTCCCGGGATCCAGAAACCCCGCCCACATCAGAGACAACTTCAGCATCTTCGACTTCAAACTCACTGATGAAGAAATGGCAGAGATCGCAAAAGCAGACAAGAACGTCCGCTACTATAACGCAACGATTGAAGAAGCACAGAAATACGCAAAGATGAGCATGGACTTCAATGCTCAGGAATAAGGAGAAAACACATGGAATATGTCACATTGAATACAGGCGCGAAAATGCCGCAGGTCGGTTTCGGTGTCTTCCAGATCCCGGACGCAGATGAATGCAAAAGAGTAGTACTGGATGCCATTAAGGCAGGATATCGCTCTTTTGATACAGCGGCTTCCTATATGAATGAAGAAGCGGTCGGCGCTGCCATCAAAGAAGCAATTGAAACGGGTCTTGTCACAAGAGAAGAACTGTTCATCACATCCAAGATGTGGGTCCAGGATATGAAGAACTATGACATGGCAAAGAAAGCTATTGAAACATCTCTGGAAAAGCTCGGCCTGGAATATCTTGATCTTTATCTGCTCCATCAGGCAATGGGAGATTACTTCTCCGCCTACAGAGCGATGGAAGATGCATATAAAGAAGGAAAACTGAAAGCAATCGGTGTTTCCAATTTCTTCCCGGCTGTTTTGATGAATCTTGTTGAGAACGTTGAGATCAGGCCGGCAGTCAACCAGGTTGAACTGCATCCGTTTTTTGCCCAGACAGCAGCTCTGGAAAACATGAAGGAACTCGGCATCCAGCCGGAAGCCTGGGCACCGCTGGCGGAAGGAAAACACGGCATCTTTACTGATCCTGAACTGACAGCGATCGGTGCAAAGTACGGAAAGAGCGCAGCCCAGGTCGTCCTGAAATGGAATGTGCAGAGAGGCGTTGTTATCCTGCCCAAGAGCACAAAACCGGCAAGAATGATTGAAAATAAAGACCTCTTCGACTTCACATTGACCGATGAGGAAATGAAACAGATCACAGCGAAATCGCTGGATCATTCCGAGATCATCAACCACTTTGATCCGAAGCTTGTTCAGTTCCTGAACAGAAGAAATATCCATGACTGAGGAGAAACTCATGCAGGAAAAATTATTCGCACTGTCCGACGCTTTCTGGAATGCAATGAAAGACCGTGACGGCGAGACCATGTATGCCATCGCCGATCCCAACTGCAATTTCGTACATATCGGCACCAATGCCAATCTCGATAAGGAAGTGAAATACTATACAGACGGCATCTTCCAGCCGACAGACATCACCGTCCATAACCGTGAATTACATGCCTTCGGCGATACGGCGATCGTTCTAACTGATGTTGACTATGGGCTGATGCTGGATGGAAAACCGACAACCCATCACTTCATGGTGACAGAGGTTTACCAGAACCGGAATGAAGACTGGAAGCTGATCCAGTTCACATTCACCGCACTCGTACACTGATCGTTTGCCGAAAGGTCAGTCCCGGTCGGCCTTTTGCGGAAAAAGGAGTATTTATTGACTTATACAAAGAAAACAAAAATCACGGAAGTGATCAATGATCCTGTCTTCTGCGGCAACGGCAGACTGCTGTTCCCTCTGCAAAGAGGATATATGTCCGGCAGTACCCTTGGTTCAATGGGTTTGACATGGTACTCAGAGATCGACGCAGACATGACTGTGACAATATGCAATTCCCTGAAAGAGAGAAAACAAAAAGGGGAAAAGATCTTCTTTTACATATACAGTGACGAAGAAAAGAAGACAGATCCCCGCAAGAATCATACAGGTCTCTGGTATTTCAGAGGTGGACCGGGGAAACGGTTCGCGATATGCAATGCCGGCGGCGGCTTTGCTTATGTCGGTGCCATGCACGACAGTCTGCCGCATGCGTATACACTGGCACGGAAGGGATATCATGCCTTCGCCCTGATCTACAGACCGGGAGCCCAGACCGCCTGTGAGGATCTTGCAAGAGCGATCGCGTTCATCTTTGAGCATGCGGAAGAGCTTCAGATCAATACTGACTGCTATTCGCTCTGGGGAGGAAGCGCCGGAGCCAGGATGGCTGCCTGGCTTGGCTCATACGGTACCGCTGCGTTCGGTGAAAAAGCATACCCCAATGCAGGAACCGTGATTATGCAGTACACCGGTCTCAGTGAGGTCTCAGGCAATGAGCCGCCGACTTATAACTGTGTGGGAACATCTGACCGGATCGCTTCTGACCAGACAATGGAGAGAAGAATTGAGAGGATCAGAAAAAACGGCACGGATGCCATGATAGAAGTCTTTCCCGGACTTGACCATGGCTTCGGCCTTGGGACGAATACAATAGCGGAAGGCTGGATCGATCGTGCTGCTTCCTTTTGGGAAAAACATATGACATCAGAAAGGAAAAGAACATGACAAAAGTACTTTTTATTAACGGAAGCCCTGAAAGACAGGGAAACACTGCGGGACTCGCAGAAGCACTTCTCAAAGGTGCAGAGGCAGAGACATTGAATCTGACGGATTACAGGATCAATGTGTATGGCCAGACCCTTGATGGCGATCAGTTTGAAGAAGTATTTGCCAGGATGAAAAAAGCAGATGTGCTGATCATTGGATCACCGGTTTACTGGCATAATATCTGCGGTTCTGTTCGTAATCTTCTGGATCGTTTTTATGGCCGGGCCGCACAGGGTGAATTCAGAGGCAGAAAGCTCTGGTTTATTTATCAGGGTGCTGCACCGGAGAAGTGGATGATGGAAGCCGGTGAATATACCATGAAACGGTTTGCCGGTCTTTATGGTATGGAATATATGGGAATGATCAGTAATGCGGAAGAAGCGCGGAATCAGGCAATCAAAGGATAAAGAAAATGAATGACAGTGAAAGTTCTGATGATTGCCAGCCAGCCCAAAGCAGGTACTGCGGTGAAGCCCGCTTCTGAGGTCTTTCCGGAAAAGCAGATCAAAACGGAAACCGTACATATTCTCCTGCAAACAGGATGATGCGTTATAAATACTGTACAGACATGCTGTACAGGAATGCTCAGGAAACCAGATGAGCCGGCTGCTGAAAAAGAAAAAGCACAAAATGTGCCTTCTGTGTAAATGACTCTGGTTTGTCCGGCCCAACAAACAAAGGACAGCGGCTTAGTTTGATTTAAGCCGCTCCTTTTGTTTGTACATCGGTATAATCATCTGACAGGCTGCTTTGTGAACTGCCGTCCATGGTGTGATACCCGATGGCTCCTATGGATGCTGTTCTTTTCACTGAGCGACAACGCTCTTTCTGCAGGCCGTTCCATCTGTTCCGGATCAAAATGATGATCTGTATTTCGCAGGATCCTTCAAATAAAGATCATTATCTTGGTTTTTCCTGAAGATCCTGCATACTGTAAGACCTGCAGCTCAGGAAGACACCGGTCATCTGCAGCTGATTTCATCATGCTTTTTGATTATTGATCTTCTTCAAAGCCGCACGCTTCCAGTATCTTTTTTGCTGTCTGGGCAAATGATTCGTTGGATCCGAAACTGAGATTGAATAATCCGGAACCGCCTCCGGTTCCTACAACAGCAGCTCTTTGAATATTGCCGCTGCGGGTACACTGAACAGTCAGTGCTGTATAGCTTCCGGTCCTCAAATAGTATTTTTCGAATACCAATAACAGAACTTCTGTGTCTGGTCCTTTCTGCAGATCCTGAAATATCAGCTCAGCACCGGAGTCAGATATTTTCTCCGTGATCACTCTGGATAAGCTGTTCAGGCTCTCCGGGGAAATACGTTTCATGATGATGTTTGACTGATTCATCTGATCGTCCTCCAATCGTTTTGTTTATCGGTAATCACAATATTCCCAATGGTCATTCACGATCCCGATCGCCTGCATATAGGAATATATGATGACAGGCCCCGTAAATTTGAAGCCGCGTTTCTTCAGGTCTGCGCTGATCTTTTCGGACAGTTCATCCTTTGCAGGCATATCCTTCAGATCCAGGAGATGGTGATCGATCACCTCTCCGTTGGTGAAGCTCCAGATATACGCGTCAAATGATCCGAATTCTTCCTGAACCTTCAGGAATGCCTGGGCATTTGAAACAGCTGCTTTGATCTTCTGCCGGTTGCGTATGATACCGCTGTCCTGCATCAGTTCCTCCAGCTTTGCGTCATCATATGCGGCTACTTTGGCAGGGTCAAACCCGTCAAACGCTTTGCGGAAGTTCTCTTCTTTGTTCAGAATGAGATTCCAGCTGACGCCTGCCTGCATTCCTTCCAGAACAAGCATGGCAAAAAGTTCCTGATCATCATGTACCGGTTTGCACCAGCGGGTATCGTGATACAGCAGGAATTTATCTGTACCCTGATATTCATTGTTTCCGAAACTGAAACTGCATCTTTTCTTTTCTGTCATATGCTTTGCTTTCTCACCAGTTCTCGATCCGGCGTCATTGTCAGAGCGCAGTCAGCCTGCTTTTCAGCAGAGGGATCCCTTCCTGCATCCACCATTCGTTATCGACACCTCCGGAACTCATTCCGCCATGGGCAAACTGCTGTATGACCGCAAAATCACCGTATTCATTGGTCAGGGGTTTCCGGGCAAGTGACAGGTATTCACTTTTGATCCACGCTTCCAGTTCGTCGGGAGTCATGATATCCATATTCTCTGCGCGTTCTTTTAAATAGTCCCAGAAATACGGATCGCCCCTGAATCCCCATCTTTTGGGTTTGTCCTCAAATATGACCGACAGCTTCATATGATCGTTCCTCCACAAAGTACGGTCTCCGGTCAGAAATACCAACTGCCCGGGTCGATCTTTATAAAGATATTATACAGCCTGAAGGATACGCGTATACTTTCCGATGACTGAATACAAGCCGGAACTTCAGACTTGATGAGCCGAAAGAAAAACACTGTCTCGCAGACAGCTCTGATGTATTGTTTTCACTGATACTGTTCCATCCTGTGTACTGTAATCAGGATATTACTGAAGAAGGGGGGACCCGGCAGCGTATTTACCGATTGTATTTCATAATTGCTGTTATCAGCAGTGCGGATCCGAATACCAGACCGACTGCCATCGGGACAAAGACAAGAACAGAATGATTGAACACTGTGCATATTCCGGAAAGGAGAAATCCGATTCCCATTAAGAGGATTCCGATCCCGAACAGCGTACAATATGCCTGCTTGTTTCCTTCACTGACTTTACCGCTATGATAACTGATGATCAGATTTATTCTCTGCTTTTTCCATATGTGCCAGCCAAGCCTGAAGAAGATCATGCCCAGCATGGCAAATAAGAAGCCGATCATAATGAACCACATCAAATCACTCATATCATCCTCACCCGCAAACAGCTATGCGTATATCCCGGTAAATCGATCATATCAGAACAGTGAAAAAACTGCTGAGATCAGATTAATGAAGCCATGCATCAGCCAGCTCGGAACGATCGAACCGCTGCATTGCTTTTCATTCAGCCAGCCCTGATACCAGCCAATGATCCCGGGCAGCAGTGTGAGCAATACAAACGTAAATATACTTCTTGTTATAAGGCCGAACGGAATGCCATGTATCAAACCGAACAGCAGTGCCTGTACAGTATTCCCGGTTATGAATCCAAACTGATTCTGCAGCTGCTTGAGTATAAAGCCGCGCAACAGAATTTCTTCAGATAAAGCTGTCCGGATGAATGCGTAGCACAAGGCTGCAGGCACTGCTTTCAGACCTTCTCCCGCAAACTGTGAACCGGCAGTTGTAACGCCTTCCGGAAGTTTCCCTGCAAGTGTAAACACCGCACCCATATAAAGCAGTGCTGTCACGATGGCAGTCAGAGCGGTTTCTGCCGGTTTTCCGCATACCGGTTTCTTCAGGCCGATCCATGAAAAGAAAGACACTGTTTTCCGGCCGGCAATATACCAGACAATAAATGGCAGCAACGATAACAGCAGGACCTGGGCTGCTGCTCCAATGAGTTCATTCAGCATGTCATTACCTCCATACCATCAGATACAATAAAACCTTACCGGACCAGTACTCCTTCAAAATACTGCTCCTGGAAATGAATTGCCTGCAGTATTTCCTCGTCTGTATAGTCAGTGCCGTCGACCGATACGATCCATTTATCTTCCGCGTCATTCAGACGATGATAAACAGCGATCACTTTGCCTTCAAACGTTTTGAGCGGTTTATCCGAACCAAAAACATAAACATCCTGTTCCTGTCCGTCACCTGCGATGACACCTTCAACATAACCGTAGTTGACCGGATAGATCATATCCGGAAAACGGGGATGCTGACTGCCAAGCGGCCTGTCGATCGTTCCTCTGACTGTTTTTCCGATGATTTTATGCATTTTCTCTCTGACAACTCCGATCTTTATTATAAACAAGGCACTGCTTTTCTGATCTGCATGACTGCAGTCAGAATAAACCCGGTGATGAAGGAGGCCGCACAGCCGATCACTGCGTTCCGTAAATTACCTGTTTCTCCGCCTGCAAACTGAAACACAGCCATGAAATTGGAAATACCCGGTGTATACAGATCGCTTTTCGTTATACTCGGATACAATGAACCAAGGAAAGCGGAAATGATCTGGATGCACATCAGTGGCCAGTTGGTTAAAAGATGCGAGAACATACCGGGTTCGGCAGCACCGCCCAAAGCATGCGTGATCAGCGTTTCCAGGATCGGCATACCGATAAACTGTGCTGTTTCGTTCAGTCTCCGTTTCAGAAGCTTTTCCACCAGATAAATAACGATCAGGATCAACATCACCGGAACGACCTGCGAAGAATAAGCGGCAGGGGACCGGTATCCCGAAGAGACTCAAGGCCTCGCCGGAATTCAGAAGATCTGCCTCCGAAAGGCTTTCTGTCCAGATTGAACGTATCTTTATTATCATCTGTCCGGTTGATCATCCGGACTTCTTTCATGAAATTGATCGGTCCGAAACTTTCGATCACGCCCTATTTCATGGGTTTACCGCAAAAGGGACAATTCATTCTGATTCCTCATTCAACATATCATAATTCCGTATACATCAAAGATAAGGCCGGTTTTCTGCCGGCCTTATCTGCGACTGTATCAGTCAGATGCGGCCTTACAGCGCCAGTGCGGCCGCAAGACCTGCTTCAGTTGCTTTGTTAGCGGGACCCGGTTTGTCTGCGTCACCGATGACGAATACCTGGTCACATACTTTTCTGGCAGCTTCTTCCAGCGGGTTGTACGGTTTGACACCCATGGCGAGAACAATCGTATCGAATCCGCCGATGGTGAATTCCTGACCTGCCTGTTCGTAGACAACGCCGTCTTCATTGAACTTTTTGACAGTTGCGCTGACGATCTTCTGAATGCCTCTGTCCGCAAGACGCGGCAGCAGGAAGGCGCGCGGTGTCGGTGCTTCATCAAGGGCGATATCCGGCAGCATTTCAATAATGGTGACAGACTTGCCATGTTCACCCATGTAATCTGCTGTCTCGACACCGGTCATGCCGCCGCCGACAACGAGAACGTTCTGTCCGGGATTGACATTGTTGTCGAGGATCTCCTGGGCAGTGGTGACACGCGGTCCGTCAATGCCTTCGATCGGAGGGCAGGACGGCTTGCCGCCGGTTGCCAGAATGATTGCATCAGCGTTGAATTCTTTCAGGAATTCCTCATTGACTTCGGTATTCAGCAGACATTTGACACCGTATTTTCTGCACATCGTCAGATAGTATTTGA
Source organism: Solobacterium sp. (assembly GCA_024693325.1). GTDB lineage: Bacteria > Bacillota_I > Bacilli_A > Erysipelotrichales > Erysipelotrichaceae > Bulleidia. The sequence goes on from JAILLA010000018.1 coordinate 15,429, forward strand.
TCGCGGTGGCAATATCCTGTTTTGTCGGCGGAATGGATGCCAGACGGAACTGTCCGCCGAAATGAGAGGTCTTTTCGGCAAGGGTGACATCATGGCCTTTCCTTGCGGCGTTCCACGCTGCCTGAAGACCGGCAGGACCGGAACCGACAACGAGGACTTTTTTCTTCGTCTCTGCCGGGGAGAAGTCATAGTCGAGTTCATGACCTGTCACAGGGTTGATCAGACAAGAAATGAATCCGCCGGCATTGAGGTAACCAAGGCATGACTGCGTGCAGCTGATGCACGGTGCGATCTCATCTGTTCTGCCTTCTTTCACAAGGTTGGGCATATCCGGAGCGGCGATGGAAGCACGTCCGAAAGAGATGAAGTCAGCACATCCCTGGCGCAGCGCGCCTTCCGCTGAGAACGGGGAGTATCTGCCTACCGAGATCACAGGGATGTTTACGGCTTCCTTGATGACTTTCGTCGGGAATTGATTGAATCCCTGCGGCATTTCCGGTGACGCTGACATATACTGCATAGAAGCATAGGTCATGACTGAGATGTGAATGGCATCTACGCCTTCTTCTTCCGCCATCCTTGCAACATTGCATGATTCTTCCAGGGTACGGCCGCCATGGACTTTTTCATCCCAGCCGAAACGGAAGGTCATGACAAAGTCATTGCCGACCTTTTTGCGGATGTTGCGGAATACTTCACGCGGGAATTTCATGCGGCCTTCAAAGTCTCCGCCGAATTCATCGTAACGTTTATTGGCGTGCGGTGACATGAATTGGGCAACGATATAGCCGTGTGCGCCATGGACTTCGACACCGTCTGCACCTGCTTTTTTGGCACGGACTGCCGCATCGCCGAACTGATCGATCAGCTGCCATACACGTTCATTGGACATTTCATCGGGTATGACATTCAATGCCGGACAGGCAACTTTTGACGGTGCTTCCGGTGTCAGATTGAAGATATAGGGAGGAGCGGTCTGGCGGCCGCAGTGATGAAGCTGTACAAGTACTTTGGCACCTGCTTCATGGATGGCATCCATCAGCTTTTTAAAGCCTTCGATCTGCTCATCCTTCCACAGACCTACCTCATTCAGGACTGCTTTTCCATGAGGGTCGACTGCAGTAACTTCAATGATGATCAGTCCGAATCCGCCAAGAGCTCTTGTGCGGTAATATTCGATCATCTGATCGGTCACAAAGCCTTCGTAGTTGCCGAGATTCGTTCCCATCGGAGGCACGACAAAACGGTTTTTCAGTTCCATCGAACCGATCTTTCCGGGAGAAAGAAGCTTTTCGAATTTCATTATAATGATCCTCCTGCAAAGAATAATTCCTTGTAAGCACATCATAGCAGTATGAAAATATCCGGGTCAATCAAGGTACTCTCCGGGGAAATTCTTGCAGTAAAGCAGGGGATGGACAATAATGAAAACGGAGGTGGACGTAAATGAATCCTGTGTTTATATGTATTATCATTCCTGTCGCTGTCGTATTTACCTCATTGGGGATCTATGCGTGGAGACGTACAGAGCCGATGTGGTTCTGGTCGGGCACTTCCGTAGGTGCTGATGAGATCACGGATATAAAAGCATACAACAGGGCTAACGGGATCATGTGGATCGTGTTTTCCATGATATTCTGGATCAGCATCCTTCTTTCACTGCTGCAGTTCCGGTACGCCGGTTTGTTTATGGGTATTGGTGTTGTTGTTGGCGGCATCTGTCTTCCGATCGTTTATACCAGGATCTTTGACAGGTACAAGGTCACAAAGTAATACTGCTGTACAATTGCTCCACAGCAGTTTACAGATCTGTAAAAGACAGGGTCTGCGAACTGCCGGCACAGTGCCTTATGTACCCGGCTTCAGCTGCCTGAATGATGAAATCAAAGTGCGGCGGTTTTGTTATCATAAGAACCGCTTTTCATTTGTTCACATATCTGCATGAACAGCTTGACAGGGACCTTTTTCATTGCCTCTGCTGCAGATATGTATTCCCATTCATTTATTGATCCCTGCACTTTTGTGTTAACATGAGGTTATACAAAAGAGTGCAAAAGATAAAGCAGATCGGAGATGCATATGGATAACAATTTTTTGTTTTTTGATATAGATGGGACATTGATCGACCCGTCGACCAGATCCACACCGCGCAGCGCTTCAAAAGCGATCAAAGAGGTGAAATCCAATGGCGGCCTCATCTTCATCTGTTCCGGACGTCCGTACTATGAAATTCAGGAGACGTTCGGCATTGAACGCAATGGCGCTGTTTTTGCGTCAGGCGCGGGATTTGAACTGGATGGAAGGCTTGTTCTGAAAAGAGTGTTCGATCCTCAGCTTGCCAGGGCCATTATGAAAAAAGCAGAAGAATGCCATGTCGGATACAATCTGCTCTGTCTGGAACGGGGCTACAGCGATCAGCTCTGGAGGAATACGGTATTTGAACCATTAAAGAATCTGCCGGCATCTGTCGCAAACCGTCTTCTCATTCATCCGTTCTACCTGGTCGGCAACTATCCGGTCGTGAAATATGCAGATGAAGATATCTTTAAGATCAATGTCCAGTATTATCCCGATTCCGACCGTGCTTCCTTTATGGAGTTTGTTGAACCATTGACTACTTATGTTCCTGTCAACTCACAGGCAAACCGGTCCAACAGCGGCGCTGAAATATCGCCGATCGATGTCAACAAGGGGACAGGTGTGCTCATGGTCGTTACACATTACCACGGAAACATGGAAAACACGTATGGCTTCGGTGATTCTCTCAATGATCTGGAAATGATCAAAGAATGCGCGCACGGAGTTGTTATGGGTAACGGTCAGGAGGAACTGAAAGCATACGCCGACTACATCACCACCGATGTTGACAAGGACGGCATCAGGAACGCGCTTCTGCATTACGGACTATGTAAATAACATGAGATCCGAATACCTGTGTCTCAGCAGTCGTGAAGACTGCTTCTTTTTTTCAGCATGATCCTGCCGGTCAGAATGATAAGACAGCACGCAGTCAAATTAACGAGAACAGCAATGACGCTTCCCTCGATACCGAACACTTCATCATAGAAAAAGCCCGAACCGCTGACAGTCGTATGGAAAATGGAAATGACAGCCGGGTGCCCGCTGTCCGGCAGTCCGAAGATGAAGTCCTGCGTAAAATTCCACATCATGTGGGCAGCACAGGGAAACCAGAGTGTGTCGAAATAATGATAGCTTAGTGCGTATTCGATTCCGATGACAAAAATACTGAGAAGGGGGATGAATGAAAACCCCGGATTATCAGCGTGGAGGAACGTGAAAAAGAAAGCACTGACTGCATCTGCTGTACCGATGGGAACCCCTTTGTCCTTTAATTTACCAAATACAAAATACAAAACCGTGGCTTTCGATTTCCTCCACAGATGCCTGGATCATGACTGCAGCCAGTCCAAACAGGAAAATGGGAACCTTTACACTGGATGCAGGAGCGATCACGAAGTCTCCATGGATGGAAGCTGCCAGAATACAGATCCCCATCGAACAGAATCCCGTCATTGTGCCAAGGACCGCGTAAACTGCGTTCCTGCGTTTGTTTCCGCGAAGGATGTCAGTGAAGTATGGCCGGTCCTCTCGGACAGCCAAGGCATACAGAAGCATAACAGTCAGAAAGCACACATGTCCCAGATACAGGAGCACGTGCGAGACCTCTTCGCTGACAGCCAGTGTGTCCCGGAGTCTGAAATATCTCACTCTCCAGAAGTAACCCAGCAGATCAAGCCCGTACGCCGTCACAAAGACGGTAACGGTCATTTCAATGATCTGTCTTCTTGTCAGACCGCTTTTCTTTGAATCAAATAATTCCGTTTTCAGATTGGACAGAACTTCAGATAGTTTCATCATTTTTCTTCTTCAAATTCCGATGTGTATGTCTTTTTGTGCTCAGGAAGATGTACAAGTTTTTTCCTGGTCCGGTATTTACCGTTGATGAGACAGCTTTTTGAAATATTATACCGCTCACCGATCTTTGTCAGCATTGGTTTATTTTATAAATTTACCTAAAGAAAAGCCCTTGATCAGGGCTTTCGTGAAGTGTTCAGTTTTTCGCTGCGTTTTGAAATTGATAAATCGACCTGCGAAGCAGGGAATGCAGTTTTTACAATACAATGCGGTTAATGTTCTTTCTGCCAAGGCGGGCAGATCATCAGAAACCGTCTGCTTAACGAAGTCTTACTGAGGGTTTTCTGTATCCAGTCTGCCTTTTTTATACAGCCAGCAGATCAGGCAAAGGATGGATACTGTCACCAGTATTGTTGCGGTGATCGAACCTTCATAACCGTAGCTCTCATGGAAAAAGCCGTTCGCCTGATTCATTGTGCGTGAGATCCTGTTCTCTGATGCATCTGCACAGATCTGCATTGCGGTGCAGATGTTTTAGTGTCCGGGGCATCGTTCAGTCCTGCTTCGAACCATTTGATCCCGCAGAGAAGGGAAAGGATCTTTTCAAAACGGAATGTCTGCTCTCAAATCATGATCAGAAAGACAGCCCGGCAGTTTTTCTTGCATCTTCCAGAATTGAAACAACATTGATAGAATGCTCCAGCCGTTCATTCATGGAAAGCCGGTCGTTCATCCGGATCATTTTTTCAAATGCATCCAGTTCATAATACATTCTTTTTTCAATGCTCCTATCATTCAATGCATATCTCTCTTCTTCACCGCTATGGTAATGCAGGCAGAAGTGATCAAATACATTGGAAGAAGCGTCGGAGTATATGAACCCCCTATCTCCCTGAATACAGATGGAAGAGGGTGCTCTGCAGTCTTTCGCCGCAATGCATGTGCATTTCATGTTGTCGTATTCCAGGATCAGAATTCCGGATGTATCGATCCCTCTTTCAATATTCGGATAATAGCGGACTGCCTTTGGAACACCGAATAATCCGCAAACGAAATGTACGTTATATACGCCGAGATCCATTAATGCTCCACCTGCTTTTTTGGGGTCAAAAGCCGGAAGCACTTCGCCGTTTTTAAACCGGTCATACCGGCTGGAGTACTGGGAATAATTAATAGATACGATCTTCAGTTCACCAATTTCGGAAACAAGTTCTTTCAGTTTCCGATAATCAGGGGAGTACTGTGTGGTGATCGCCTCAAACAGGAATACTTTTTTATCTTTAGCTGTCTGCTGCAGCTGAAGTGCTTCATCTCTGCTTGTGACAAACGGTTTTTCAACGATCGCATGCAAGCCGCGCTCCAATGCCTTTTCTGCAAAAAGATAATGAAAATCATTAGGTACTGCAATATAGACAGTATCGATATTCCTGTCAGATAATAATCGTTCATAGTCTGTGTAAAGAGTATCGATACCGTATGATTCACAAAGTGATTTTGCTCTTTCTGTTCCCGAAGGCGTGCAGCAGATTGCCTTGACGTTGATTCCCTCGACCTCTTTTGCGGCCTCAAGGAAGCCGGGAACAATGTTCCCAGCTCCCGCAATTCCGATATTCACAGCATCACCCAAGATCCGTACCGTTGGAAGCGATGACCTTTTTATACCAGTCAAAAGAGTCTTTCCGATATCTGTTCAGGGTTCCCTTTCCTTCATCATCCATATCGACATAGATCATACCGTAGCGCTTGCGCATTTCACCGGTGGATGCCGATACCAGATCAATGCATCCCCACGGTGTATAACCGATCAGATCCACGCCGTCTTCCAGCGCCTCTGCCATCGCTTCAACATGTGCTTTGAGATATTCGATACGATAGGGGTCATGTACGCTGCCGTCATCCTCCAGCGTATCAAAGGCACCCAGACCGTTTTCCACGATCATCATAGGCAGCTGGTAGCGGTCGTTGATTTCGTTCAGGATATAACGCAGCCCGTCTGCATCAACAGACCATCCCCAGTCACTGTATTTCAGATAAGGGTTTTTCGCACCAAGCGACAGATTTCCGCCGCCGTCCAGCGGTACATCCTTATGGGTCGTTACACAGCTGGTATTGTAATAGGAGAAGGTGAACAGATCCACTTTTCCGTCTTTGAGAATTTCTGCATCCTGTTCAAAGTAAGCAGGATCCAGATCATATTCTCTCCAGATCTTCTTTGCGAAGGAAGGATATGCACCGCGGCACTGCACATCACCGCAGTACCATAAGCCTCTCTGCACTTTATCCTGTACCGCCAGAATATCTTTAGGATCGCATGTCAGAGGATAATTCGTGATTGCGGAGATCATGCATCCCATTGTAAATTCAGGATAGTTTTCGTGCGCGTATTTCACGACCTTTGCACTTGCGGCAAACTGATTGTGAAGCTTGATGTAGCATGGCTGTACCGCTTCCTTGGGAAGACCCGGAAAAAACATCGGCAGCATGATCGCACTGTTGATCTCATTGAATGTCAGCCAGTATCTTACCAGGTCTCCGTATTCCCTGAAGATCGTATGGCAGTATTTTTCATACAGTGAGATCGTTTCACGGTTCATCCAGCCGTTCATTTCAGCCTCAATATAGGTCGGCGTATCATAGTGCCAGATGGTTACCAGAGGTTCGATCCCGTAGTGATGCAGTTCCTCAAATACATTGCGGTAGAAATCAAGTCCTTCCTGATTTGGTGTTTCTTCGATTCCATTCGGATAGATCCTCGGCCAGGAGATCGACATGCGGAAGACTTTGAAACCCATCTCCGCAAACAGCGCAATATCTTCTTTCCAGTGATGATAGAAATCAGTTCCGGTATGATTCGGATAATAATATCCATCCAGCACTGCATACTTCGCGCCTTTTGGCAGAGTGCCCATGCTCATCTGATCATAGACACCCGGCGTTCCGTCCGCATTGAGATAAGTCACCAGGCGGTGTGTCTGAGCTGTCGCACCTGTCGTATAGTCAGACAGTGCAGTGCCTCTGCCGCCTTCATTCCAGCCGCCTTCATACTGATTTGCAGCGGTAGCGCCGCCCCAGAGGAAGTTTTCGGGAAATCTTTTCATGATCATGCATTCTCCTTCGGGATGACACGGACTGCATTTTCACCGGCTTTGACCGCACCTGTATTCATAGGTACAACATCAAGATAATCCGCTGTATTGGTTACCACCATGAGCACCTCATCGCTGTATCCTGCTTCTTTCAGAACAGCTTTGTCAAATGTCACAAGCAGATCGCCGGCTTTGACCCGTTCGTCCTGCTTCACGGATACTTCGAAGCCTTTTCCATTGAGATTGACAGTGTCGATGCCGATATGGATCAGAACTTCAACGCCTTCATCGCTGAGAAGACCGACTGCGTGCTTTGTCGGGAAGAGAGCCTTGACAACACCGGAAACAGGAGCACTTACCTTATTGTCTGAAGGGACAATGACAACACCTTTTCCCAGTGCTTCAGATGCGAATGCATCGTCAGAGGATTCTGTGATATTTTTGATCTCGCCGCTGATCGGTGCCTGGATGGAAGCTCCGGCTTTGGGAGCAGCTTTTACTTCATTGCCGGCTGCATTTGTGTCATCCTTGAATGTGATCGAAGTCAGAATGAAACCTGTAATAAACGGAAGCGCAACCATCAGGATGATCGGGATGATCTGCGGATTTGCAGGATTGAGCAGTCCGAGGAGACCGAATACGCCCATACCGGAATAAACATATGCTTTCATTCCGAAGAGTCCGGCGATAAGACCGCCGATACCGCCGCACAGACAGGAGACACCGAGCAGGACCTTACGGGGAATGATCAGACCATACATAGCAGGTTCTGTAACACCGAAGATGGAAGACAGTGAACTGGAGAATCCCTGGCCTTTCAGATTTTTGTTGATTGCTTTGAGGCCGATTGCCAGAGTAATGCCGACGATGCCGAATGTTGCACCGGTAGGAACTGCGAGGATAATGCTGGGATTTCCTTCAAGCAGAGCGTAGAAAGCGAATACCACCAGCATGCCGTGAATGCCGAACATGACAAGGATCTGCCACAGGAAGCCGAGTATCGTGCAGCCGATGATCGGGGAGATGCCGAACAGCCAGTTTGTTGCATTGTTGATGCCTGCACCGATCATATTTGCGAACGGTCCGATCAGAGCGAATGTAAGCGGGAAGGAAATTGCCAGTGTGATCAGCGGTGTTCCGAAGCCTCTGACAACATCAGGAAGACGTTTATCGAGCCATTTGTAGATCGGAGCCGCGAAGAGCAGACCGAACACTACCGGAAGGAATGAGGATGTATATGTCGCATTGACATTAAAGCCGAATAGATTGATATCCACGCCCTGAATGGTCGGATATGTCAGCGCAGCTGCCAGCAGGAAGCCGAAGTATGAATCGATCCCGAGATTTTTTGCGGCGTTGAAACCGAGGATGATCGGCAGAGAGTAGAAGATACAGTCAGCAGCCGCATTCAGAAGAAGCGCCACACCGGATTCTGCCGGAAGGCCCATCATTGTCGCAACGACCGAGATACCTTTGAGAACACCGCACGCACACAGGAAGTTCAGTGTCGGTCCCATGCACGCACCGATAAAGTTCAGTGCTGTATTCAGGAAACTTTTGCCCTGGGTAGCGTCGCCGGATTCAGCGACATTGAGACCGAGCTGTGAGCATACTTCATCGTACACATCCGCAACATGTTCGCCGATGACGACCATGTATTCACCAGCCGCCTTTACTACTGTCAGAACTCCGTCTGTATTTTTGATCGCTTCATCATCTGCCAGACTCTCGTCTTTCAGATTGAAACGCAGTCGTGTGACGCAATGTCTTAAACCGCCGACATTGTCTTTGCCTCCAACATTTTTAATGATGCTTTCAGCCAGCTGTGTGTACTTACCCATTTTGTCCTCCTTCACTATGACAGTGATTGCCGGAATGAATTTCTGATGCATGCTCGGTCAATGTTTTATAGACATATCTTTTTGCCGGTGCATGCCGTTGTGACCGGTTATCATTGTCCCTTGACACTTTGAATTGTAGTTGCTGCATACGAAATCAAATAACAAAATATTGCTTAATATATCGGAATATTGCACATTATCAATGTGGCCGGAATGAAACTTCATGAGATGGAAACTGTACAGCAATATTTCTTAAAAAACAGCATAAAAACAACAGTCAATAAGTGCCCGGACAGCTATAATAAGGCTGTACACAATAACGGAGCATCCGGATCATGTGTCACAGGAGGTGCGCAAATTGAAATACAGCATTAAAACAGGTATAGACAATATTACATTTCTTCAGGAAGTTGACAGCTGCTCGGGGAATATCTTCTTCAGCACCAGAGAAGGCGACAGGCTGGATCTGAAGGACCAGCTCAGCAAATATATATTCCTGACCCTGAAGTCTGAGGGAGAGGAAATGCCGGCCGGATATGTTACCTGTCAGCCGGAAGATGCCATTCGTCTGTCACGATACATTACAGTTTCTGAATAAGATTGGGTCCTATGAATTATCAGAATGTGACATTTTTGCAGGAGATGTTTTTCAATACACAGAACATATGTTCCTGGAATATGACAGAAGATCTGCAGCTGGTGTATACCAACTGTCCGGAAAAAGATTATTTCCGGAGTCTGTTTTCCATCAGCGGATGCAGCAGGGAAATCAGAAAACATTTTGCCGAATCATCGAATCCGCTGATCGCAAGTGACAAGATCGGGTTCGTATGGATCGCAGCAGTCACTCCCTCAGAGGAAGCAGCGACGGCCAGAGTTATCAATATGCTCGGTCCTGTATTCACTTCAGACATGTCAGAAAACTACCTGTATCAGAATCTGAACAGAATGTCACTGACACAGGAAACGATCAGCCGGATCACGAGGTTTTTCCGCGAAGTTCCGAGAATATCACGTCCGATGGCGGCGTCTTATGCGGGAATGCTGCATTATGCACTTCATGGAGAAGCCGTGAAAGCAGATGATATAGAGACATGGGTGGAGGCGACGGATGAAATTGAGGATGTTGTCTGGGGCCAGAATACATATCATGGAAGCTGGGATGATGAACAGCGGCTTTTCCGTGCGATTTCGGAAGGGCGGATCGTGGATATATCCAAAAACACAGGCGGCAGGATCGGCAATATCGGTGGCGGAGATCCTCTTCGTCAGGCCAAAAATGAAATCATTGTTTTCTCGATCATCTGCAGCCGTGCATCCATTATCGGCGGTGTTTCACCGGAAGGGGCACTGAATCTTTGTGACTTCTATATACAGAAGATCGAATATGCTTCAAATGTTGCCGATGTTTATAAGATCGGTTCTGATATGTATCAGACTTATGTAAGCAGAGTCCGCAAAATGAAGGAAGCATCCGGTTTTTCGGCAATGGTGCGGGGCTGTATGGAATACATTTCAACACATGTTTTCGATAAGATCAGTCTGGAATCCATAGCGGATGATCTCGGGTATTCCAGGACATATATCAGCCGCAAATTTAAAAAGGAGACCGGAACCAGTCTGGCTGAGTATATAGCCAGGGAAAAAATACAGGTTGCTAAGGATATTCTGAAGGGCGGCAATATAACCATTTCACAGCTCAGTGATCAGCTGAATTATTCCTCACCGAGTTATTTCAGTGCACTGTTTAAAAAAGTGACCGGAATGAGTCCGCAGGAATATCAGAACCGGAACGCTGACGACAGTATGAATGAAAAAACACGGTAAACAGAAGGGTCTTCAGGATAAGGGTTATATGCTTCATAAGAAAACTGAGGAATATCTCTGTAACCGGATATTCCTCAAATGAAGAACGTATTTTCAGCGATTGATTCAGTTTCGTTTTTACTGTTGACAAGTCCTGGCGTATTTCATTTGGCAGCTTTTAGGACAGATGCGTATTTGTATCTTTGCCCTTTGCTTTTTTCATGAGCTCTTCCAGTTCTTCCTGGCTGAAGAGCTTTTGATTATCCGGGTTTTTTAAAAGTAATCCGGGGAGTTTCCGAATCAGGTTTCTAGCCTCCTCAAGCTTTTCTTCCTCGCTGGAAGGCCACGATCCTGTTGCTGCATAGACGCTGACTTCATATGCGTCCTCAGCGGATTTCATGGCTTTTTCAAAGTTTTCTTTCGATATTTCATATTCTTTGATTACACCAAACGGACCTTGTTCCCAGGACATACGATAAACCCCGTCTTCTTCCGTCACATCAAAACCGTCTCCCTGATATCGTTTTTTCATATATTTGTCTCCCTGTTTGCCGGCTCAGTGTAATAAATAAAACATTAAGTTATACTGCAGTGATTGTTTATGATTGTTAAGATCTTAATAAACCGGAATTTGTATGTTGCTGAATATCGGATGCCAGAATTCCATATACGTAGTAGTCACACCAGGTATTCACCATTTTGCCCTGTCTGATCAGTCCTTCTTTTGAATATCCGCATTTTTCCAGCATTTTGACTGAACCGGTATTTCTGACGTCAACCTGCGTCCACAACCGTTGCAGTTCCGTATTCTCGAAACAGAATCTTGTCATCGCTGACAGAGCCTCTGTTCCATAACCCTTGCCATGTTTCTCTTTTGACAGTCTGATCGCAACCTGGGCCATTCGGTCATTCTCAATCAGATAAACCCATAGATCGCCGATTACTTCATTGCTGTTTTTCTCAGCGATTCCCAGATGGAAACTCTTTGCCGGTCTTTCCTGTTTCTCAAATAGCAGCTCAGGATTCATTTCAGCCTTGCTTGGGCCTTTACCCCAATAGGTATAGATTGATTTGTCCGGCATCCATTTCTTCAGTGCTGAAACATCTGAAACGGTCATTGGCCTGATAATCAACCGGTTTGTTTCAATGACCGGTTTGTTATTGATATAATCCGCAAGCGCCATAAACACCTCCTGATACAGATATGTATCATTCTACAAAGTGTAATCAACACTTCAAGATCATCTGCGAAAAACTACGATTTGTCACCTTCTGCTATTCTCAATTTCCGCCTGCATAGCATCACACCAGGTGTCCCATTTTTCTCTGTAGTCTTCTTCGGGTATGATCCATGCCAGCAGATCCGCGGGTGATAAGATGTTCCTCTTCAGACATGCTTGCACACATGCACGGTTCATATCCCAATCCAGATCATCTTCATCCCAGGCCACCGGCACCGCTGTCAGTCCGGCTCTTAAGGCGGCAACAGCGCGGGTGTGACCATCCGTCATGACAGGTTTGCCATCCAGCAGCTTCACGGGGATGGGCAGAAAACCGGACAGATTCTCCGGATCAAGCCAGCATTCAACAGCTTTCAGTTTCGCTTCTGATATATAAAACTGTGAAGGCTGCAGTTCTTTCAGTTTTAACTTTGCTATCTCCAAAACGATCCAACCCCTTTCATATACCGATTTGTCTTTCTATTTCCATTTTAATAAAAAAGACTTCGGATTATATAACAGAAGTCTTTGTTTGAATGAATTATGTTCGCTTATTTTCACTTTTATGAACTTCAATACTACCAAGGTCGTTTATTTGGTCATTAATTTGGTCAACTAGATTTGAGTTGCTTCCGAGAATATAGACTTTTATGAACTGTCTCTGTAAAACGGAATCTAATGGTGTAAAGCTCCCGGCAGCATCTCAAGTTCCTTGCTTGTATGATGATGACCGTGTCTGTCATCCGTCAGATAATGATTATGATCATGCGAATGAGTAACGG
>JAILLA010000099.1 GCA_024693325.1 Solobacterium sp.
GACAGCAGCTGATATTACAGCAACCATCAACAAGACAACACCGCTCGAACTTGATACGCATTATGAGATCGTGGGCTATACGAACAACATCAAGAAGGGCACAGCGAAGGTAACATTCCGCGGTAAAGGAGAATACGGCGGAGAAAAGACCGTATCCTTCAAGATCGGGCAGAGAAACATTTCTACATACTGGAACGGGATTAAGAGTTTCTTCTCGGATCTGTTCTGAAGTACTAAAAAGGGACTGTGAGTAAATCATCAAATCATTTGAATTGGTGCTTTATAAGCAGCCCCTTATTTCTTGAAGCTATTATCATTTATCATCTGGAGAGATGTCTTTCAGGATGATCTCAGTGTGGAACAATCCATCCTTAAGCTCATTCATAAACTGACCGTCATATTGATCCGCAAGACTTGAAAGAATGGTAAATCCGATGCCGCGTTCCAGTTCCGGGATGCGGCGTTTTTTCTCTTTCATAGTCCCTGGTACTGTGTTGGTGCAGGAGATCGTAAGGTAGGGATGCTTATATTTTGTCGTTAATGTGACCTTACTGTTGTCTGTGTTCCGGCAGGCTTCAATGGCATTATCAAGAATGTTTCCATAAATACAGATAAGATCCGGATTGGAGATCTTCAGATCAGAAGGCAGGAATACGTTTGCGTCAAATACAATGCCTGCTTTAATAATATCCTCACGCTTCTTTTCAAGATAACTGGCAACGACAGTATTTCTGCATTCAGAGAAAGAAACATCAGCTTTGTCCTGTTCACCGAGCTTATGTATATATTCTTTGGCGTCCTGGATCTCTCCGCGTTCCAGGAGACCTTCCATTGCGTAGAAGTGGTTGTCGATGTCATGGCGCATCTTGCGTATATCTGCATATGTTGAAGCCAGATGGCTGTAGTAGTTTTCCTGGGAGTGGACCTGGTCTTCCAGCATTTCGCTGCGTATACGGAGTTCGGTATTGGAAGCTGTCAAACGGATTGTGTAGATCAAAGCAGCGTCTGCCAGCAGGTCGATCACCAGCATAGCAATCAGCTTTTTTGTATCGTATTCGCCGTATTTGACAAACTGCGCGTACCAAACATATATGGAGAATAACTGACTGGCCGGAAACAGGATAAACATGAACCATTGCTTTTCAATTATCAGTCCCTGAGTGCGTTTTTTCACTGCCATAAGAATTGCAGTAAAAGTAGAAATGATGGTGAGGTTCAGCAACGTGAAAACAGAGTATACCGGTACTGCATATTTTGTAAACAGATCACTGGATATGTCCATATCAATGGAAAAAAGCGCGATCGAAAAAACCTCCGAAATAGCTACGGTCATTACCAATAGGAGACTGGCAGTTACTTTAAATAACGGTTTATCAGTGTGGAAGAAATACATGATCAGGATCGGAAGGGCGAAACCAACGAAAAACCGTAATGCCGAAAACAAAGGAAAAACATTCTCAAACAGATACCAGAACCCGAACTGGATCACAATCTCCAGGATAGCAGTAATTACTTTTGGATATTTGTTATCGAAAATCAGGTTGGCAGAGATCATCCAGAACAGGATGAGAAAGAAATTGGAAACAGTATATTCAATACCGCTGTGCATAATGGTCTCCTGTGTGTTAACAATAATTGTTTCTCAATCATACTATTGAAACCGGGATCAGTGTGAAAATGAACTTGAAGAAACTGACGTAATCGTGTCTGAACCGATAGATCGGATCAATTCACTTGAAATATGTTGTTTTTTCAATGCTTAATCACGATACATATCAAAGAATTCTTTTCTTGCCTGATCACGAAAGGTACGCCCGACAGGGATGCGTGTGTCATCGAGCAGAATAAACTCATCATGATTTAATTCTTTGATCATGCGCTTGCTGATCCAGTAACCCTGATGACAGCGGATAAACTGTTCACGAAGCTGCTCTGGAATCAATAATATGGGTCTTCTCGTATCATAGTATTCACCGTCAGTGCATTTAATGAAGGACTTTCGTCCGACTTTGCTGATGAAGAGAATACGGTCAATATGAATGGCCATATAGGAGCTTCCGTCTTTTACGAGTATCACGGGAATGGTGGTTTCACCTTTCTCCAACGATCTGATGGCTTTTTCCAACGCTGGACGGAAATGACTGTCTGCCTGTTTTTTCACGACAAACCAGACATGCTCGGTTTCATATACATCAGGTGCATAATTGATATAACTTGTCAGGAAAATGACCTGACAGTGAGGAATCCATGTGTTGATCTTCTTGGCCAGTGAAATACCATCTTCTCCATCCATTTCGATATCAAGAACTGCGATATCCGGCTGATACTTGTCCTTTTCTATTTCGGACAGCAGCAGATCAGCATTGTCAAAAAGCTGTATTTCATACTTCAGTTTGTTGTATTCCATGAATTCTTTGACCATTTTCTCAGCTGTTTTCAGATGGTCATTGATATCGTCACAAATTGCAATCTTATACATTGGCTGTCTCCTTTGCTTTCAGAACCAGGCTCGTATGATATGTATCTCCGTTTCTTTCGGAAGATAATTCACCGTCATACTTATCGGCAAGATGAGAGAGAATGGTAAGTCCGACTCCTCTGTCCAATCCTGCAAAACGCTGTCTCTTTTTTTGTGCTTCATGCAGTGTTGGATTGGTACAGGAGATCGTCAGGTATGGCTGTTTATAATTCGTCTTTAATTCTATGGATGCATGTTCAATACCGCTGCAGGCTTCTGCTGCGTTATCCAGAATGTTTCCGTAGATACAGATCAGGTCCGGATTGGAAATATCCAGATTCGAAGGAATATGGATATCTGCGTTCAGGGTAATTCCAAGTATACTGAGATCTTCGGCCTTCTTTTCCAGATAACTTGCCGCAACAGTATTCCTGCAGTCAGGGAAGAGAATATGGATCTGATCCTCTTCAATTACTTTATCGGCATATTCAACTGCGTCTTTCGTGTTTCCGCTGTCAACAAGAGCACGTATGGTATATAGGTGATTGTCAATATCATGCCTCATCCTGCGGATATCTGTGTATGTGGAAACAAGCTGGTTGTAATAGCTGCCCTGTGATTTGATCTGGTCTTCCAGCATTTCACTGCGCGCACGGAGTTCTGCGTTGGACGCAGTCCTGTAAAACATATAGAGCAGGGCAATGTCGGCAATAATATCAACACAGATCATGAATATGATATGGCTTGGTGTTTTCTCACTGATATAAGTGTATGAAGGTACCCAGATATAAATAGAAAGCAGCTGGCTGAGAGGGAAGAGCAGGAACAGGAACCACTGCCTGTTTTCCAGAAGTCCGATGTTCTTTCTCTTGTATGCCCGCAGTGAGAGTGCTGTTGCGGCAAGAAAATTAAAATTCAGGAACAGATAGACGGAATAAACAAACACTCCATTCGTTCTGAAGATCTCTCCTGAAATGATCTGATCTTTCGGCAGCATTGCCTGCAGTGCAACATCCGAAATAGCTGTCGCAAACAGGATCAGTATGACAGTGATGATCTTGAATGCCGGCTTATCCGTATGGAAATACTGGATCAGGAAAGCTACAGTAAATGAACCGATCAATAACTTTACGGTAGAAAAGATGGGAAATAAACGCTCCAGCAGGATAAAGAATACGAATGATATAATAGAGAATTCCGAAATGACAGTTGTGATTCTGGAATATCTGTTTTCCAGTACGATATTTGCTGTGATCACCCAGAACAGGGTGAGGATCAGATTGGAAATGACAAATGATGCTCCCTCGTGCATTGATCTGTGTGTCTCCTTACAGTAGTTCGAAAATGTCATAAAACTACATAGTACATTCTATCAAAATTGTAAAAAATCTTCATCGATTATGCTGAAACAAAATGCGGCCACTTGACTGTATCCATCTCTTTTCCTATATTAATTGCGGGAGTATATATGAATACCTGGAAAGACTTCACATATACGGTCTCTGCGGAAATGAAAAGAGAGATCGATGAATATATCGTTGATGACAGGCCGTTCGATCTGAAGAACAGTGACGGAATGTCTGAGACGGCACACTAAAGGCTTTTGCTTGTGTGAAAGACTTGTTTTCTGTGTGCCGGGAAAGAAACAGATACTGCTTCTCGCCCGGCTTTTTAAATGAATCATATACACCGGAGAATGGATCTCATTCTCTGCATTCATCAATCATCATAAAGAAATAAAATAAGAGGTTTTCATATGCATAAATATTATGAGATAAATACACCCGGCAATAACGTCCGCTGCAAGTTCTATTACAACGAGAAGGTCCATCCTGAAAAGGCAGTGATCTTCGGTACGGGTTTTGCCGGTCATAAAGACAACAACGCAGCCGTAAAGTTTGCGGAAAAGCTGCTCTCCAAACACAAGGACGTGATCGTGATCGTATTCAACTGGCCTTCACATGGTGATGACGTGAAAAAGAAACTTGTATTATCAGACTGCGGTACCTATCTGGATATCGTAGTCAAGGATACAAAGGAACGGTTCGGTATTACGGAACTTTATTCATACGCGACAAGCTTCGGAGGATACCTGGTACTGAAGTATATATCCGAACATGATGATCCGTTCCGGAAGATCGTCCTGCGCTGTCCTGCTATCGATATGTACGATGTCCTGACCAAAGCCATCATGAAGAATGATGAGTATGAGAGGATCATGAAGGGGAAGGACGTGCAGGTCGGCTTTGATCGTAAGATCATTGTCACAAAGGATCTGCTTGATTCCCTGAAGGAAAACGATATCCGGAAGCGCGATTATATTGAATACGCGGATGATATCCTGATCCTGCACGGTACAAAGGATGAAGTCGTTCCGTTCGAAGACGGCAGGCTCTTCTCTGAGAACAACCTGATCGACTTTATTCCGGTAGAAGGCGCAGACCACCGTTTCCAGAATCCTGCTCATATGAGTCTGGCTAACAAATATGCCATGGAATTCTTCGGACTGGAATAAATGATCCCCCAGGAAACATGCGGATCTGCCTGTGAAATGTTCAACACATTTCTGCTGTTCCGAAACACATAAACGTATTCCTGAACCAATGCCGCATTTCTGCTCAAAAATGCGGCATTTTTGCTGTGAGGAAGAAAAAACGAAAAAAATCTTAAGAAAGCAAAAAATAATTTGAAATATTAAGAAAATTCTGAAATTCAAAGCGGAAAACCTCAAAAATAATTGAAAAATGCAGTTTTGTGAAAAATTTCAGAAAATATTTTCAAAAACAGTTAAATTATGAATTGAATGTGAAAATAAAGTGAAAATCATGTTGACACATAGTTTTCATGCCTTTAAAATGCGTTCATATACAAAGGGAGGGACAAGAATGAAAAAGAGTCTCAGCGCATTATTAGCGGGCATTCTGGCACTTAGCCTGACTGCATGTTCCGGCGGTTCCACAGCACCGGAGGGCGGCGGATCGTCCGATACAACACCGGCAACAGCTGAAGCAAGCGGCGACGATACAAGTTCCATGATCGTTGCGATCGCTTCTCAGTTCGACACCCTGGACCCGTGCTTAAGCACAACTGTCTATAACGGATATGTAATCTCACATATCTATTCAGGTCTGATGAGAACAAATACGGAAGGTCAGCCTGAACCTGATCTCTGTACAGGTTTCGATATCTCCGATGATGGTCTGACATATACATTCCATCTGAGAGATGACGTCACATTCTCTGACGGTACACCTATTACATCAGCGAACTATGAGTATGCTTGGCTGCGTGCTATGTCCTATGGTATCGACGCAGCTACACGTACAAACGATATGGTTACTTACATTAAGGGCGGCACAGAATACAACCTGCACGCTATTGAAGTAGGTGACAGTTTCGACTGCACAACAGAAGATCACAGCTCAGTAGGTATCAACTGCATCGATGACTACACGATCGAAGTAACACTGTCAAATCCTCTGGCTTACTTCCCTCAGTGGCTCGGCGCAGGTGTCTGGTCTGCTCTGCCTCTGGATACTCCTCAGCATGACAGTGCCTGGTCACTCGAACCCGGTTACGCTACAAGCGGACCGTATGTCCTTGATTACATCAACATCAACGACAAGGCTGAAATCTCCAGAAACGAAAAATACTTCAAGCCTGACTTCATCAAGATGGACAAGATCACATTCCAGGTTATGCCTGACGCTGATGCACAGGCACTCGGCTTCGAATCCGGTGACATCGATGTTGCTCTGAATATTTCAACAGAAACATCCAGCAAATACATGGGCACAGAAAACCTCTGGGTTCTGAACTATCCGTCAGCTTATGGTCTGGTAGTCAATGCCGGTCCTACAGGCCCTG
This sequence comes from Solobacterium sp., assembly GCA_024693325.1. Lineage (GTDB taxonomy): Bacteria > Bacillota_I > Bacilli_A > Erysipelotrichales > Erysipelotrichaceae > Bulleidia. The sequence goes on from JAILLA010000099.1 coordinate 6,326, forward strand.
ACTTCCTGAAAGACGTCAGAGTCCGTAAGGCTCTCTACATCGCTATCGATAAGGACGCTATCATCGACGTAATCGGCGGACCTGACATGCATCCGGCACTCGGCGGATGGGTCGCATATGGTCTCGGCGGCGTTGACGGTGACTTCCGTACAGAAAGAGATGCTCAGGGTTATGAAGCTCACTATGATCCGGAAGAAGCTAAGAGACTGCTCGCTGAAGCAGGCTATGACGGATCCGATGATGCTCATACGATCCACCTGACATACAAGTATTCCACAAACTCCTATCATGCAGACGTTGCTACAATGCTGCAGCAGATGTGGACAGCAATCGGTCTCGATGTTGACTTCGACGCTGTTGAATCAGGTGTCTACTACGGTCAGCTCGATAACGGCGACATTCAGATCGGCCGTTACGGACTGCAGGTCAGTGACTCCCCGATCTCATTCCTTGATTGGCTGTCAGGCGACAAGCAGGTCACATCACTTGCCGGTGATGAACACTTCGACCAGATGCTGAGAGATGTCAGATCAGTATCCGACGAAAAAGAATTCCTGACAAGAGTTCACGAGATCGAAGATTACTTCATCCAGGAACAGTTCCTGATGTATCCGATGTGGCAGAATGCTCAGCCTGCACTGGTTAAGAGCAACCTCAAGGGCTATGAGCTGCATATCACTGCACTCTGGTTCGGCAACTGCTACTTCGAATAAGAGATTCTGATTCAGTAATAAGAGAGGGCACGCGCAGTGCTCTCTTTTTCTGTGCCCAAATGAAAAAGGCTCATCAAAGAGCCTCTTCAAAACAGTTTTCAAACGGAACAATCAGTATTACTGACGGTAGATCTCTTCTGCCAGATCGATGTATTTCCGGACGGAAGGAGAGACAGGTTCATTGTAAATAATGCCGTATTCCCTGGTCCATCCGGTATTCAGAGGGATCTTGACCAGTTCACTGATGGAATGGATAAACGGATTGGCGGTCAGCAGGAGTGAATCACCGGACAGGCATTCGAAAGCAGCTTCTACCTGATGGTCGACATCATCCCGCTCGATCAGGTTTTCCTTCCGGTCTTTGAAGGCTTCATGCAGGGCATCAACGACATTGCTGTCCAGCATTCTCGGAAAGACTGTCAGAGGATACTGCGTCAGCTGACTGAGCGATACAGAAGACAGGGAGGACAGGGGATGCCCGCTGCGCATTGCCGCTACAAAGGGAACATGCGTCAGCGGCTTGAATGTGTAATGAAAGTCAGGTGCCTTGTCATTTGAAAAGGTCTCACCGACATCAATGATGTTGTTTTCCACTCTCCATTCACCACTGTGATTGGGATGGACTGCCCGGATGATCCGGATACCGGGATAGCGCTGTGTAAATTCATGCGTTACACGGTCCAGTAATACCTGATGCTCGACATTGCCAATCCTGATGCACTGGTCATCGACCATGCTCCGGCATGCTTTGATCAGTTTTTCCTTCTGCGACTGCAGCTTCCTTATACCATTTACAAACTGTGTGCCCGCTTCTGTCAGGCGGACACCTTTTTTTCCACGTTCAAACAGAGGAAAGCCGAGCTCTTCTTCCAGTTTGTTGATCTGCTTCAGGATCGCCTGCTTGGAAACATAACCTGTTTCTTCCGCTTTGGAGAAACTTCCTTTTTCCGCTACCAGAAACAATAGCTTCAGCTGTTCATCTGTCATGGTAACCTCCGGTTACCGATATAGTAACATTCCTGTCATTTCTTCAGCAACCTCAATCGCTTAAGATTTATCTGTAAACGGAGGAACAGAAATGAAAAAGAATCTACTCGCCCTTGCATGCACCGGTGCAGTACTGCTTGCAGGATGCGCTTCCGGCGGTGCATCAGCACCGGCTGAAACAGCTGAGGCATCCGGCATGTTCAAACCCGGCACTTACACTGCCAAAGCAGCCGGCAGAAACGGCGATATTACCGTCAACGTAGAATTCAGCGCTGACGAGATCGTTTCAATTACACATGAGTCTGAAGAAACGGAATCCATTGGTGTTCCGGCAATGGATACACTGGCTGAAAAGATCACAGCATCGCAGTCACTTTCCCAGGATGTGGTATCCGGAGCTACGATCAGCTCTGATGCGTTTATGGAAGCTGTCAGGGATGCAGTCGTACAGGCAGGAGCGGATCCTGAAAGTCTGATGAAGGAAGATACTTCAGAAGCAGAAAAGACAGCTTATGAAACGGAAGCAGACATCATCGTTGTAGGCGGCGGTGCTGCCGGCATGACTGCCGCGATCACAGCACATGATCTCGGCGCAAGCGTGATCCTGCTGGAAAAGAGCAGTGTGCTGGGCGGAAATACTGTCTGCGCAGCCAATGGCATCAATGCGGCTGATTCTGCTGTACAGCTCGCGGATACCAAATACCAGGAAGCCAAGGCTTCTGTTGAAGGACTTGAATCACTGCAGATGAACAATGAAGACGCGCATGAAAATCTTGTCAAAGTATTTGCTGAGAACAGTGGGGAAGTCATTGACTGGATGAGCGGACTCGGTGTGAACTTCACAGTCGATATCAGGGAAGACCAGAGAAACAGCGAGCAGAACTATTACCTGCTGCAGGACACCAGCGATGGCTCCACAGCGATCACAATGATCAACAAGGTCAGTGCCGAACTCAAGAAGCAGGGCATTACAGTCTACTATAATATGGACGCACATGATCTTGTGACAGACGAAAACGGAAAGGTAACTGGTGTAACAGCAGCTTCCGCAGACGGGGAAGAAGTAACATTCAGCGGAAGATCCGTTATTCTCTGCACAGGCGGTTTCGGACAGAACAGCGAGCTTCTGGGAGAAGTCAATCCGGAACTTGCAAACGCTGTTACAGATGAAGTTGCTCCGACAACAGGTGAAGGACTTCTGATGGCTCAGGCAGTCGGTGCTGCCACAGCCAACCTGGATGCGATCCAGACATTCCCTCATGTGATCCCGGGATACGGAATGATCCTTCCGTTCTCACTGCCGGGCGGATTCGTACCTGATGCGCTGTTTGTCAACAACCAGGCAGAACGTTTCACAGCAGAGGGATTCGAGATCCCTGATGTACTGCTTGCCCAGGATAAGGGTGAAGTATACTGCATCTTCGATGAGAGCGGTATGAATGATACACTGAGCACACTGGTCAAGAACGGTGTCATCAGTGAAGCTGACACAGCGGAAGAACTTGCCGGCAAACTCGGCATTGACGGAACTGCTCTTGCAGAAACGATCAGCACATTCAATGAAGATATCGCTGATGGAACAGATGATGCGTTCGGACGTCAGGAAAACCTGAATACATTTGAAGGCAAACTCTATGGATACCGTTTCGGTGTCGGTGCGCACTATTTCATGGGCGGCATACTGATCGATGAGGACACACATGTACTGGATACAGACGGAAATGCGATCGAAGGTCTGTATGCGGCCGGTGAGGTCACAGGCGGTTTCCACGGTACATTCCGTGTAGACGGATCAGGTCTTGGTGATTCTTTCACATTCGGAAGGATCGCCGGCAGAACAGCTGCTGAAGCAGAATAAACTCAAAAAGACCTGTGCTTGCAAAATGCAGTACAGGCCACTGCCAAAACACTCAAAAATGACTTCTGAAATGGACTGATATCAATAAGCAGACTCCCAATACAGTATCAAAACTGCAGCAGTTTTATTCGACCTGGCGGAAAGCTGAGCACAAGAAAAAAACAAAATACATAGGAGAGATACTGTGCAAAACAAAACAGATCTCAGAACTGAGCATCAGTCCTGAGATCATTTTTTTCGGATCTCGTCTGCTTTATGGATCCAGTATACGACAAGCGTATACATGACAAATGCCGCAAGGACCCAGGCGATCATACTGCCGCCGAAGAATCGTGCTGAGATAAAATATCCGGATGACACGGCATACAAAGCTGCAGCGATCATCAATAAATTCCGATTACCTGTTTTCATGCTCATATAGTAACACGGCTTTACTAAAAAGTCTTTTAAGGTGATATCAGGCCGGATAGTCAAAAACAGTTTTGCGGCGGGCAATGCGTGATAAGATTATGGTAAATCAGAAAGTGAGATACAACGGATGGAAAAATTTAACCAGATAGTCTACGCACGCCCTGATCTGGGCAAGGTACAGGAAGAACTGAATGAACAGCTTGAAGCGTTCAAGTCTGCTGAACTGTATTCTGACGCGAAAGAAGCATTTTTAAAACGTCAGGAGATCATCAACGAGTTCAGGACAATGAACGTGGTCGCATCTATCAGGGCCGACATCAATACAGCGGATGAATTCTATGCTGAAGAAAAGGATTTCTTCCACTCAGCAAACCCCAAGCTTTCCGTGACATTGAAGGCATTCAATGAAGCACTGGTAAGTTCAAAGTTCAGAAATGATTTCGAAGAAGAATTCGGTCCTCAGCTGCTGAACCTGCTGGATGCGGATATCCGCACCAACGGCGCGCAGATCGTTGACGAGAAGATCGAAGAAGGCAAACTGGTCACAGCATATACAAAGACTGCTGCTTCCTGCAAGACGGAATTCCGCGGTGAAGTATGCAACTTCTACGGACTGCTGAAGCACATGCTGTCGACAGACCGTGAGGAACGTAAAGAAGCGATGATCGCATGGGCATACCTTTATGCAGGTGCTGCACCGGATCTGGAAGACCAGTATGCGAAGCTGTGCGCACTGCGCCGTAAGGAAGCTGAGAAACTGGGATTCGATAACTATATCGACATGACATATCTGGCACGTCATCGTTTTGACTACAAGCCGGCGGATATCGAACACTTCCGTGAGCTGGTCGTCAAATACATCGTTCCTGTCGCTGCCGAGATCCACGAAGCACAGCGTAAGCGTCTGGGCGTTGAAAAACTGGAATACTATGATGAAGACCTGTTCTTCCCGGACGGCAATTCCACGCCTGACAAGAATACGCAGGGCATGGTCAATGCTGCCCAGAAGATGTACAGGGAGCTCTCCCCGGAAACAGGTGAGTTCTTCGACTTCATGGTTGAAAAAGAATTGTTCGATCTTGAGACCAAACCGAACAAGCATCTGGGCGGCTACTGCACAAGACTCGCAAAGTACAAGGCACCGTTCATCTTCTCAAACTTCAATAAAACAAGCGCAGATACGGAAGTCCTGACACATGAAGCAGGACACGCATTTGAAGGATATGTCGCTTCCAGAACACAGCCGATCTCCGAGTATTACGGATCAACATCTGAGATCAACGAGATCCATTCCATGTCCATGGAATTCTTTACAGAACCCTGGTATCATCTCTTCTATCCGGAAGGACAGGGCAATCAGTACCGCTATGAACATCTGGCTGACAGCTTCGCGAACCTGACATACCTGGTCAGCGTTGACGAATTCCAGCACCGTGTATTTGAAGGTGAACAGCCTGACGCGGCAGGTCTGCGGGCGATCTGGAAACACATCGAAGAGAAGTTCATGCCGTGGAGAAGCTATGACGGCAACGAATTCCTGGAGAGCGGCGGCTTCTGGATGCAGAAACAGCATATCTTCATGTATCCGTTCTATTATGTCGACTATGCGCTGGCAATGCTGTGCGCAATGCAGTTCTATCTGAAGATGAGAAAAGACTTCAAGGGTGCCTGGGCTGATTATATGAAGCTCTGCAGACTCGGCGGAAGTCTGGGTTACTTTGATCTGCTGAAAGCGGCCGGCCTGAAGAACCCGTTTGAGGAAGATACGATCCGTGAAGTCACGGAAGGCATCAAAGAAGCACTGGCTGAACTCGAAGCTCAGATGTAAGCACGCTTCTCAAAAGCATTTTCCATCATATTACCACCGTAGTTCATGGCTGAAAGAAGACCTTCACAGAATATATAATGATGCTGTAAAGTCAGAGGAGGATATCAGATGATTATTTTAATGAGAGTAGATTCCAAGCTGGTCCGTTCCGCGAAAAATATCTCCGCATGCAACGGAGCAGACAGGATCGTTGCGATCGATGACGCGATCGCATCCAATCCTACATTGAGAGATACAGAGATTATGTCAGCCCCGATCACATGCAAAGGCCGTGTATACGGAGTTGAGGAATCCATTGATCATTTAAGGAAATCACTTAAGAACGTTTATAAGACTGTTGTAGTCGTCAGGGATCCAAGCATCTTCGTAACACTGTTTGACAGGATGCCTGAACTGCCCAAGTCAGTAGACTTCGCGAAACAGCCCAAGCCGGATGACACAAAGTCCGTTGAGGCGATCAAGGCACTTGTTGAGCGCGGCGTTGAGGTTTACTTCCTTGACTGGCTGAAGGATGACAAGGTCACCTGGGATTCCGTAAAAAACAATTATTGATCTGAAAGCCCTGCCTGTATGAAACAGCAGGGTTTTTCTTACCGGACAGACAGTATCCGGCGTGATTCTCTGATGATAGGAAATTTCAGTTGTTTGCTATAAAATAAAGTCTGGAGGCTAGCGGATATATGTTCGAGATATATGAAACCAAAACAAGGATCACGGATGATAATGACGCACGCGCTGCAGAATTGAGAAGTGAGCTTGAAGCAAAAAAAGTATTCTTCATCAACCTGATGGGTTCACCCGGTGCAGGCAAGACCAGTACGCTCGTACGGACGATCAATGCGCTGAAGGATGAATTCTCCATTGGTGTGATGGAGGCTGATATGGATTCGGATGTGGACGCACAGACGATCTCAAAACTCGGTGTAAGGGTGATCCAGCTCCATACCGGCGGAAGCTGTCATATGGACGCTGACATGACCAAACGCGGACTGGACAGGATGACCACGGAAGGCCTTGATGTCATCTTCCTGGAGAATGTCGGCAACCTTGTATGTCCGGCGGAATTTGATGTCGGAGCAGCCCTGAAGGTCATGATCCTGAGCGCTCCGGAGGGTGATGACAAACCTCTGAAGTACCCGCTGATGTTCACCGTCAGCAACGTCATGCTTGAGAACAAGATCGACACGAAGGACGTGTTTGATTATGATCCCGAAAAGGCTGAGGCCAGGGCAAGAGCACTGAACCCGGATATCCGTACATTCCGTGTCTCCGCCAAGACAGGTGAAGGCTTTGATGAATGGACATCCTGGCTGAAGGAACAGATCAGAACATGGAGGAGTGAACGATGAAGGTCATAGAACTGCGTGCATCTGTCACAAGATCCAATGACATCGATGCTGAAAACCTGAGAAATGAACTGACGGAGAAGGGCGTTCTCCTCATCAACCTGATGAGCGCAGCGGGCTCCGGCAAGACGACACTGCTGTCCAGGATCATTACAGACCTGAAGGACAAGGCAAAGATCGCCGTACTGGAAGCTGACATCGATTCTGCCGTAGATGCAGAAAAGATCGAAGCACTGGGTGCTGTGAGCGTACAAGTACATACCGACGGCATGTGTCATATGGACGCCGGTATGACTAGAACAGGCATTGAGGCGATGGATCTGGAAGGAACGGATATCGCGTTCCTGGAAAATATCGGCAACCTGATCTGTCCCGCGGAATATGATACCGGCGCGCATAAATGCGTCATGATCCTGTCTGTTCCCGAAGGGGATGACAAACCACTCAAGTATCCGCTGATGTTTGAGAAAAGCGATGCGCTGGTCATTACAAAGATGGATGCGCTGCCTTACTTTGATTTTGATCTGGAACTGGTGAGGAAACATGTTTCCCACCTGAATCCGGATATGAAGATCTTCCCGGTGTCCGCCAAGACAGGGGAAGGAATGGAAGCATTGGAGCAGTGGCTGTTGGAGCAGGCCGCTTCCCTGAGGGAAAACAAACATGCATGAGCTTGGGATCGTAACACACTGCGCCAAAACGATCGTTGACTTGGCGGAAGAGAACCATCTGAAAAAGATCGGATCGGTCACCCTGGAGATCGGCGAGGTGTCGGGCATCATGACGGATTATTTCGTTGACTGCTGGAACTACTTCAAGGTCCGCTATCCAGTGATCGCGGAATCGGAACTGAAGCTCAAGGTCATGCCTGCGGTCACATATTGTGAAGACTGTGAGTCTACATATGAGACCATTAAATACGGCAGGATCTGTCCGAAATGCGGCAGTCCGAATACATATCTGCTGACCGGGAATGAGTGCATCATCTCGGAGGTAGAAGCGGAAGACGAAGATGAAGCCCCCGAAGAATGATCATTTCTGCCAGTGGATCATTACCCAGAGCGAAGACCCGGAAATGATCGGTCATATGTGCCAGGGCATCATGGACCAGAAGCGGTATGAACAGCTGCTGCGTGCAGAGGAAGAAGACCTGGTGCAGATCCGGGTACACAGATATGAAGATCTGATGGAAGGCTGGATCGAAGACCTGAACCTGAATGAAACTGATACATATCTGCGGGAAGAATAAACACCGATTATAGATGATAGAATGCCGGAGCGTGATGATCTCCGGCTTTTCATTTCCGTGAGGACATAAAGTATATGAAACGGCCGGCAAACAGCGGCCGTGTTTACTTTTTGTAAAATCAAACTTAATTTATGTGAAATTCTGCCCGGGACCGTAACCCCTTACACTGTGATTGTAAAAGATGTGCTGAATCTTAAAAAGGATCAGCAGGGAGGAAGAAGCAGAATGAAAGCAATTATGGTCATGTATGATTCACTGAACCGCCGCAGCCTTCCGGATTACGGGACTTCGGAGATCGATCTGCCGTCATTCGAACGCCTTGGCAGAGAGACAGCCGTATTTGATAACTGCTATGCGGGAAGCCTGCCGTGCATGCCGGCAAGACGCGATCTGCAGACCGGAAGACTATGTTTCCTGCACAGGGGATGGGGACCGATCGAGCCGTTTGACAACTGCATGCCGGAAATACTGAAAAAGAACGGGATCTATACACATCTGATCTCCGATCATGATCATTACTGGGAAGACGGAGGCGCTTCATACCATACGCGCTATTCCAGCTGGGAGAATGTCCGCGGTCAGGAAAATGATACATGGAAAGCAGATCTTGGCGAGTACACGGATATACACAGCTTCGGCATGACAGGCCTTTACGGAGAGATCATGTCAAAAGCAAGAAGACAGAATGCCGTTAACCGTGAGTATATCCGCCGGGAGGGAAAATATCCCCAGGATACTGTGTTTGACAGAGGTCTGGAGTTCATCGAAACAAATCATGCGTATGATAACTGGTTCCTTCAGATCGAAACATTTGATCCGCATGAACCGTTCGATGCCCCGGAAGAATATCAGAAGGAATGCGGGATCGACAACAGTTTCCCGTATGACTGGCCGGCATACAACATGGTTCGTGAAAACGATGCCTTTGTCGGAAACGTCCGGAAAAAATATAATGCCCTGCTGAAAATGTGCGACAGATCGCTTGGCCGGGTGCTGGAGATCATGGACCGTTATGACATGTGGAAAGATACGATGCTGATCGTGAATACCGACCACGGCTTCCTGCTTGGTGAACATCAGTGGTGGGCGAAAAATGTCATGCCGCAGTACAACGAGATCGCGCATCTGCCGCTGTTTATCTGGGATCCCAGAGCCGGTGTGAAGAACGTGCACAGGCAGGCACTGGTCCAGAACATCGATATTGCCGCGACACTGCTCAGTTACTTCGGACAGGACTATCCGGAAGAAATGATCGGCCGGGATGTGCTTCCTGTTATTACGGATGATGAAAAACTTCGTGATTATGTGATCTTCGGAATGTTCGGGGGACAGGTCAACATTACCGACGGTGAATATCTGTATATGAGAGCGCCTGTCTGCGAAGACAACCAGCCATGCTATGAATACACGCTGATGCCGGCGGATATGAACCGCCGCAAGGATGGCAGACAGCTGGAAAAAGCAGAACTGTCCGCGCCTCTTTCCTTCACAAAGAACATGCCTGTACTGAAGCTGCCGTTTACGGTACGCGGCAAAAGCGCTCATCAGTACGGAAATGCGCTTTATGACCTGAAACACGACCCGCTGCAGCTTGCACCGGTCGAAGATCAGGAGATCGAAAACAGAATGATCTCTGCACTGGCTGCAGAAATGAAACGGTTCGACGCTCCCGAAGAACAGTATGAAAGGATCGGGATCGCAAAACAGGAGGAAATGAAATGAACAGCAGAAAAATGATCAAAGCGGTACTGTCCGGGATCCTCGCACTGTCAGTCACAGGATGCGGATCCTCTTCCGGAAATGATGCACAGGCACAGGCTTCCGCGCAGGCTAAAGAGACAGTGATGAACATCGTTTCTTCAGATGAACTTTCAGAAACTTCACAGATCAGGGACACCCTGAATATCGGCTACAGCTCGCTCTGGGAGTCACTGACTCCGTTCCGGACGAATGCAAACAACAAAAACCTGTACAGCTACGCACTGTATGAGACATTGGCAAAAAAGACATCCGAAGGGGAATACATTCCCTGGACAGCAAAGTCATGGACGATGCATGAAGACGGAAAAACATATGATGTGGAACTGTATGAAAACATCACTGACTCGGCAGGAAACAACATAAAAGCAGATGATGTTGTCTGGTTCCTGAACGAATCGGCTGTAAGAGGCCTGAAGCCGTCATTCACCAATCTTGATACAGCGGAGACGACCGGTGACTACACATTTACCGTGACCCTGAAGAACGATATGTACGGTTCCTGGGAGAAGATCCTGACAGATACATTCGTATTCTCAAGAAAGGAATTCGAGGCATCCGGTGATGAGTTCGCGATGCATCCGGTCACGACTTCCGCGTATGTTGTAGAAGAGTACACACCGCAGTCTTCCCTGAAAATGAAGCTGAGGGATGACTACTGGAATCCGGACGCGCCGGCAGTCAACCGCAGCAACGTCCGTGAAGTGACGTTCCAGCAGATCGCTGAAGCATCTCAGGCAGGCATCGCAATGGAAAAAGGGATCGTCGATGCATTCATCAATATCGATGCGAATACGCTGAAGCAGTTCACCGGCGACAGTAATTACCTGGTCCATAAAGGATTATCCGCAAACGGCGTACAGCTGTATTTCTCAGGTGTCGATTCCAAGCTGATCCAGCAGGATGTGCATCTGCGCAGGGCGATCGCTTATATCATCAACGCGGAAGCGATCCTTCAGGCAGTGTACGGCGGTTACGCATCATTGATGTATGATGTCAATCCGGAGGTCAACGATGGTTATCTGCAGGAATGGAAAAATGAAGAATACTTCCCGTATGATCCCGCCAAGGCAAAGGAAGAACTGGAGCAGTCAGGATATAAAGGTGAGGAACTGGTGCTGATGTGCTCAAGCAATGCATCCATGTCCAGAATGGCTCAGATGATCCAGAACAACTGTATCGAGATCGGCATCAACATCAAACTTGAACCGCTGGATAATGCCGGATTCTCCGGACAGAGACTGGATGGTAACAATTATGACCTGATCATCATTTCCAACGGAGCCGATTCCCTGACCAACTTCTGGAATACGAGATTTGATTCCACAACATACAAGCTTGGTGATGCGACTTCCAGAAATGATCAGACTCTGACCGATCTGATCCATCAGGCAGGAACGCATGACGGTTTCAATCAGGAAAACATCAATCTGGTCAGAAACTACATTAAAGACAATATGTACGGATACGGCATTGCTCATCCGCAATCCCTGGACCTGATCAATGCCGGAGTGAACGCAAAAGAATACGTCGAGACATCCTTCGGTACAGTCGATCTTCTGTCAAGCGTTTATTGAGATGCCGGATCAGAAGGATGCCCCGGGCATCCTTCTTCCTTCCATACAGGAATGAGGAGAATCATATGCATAAATATATTGTGAAACGGCTTCTGTGGATGATACCGATCATCCTCGGGGCTGCCGTACTGGTATTTACACTGATGTATTTCTGTCCGGGTGATCCCGCAGAGATCATCCTCGGGGCAGGAGCTTCCGATGCGGAAATGGAACATCTCAGGATCTCCCTGGGACTGAATGATCCGTTTCTGATCCGTCTGGGAAGATTTCTGAAAGACACCTTTATCCGTTTTGATCTCGGCAGATCATGGATCACAAACCTGTCGATCGCGGACTCGATCGCGGAACGCCTGCCGAGGACGATGCTGCTGGCGATCGCGATCATGCTGCTGTCAGTGGTGATCGGTATCCCGCTGGGTGTCGTTGCCGCGACCCATCAGAACCGCTGGCAGGATAATCTGTGCATGGCGCTTGCACTGCTCGGTGTATCGGTCCCCAGCTTCTGGCTGGCAATGCTGCTGGTCATACTGTTCTCCATCAAGCTGAACCTGCTTCCCCCGATGGGGATCGGCGGGCTGCAGTATTATATTCTCCCGGCTCTTGCAGGATGTACCGGCGGGATCGCAGCACTGGCAAGACAGACGCGCTCATCCATGTTGGATGTCATCCGTTCTGACTACATTACCACGGCCCGGTCCAAAGGCGTTTCGGAACAGAAGGTAATTATCCGCCATGCCCTGAAGAATGCCCTGATCCCGATCATCACGATCATAGGGACACAGTTCGGAAGACTGCTCGGCGGAACGATGATCCTTGAAACGATCTTCGGAATTCCCGGCCTGGGTTCATACATCGTTACCGCCGTTAACAACCGTGATTACCCGGTCGTCATGATCGGTTCGATCGTACTTGCCGCAATGTTCAGCCTGTGCATGCTTGGCGTTGACCTGGTATACGCAGCAGTTGATCCGAGGATCAAAGCGCAGTATGCGAAAAAGAGATAGTTTATGACAACAGGAACAGTGAAAAAACAGAATAAGGTCCTGGAAGTGCTGAAACGGATGAGCAGAAACAAACTGGCAATGGCCGGTCTGGTGATCTTTACAGCCGAGATACTGCTGGCAGTACTGGCACCGGTGATCGCTCCCTATGGCTTTGCGGAAATGGACTACACGGCAATGCAGACAGGACCGAGCGCAGCCCATTGGTTCGGTACCGATGAAATGGGCAGGGATATCCTTTCCAGGCTGCTTTACGGAAGCCGTTATTCCCTTTCGGTAGGACTGATCGCGATCCTCCTGAATACAGCCCTCGGTATGGTGATCGGTGCTGCGGCAGGCTTCTTCGGAGGCTGGGTCGATAACCTGATCATGCGTTTCCTGGATGTGATCCAGTCACTGCCGGCAATGCTGCTGACGATCGTTATTTCAGCAGTGCTGGGACCGGGATATTTCAATACAATACTGGCATTGTCCATCAACGGGATCCCCGGCAAAGCAAGGATGCTGAGGGCACAGATCCTGAAGGAAAGAAATGCCGAGTATATCGAAGCGTCTGAATCGATCAACTGCAGCCGGTTCAGGACGATCTTCCGTCACCTGATCCCGAACTGCTTCTCACCGCTGATCGTCCAGTCAACGATGGGTGTTGCGACGATCATTACAACGATGGCCGGTCTGTCCTTTATCGGACTTGGTGTGCAGCCGCCGACCCCGGAGTGGGGTGCTATGCTGTCCGGTTCCAGACAGTTTATCCGCAATTCACCGTATATGGTCATTTTCCCCGGACTAGCAATTGCGGTCACCGTGCTTGCCCTGAACCTTTTGGGTGACGGTCTTCGTGACGCACTCGATCCGAAACTGAAACGATAGGAGATTTTGCATATGACAGAAAGCAATGTACTGCTGGAAATAAAAGATCTCAGTGTGGAGTACCTGTCTGACGGAAAGACAGTGCATGCAGTCAACGGCGTTGACCTGTGCCTGAAAAGAGGCAGGACGCTCGGCCTGGTCGGAGAGACCGGTGCCGGCAAGACAAGCATCTGCAGGTCCATTCTGCGCATTCTCCCCGATGTCGGAGCAGAGATCACATCCGGTGAGATCCTGATGGAAGGAAAAGACTTGCTGCATCTTAAAGAAGAAGAGATGCAGAAGATCCGCGGCAAGAATATTTCCATGATCTTCCAGGATCCGATGACAGCACTCAATCCCGTTGAACGTGTCGGCGATCAGATCGCTGAAGTGATCGAGCTCCATCAGGAACAGGGAAACCATGAAGACGCCGTCAGACGGGCAAAGGAAATGCTGGAGATCGTCGGTATTCCCGGTGAACGTTATTATGATTATCCGCATCAGTTTTCCGGAGGCATGAAGCAGAGGGTCGTGATCGCAATCGCGCTTGCCTGCAGTCCTCAGCTGCTTCTGGCAGATGAGCCGACGACAGCGCTTGATGTAACGATCCAGGCCCAGGTGCTGGACCTGATCGAAGACCTGCAGAAACAATACGAAACATCCATGCTGCTGGTGACGCATGATATGGGTGTCGTTGCCCAGGTCTGCGATGAAGTGGCAGTGATCTATGCCGGAACAATCGTCGAGTACGGGACAAAGGAACAGATATTCGACCATCCTTCCCATCCTTATACTATCGGGCTGTTCGGAGCGATACCGAGTATGAGCGAAGACGAGATGTGGCTTCATCCGATCGACGGTATGCCGCCGGATCCTACGGATCTTCCTGCAGGCTGTCCGTTCAGTCCCCGCTGCCCTTATGCATCAGAAGCCTGCAGAAAAGACAGGATACAGCCTGCAGTGACACCGGACGGACATATGTGCCGCTGTATCAGAATCGAACAGAGCAAAAAAGGAGAACACTGATATGACCCAGCCGTTGATAGAAGTCAGGCATCTGAAAAAATACTTTCCGGTAAACGGGGGTACTCTGCATGCTGTAGATGATGTTTCATTTACGATCGAAAAGGGAAAGACGCTCGGTGTTGTCGGTGAGTCCGGCTGCGGCAAGTCTACGCTTGGAAGAACGCTGATCCATCTGCAGGAGAGTACGGACGGACAGATCCTGCTGGATGGAAAAGATGTCACGAAAGTCAGAAAAAAAGAATTGAAAGCAGTCCGTGAAAAGATGCAGATCATATTCCAGGACCCGTATTCTTCCATAGATCCGCGTTTCAGTATCGATGAAACGATCAAAGAACCGCTGATCGTCTCCGGCCGCTATAGCAGAAAGGAAATGGTACAGCGTGCGGAAGAACTGATGGAACTCGTCGGGATCGATGAACGCCTGAGAAGGGCTTATCCGCATGAACTGGACGGCGGCAGAAGACAGAGAGTAGGTATTGCCAGGGCTCTGGCACTGGAACCGGATTTCATCGTCTGTGATGAACCCGTTTCGGCGCTGGATGTTTCGATCCAGGCACAGGTTCTGAACCTGCTGAAGAAGCTTCAGATCGAACGGGGACTGACATATATGTTTATTACGCATGACATGTCGGTCGTCCGCCATATCTCCGATGATATCTGCGTCATGTATCTCGGCCAGATGGTAGAGAAATGTGCATCAAAGGAACTGTTCCGAAATCCGCTGCACCCTTATACACGGGCACTTCTTTCTGCGATCCCTTCCACGGATATCCATCACAGACAGGAACGGATCCGCCTGAAGGGTGAGATCACTTCACCGGTCGATCCGGAGCCGGGATGCAGATTTGCGGCAAGATGCCCGTTTGCACAGGAAAAATGCCATGCTCCCCAGCATCAGATCAATGCTTCGGATGGACATTTTGTCACATGCTGCAGAGTACACGAGATCAATGCATAACTGAAAAAAAGCATGTACGCGCATGCTTTTTTCATAATATCGCCTGTGTTTTCAGAACTGCCCGGATCTGATGATACAGGTTTTCCAGCTCAGGATCATTCTCGCGGTAATAGAACTCGATCGGCAGCGGTTTGTAATCAAACGGTATCGATACATCGTGGGATACATTACCCGGGAACAGGATGACCGCGTTCTTCAGCAGGCTGACCAGCAGCTCATTCCTGTCTGATTTATCCATGATGTGCAGGTTCGTACCGATCTCCGCTTCCAGCGCATCGTACAGTGAAGTATCCAGGATGGATGAGATATAAACATGGTACGGAAGCAGGTCATTGAATGTGACCGTCTCATAATCCGCAAGCGGGTGATTTTTGTTTACCACGGCATGGATCACAGATTCTCCGATCCGGACATGCTTTGATCCCCTGAAATCATTTTTCTGAGGATTGACAAACAGGAAGCAGTCGATCGTACCGATTTCCAGAGCTGTCTGCAGCTCTGATTTTTTCATTCTCTCGAAATAAAGATAATGCTGGGGATACTTTTCATGAAAGGCCGAGGTCAGGAGATTGATGAAATCAAAGGAAAGCCTGACACTGTGTCCGATATGGATCTCATATTCCTTTCCTTTTTCGACCTGCCGTACTTTTTCTACGGAGGTATTGATCACTTTGAGGATCTTGCGCGCTTCTGCTGAGAAAGCTTTGCCCGCTTCCGTCAGATAGCAGCCGGAGGATTTCCTGTAAAACAGGGTAACACCGACTTCGCTTTCCAGTGAATCGATCTGCTTCTTGACTGCGGCGGGAGTGATGAAAAGTTTATCCGCTGCTTTGGAAAAACTGCTGACTTTGCATACGATCAGAAATGTCTCAAGTTTTACGCTGTCCATACCCGTCACCCTTTTTTACCAGTATACGATGGCTTTTACTTTTAGTAAATTCAAACTTGATTTATGCGAAATTCAGTTTATGCAGGAAACCCCTTACACTGTAATTGTCAAAGGAAAGGGGGAAGAGAAATGAGCCTGAAAGAAAACTTTCTCTGGGGCGGCGCGACCGCCGCAAACCAGTGTGAAGGTGCCTGGAATGAGGGCGGAAAAGGACTGTCCAATGCGGATGTGCTTCCGTTCGGGAAAGACCGGATGCCCGTCATTAAGGGGGATACAAAACAATTCACTCCGGATGATGAACACTATTATCCGACACACAGGGCGATCGATTTCTATCATCACTGGAAAGAAGATATCGCACTGTTTGCGGAAATGGGATTCAGGACATTCCGGATGTCCATAGCCTGGTCAAGGATCTACCCGCTAGGTGATGAGGAAACACCGAATGAAGAAGGTCTCCGGTTCTATGAAGAGATCTTCCGTGAACTGAAGAAACATCATATTGAACCGCTGGTAACCATATCGCACTATGATCTGCCGATGCATCTGGCAGAAAAGTACGGAGGATGGAAAAACAGACAGCTGATCGGATTCTTCAGGAATCTGGTCACAACATTGTTCACCCGGTACAAAGGCCTGGTGAAATACTGGCTGACCTTCAATGAGATCAACATCATGACAAGCGCCTGCTTCATGGCAGCCGGCCTCACATTCACGGAAGAGGATGACCGGTACAGCGTGATCCACACTGCAGTACACAATGTGCTGACCGCAAGTGCCTGGGCAGTCAGGATCGGACATGAAACGGATCCTGACAATCAGATCGGATGTATGCTCAATGCCGGTGTATATTACCCGCTGACATGCAATCCGGTGGATGTCAAACTTGCGCAGGATGAAAACAGAAAACACTACATGTTTACGGATGTACAGGTCAGAGGATATTATCCCTGCTACGTACTGAAGGAATATGAGCGGAAAGGATTCAGTATTCCGTATGAAGAGAATGACAGGGAGATCCTGAGAGAGAATACAGTCGACTTCGTTTCCTTCTCATACTACGCAACAAGGGTGATCGGTTCGGACAAGAGCGGGGAATTTGATTCCAACCTGCTGAATTCCGCAAGAAATCCTTACCTTGAGGTTGAACCCTGGGGAAGACATCTGGATCCGCTGGGACTCAGGATCACGATGAACGATATTTATGACAGATATCAGAAACCGCTGTTCATCGTTGAGAACGGACTTGGCGCAAAAGATGAAGTAAAGGAAGACGGGACGATCGAAGATGATTACAGGATCAGATATCTGAGAGATCACATCAGAGCCATGAAAGAAGCGGTCGATACCGACGGCGTGGAGCTGATGGGATATACAACATGGGGACCGATCGACCTGGTATCGGTCGCCACCGGACAGATGGAAAAACGTTACGGCTTCATCTATGTGGATCTCGATGACCACGGAAACGGAACGCTCGAAAGAAAAAAGAAGAAAAGCTTCGAATGGTACAGAAAAGTCATTGAAACAAACGGGGAAAACCTGGATTAAAAAGGGAAAAGGAGAATCAGAAAATGACAGCAAACAGCAATAACTGGCAGGACCGGATGATGCAGAACAAATATCTGGTCGCACTTCAGAATTTCGGCAAAAAAGTATCAAGAAACAAATTCGTCAGCTCGATCATGGGCGGCGTCCAGTCGATCCTCGGTATTATGATGGTCAGTGCATTCGCACAGGTCGCATGCGCAGCCGGTGTACTGATGAAGCTCATCGAAAAGGGCAGCCCGGTCTACAACGCGATCTACACACCGTACAACTTCTGCATGGCACTGCTCAGCCTCTGGCTCTGCTTCTCCATGGGCAATATCTACGCTAAGAAGCATGAACTGAAATCACCGGTCGTATCGGCTATGACAAGCGTCATCAGCTTCCTGATCATCACAGATGCAGTACAGCTGAATGAAGCAGGCAAGACATTCCTGAACACTTCATTTTTCGGCGGAACAGGAATGATCACTGTATTCATCACGGTCTTCGTCAGTATCAATATCATCAAGTTCTTCGAAAAACGCAACCTGACGTTCAAGCTTCCTAAAGGATGCCCGGAAGCACTGATCTCAAGCTTCGTTTCCCTGGTACCACTGCTGGTAAACATCATCGTCTTCGCAGTCACAACAGCACTGTTCAAGACATACACAGGCGTTATCTTCCCCACATGGATCATGAAAGTCCTGGCGATCCCGTTCGGAGCAGTTACTTCCGTTCCCGGCATGTTCCTCATCTGCCTGGTAATGGCGATCTTCACATGCTGCGGCGTCCAGGGCGCAATGATCATCGGACCGATCCTTCTCCCGATGATCATGCAGTCTCTCGAACAGAACGCTGCTCTCTACAACGCAGGCCAGCCGCTGATCTACTTCCCGGTACTCCTGTTCTACTGCTTCGGTGTCTTCGGAGTCATTCCTCTCTGTTTCCTCGGCTGGAACTCCAAGTCAGCACAGATCAAGAGCGTATGCCGCGCAGGTATCGTTCCCGCAATGTTCACAGTCAACGGTGTTGTCATGAATGGTCTTCCCGTACTCTACAACCCTATCCTGATGATCCCTTACATCATCTGCTCACTGTTCAGCACATTAATGTATCACTTCGCATTCACACTCAAGCTTCTGACACCGATGTGGATCTACGTAACAGGCAACACACCGCTCGGCATCAAGGAATATCTCTGGTCCATGGACTGGAGGCACATCGTATTCGCATGGCTGCTGGTTATTCCGGCTATGGTGATCTACTTCCCATTCTTCAAGGCTTATGAAAACCAGAAGATCCAGGAAGAACTGAACATACCTGAAACAGCTGAAGAATAAGGAGGTGTGAAACATGACGGAGAGACGTCCGAACATCCTGCTGCTGGTATCAGACCAGCATCGCGGGGACTGGATGCCGTATGACGGCGAAACAAAGAAAAAACAGGGCACGGAAGATCTTCATCTGAACATGCCGGAGATCCGCGGACTGATGGACCGGGGAACAGCATTCACCTGTGCTGTTTCTCCCTCTCCGGTCTGTGCTCCGGCAAGGGCGTGCCTTGCAAGCGGCAGAAGATACAGGAACTGCCGTGTATATCAGAACAACATCAATTATGACACCGCGCTGCCAACATTCTACGGGATGCTCAGCGCAGACGGGTATTATGTCTCCGGTGTCGGCAAATTCGATCTGAATAAAGGTGATCTGACCTGGGGAGAGGATGGCTTCCATGAAGCGCTGCAGCGCATGGGTTTCTCAGACGCGAAAGACAGTGAAGGAAAGATGGATGCTGTCTGGGCGTCCATGATGGGACAGCCCGGTCCTTACGGGAAAGTGCTTGAAAAGGCCGGCTTCCTGAAGGCATACTCCGAGGACATGATGAGCCGCGGACATGGAACAGATCCCGCTCCTGTACCGCCGGAACTCTATGCGGATAACTGGATCGGTGCCCGGGCATGCAGAATGATCGCCGAAGCACCGAAGGATAAGCCCTGGTTTATCCAGGTCAACTTCTCCGGTCCGCACGACCCGTGGGATGTAACGGAAGAAATGAGAAATGCCGTTAAGAACAGGGAAATGCCTGTCGCTGCAGACTGTACAGGCCAAACGCAGAATCAGGATATTCGCAGAAACTATGCGGCAATGATCGAGAATATCGACCGTCTGATCGGGGAATGTCTGAAGACTCTGGATGAGACGGGAGAACGCGACCATACACTTGTGATCTACACTGCAGATCACGGTGAGATGATGGGTGACCACGACATGTACGGTAAATCCAAGCCGGAACAGGGATCGATCATGATCCCGATGGTAGTAGATGCTTCCTGTTTCGGATCTGCCGGCGGCAGGGTGAACAATACACCGGTCGAACTGCAGGATCTGGCTGCTACATGCCTGGATTATGCAGGGGTAAAACCTTCCGCAAAGCTGGAATCTGTTTCCCTCCGTCCGGTGGTGGAAGGCAAAGAGGAAAAGGTACGCAGCTACGCGATCTCGGAACTGCTGCTGAAAGACAAAAAGAATCCGTTTGATGCATTTGCGGCGATCACGGACGGTGAATGGAAACTCATTATGAAAAACCGTCTGCCGGACAGACTGTATCACATAGCGGAAGATCCGTTTGAAATGAATGACCTGGCTGAAAGCCATCCTGAGATCGTTGAACGGCTGAGGCAGGACTTCGCGGACAGGGGTCAGAAACCCAATCCGATGATCGAAGCGTATAAAAAATCATTCCGGGTCGAAAAGGAAAGGAACTGAAGACATATGACACCAGAAGAATTGAAGAAGAAGCAGGAGGCTACAGTCAGACGCCAGTCACAGCGCGCTGCTGCAGTCACCTGTGAAACGATCACATATGAGAATGAAGGATCAACGCATGCGGTGGATGTATATCATCCTGACCCCGAGGTGTTTCCCGGAAAGCGTCCCGGTATCCTGTTCTTCTTCGGAGGAGGCTTCGCGCTCGGATGCAGGCATGCATTCCGTGAGCAGGCACAGATCTGTGCCGAAAACGGAATCGTTGCCGCAACCGCAGACTACAGGATCTATACGGAGCATGGCTCAAAAGCCAGGGATTCCTTCAGTGACGGCGCTGCTGTCTGGAAGCTGTTCCGTGAAAAAGCGGATGACTGGAATATGGATCCTGAGAAACTCTTTCTATCCGGAGGTTCTGCCGGTGCAATGATCGCATTCATGTGCGGACAGATGACCGGCGTGCAGCCTGCAGGCTATGTGATGTTCAATCCCGGAATCCTGGATGACGCGCCCGACGCAAACAATATCGTGAATATCTCCGGTGCGCAGGCAGACGGCTTTGATGTGATCAATACGGAAAGCCTGAAACAGGGAACACCGAAGATGCTCGTTATGCATGGGGAGAAGGACCATATCATCCTGAAGAATACCGTTGAAAGATTTGTCCGGTACGGGAAAGAAAACGGTGTGGATGTCAGGCTGAAGCTGTATCCCGGAATGGATCATGGTTTCTACAATTTCAACCGCAGCCGCCCGCATTTCTACATGACGATCGGCGAGACATTGAGCTTCATCGGCGAAGACTGATCAATACAATCAGAAAGAAGCGGTTCCGAAGCAGAAAAAGTGAAGGAACCGTTTTCTGTCAGCACAGCGGAATATGTGTACAGGAGGATGGAAATGAAACAGTATCTTGTGTTTGATCTTGGCGGTACCAGCATCAAATATGCGCTGATCAGTGAAACAGCGGAAATACTTGAACATGGGAAAACAGACGCGGTAACCGACAGTCTGGATCATCTGCTGGACCTGCTGGGATCTGTGGGCAGGACATATGAAGGCAGATATGAAGGTGCGGCTGTATCCATGCCCGGAAGGATCAGTACCGCAAAAGGCATTGCTTTTACAGGCGGGGCATATCGCTTTATCAGGGATATTCCGATCGCAGACCTCCTGGAAAAAAGACTGGGCGTCCCTGTTACGATAGCCAATGACGGAAAATGCGCCGCCAATGCGGAAGCCTGGAACGGTGCTTTGTCCGGGATACAGAACGGGGCAGTCATTATCCTGGGAACGGGAACAGGCGGCGGGATCCTGCTGAACGGAAAGATATGGATGGGTACAAGCGGGGGAGGCGGCGAGCTTTCTCATCTTGTCACAGACATCAATGCTTTTTCGGAAGCCGGTTTCAGCCTGAAAAACAATATTGAGGCTATGTGGGTAGGTCATGCGTCCGCAACCGGTCTGATCGGCAAATATGCCATCCGGAAGAACCAGCCGTTTCTCGGAAACAGTTATGATGGGATCAGTCTGTTTGAAGCATACGACGCAGGTGATCCGGACGCGTGGGCTGCTCTGGAGGATTTCGGCCTGAAAACGGCTGCCGGTATCTACAGTATTCAGTCGGTACTGGACCTGGAAAGATATGCAGTAGGCGGCGGGATCAGTGCCCGCAGGGAAGTGACGGACATGATCCGTGTCAAGGTGAATGAACTGTTCGGACGTTCCGCGAATCTTCCGTTCATGGCTCCCGAGATCGTTCCATGCAGATACGGAAATGATGCAAACCTGATCGGTGCTCTCCGGTTTCATCTGGACAGGATCACTCAATAACAGTAAATGAAGAGATCAGATCCGTGATTCGGTAAGCTTACCGGCGGTAAATCAAACTGCCGGTTTTTGCGATAAGTTTTCGTACCGCAAAGGAATTATTGAGAAAAAACAGTATACAGGCAATTCCATGTTTTGAAATGAAACTGATTTGTAATACAATTGCTGCATGGCTGATCTGAAAAACCATCTTGCCCTGATCGCGGCAGTCTGTATCTGGGGTTCTTCCTATATCGCTTCCAAAATAGCGCTGGAAGCTTTTTCACCTCTGCTGCTGTGCCTGATCCGTTTTATCGTGTCATCAGTGTTTATGTTTCTGATCAGGCGGAACAGGAAGAGATACATTCCATCAAGGAATGACCTGAAATATATGACGCTGTCGGCGGTCTCCGGCATCGCTGTTTACTATGCCCTGGAAAACATTGCCGTTAGCCTGACAAGTGCCTCTGATGCCAGCCTGATCTCAGCAGTTTATCCGGTGATCACGATCCTGATCGGCATCCTGTTTTTTCATCTCAGAACGAACAGGAATGAAGTGCTCGGCATCCTGATGGGTGTCTGCGGGGTGATCATCCTGACCGTAACGGGGAATGACGGAAACGGATCTGTGCTCGGCAATGCCCTGATCGCATTCAACGGCTGCCTGTGGGCGTGCTACAACTACATGACACAGAGGATCTCCGATGAGCCGGATGACTTTACCGTCACGTATTATCAGACGCTGATCGGTACGGTATGCTTCATACCGATGCTCGTGTTTGAAAAGAATATGAGATGGTCTGTGACAGCAGGCTCCATCGCGGCAGTGCTGTATCTGTCACTGATCTGTTCACTGGCTGCGCTGTTTCTGTACAACTACGGACTGCGCAAGGTCAGTGCCGCAAGAGCTGCTTCATTAATGAATCTGATGCCTGTAGCAGGTGTAGTACTGTCCGTACTGATTCTGCATGAGACGATCACGGTCAAGCATCTGATCGGCGGCGCGGTGATCATTGCCGGTGTCCTTCTTTCTGCCCGTAAACCCTGAAACCTGAGATCCATGCCGTAATATTTCCGCCGGAAATCATTCCGGTGTTTTTCTTTGACCGTGCGGTCATTTTGTATGAAGTACAGATGATGGATATAGTATGATGTTTTCAGAGAAACAGGAGTATTACATGCAATACAGAACAGACAGAAACGGGACCCCGCTCTCCATACTCGGCTACGGCTGCATGCGTTTCACCAAAAAGGGAAACAGCATCGATGTTGCCAAGGCGGAACAGGAGATCATTGAGGCATACCGCAGCGGTGTCAATTACTACGATACGGCATATGTTTACGGCGGAAGCGAAGCTGCCCTGGGAGAGATCCTGGAGAAGAACGGGATCCGCGACAAGGTCTATATCGCGACCAAGCTGCCGCAGTACCTGATCTCTTCACGTGCTGCCCTCGACAGGTATTTCAATGAAGAACTGTCCAGACTGAGAACAGACCATATCGACTATTACCTGATGCATCATGTAACGGACGTCGCAATGTGGGAGAGGCTGAAGAAGGTAGGCATTGAAGACTGGGTAGCCGAAAAGAAAGCAGGCGGTCAGATCAGGAATATCGGATTCTCCTATCACGGGAACACAGACAACTTCCTGAAGATCCTGAATGACTATGACTGGGACTTCTGCCAGATCCAGTACAACTATCTGGATGAAGTGTCCCAGGCAGGACGTGACGGTCTTGTCGCGGCATACAATAAAGGCATTCCTGTCGTCATCATGGAACCGCTGCGCGGCGGCAAGCTTGTCAACAGTCTGCCCCAGGGAGCCAGGAAGGCATTCTCAAACAGCACGAGAAGCTGGTCCCCGGCAGAGTGGGGACTGCACTGGCTGTATGACCAGAAGGAAGTGACTGTCGTACTGTCCGGAATGAACTCCCTGGAAATGGTTAAGGAAAACTGCCGGACCGCTTCCGAAGCACTCGACGGGGAACTGACAGAACAGGACAGACAGGTACTGGAGACCGTGAAGAAAGAGATCCGGGCAAATGAAAAAGTACCTTGCACAGGATGCAGGTATTGTATGCCTTGTCCGAAGGGTGTCGATATCCCGGGTATCTTCCGCTGCTACAACGCGATGTATATCGAGTCCAAGTCACAGGGAAGATTTGAGTTTGCCCAGACAGTCGGACTGACCAGGGAACCTGCCTTTGCCTCACAGTGCATTGAATGCGGCAAATGTGAGAAGCACTGCCCGCAGAGCATCCCGATCAGGCAGAAACTGAAGGAAGCAGACAAGGCGCTCAGACCGCTTCCGTACAAGATCGGCATCGATCTTGCACGCCGGTTCATGTTCAGAAAGTAATGATTTATCAACAAAACAGCCCTGTTTATTGTGGATAACGTTGTTATTTGACGGTATTCAGCTGTTTTGTGACAGATATTCAGCCAAAACAAGAGAAAAAAGAACTGTAACGGTGTTGTGGATTACAGTTCTTTTCCTTGTCCGGATATGTGTCTGTTTCTGATCAGAGATCGAATTCGTGCTTGCCGACCAGTACTTTTCCTCTGGTTCCGGCAGTGCCTTTATGGACTTCCAGCATGCCCAGTGTGTTGTATCCGCAGCTGTTCAGGAAGGCGATCATGACCTGGTTGTCCGGCTGGACCGTATTGGTCACTTCTTCCAGGCCTGCCTCCGCAGCAGCCTGTTCTGCCTTCTTCATCAACATCGTCGCGATCCCTTTGCGCCGCATGTCTTTCCTGACATACAGTTCCTTCAGGCGGATGAGGTCGACATTCTCATCCAGGACGATATAGCCCAGGAACCTGCCGTGCTCGCTTGCCGCAAAGATCCGGCAGCCACTGTCCAGCAGCTCTTCCAGCTGGTCCTGCGCGGTATCCGTATCGGACTGTACCGGCTGACCGTTGAAGCGGGCCAGGAACTGGTTGTATTCATCCTTCAGGAAGATCAGGTTCATGTAGTTACGGTCCGTGACGTCTATGATGCGGACATTGAAGGAAGGCACAGGCGTCCTGACGGGAACAGGCTCTTCCTCGGGTTCTTCATAGTCGTCATCTTCCTCATCGGAGACAAAGGGCATGTCGTCATAGATGATGCCGTTTTCCTCACACCACACCATAGCTGTCGCGCGGTGTGCCTTTGCCTGGAATTCATACCATTCCTGCAGCAGGTCAAAGCGTTCCGCAGCAGCACGGAACATCCTGAATGCGCCGCGTCCGTGGATGGCGTTGGACATCCAGTCCTTGGCATCCCCGTCCGGCTGCGCTTCGATAAAGCGTTCCATATTGCCGTAGTCGTCTACTTCCCGTCTGTCGGGAAGGGGGATCAGGTCTTCATCATAGACCTGGTCCGGCATACCGGGATCGCTCCATCCGCTGTAGCTGCTGTACGTTACGATCTCTTCTTTCGGGATATAGTAATACGGTTTTAATTCATCATTCAGCGACTCGATCGCCGCAACAACATCGTTCAGATTTACTTTCATGACAGATACCTCTATTGACTCTATTATAGCAATTATGCTTTTTTGCGGCACAAAGGAAAATCATGTGTTTATTTATACAGAAGAGGGGTAAAATAAGATTCTGCGAGGTACGACAGTATGAACAATGTTGTTCATTTCAAAAAAGAAGATATTCCGAAAATACTGGTGGTCATCATCAGCGCACTGCTTTATTCCTTCGGCATGAATACATTCGTCAAATCCGGAAACCTGTTCCCGGGCGGCTTTGCCGGCATATCCAGGCTGCTGTCAATGGCCATGGAACAGTATCTGAATATCAGGATCTCATTCAGCGTGATCTACTGGATCATGAATGCGGCAGTGACGTTCCTTGTCTGGAAACAGGTAGGCCATAAATTTGTCATCCTGTCAGTCCTGTGGTTCTCACTGGCTTCGCTGTTCACGTCTGTTCTGAAACTTCCCTATATCACGCAGGATCCTCTGCTGATCTCCGTGTTCGGCGGTCTGATCAACGGGACAGCGATCGGCATGTCGCTGCGCTCAGACGCAAGCAGCGGGGGAACAGACTTCGTTTCGATCTATCTGTCGATGCGTTCCAACGCACCGTCATGGAATATCATCCTTTACTGCAATGCCTGCGTGCTGTTCCTGGCAGGACTGATGTTCGGCTGGAACCAGGCTCTGTATTCCATCATCTTCCAGTTCGTATCGACCCAGGTCGTCAATACCATGCACCAGAGGTTCAAGGTAACCAGCCTTCATGTCGTGACCGATCATCCGGATGAGATCTGCAGTGCTGTCTTCAGCACATGCCGTCACGGCATCACAAAGCTTGCCTGTGAAGGGGGTTATACGGGAAAACCCCACTGGCTGCTGCTGATGGATATCAATACGTATCAGCTGAAGGATGTCCTGAAATCGATCAGGGAAGCGGATGAACATGCGTTCATTTCCGTCGGCAGCCTGACGGCTGTCAGCGGAAACTACTATCAGAAACCGCTCGAATAATAAATAAGACCGGATGCCGTGTGACATCCGGTTTTTATGACGATCATAGTTTTCTGGATCCGGGTTCGATCCGGTTTTTGACCGTGCCGTTTTTGATCTTTCCGAAGCCGAGCGGATATGTACCGGCACAGATCAGCACCCAGCCTTCATATGCGGAATCCACCCTGATCGTTTCACCCCTGAGGTACTTTTCTGTATTGGGGTCATCCGGGGCCAGGCAGATGCTCTGGGCAAATGTGTCCGCGGACAGGTGATGAGCAAGATGCTGGGAGGGTTCAAAGCGGTCGTCTTTGACCGTTCCCATCAGCAGTCCCGAGCGTACGACTCTCAGACCGGATGAATCAAACGGGATCGCCGGGAGATAGAGGATGCGGTCTTTGTTGAGCATGAAGCGGGAAGGATCAAAGCTGATCCGGATCATCTTCAGAAACTCATCGAACTGCGCGCACCTGATGCGTGCAGGATGAACGGCAGGGGAAGGCGACGGACCTGATGTGCCGTTCTTTTTCATGAGGCAGGCAAAATGACCTTCACCCCTGAGCCTGTGCGGGTACAGCCTGATGCAGTTTTCCGTCCCTGGCAGGATGCCGGGCATGAAGCCTTCATAGCTGATATCGGGACGGATGATCTCAAGCTCCGGACAGAGCTGCTTCAGATAAAGGATGACTTCCTCGTCCTCCTCTGGTGAGAATGTACATGTCGAGTACACCATCATGCCGCCGTCCTTTAACATGCCCAGCGCATTTCCGGCAATTTCTTTCTGAATAACAGCGTAATCGGAGGGACCTTTGTCCAGCCAGGACCTGATCAGTGACGGATCTCTGCGGAACATGCCTTCCCCGGAGCAGGGGACATCCAGCAGGATCCTGTCAAATGTACCGGGATACAGCCTTGCCATGTCATTGAGGTCTGAGGCTGTGACCAGGGTATTGGAAACGCCGAAGCGCTGCACGTTTTTCAGGGTTGCGTTCTGCCTGGAAGCGCTGATGTCATTGGAGATCAGCAGACCCTTGTCATGCATGCGGCAGGCAAGGCCGAGCGATTTGCCGCCCGGGGCACAGCAGGCATCCAGCACCAGGTCATTCTCACCAACGGGCAGGATCTCTGCCGGGATCATGGCCGAAGCCTCCTGCAGGTAGCATAATCCGGCATGCCAGTACGGATGTACCGATACGCGGTCTGCCTCGTCATAGTAAAACCCAGATGAAGACCAAGGGACAGGCGTCAGATGAAAGGGTACGATCCGGCAGAATTCTTCCACGGATATCTTGTTTGTGTTGACTCTGAGCGACAGTACACGGTCCTGCTCAAAGGACTGCAGATAATCATCAAGATCATCCTGCAGCAGGTCTTTCATACGGCTCAGGTAGCTATCAGGCAGTTTCATACATGACTATTTTACCCGACGGAAACGGTTTTAACATGACTTTCGTTTCATGTGAAAAATGTAAATATGAAAAAATGAAAACGATATTACAAAATTACTGAAAATGTAAATCATAATTTTCTGCAACATATTGAATATTACCGTGCAGATATAATATTCTTTGTCTATCTCAACAGGAGGACAAAGAGATGAAAAAAGCATTAAGGACAATGGTGAGCGTTGTTCTTGCTGCAGGCATGATGGGATGTTCATCCGGATCTCCATCCGGAACGACACCGACTGCCGAAGCAGGGTCAAGCGCACCGGCCGAAACGGCACAATCTACAGAATCACACCATCCTTCAACGGTTACAATCGCAGTATTCTCACAGTTCACAAGCATGGATCCGGCAACAAACGGCGAGCTGGTAAACGGCTACCTGCTGCATCACATGTACAGAGGACTGTACAGAATGGATGAAAATTCACAGCCTCAGATGGAACTGGCAACAGCACATGACATATCCGAGGATGGTTTGATACATACGTTTACGCTAAGAGATGACGCAAAGTGGAGTGACGGAACTCCTGTTACAGCAAATGACTTTGTCTATTCGTACCTACGAGCTCTATCTTACGGCGTGGACGCTTCCAACCCGATATACAACATGACAACGTTTATCAAGGGTGCGGAAGAGTATTCACTGAATGCGCTGGAGGTAGGGAACTCATTTGACTGCACAACAGAAGATCACAGTTCTGTCGGTATTGAAGCGGCAGATGATCATACGCTGGTCCTGACACTGAAGAGCCCGTGTACATATCTGAATACATCACTCTGCTCAGGCGCATGGCTGCCTGTACACCAGAGTACTCCCCAGCATGAGTCCACATGGGCTCTGCAGGGCGGTTATCCCAGCAACGGCGACCACGTCCTGACAGAAATGAATCCGAATGACAAGGCTGTCATGGTCAAGAACGAATACTTCTATGACAAAGACAAGGTCACGATGGATGAGATCATCTGGCAGGTCGTTCCTGATACAGAAGCACAGCACCTGGCATTCCAGGCAGGAGACATCGATATCGCTACCAGCATCACCAGTGATGTTGCAAAGAGCTACAAAGGCACAGATGAACTTTGGGTCGGTCTGCAGACGAACACATACTGCCTGACATTCAACTCCGGCGCGACCGGACCTGAATGGGCACAGAACCTCAACCTGAGAAGAGCTGTCGCAATGGCGATCGACCAGAAGGCAGTGGCCGATGTCGTCGGCGGCGAAGAATTCTATCCTGTACTGAGCAGCTATATGCCGCTTGGTCTGGAAGGCGTCGACGGTGACTTCCGTAAAGAACGGGATGAAGAGGGCGGATATACACTG
The DNA here is from genome assembly GCA_024693325.1 of Solobacterium sp. GTDB lineage: Bacteria > Bacillota_I > Bacilli_A > Erysipelotrichales > Erysipelotrichaceae > Bulleidia. The sequence continues at coordinate 36,117 of JAILLA010000099.1, forward strand.
GTCTACAATCCTGAAGAATCCAAGCGTCTGCTTGCGGAAGAAGGATATGACGAGAACAATCCTCTGAAGATCGAATATTATTATTCAACCAACTCCATTCACAACGACGTTGCGACATGTCTGCAGCAGATGTGGTCTGCAGTCGGCATCGAAACGACATTCAAGGCTGTTGAATCAGGCGTCTACTACGAAGCATGGTATAACGGTGACTTCGAGATCTCCCGTTACGGTGTCGCTTTGAATCACCCTGTCACAGCACTGAATACATTCACGACAAACTACCAGAGAGTCGCCAGAATCGGTGACGCCAAGTACGACGAAATGGTAGCGGATATCCAGGCTACAATCGATCCGAAGGAAGCGATCCGGAAGTGCCATGCGGCAGAAGACTACCTGGTAGACGAAATGGCATACATCGTTCCGATGTTCCAGTTCACACTGCCGATGCTGAGGAATCCTGCTCTGACAGGTACCCAGATCAACGGCGCATACCTCAACTTCAGCCAGTGCACATGGACTGAATAACCAGAGAAACGATTCTTTCCTCAGGAAGTCCGGGCAGACCCCGGGCTTCATTTCTGTTATCATGGGGGAATGAAATACTACGTTTACATCCTGGAATGCGCGGACGGTACGTTTTATACCGGATATTCGACGGATCCGCAGAAACGGCTGAAAATGCACAATGCCGGAAAAGGGGCGAAATATACCCGCAGCAGGTGTCCGTGCAGCCTGGTTTACACGGCAGTTTTTGATAACAAAAGCGCCGCGCTCAGCCGGGAATGGCATATTAAACATAAGTTTTCGCATGATAAAAAGGAAAAACTGGTCAATGAAAATAAATGAAAAAACTTTTCATATAGGTGAAAATAGTTTAAGAAAATGAAAAAAGGTGTTGACGTGCAGGGAAGTATTGAAGATAATAAGCACATGAAAACCGAATCGATAGAGGTAGCGGTGCAGAAAAGTATGACCGGGAGCCGGCAGGCTATGAACGGTCAGAAAGGCAACCACCGCCGAACGGAGCTTGCCGGCAGGTAAGACCCGTGGGGATGCGGATAACATCCGTTTCACTCCTTCGCTTATTGAAGTGGCGCTATTGCTATATGGAAAGAAAGCCGTATGTAATAGCATGCGGTTTTGTTTTCTAAGGAAAAGGGAGGAATTATCACCATGCTTCAACATTCACGCTTCGGACTCGGTCTGGCAGCTGCAGCACTCCTGCTCACAGGCTGCTCATCAGGTTCACCTTCTACAGACGGCGGTTCAGCAACTGCCGCTCCCGCAGATTCAGCAGCTGCTGAGACAACACCTGCTGAAACAGCATCCAAGGATACCATGACTGTTGCTGTATTCTCACAGTTCACAGATATGGACCCTGCAACAAACGGAGAACTGGTCAACTCTTATGTCCTGCATCACATGTATGCAACGATGTTCCGTACAGACAAAGACGGCCAGCCTCAGAAGGAACTGTGCACAGACTATGAAGTTTCCGAAGACGGTCTGACACATACCTTCAAGCTCAGAGAAGACGCTGTCTGGTCAGACGGCACACCTCTGACAGCGAATGACTTCGTTTATTCCTATCTGCGTGCGCTGAGTTACGGTGTTGACTCATCCAACCAGATCTATAACATGACAGTTTACATCCAGGGTGCTGAAGAATACAACCTGCATGCAATTGAAGTCGGTGACAGCTTTGACTGCACGACAGAAGACCACAGCAGTGTCGGTATCGAAGCACCGGATGACTACACGCTCGTCCTGACGCTGAAGCAGCCCTGCACATTCCTGCCGCTCCTCATGAGCTCAGGCGCATGGATCCCGCTGCCTCAGACAACTCCTCAGCACAATAACCAGTGGGCATTCGAACCCGGTTATCCTGTCAGCCATGGCTATGACCTGACTTACATCAACATCAATGAAAAGTGCATTCTCCAGAAGAACGACTCCTTCTATAACGCAGCAGACATCACAATGCCTGAAATCGTATGGCAGGTAGTACCGGATTCCGAAGCACAGCACCTCGCATTCGAATCAGGCGACCTGGATGTTGCAACAGAAGTATCCTCCGATACAGCACGTTCCTATGAAGGTACAGATTCCCTCTGGGTAGCTATGGATCCTTCCACATACTGCATCATCATCAACACAGGCGAAAAGGGACCTGAATGGGCAAAAGATGTCAGAGTCAGAAGAGCTCTTGCAATGGCAGTTGACCAGACATCCATCACAGAAGTTATCGGTTCCACATTCTATCCTGTACTGAGTTCCTACCTGCCGTTCGGTCTGGAAGGAATCAACGGAGACTTCCGTCAGGAAAGAGACGACCAGGGCGGATATACACTGGTCTACAATCCTGAAGAATCCAAGCGTCTGCTTGCTGAAGCAGGATATGATGAGTCCAACCCGCTCCACATCGAGTACTACTATTCCACAAACTCCATGCACGGTGATGTCGCTACATGCCTGCAGCAGATGTGGAGTGCAGTCGGCGTAGATGTTACATTCAAGGCAGTTGAAGCTGGCGTCTACTATGACGGATGGTATGCAGGTGACTATGAGATCGCTCGTTACGGCGTTGCTCTGACACACCCGATCACAGCTATGAACAGCTGGACAACAGCTTACCAGCAGGTCGCTACAGTTGCTGATCCCGTTTATGACGAGAGAATGGCTGACATCCAGGCAACAACAGATGCCAAGGAAGCACTGCAGAAGACACATGATCTTGAAGACTACCTGGTAGACCAGGAAGCACACCTGATCCCGATGTTCCAGTTCACAATGCCGATGCTGAAGAATCCGGATCTCCAGGGATACGAAATGCACGTTTCCTATCCGTACTTCGGATACGCTTCATTCAAATAAGCAGTGATGAGAGGATGTAACAGTTGAGTAGTTTGAAATACTGCTTAAGGGATTACATCCTCTTTTCTTGTGGTTCCGCAGATGAACAATCTGTTTTCTGATCATCTGTATCAGCTGATCAACCGGTTTCTGACAATATATGCGCACTAAAAACAACTGTCAGTTGATTAAGCTGTATTTTAGATGTTAACTGAGCAGTCCCGACGGATTCTCTTTCATTCTCCGTATCCTGCTGAGATGGTATTTCTTCAGGTTGTATCCCAGACACACAAGAAGAAATTCCATTTTCACATTTTTCAGTCCTTTTCTGTGAAAACGGGTAAATCCGAAGTCCTGTTTGATCACCCCGAAGGTTCCTTCCACCTGTATTGATCTCTGGATCTTCAGCTCTGTTCCTTCTTCTGTCCCC
>JAILLA010000100.1 GCA_024693325.1 Solobacterium sp.
GACAGCAGCTGATATTACAGCAACCATCAACAAGACAACACCGCTCGAACTTGATACGCATTATGAGATCGTGGGCTATACGAACAACATCAAGAAGGGCACAGCGAAGGTAACATTCCGCGGTAAAGGAGAATACGGCGGTGAAAAGACCGTGTCCTTCAAGATCGATCCAAGGAATATCGAATACTACTGGCAGGGTGCTTTCAACTTCTTCAGCAGTCTATTCGGTAATGATTGATCATCAGTAAATCAGTCACAACAAAGCCAGGCCGGACCGGTCTGGTTTTGATTCTGACAGTTAAATACTTAAGAACTGAACGGTTTCTGTACTGACCGCAATATAGTAAAATGTGTTAAAGAATTCATATTGATATAAGTTTTATCGTATGAACATAAACGTATTGAAAGGATAAAAAGCATATGGGATTTCTGTCAGATTTGATAAAGCTTGGAGAAGCGGTCAGCGGTGGGATCAACAAAACCGCAGATGATCTCAGCAAGACTACCATCGATGACTACGGTACACCGGAATACACATTGTATACAGCATTAAAACTGGCTGATCTTCACAGCAGGATCAACATTACGAATGAGGAAGATAACCTCCGGTACTATACAAAGTCGAGCATTATTACGATCACTGGAAAGACTGACATCATGGACGCAGAAGGAAACGTTGTCGCTCATCTGGAGAAGAAACCGATCAGTCTGCACGAAACGCATTATGTAACGATGGCTGACGGGACACATTTCACGCTGTCAAATGAACTGTTTCACATCGTAGATGATATTACGAGGATCGATGAACTGGGCTGGCAGCTGCGCGGCAATTTCATCGGACTGACGTTTAATCTGCTGGATGAAAACAGTGAACCGATCGCTACAGTCAGAAAACAGATGGTCTCCATCCATGACAAATACTGCATCGATATCTATCAGCCGGAACTTGAACCGGAAGTGGTAGCGATCGTGATCCAGCTGGAAAAGATGCTGGAAGACCGTCGTCAGAATCAGAGTCATAATTCCAATGAATGATCCTGCATTCAGTTATTATCAGTAAGGACAGAAAAACGGAACAGTACAGATCAATCAATATTTGATCCTGTATCGTTCCGTTTTATTCATGGATCAGTGTCCTGCAGACAGGTTTGTATAAGTCATACCGTTGATGTCATTTACCTGACCGTCATCATAGTATGAGAGTGTCAGCTGATGATCGTTGGTTTCATCACGCCAGATGAATCGCGCATCGGTCAGTTTGTCGCTGACTGTGCCTTTGATCTCATAAGGTTCTCCAAGGATCTCAATGAGCTGCTTCGGAGTGACATTCCAGAAATCAATTCCGTTTGAGAAGACCATACCTTCCTGATCCTGAACGCCAACGATCACGCATTCTTCAAATGCAGCATCTTCATCTGTCGGATTATAGAGCAGGTAAGCAAGCTGACCGCCGGTTTTTCCATAGTAATTTGTGATGATGCGTCCATATGCTCCGGCCTGGAATACTTCCGGGTCTTTGACTGATTCATGTGTCTCATCTGCGAGCTGACTTGCTTTCTGGATACTTATATACTGGGTGCTGACATCACCGTATGTCGTCGTACCGAGAACGACCTGCTGACCGCCGGCCGTATATGTATCAAAACCGGCAAACGCTGCAGGATCTGTATATGGTCCATGCGCCTCAGGTTCAGGTGTTTTAGTGGGAACAGGTGTCGGTGTTGGTGTCTGAGCGGGTGCTTCTGATGGGGAAGGCTGAGCAGTTTCCTGAACCTGATCAGGTACTGCTGATGGCTCCTGTTCTTTGGCAGGACTGCTGCAGGCAGTGAAGGATGCCAGGGTGACGGCAGATATGAACAGTCTGGCTGTTTTCTTCATGTAATTCATTTTTTTATCTCCTGATATCGTCGTTTAACATATGGGAATCACTGTTTGCGGAGTGATCCCGAAGACAGTTGTTTCATACTGACAGATATTGTTATATCACTTTATACATATGAATTCAAAAACGGTATGTCATCTGTCTGCAAAGCTGAACATATAATGATGGCTGCTGGCTGTCATCGATTATTTTATATACGGGACAATTTTGTTAAATGTATAACAAATTCTTGTATTAAAATGATATTGGAGTATATGGAGGAGATATGATTCCCAAATATTTAGAGAATTACATGTTCAATGAAAGGGATTTTTTCAATGAGGACTATGTCTGCACTGATCCCGAAAAAGAACAGTTGGTGAAGCAGCTTGCTAATCTGATCACCGATGACATCCAGATCCACAGCCCGAAAGATGTTGATGTACATCTCCCGGATTTCTGGATCCTGGACCGCCTGCTGACTAAAGAGCAGGTACGTTTCATGCTGTCTTTCAAGAAGAAGAGAGTCGTAAAGCTTCTGCCGGAACAGATGGCAGAACGCAACAACATGACACCGGAAGAAGCAGAAAAAATGGCGATGGATATCTGTGAGATCGGTCTCATGGAATTCGACCGTGAGAATCCTGAACACCGCCGTCAGTATTTCATTCCGAAATGGGTCGTCGGTTCCGGCGAATACATGATGATGACGTCCAGGCTTCTGAAAGATCATCCTGAAGTAGCTACATTCTTCAACTACGCTTCCAGCGTACCGGTAGGAAAAGTTGCCAGATTCGTTCCTCAGGGAGGCGGCGGACTCGGCATGCATGTTATTCCTGTCGAGAAAGCGATCGAACACGTATCGGAATCCGTCAGTGTCGAACATCTGTCGCACTGGCTGAAGAAGTATGACAAGTTCTGCGTCGACGTCTGTTCCTGCCGCAGACAGCAGGCAATGCGCGGCGAAGGTGTCGGCGATATCGAAGGATACATGTGTCTGGCTGTCGGCGACATGGCAGAGTACATTGTCGAAACACGCAAAGACGCTTATTACATTACGTATGACGAAGTGATGGAGATCCTGGAACGTGCCGAAAAGAAGGGTTACGTACACCAGATCACGAACCTTGACGGCGAAGACAAGATCGTCGGTATCTGCAACTGCTCTCCGGGCACCTGCAACGCGATCCGTACATCACAGCTCTTCAACACACCGAATATGTCTGCTTCCGCTTATCGTGCTCATGTTGAGACAGATAAGTGCGTTGCATGCGGCAAGTGCGTTGAGGTCTGCCCTGTAGGCGCCGCAAAACTTGGACAGAAGCTCTGTCTGAAAGACGGCTCCAAGATCGAATATCCGAAGACAGAACTTCCCGATGCGCAGAAGTGGGGACCTGACAAGTGGAACAAGAACTTCCGTGATGACGCGAAGCTCAACGTTTATGAAACAGGTACTGCACCCTGCAAGACTGCTTGTCCTGCCCACCTGGCAGTACAGGGCTACATCCGCATGGCTGCCGAAGGCAGATATCTGGATGCCCTCAAGCTGATCAAACAGGATAACCCGTTCCCTGCAGTATGCGGCATGGTCTGCAACAAGCGCTGTGAAGAACGCTGCACAAGAGGAACGATCGACCGTCCTGTCGCGATCGACGAGATCAAGAAATTCATTGCATTACAGGAACTCAATGCTGAGAGCCGTTATGTACCGGAATGCTACAACGATGTAGGCGAACAGTGGGATGACTACAAGATCGCTGTCATCGGTGCGGGTCCTGCCGGACTCTCTGCTGCTTACTATCTCCGTAAGCAGGGCTATCCTGTAACGGTCTTTGAAAAAGAAGAAAAACCGGGCGGCATGCTGAGATACGGTATCCCGAACTTCCGTCTTGAGAAAGACGTTATTGATGCTGAGATCGAAGTCATCCGTATGATGGGTGCTGACATCCGCTGCGGTGTTGAAGTCGGCAAAGACATCACGATCGAAGATCTGCGTAAAGAAGGCTACAAGGCATTCTATGTTGCCATCGGTATGCAGACAGGCAGAAAAGCCAATATCCCGAATGAGGAATATGCTGTCAGCGGCGTTGACTTCCTGAGAGAAGCCAACAAGACATGCAGTGATTCCATCCTGCATGGCAAGACAGTCGTTATCGGCGGCGGAAACGTTGCGATCGATGTTGCAAGAACAGCTCTCAGAGCCGGTGCATCCGATGTTGAGATGTACTGTCTGGAAGGACCGGATGAAATGCCGGCAGCCAAGGATGAGATCGCTGAAGCAAAAGAAGAAGGCATCGCGATCAAGAACTGCTGGGGTCCGAAGGAAGTCCTGGTCGAAGACGGAAAGATCAAGGGCATCGTTATGAAGCACTGTGTCCAGGTCTTTGATAAAGACGGTAAGTTCAATCCTGTCTATGATGAGACTGAACTGAAGACTGTTGAATGCGAACATGTTCTCATGTCCATCGGACAGGCTGCTGTATGGGGCGACCTGCTCAAAGGAACAAAGGTCGAAGTACGTCCTAACACGACAGCAGTTGCCGATCCTGTTACATGCCAGACTGCTGAAGAAGATATCTTCGTCGGCGGTGATGTATTCAAGGGTGCGAGATTCGCGATTGACGCGATCTCCGAAGGCAGAGAAGGATATGTTTCCATCAACCGTTATGTCCATTATGGACAGAGCCTGACGATCGGCCGTGACCTGCGTGAATTCAAGGAACTCGACAGGGATGATATCCTGGTCGAATCCTATGACAACGCACAGCGTCAGGTACCCGGATTCAAGCCCGGTGATGCTGCACATACATATGAAGACCTCCGTCTCGCTCTGACAGAGGAACAGGTACGTGCAGAAGCAAACCGCTGCCTCAAGTGCGGCGCGTCCATCGTTGATGACAACCGCTGCATCGGCTGCGGTCTGTGCACGACACGCTGTGAATTCGACGCGATCCACCTGACAAGAGATGTACCGAATGCTTCCCGTATGTATACTGCTGAAAACGGCAGACTCAAGGCGATCCTTCCCAATATCGCTGCCCGCGGGATCCGTATTCTCAAGAACAACATCAAGCAGAAGCTGTAATCAGAGATACAACCGAAAGAATATGCTGTCCGTTCATTGGAGCGGGCAGCTTTTTTGCATGATCATTCATTTCGGTGAACGGATATGATGTTATGATGAAAAAGGCTTATGCATAACAGGAGGGGCCGGGTATGTATCAGTTATCAAAGAAGGATTGGAAGCTGTTCAGGGAAAAACTTCCCGATTGGCAGGAGCACTATATGGAACAGCTGATCAAAGGATATCTTGAACTGCTGAGTTCTGACGGAAGAGCTTCCGACCGTTTCTGGGAACTTGACGAGCGGATCAGCACTGACCGGAGACATCCGGGAGTGATCGTGAAAATGTCCAAATCCGATGCGGTTTTTATATTAGCCCGGCTGTACAGTGATCAGGTCATCACGGATCAGGATCTGGAAGGATTCAGCCAGGAACTGATCGATAAAGTCAGAACACTGACAGAAAAGGACTGACAGATGCCCGTTATGGGCATTTTCATTTGCGCAGAATAAATGGATGAAGATCTGCCATGAGAACTTCATCAAATCTTAAACAGTTATCATGTTTCTTCTTAAACGTGACCCGTTATACCATATAACCATCGGAGGGGATAACAATATGCCGAATATACTGATCTGTGATGATGAGAAAGACATCGTCAACGCATTGAAGATCTATCTGGCTGATCCGGACTATACGATCTTTGAAGCATATAACGGTAAAGAGGCACTGGATGTGCTCAGACATCATGACATCCATCTGATCTTGCTGGATATCATGATGCCGGTCATGGACGGGATCTCTGCCATGGCTCATATACGTGAAACAAGCAATGTACCGATCATCATGCTGACGGCGAAAAGTGAGGACACAGACAAGATCCTCGGGCTGAATGTCGGAGCGGATGACTATATTACCAAACCGTTCAATCCGCTGGAGGTATCTGCCCGCGTCCGTTCCCAGCTGCGAAGATATCTGAAGCTCGGAAGCGGTATGACCAGACCGGAAATACTTGTCAACGGAGGGATCGAAGTCAATGACCGGACAAAAGAAGTGCTTGTGGATGGTGAAGAGATCTCACTGACACCGAAGGAATATGAGATCCTGAAGCTGCTGATCTCCAATCCCGGGAAAGTTTTCTCACCTCGTGAGATATACGGGATCGTATGGAAGGAAAAACCATACGGCGCGGAGAATACGGTAGCTGTTCATATCCGTCATCTGCGTGAAAAGATCGAGATCAATCCGGCAGAACCAAGATATATCAAAGTTGTATTCGGTCAGGGATACCGGATGGAAGGGGACAGAAGATCATGAAACGGTTTTTCAGAACGATCATCGGAAAAGCACTGCTGTTTATCGTATGCGTTGCTGCAGCAGTCACTCTGATCGCAGGAACATGTGCTGCCGTATATATCCTTGGAAACGGTTTAAGTTTTTATCAGAATACTGAACAGGAACTCAAGGACAGCAGCGAACAAAGGATCGCCAGCGGTCCTGCATATGACTGTATGAATTCATATCTGTATGAAGGATCTTATTCCTATGACGGAGGATGCAGGATCTATCAGGACGGTATTATCATATACAGATCACAGGGAGAAGAACCCGACAGCAAACGCTACTACTACTTTGACCTGGCTGCTGAGAAACATAAAGATGAAATTGATCCGGGATCAACCTGGTATCATATCTATGATTCCTCTGAAGTCTCGGCGGCAGATCAGAATACTGATTATTATACGGTCAGGATCGTCCTGAATGAGACATCCAGAGAAGTCATGAATATCCGGGCCTCAGAGTACATCATCGATCTGTTATGGCAGATCAGATATGCGGTCTACGGGATCATCCCGGCAGCGCTGATCATCATGGTCTTCTGCTTCATTGAGTTGATGAAAGCTGCCGGACATCGTCCTGATACAGAGGAAATCTATCCCGGACCGCTGTATAAAGTGCCGTTTGATCTCATTACAGTCGTTTCTCTCATATTCGGGATCACCTTACTGGCTGTTATTATGAGTATCAGCAGAGGCATTGATCTTTATGAATTCACGGGAGCAGGTGCAGTCGGTATCCTCGGTCTGATCGTCGGGATTGGTCTATGCATGAGAGCGGCTGTCCGTATCAAACTCCATACATTTATTGAAAACAACATCTGCTGGATGATCCTGATGATCCTGTGGAAATGGTGTCTGAAGTTCTGGGAGCTGCTGAAGAAACTCTTCCGGTTCAATATGGAACTGTTAGGCAATCTCCCCCTGATGTGGAAGACATGTGTCTTCCTTGCGGTGATCTGTTTCCTGGAGGCTGTTGTGATCGTTGTGACAAGACGCTCTGTGGAATTTGAGATCCTTCTGTTCCTGATGGAAAAGATGCTGCTGGTACCCGCTGTCCTGTACTTTGTTCTCTGCCTGCAGAGGCTGAAAAGAGGCGGTACGGCTCTGGCTGAAGGTGATCTTTCCTACCAGACTGATACAAAAGGACTGTTCTGGGAACTGAAGGAGCATGCGAATGATCTCAACAGGATCGCGGGCGGTATGGCCATTGCTGTGGAAGACAGGATCAGGAGCGAACGGATGAAGACGGAACTGATCACGAATGTCTCTCATGATATCAAGACACCGCTGACATCGATCATCAACTACGCATCCCTGATCAGTGAGGAAAAATGTGAAAATGATAAGATCACTGAGTACTCGGAAGTGCTGGTCAGGCAGTCGGAAAAACTGAAACGGCTGATCGAAGACCTTGTGGAAGCTTCCAAAGCATCGACCGGCAACCTTGATGTGATCCTTACCCCGTGTGACGCATCAATATTCCTTGCCCAGGCGTCTGGAGAATACGAAGAAAAACTGAATCAGGCAGAACTCACACTTGTAACAAAACAGCCTGATAAGAAGATCATGATCATGGCTGACGGTAGAAGGATGTGGCGTATCTTCGATAACCTGATGAACAATATATGCAAATACGCACAGCCGGGTACACGAGTCTATCTGTCTCTGGAAGAAACAGACGGACAGGCGGTGATCTCGTTTAAAAACACATCCAGGGAAGAACTGGATATGTCTGAAGAAGAACTGATGGAACGATTTACGAGAGGGGATTCATCAAGAAATACAGACGGTAACGGACTTGGACTGTCGATCGCCCGGAGTATGGCAGAGCTGCAGAACGGTACGCTGAATATATCGATCGATGGAGATCTGTTTAAGGCGGTGCTGAGATTCCCGGTGATCAGGCAGCAGGCATAATGGTCATTCATAATTGTCTGTTGGAAAAGCGCATTGATATGCGCTTTCTTTTTACAATATTTTACTGAGATGCATTTATTGTAATGTTTTTATACTGTGATGAGCGGCATGAGTATTAATGACTTTAATTGTTGATAACGTTGTTATTGATCTTTTCTGTCTGTTTAAAGATGTTCGTTTGATATGTCGGAGCGGGATATCCTAAAAAGTCGCGAAAGAATCATTTTGTTTCATTGAAATGAATGGTCAGATGATACAATAGATACAGAATTCAAATGAAAAAAGACAATTCAGGAGGATAATCTATGAAAATACTGTTTGTGACGAGTGAATGCGCTCCGTTCTCCAAATCAGGCGGTCTGGCAGATGTTGCTTTTTCACTGCCGCCTGCTCTGCTGAAGGAAGACAATGAGATCATGATCATTACGCCTTACTACAAGTGCGTAAAAGAAAGATTCTCAGACAAAGTGGAATATGTCATGATCCGCAATGTACGTCTTGGCAATGCAGATCTTTACTGCGGACTGCTCAAAGGGGAACTGTCAGGCGTACCGGTATGGTTTATTGACAATGAAGCATTGTTCTACAGAGATAAGTTATACGGATATGATGACGATAAATTCCGCTTTGCATGGTTCTCTAAGGCTGTCATCGATGTCATGGAAAACCTTGATTTCATCCCGGAGATCCTGCACTGCAATGACTGGGAAACAGCACTGAGCGTCATTTATCTGAAGGATGACCAGGCACGCAGACCTGACTACAGAAATATCCGTACAGTCTATACGATCCATAATATCGCTTACCAGGGCCAGTTCGGAGCGAATGAACTGACAGATACGTTTGCCCTGGATCCGGGCTGGTATGACGGCGGACTTGGTTATGTTTACCAGGGCAGACATGACGTCAACCTCATGAAAGGCGCGATGCTGATGGCGGATGCTGTATCCACCGTATCACCGACTTACGCAAGGGAACTTCATACACCGCAGTTCGGCAAGGGACTGGAAGGTGTATGCGATATGATCGAATCCAAGATGTACGGTATCCTGAACGGCATTGATCCCGCGCATTATGATCCGGGCAAGGATCCCCGTATTCCGTGCAATTTCACGGCAGACGATAAATCCGGCAAGGCTGTCTGTAAGGAATACATCCAGGAAACGTTCGGTCTGAAGAAGGAAAGATCATGGCCGCTGTTCGCCGTTGTCGCAAGACTCGTTGAACAGAAGGGAATCGAACTGATCAGGGAGATCCTGCCGAGAATGATGAAGAAGGGTATCCAGCTTGTGATCTTCGGACAAGGTGAGAGAAAGTATGTCGATTACTTCAATCACTGCAAGGAACTGTATCCCGGACAGTTCGGATTCTCCGATCAGTACACTGAGGAAATGGCTGCGAAGGTATTTGCCGGAGCAGATTTCTACCTGATGCCTTCTGCATTTGAACCGTGCGGACTCTCCCAGATGATGGCAATGCGCTATGGTACTGTTCCGATCGTTCATGAAACAGGCGGACTGAAAGATACCGTCAGACCTTACTCCGACTTTGACGGGATCGGTGATGGTTTCTCATTCGACAGCTATCAGGGCAAGGCACTGATGCTGGCGATCGATGCGGCCATCAAGATCTATTTCGGTGAGCATGATGTATTTGAAGTTATCAAAGACAGATGCATGAGGAAAGACTTCTCGTGGACAAAGTCAGCTATGACATATATGAAGATGTATTCCGATATCTGCGGACACGGTTCAGATCCGAACGTTACATTCAAGGATGCGTATGATGCGCTGGAAGTTGTTTATACCGATCTGGAAGAGCTGCGCAATCAGTATCTTGCCCTGATGCCGGATGATTATCAGAACGTATGCCAGGTGAGGATCGAAGGACCGGGCGAGGGCACATTCTATCTGAAGTTTACAAAAGCCGGCATGGAAATGGCGCCTTACAATTATGAAGGAGCTGATATCAATATTGCCGCAAGTTTTGACAATCTCTACAATATGGCGATCGGTACCGTTTCTGCCGATAAACTGTTCGTTAACGGACAGATGAAGGTAGAAGGCAATATCTCCAAGGGTGCAGAGATGCGCTATCTGATCGGCAGAGGCATGGAACGCTGAGCGATCGATTGAGACAGATCAAAAAAGGCATATGACAGGTGATCATATGTCTTTTATTTCGGAGTTCTTCATTATGAAGCTGTGATCTTTTTGCGCCTGACGGATTTGCTTTCGTCCAGTTTCCGATAGAATACTTCGATCGGACCTTTTGCGATCTCATAGAGGAAATCCGTCAGCTGGTCTTTGGATATGCGGTCAGGGTTTTTGAGCCACAGCAGGATCATGGCTGTCAGGGCGTCCGTGATAAACGATTCGGACATCTGCAGAACAAGATCATTCTGGATCTCTTCGGTGTTGTCATACAGTGAAGCCAGGGTAGACTTGATGAAAATACTGTGGATCATACGGCGCAGCGATGCTTCGGAACATCTGGCAAGGATACGGAACAGATCCTGGTTATCGTAGATCATATTGATGCACCATTCAGATGTCGAATACATCGTGTTGTTGGAAAGCTTTTTGATGATCTCGGAGTTCAGTTCATTCAGCATCCGTTCCTCGGTCTCCCTGCAGATCTGTTCGAGGACCTGATATTTATTCTCGTAATGAGAATAAAACGCGTTCCTGGAAATGCGGGCTTTCGCGCAGATGTCTTTGATATGTACATCCTGGATATCATATTCCGACGCACATGAAAGGAATGCCTGTTTGATCAGATCTTCAGTCTTGATGTAGCGCAGATCGTTCTGATTCATAAAAGCCTCCTGATGATAAATGACATAATTAAACTTCATGTAACTTATCTCACATTCTTTTTTTGTTGTCAATTCAACCTGAAATACGGATATGCTACATTGTTTTTGGAAAGAAAATCAGCATCTCTCAAACAATTCCAATCTGCATCTTATTAGAACATACCAATGAAGGAGGTAAGTTATCATGCGTTTTTCCAACACTTTTTCACCGTATCATATCGGCAGCCTTGAAGTAAAAAACAGACTCATCGTACCGGCAATGGACTCCGGTGTATTCGACCAGAAAGGCTTTGTTTATCAGCCGACACTTGATTACTACGGAGCTCGTGCAGCAGGCGGATTCGGTCTCGTTATCATTGAGATCACTGCCGTAGAACCGACCGGCGTAGGCATGCCCTGCGAACCTGCAGGCTGGACAGATGAATGCATTCCCGGCATGACAAAGCTGGCATCCGTTATCCATGAAAACGGCGCAAAGACGATCGTTCAGCTGCACCACGCAGGACGTGAAACAGTATCCGCAATGGCCGGCAAGGTCGTCGCACCTTCCTCAGTACCGTGCCCGACAAACCGTGAAACACCGAAAGAATTCACAACACAGGAAGTCTATGATCTCATACAGCACTATGTAGACGCAGCAGTCCGTATGCAGAAAGCAGGATTCGACGGTGTCGAGATCCACGCATCCCATGGCTATATGGGCGGTCAGTTCCTCTCACCGCGTTCCAATAAGCGTGTCGATGAATTCGGCGGCGGTGTTGAAGGCAGAGCATACTTCATGAAACTCGTCTGCGAAGGCATCAAGAAAGCCTGCGGCGAAGACTTCGTTGTTACAGCACGTCTGTCCTCCAAAGAAAACCGTATCGGCGGAATTGAGATGGAAGAAACGATCGTATTCGCATCCATGCTCGAAGAATTCGGATATGACGCACTTCATATCTCCGCAGGTACATATGAAACATGGGAGACGATCGTTCCTCCTACAGCATGGCCTTCCGGATGGAACCTTGCAAGCGCAAAGAGGATCAAGGAAGCTGTCAGCATCCCTGTATTCTCAGTAGGTCTGTTCCATGATCCGTGGACGATCGAAACAGCGATCAGACGCGGCGACTGCGACGCGGTATCCCTGGGACGTCAGTCCATCGCTGACCCTGCATTCCCGAACAAGGCTGTCGGCGGTGCGCTGGAAGACATCATCCCGTGTATCGGATGCACGCAGAGATGCATGGAATTCAACTATCCTGAAAACCTGATGCCGGGTGACTGGGGCGTCGGATGTATGTATAATCCGCAGTCCAGCCACAGAGCTGACAGAATGCTGACAAAGACAGACGCACCGAAGAAGGTCGTTGTTGTCGGCGCAGGTCCTGCCGGCATGACAGCAGCCTGGATGAGCGCATTCCGCGGACATGACGTCACACTGCTTGAAAAGAACGATAAGCTCCAGGCAGGCGGACAGCTCCGCATCGGCGCATATCCTCCGTTCAAGCAGCCTCTGACAAGAGAGATCAGATACATGCTGCATATGTGCGAAAAGAACGGTGTAGATATCAGATGGAACACAGAAGCGACTCCTGAAGTGATCAAAGAACTGAAACCGGATGCAGTGATCGTTGCGACAGGCGCAACACCGACTGTACCGAACATCAAAGGCCTGAAGGAAACAGGTGTTGTCCTCGCAAATGATGTACTGCTCGGAAGCCCTGTCCTGAAACAGAGCGTCCTGATCATCGGCGGCGGTGAAGTCGGTACGGAAACTGCTGAATACGCAACTGACTACTGCTCCAGAGTTGCGATCGTGGAAATGCTGCCGGAGATCGTTCCGACACTCTATCTGACAGTCCGCAACGCAATGCTGAAGAGGATCAAGGAAGAAGAAGTCGAAGTTTACACAAATACAAAGGTCCTGGAATTCATCGAAGGCGGTGTCATTGCTGAACGCAACGGTGAACAGATCAGGCTCGACGGATTCGATCATGTCGTTCTGGCACTCGGTTCCAAACCGTATGTACCGTTCGAAACAGAAGGACTCGCTGATCAGGTATTCGTGATCGGTGACGCAGAAGCTGTCAAGGATGCGAAGTGGGCGATCTACAAGGCATACAGAACAGCTATGGAACTGTAATACTATGAGCGTCAGTGAAGTACTTGAAAAATATGTAGCAGCCCTGAATTCCGCTGATGCGGACCAGGTTGCCGTGCTCTATGGCGAAGAATGCGACTTCGTAGACGGCGGTGCAAGACCGTTCGGTTTCCCGGATGTCGTAGCCCATGGCAGAGAAGGCGTACGTGAAGCGTTTGCCGGTGTATTCCAGACATATAAGGTCGAGGCTAAGATCGTAAAGCTCAACCCGAATTCCATGGAATACGATGTCGAACTTGCGGGACTCCATATTCCCTGCATCGGCGCAGCTACATTATGGGAAGACGGTACGATCAAAGAGTATATCGTACGTCCCCGCTGATCACTTATTAAAGTCACTTACGGGATACCGGCAAATACCGGAATCAACGTTCTGGGGAGATGGATGGACAGATGTTCATCCATCATTTTTGTTTTCAGGCAGGATGTCAAAGCATTTTGACAGGAAATAATGCCTATGCAAAAGAGATTCGATTGAAGATAGTTCTTCATGCACTATACTTGGAATTGTTCCGGAACAGTCATGAAAGAAGGAGGACAGGATATGGATATCGGAAGTATGCTGAAAACAGCCCGCATTGATGCCGGCATGACACAGGAAAAGGCCGCGGAGGCACTGGGTGTTTCCAGGCAGACCATATCAAACTGGGAGACAGGAAAAACCTATCCGGATATTTTCAGTGTCATCCGCATGAGTGATCTGTATTCCGTCAGCCTCGATCATCTTCTCAAGGAGGAAACAAGTATGAAGGAATCATACGCAGAGTATCTGAAACAGAGTACGGATACGGTAGCCAGCAGTGAGCGTCTTTCAAAGATCATCCTGGTATGTGCGGTATTCGGTATCTGGGCATTGTCTGTCATGCTGTTCTGGCTGGTGAAAAACGGAACGGATCCGGTCGGCTACAGCCTTACCATCACATGGACGGTACTGCCGGTCATGTTCTTCGGGGCATCCTATATCATCGGTCTGCGCGATTATTTCGGCAGATGGAAATGGCTGACGGCACTGGTATTCAGTCTGATGTATACAGTATCAGGCTCGATCACATCTATTATCGTTGACAACATCCTGTACCCTTCGGTCATCTGGCCTGACTTTACGAAGCTTCCGATCGGTCTGTTCATATCACTGGCAGGGCTTGCGGCAGGATGCTTTGTCAGAAAACGGAAGGTCCAGCAGAATAAACAGCAGTTATGATCATTCTGATCTCCATGATCCTCTGAAAACCGGAGGATCATTTTTATGCGATCCGCATATTACCGTGAAATTGAACTGCAAAATCAATATAATGGAATCAGCAGAGGTATTTCATTATGAGAAAATTTATAACGATCGATGTCGGAGGTACTGATATCAAGTATGCTCTGATGAATGAAAATGCGGAGATCATTGAGCAGGGGGATATTCCTACTCCCAAAACATCAAGAGAAGATTTCGTTGAAGCGATCGGTTCCATCTATGACAGATATGCCGGTCAAACTGAAGCGATCGCTATGGCGGCACCCGGAAAGATCGATGCCGGAAGAGGCTATTTCTATACAAGCGGCGCATTGAGATACATCGGTGAATGCGACATGAAGGAACTGCTGAAAGATAGGTGCCCGGTCGAATTCTGCTGTGAAAACGACGCGAAGGCGGCTGCCCTGGCAGAACTCTGGAAGGGATCCATGAAGGGCGTTCAGAACGGTGTCGTAATGACGCTCGGTACCGGGATCGGCGGCGCGCTGATCATTGATGGTCATCTTTACAGAGGTACGACTTTCGCGGCAGGGGAATTCTCAGGGGTCAGTACGCTATGGACGGAAAAGTACACAAGTAAGGTCGTCTGGGCCAGGGCCGGAAGTACATCCGCATTGATCGGCCGTTATGCGAAGGCAAAACAGATGGATCCGGATGAACTGAACGGACGTATCTTCTTTGCAAACGCGAATGCCGGTGAAGAAGAGGCATTGCAGGTACTGGAAGAATTCTGCACAGCAATGGCAACTTCACTCCATTCACTGCAGCTGATCCTGGATGTACAGAAAGTTGCGGTCGGCGGCGGCATCTCCAAGCAGGATCTTCTGATCGATACACTCAACAAAAAGATGGATGAGCTGTATGAAGAAGCATATGCGCACAGGACCCCCGCAACACGTCCTGAAGTCGTCAGATGTACGTTCGGCAATGATGCCAATATGATCGGAGCTCTGTATCATTATCTCTACGAAATAAAAGGCTGAAAGAAAACAGACTGTATCATATGAGCGATACAGTCTGCATTTTTATTTGGAAAGCAGAGATTTGTCATCCGAGAATTCTTCACCGCTTGCCTCTTCGAATTTATGCATCAGATCCTCAACAGTCAGGTTCTTCTTTTCCTCACCGCTGATATCATAGAGGATCCTTCCTTCATACATCATGATCAGACGGTTGCCTGTCTGGATCGCATCACGCATATTATGCGTGACCATCAATGCGGTCAGATGATCCTTTTCAACGATCTCACGGGTGATCTCAAGGACCTTTTTCGCTGTCTTGGGATCGAGCGCTGCTGTATGTTCGTCGAGCAGCAGAAGCTTGGGTTTCCTGAGGGAAGCCATCAGCAGGGTCAGTGCCTGACGCTGTCCGCCGGACAGAAGTCCGACCTTCTGTGTCAGTCTGTCTTCCAGACCGAGGCCGAGGATCTTCAGGCGTTCACGGTATTCTTCACGTTCCTTGTCAGTTACCTGCCATCTCAGTGTTCTTGTTTTTCCGCGTCTTGCGGCAAGCGCAAGGTTTTCCTCGATCTGCATGGTCGTTGCCGTACCCATCATCGGGTCCTGGAATACTCTGCCGATCAGATGTGCGCGTTTGTAGTCGGGCAGGGCAGTCACGTTTTCACCGCCGATAATGATCGAACCGGTATCGATCGGCCATACACCGGCAACAGCATTCAGCATCGTTGACTTACCGGCACCGTTGCCTCCGATGACAGTGACGAAGTCACCGTCTTCCATTTTCAGATTGATATAAAGAAGCGCCTGCTTCTCATTGATCGTTCCGGGATTGAATGTTTTGTTGACTCCCGTAAGTTCAAGCATCGTACTCATGATCAGTTCTCTTTTCCGTTCACATATTTCAGTGAATTCTTACCTGCTTTGCTGAAGGAGTTCTTGGAGTAGCTTGTGATATTGGGAATCGCAAGGAATACTGCAACGATGATCGCTGTAAAGAACTTCAGCATATTGGAATTCAGACGCAGCCACAGGACGATGACAACTGTCAGATAATAGAGGATACCGCCCACGACTACAAATGAGAGACGGCCTGCAAAGTTCAGTTTCTTGCCGGCAATGGCATCACCGGCAACTTCACCGATGATGACAGCTGCCAGGCCGATGACGATCGCGCCTTTACCCATATTGATATCCGCAAATCCCTGGAACTGGGCCATCAGTCCGCCGGAGAATGCGACGATCCCGTTGGAAAGCGCAAGTCCGATCACCTTCATGACACTGATGTTGATGCCCTGAGCCTTTGCCATCTCGGGATTGCATCCGGTCGCACGCATTGCGGAACCGTGTTCCGTTCCAAAATACCAGTACATAATGCCGATCAGCACGACCGCAACTATGATGCCTGTAATGATCGCCATCTGGATATTTCTCGAACTGATCATCAATGTGAATTTTGATACGTTCAGCGCTTTGTTTGCGGCAAAGCCCATGATCGCAAGGTTGACTGACCATAAAGCAAACTGTGTCAGGATACCTGACAGTATCGCGGGGATCCCGAGCAATGTATGAAGCAGTCCGGTACATGTTCCGGCTGCCATTCCCGCAGCGAATGCCACGCAAACCGCAGCGAACGGGTTCCACCCGGCCAGGATCAGCATGACTGTGACGGCACCGCCTGTCGTAAACGTACCGTCAACAGAAAGGTCGGATACCTGCAGCAGACGGTAGGTGATATACAGTCCCAAGGCCATGATGCCCCATATAATACCCTGTGCAATACCGGCCGGCATATTGCCCAGCAGATCGCTGAATCTGAGCACTCCTCTGGCCGCAATCATTACATTCATATTTCCTCCATGAAGTTGTTTATCTTATACAGACAGAACAGGGGAGCAAGCAGCTCCCCTGGGTTGACCGGCTTTATAGTTATGTTACTCGATTGCAGTGTAGTCGGACGGAACTGTGATGCCGAGTTCTTTGCAGAGTTCGGCGTTGTATTTTTTGATCGGGTTCTGATAATACTCGATCGGCATAGCAGAGATGTCTTCACCTTTGAGGACACGTACTGCCATTGCCCCGGTAGCTCTTCCGAGTTCATAGTAGTCAATGGAAAGGGATGCAATGCCGCAGCCTTTGCACAGACCTTCCTCACCGGCAATGATCGGAACGCCTGCCGGCAGGGCAACATTGTTGATTGCTTCAGCTGAGGAAGCAGCGGTGTTGTCCGTCGGGATATACAGCGCGTCGTTTTCATTGCAGGCTGTTGCCGTAACGCTTGCCACATCGTTGGAATCAGAGAATGTATAGACGGTTACGGTCTTTCCGAGTGTTTCCAGTGCTTTTTTGACTTCTTCAGCCTGATATACGGAGTTGGCTTCCGCAGAGCAGTAAAGAATACCGATGTTCTTAGCGTCAGGAAGCAGTTCGTCAAACATTTCAGCCTGCTGGCCGAGCGGTGCGAGATCGGAAGTACCGGATACATTCGTTCCGACTGTTCCGTTGAAATCATCGATGCCGAGCGCTACGCCGTACTCCGTAATGGATGTGCCGAGAACGGGAATACTGTCAGTAGCGGAAGCAGCTGCCTGAAGGGCAGGTGTAGCGTTTGCAAGCATCAGATCTACCTTTTCGCTGACAAACTGATTGGCGATCATCGTGCATGTCGCGGGATCACCGGAGGCGTTCTGCTGGTCAAATTCGACCTTGTCGCCGAATTCATCAGTCAGGGCATCCATAAAGCCCTGGGTTGCCGCATCCAGGGCAACGTGCTGTACAAGCTGGCAGATACCGACCAGATATGTATCGCTTTCTTCTCCTCCTGAATTACTGTTGCTGCCTGAGGGACTGCCTGATGAGCATGCAGTCATACTGACTGCAGCTGCTGCAGCAAGTATCATTGAGGTTAACTTCTTCATATTTTTTCAACTCCTATATGTAAATTTTTCACGGCTTTTATTATATTTCAAGTACTTGAAAGGGTCAATCTTTATCAGGCTTATTATTCTTTAATAAGTGATCGGCAGTATATGCAGAGCGATTAATTTTTACATTATTTTCGGATGATTTTATCATTCCACTCATTTTTAAAGTTTATGCTATCATTCGGTCTTATAATAAGTGCAGTTCTGCAGCATTCACAATTTTACGTACATCGTTTATGATAATATAAACATGTCAATTTACGGATGTAAAATATTTCATTGAATGAAAATGTTTCAGAGGTGCATTATGGGACAGAATGAAGATATCAAAGTGATCAAACTGGTGAAAAAAGTCCCCAAGATCGGCAGGATCCTGTTCAGCTGGACATCGATCATACTTGTACTGCTGCTGATCAGTGTGTTGATCGTTATTTCGCTGATGCAGCAGTTCTATAACTGGCTTTCTACGCTCACGGCGGGCATCTTTATATTTGATGTCCTGGTGATCATTTACCTTGTGAATTCCAAAATGGACTCCTCCGGTAAGATCACCTGGCTGCTGATCATTTCAGCGATCCCTGTGATCGGTGCGCTTCTTTATCTTTATACGAGACTGGATTTCGGGTTTATCGGGATCAAGAGCTATTTCAGAAACGAGCGTGATATCAGCAGGGATTATCTGAATGAGGAAAACAATGCCCAGAAGGGACTGAGACAGCTTGATTCAGACGCAGGAGGCACGGCTGCTTATGTCAGCAGTACCGGCAACTATCCCGTCTTCCAGAATACTTCGGTAAAGTATTATCCGCTTGGGGAGTATAAATGGAAGGATATGCTGAAGGATCTTGAAAAGGCACAGAGATTCATCTTCATGGAATACTTCATCATTGATGAAGGACTGATGTGGGGCAGTATCCTGAATATCCTTGCGGAAAAGGCAAAGGCTGGTGTTGAGGTCAGGGTCATGTATGACGGTACCTGTGAATTTTCGACACTCCCGCATAATTATCCCGAGAGGCTCAGAAAACTTGGTATCCAGTGCAAGATGTTCTCACCGCTGACGCCCGTGCTGTCGACCAGCTACAACTACCGTGATCACCGCAAGATCCTGGTGATCGATAACCAGGTCGCGTATAACGGCGGTGTCAATCTCGCGGATGAATATATCAATCATATCGAACGGTTCGGTCACTGGAAGGATACGGCGATCAGACTGGAAGGCGATGCTGTTCAAAGCTTCACCCTGATGTTCCTTGAAATGTGGAATCTGACAGAACGTGAAAAGAAAGTCGCTGATTATCTCAGGGAAAAGCCTGTTCCTGTCACATCCGACGGTTACGTGATGCCGTATGGCGATAATCCGTTCGATGATTTCAGGGCAGGACAGTCGGTCTACATGGACTTTCTGTATCAGGCAGGCAGATATGTGCATATCATGTCCCCGTATCTGATCCTGGATGATGAGATGATCATGGCCCTGCGCACTGCTGCCCTGAAGGGCATCGATGTCAGGCTCATCCTGCCTGGCATTCCTGACAAGAAGGTCGTTTACCAGCTGGCCAAGACATATTTCAGGATACTGAAAGAGGCAGGTGTCAGGATCTACACATATACACCGGGCTTCGTTCATGCAAAGGTCTTTGTCTCTGATGACATCAAGGCTGTTGTCGGAACGATCAACCTGGACTTCAGAAGTCTGTACCACCATTTTGAATGCGCTACATATCTGTATGGTTCTTCATGCATCGAACAGATCGAACAGGACTTCATGGATACGCTTGCTGAATGCCATGAGGTTACGATGGAAGAGATCGACGGACAGAAGTTATTTAAGCGTATTGTCGGAAGATTTGCAAGAATGGTTGCCCCGATGCTGTGATTTTTCTTTCTGTTCCGGATAATTTGTGTTATCATAGCGTGGAAATCGCAGACGAAGGTTAGTAATGATCTCCATGTCACTTCAGAGAAAGGGCGGCCGGTGAAAGCCCTGTGGACGGGATCATGAAGCTGCTTCCGAGAGTGCCTAATCAGCACCGTTCCCCACGTTACGGGTCAATTAAGAGCGTATCCCATGCGGATACGAATCAGGATGGTACCGCGCACAAGCGTTCCTGTGATATTTTCACAGGAATTTTTTATTGGAGGATAACAAAAATGACTGACAAAAAACTGACAGGAAACCAGGTTAGACAGATGTTTCTGGACTATTTCAAGTCCAAAGGCCACATGATTGAACCTGGCGCATCCCTTATTCCGGTAAACGATCCTACTTTGCTATGGATAAATGCCGGTGTAGCTGCCCTGAAGAAGTATCTGGACGGCAGAGAAAAACCGAGATGCAACAGGATAGCCAATGCCCAGAAGTGCATCAGAACTAACGATATCGAAAATGTAGGCAGGACTAGCAGACATCACACTTTCTTTGAAATGCTTGGAAACTGGTCGATAGGCGACTATTTCAAGGAAGAATCACTTAAGATGTCCTGGGAGTTTCTGACTTCTCCGAAATGGATAGGATTTGACCCGAAAAGGATCTATGTAACGATATATCCGGATGATGAAGAAACATATAAGATCTGGACGGAAGAGATTGGTCTTGATCCTTCTCATATCTTAAGGTCATATGACAATTATTGGGAGATTGGTGAAGGACCATGCGGTCCAGACTCTGAGATCTATTACGACAGAGGTCCTAAATACGATCCGGAAGGTATCGGTGAAAAACTGTTCTTCGATGAAATGGAAAATGATCGTTACATCGAAGTCTGGAACAACGTCTTTTCCCAGTATGATGCCAAGGAGGGTGTAGACCGTAAAGACTATAAGGAACTTCCTCAGAAGAATATCGATACCGGTATGGGACTCGAACGCCTTGTCTGCCTGATCCAGGATGGTGAGACGAATTTCGATACTGATCTCTTCCTTCCTATCATCCATGAAACGGAGACATTCTCAAAGCATCCGTACAGTGATCCGGAGTACAAGATGGCTTACCGTGTGATCGCTGACCATATCCGTACTGTTACGTTTGCCCTGGCGGACGGCGCGACGTTTTCAAATGAAGGACGCGGTTATGTCCTGAGGCGTGTCCTGAGAAGAGCTGTCAGATACGGCATCAAACTTGAAATCCAGGGAAGCTTCATGTACAAGCTTGTCAGAGTCGTTGCCGAGAACATGAAGGATTATTATCCGTATGTTCTTGACAAAGTATCCCTGATCGAACGGCTGGTAAAGACAGAGGAAGAAAGCTTCCATAAGACACTGGTCAACGGTGAAGCATTACTGAATGACGAACTGAAAAAACACGCTGAAAACAAGCTTCTGCCAGGCGATGTCGTCTTCAGGCTGTATGACACATACGGATTCCCGAAGGAACTGACAGCCGAGATCGCTGAAGACAACGGATATACGGTTGACCTGGAAGGCTTCGAAAAGGAAATGGCTGAACAGAAGAGAAGGGCACGTGAATCACGCGGAGACCAGCAGTCCATGGGCAAGCAGTCCAAGGACCTGATGGACTTTGAAGAAGAGAGCGTATTCACCGGCTATACGGACCGGGAGTGCTTCAGCGAGGTTATTGGTCTCTTCAAGGATGGCGTCAAAGTCGAATTCCTGGAAGGTGAAGGCGATGTCATTCTGAAGGAAACTTGCTTCTATGCGGAATCAGGCGGACAGTGCGCCGATACAGGTACACTGTGGAATGATACATTCTCCTGCCGGGTCACCGATGTCCAGAAGGCACCTCACAAGCAGCCGATGCACCATATCGAGCATGTGGAAGGTACGCTGAGTGTCGGCGACAAGGTACACGGCAGATATGACTTTGAAGCACGTGAACGCACAAGAGCGAACCATTCTTCACTGCATCTGCTGCAGTCCGCACTGAGACAGGTCCTTGGCAGCCATGTTGCCCAGGCCGGTTCATACAACTGCCCGGATTACGCCAGATTTGACTTCACGCACTATGAAAAGGTCAGTGAAGAACAGCTGAAGGAAGTTGAACGCATCGTCAATGAGAAGATCCAGGAAAATGCAAAGGTAACAACTGAAGTCATGAGCCTGGAAGACGCAAAAAATACAGGCGCGATCGCACTGTTCGATGAAAAGTACGGCGACAGTGTCAGAGTCGTTTCCATGGGTGACTTCTCCAAGGAATTCTGCGGCGGCACGCATGTCAGTGAACTGAGCCAGCTTGGTGTATACAAGATCGTTTCCGAAGAATCGATCGGTTCCGGTATCCGCCGTATCACCAGCAAGACACAGATGGCAGCCTACAATGACTTCAAGCATGAGGAAGAATACCTGATCGAAACAGCACGCATGCTGAAGGTTCAGAACTGGCAGCTCCTGAAGGAACGCATCCAGTCCCTGGTTGAAGAAAACGCTGCTCTGAAGCGTGAAAACAATGAAGCAAAGCAGAAGGCAATGACTGCTTCCGCAGACAGCGCGCTGAACGCGGCTGAAACACTGAACGGCACAAAGGTACTCTTCATGAATACCGAGGGTATGGATCCTACAGCGCTCAAGAACTATGCCGATATGCTGAGAAACAGACTCGACGGCATCGTCTTCCTGACGAACAAGGACGGTGAGAAGATCACGTTTGTCTGCGCAGCCAACAAGGCATCCATTGCCAAAGGCCTCAAGGCAGGCGACCTCGTGCGCAAAGCAGCTGAGATCACCGGCGGCAAGGGCGGCGGACGTCCTGATATGGCACAGGCAGGCGGCAGAGACGCGGCAGCACTGCCTGAA
Source organism: Solobacterium sp. (assembly GCA_024693325.1). GTDB lineage: Bacteria > Bacillota_I > Bacilli_A > Erysipelotrichales > Erysipelotrichaceae > Bulleidia. Next base: position 23,019 of record JAILLA010000100.1, read on the forward strand.
GCGCTGAACGCAGTGAAGGAACTGATCGCCAAAGCCTGAATAATTGTTTAAACAGAATCGACGGCAATATTAAAAATTGCCGTCTTTTTGTGTAAGTTTTTTCATATACTTTTCAGAATGTTTGGTCTACAATAATTTCAAAGGAGCGTATCGATTATGGCAGTGAATGATATTTCGCCTACAGTTAGTTTTAATGCAGATGAAGTAAGGCGTCAGAACATCTGCAAGGTTCTTCAGCTGGTAGAAGAGGCACTTGATGAACGCGGTTACAACGCGATCAACCAGTTGGCCGGTTATCTGATTTCAAATGATCCGGCATATATTTCAAGTCATAAAAATGCCCGCGGCATCATACAGTCTGTTGAACGTCATGAGATCATCGAAGAGCTGGTACGTTTCTATCTGGAGGAACACCAGTAAATGCTGATGCGCGTCATGGGTCTGGATCTCGGTACGGTTACGTGCGGGATCGCTTTAAGTGACCCGATGGGCATTGTTGCCAGGGCAGTGGAAACTGTTCGTTTTGACAGCGAAAACTATGAAATGGCCCTGGATAAGGTAACAGAAGTTATCAGGCGCGAACAGCCCGGGAAGATCGTTCTCGGATACCCGAAGCACATGAACGGTGATATCGGTATCCGTGCACAGGCATCCGAACAGTTCAAAGCGATGCTTGAGGAACGTACGGGACTTGATGTGGAACTCTGGGATGAACGGCTGACGACAGCAGCTGCTGAACGGATCCTGATCCAGGCAGATGTTTCACGGAAAAAAAGAAAAAAGATCATAGACCAGATGGCGGCAGTTCAGATACTGCAGAGCTGGCTGGATGCACACAGTTAAAGGCGTGATTATTTCCGCCTTTTGTTATGAGGTAAGAGTATGGATAATACACAGCTGACGATTATTGATGAAAACGGAAATGAATACGTAATGCAGATCCTGCTGACATTCGACGATGATAAAAATAATCACTTTGTTCTTGTCTACGATCCCGAAGATGAAGAGGGAAATGTATACGCGTATCTGTATGACGATGAGGGAAATCTCAACGAGGTCGAGGATCCCGATATGGTCGAGATGTGCGCAGAAGTTCTGAGCGCATTTGAAGAGGAAGAAGAACCCGATGGCAAAGCATAAGAAACGTACGCTGAAGGTAGGCCGGATACTGGTCCTGCTTCTGGTCGTGCTTCTGGCGGTATGCGGTATTCTCTTCCACAACTATAAAAAAGCGCTCAAGCCTGCGCAGGAGCTCGGTGAGAATGTACTGTTCACCGTCAATACCGGTGATTCGGCCAGAACGGTCGCTTCTAATCTTGAAAAAGCCGGACTGATCAATGATGCCGGATACAGTTATCTCTATGTCAGGATGAATGAACTGACAGATGTCAAAGCAGGCGAATATCTGCTTGATCCTACATGGGATACCGACCAGATCTTCCGGACGCTGAATGACCCGCTGGCTGCGATCGTGGATGAAGCGATCGTAACGATCATCGAGGGTGACTGGGCTAAGCATATCGCGTCAAAGATCGGCGATCAGACCAAGGTGACTGCGGAAGAACTGCTGGCACTCTGGAATGATGAGTCCTATGTCAGGTCTCTGATGGACCGTTATCCGTTCCTGACAGAAGATATGTTTGACGACGATGTAAGGATCCTGCTGGAAGGCTATCTGGCACCGAATACATACCGATTCTTCCGGGATACGACGGCTGAAGAAGTTACCGAGAAGATCCTGGATGAGTCTCTGAATGTGTACAATCAGTATGCTTCGCAGATGAAGAAGTCCGATCTGAATATTCATGAGCTGTATACACTGGCATCTATCATCCAGTATGAATCAGGCCTGCCTGAGGATATGAAGAAGATCGCCGGCGTGTTCTACAACCGCATGAAAACGGATATGCCGCTGCAGTCCAGCGTCACGGTATGCTATGCGCTTGATATCACACAGGATGATAACTGGCAGGCATGTGAAATGAATCCGACATTTGACTCTCCGTACAATACATATATGTATATGGGACTGCCTCCGGGACCGATCGAGAATCCCGGTGCCGAGGCGATCAATGCTGTGCTGAATCCCGCGAAGCATGATTATTATTTCTTCATGGCTGATGTGTACGGGGATGGTACCGTCTATTATGCGAAGACATTGGAAGAACATGAGGCCAATGTCAATAAGTATCTGAGATGATCTATAGTACACAGGCCTACCTGATCCGGGACGGAAAGTGGCTGATGCTGCTGAGAAACAAAAAGCAGAATGATGTCAATGAAGGAAAATGGATCGGAGTCGGCGGCAAATTCGAGCAGGGTGAAACACCCGAACAGTGTGTGAAGCGTGAGATCCGTGAAGAGACCGGCTATGAAGCAGGAAAGCTGGTTTATGCCGGGATGCTTGATTTCATCTATGAAGGTGTTGAGAGCGAACGGATCTGGGTCTATACATGCAGTGATTTCAGCGGCAATGAGACAGAGTGTACGGAAGGTACGCTCGCATGGATCGACGAAACAAAGATCATGGACCTGAATCTGTGGGAAGGCGACAGGATCTATCTCAGGCAGATGCTTGAGCACAGTCATGAGCAGTTTCATCTGAGGCTGACTTATGATTCATCCGGTCAGCTTACAGAAGCAGTGAACATAAAAACGGAGGTTGGCATGGAAAAGCCTATTATTATCGGTATTGCGGGAGGAAGTGCTTCCGGAAAAACAACGATCGCAAGAAGGATTCAGGAAACATTCTCCGACCGGAAATCCGTACTGATCATCCGTCAGGATGACTATTATAAGGATCAGTCGGAGAAGCCGATGGAAGAACGCATCAAGACGAATTACGATCATCCGTTCGCGTTTGACAACGATCTGCTGATGGAACATCTGACTGAACTTTTGAACGGCAGAACGATCAGCAAACCGACATATGATTTTGTCAATCATACAAGAAGCGATGTTACGGAGCAGTGCCATCCGGCAGACGTGATCGTTCTGGAAGGATTGTTTGTGCTGGAAGATGAGCGTCTGCGTGAATTCGAATCGATCAAGATCTTCGTTGATACAGCTGCCGATATCCGTTTCATCAGACGTCTTCTCAGGGATGTCAATGAACGCGGCAGGACAGTCGATTCCGTCGTCAACCAGTATGTCAGTACGGTACGTGTGATGCATGAACAGTTCATCGAGCCCAGCAAACGCTATGCGGATATCATTATCCCGGAAGGCGGTTCAAATCAGGTGGCGATCGATCTGCTGGTTACAAAAATCAGTAGCATCATACATCACACAATGTTATAATGTTCGGGCAAAAAAGGAGTTAAAACATGGCAGAAGAGAAAATTTATGTAACCGAAGAAGGTTTGAAAAAACTGCAGGACGAATATGAGCATCTTGTCCACGTTGTCAGAGAAGAAGTAAAGGCAGAACTGAAGGAAGCACGCGCACTCGGTGACCTTTCCGAAAATGCTGACTATGATGCTGCCAGAGATATGCAGGCTCAGGTCGAATCCAGGATCCTTCAGCTTGAAAATATGCTTCAGCATTATGAGCTGATCGATACAACAGCCAAGACAGGTTCCAAGACTGTACATATCGGTTCGGAAGTTACACTGCTGTTCCTTGACACAAAGGAAGAACAGACATTCCGTATCGTCGGTTCAACAGAAGCAGATCCGCTCAACGGAAAGCTTTCCAACGAGACACCGCTTGCCCAGGCGATCCTGGAGAAGTCAGTCGGCAGTATCGTTGAGATCCCGGCTAAAATCCCTTATGAAGTTGAGATCCTCAACCTGAAATAAGCGGAAATCATCAGAATCTGACGTAAATGATAAGCAGGAGGTTTATCCCATGAAACCACTGCTTATTTTTATTGTCCTGCTGTTCACGGCAGGCTGGGCGGGGATCCGGCCATATCATATATATGATCTGAAAAAAGACACGATCAGGATCACGGTGAACGGTGAAGTGGAATCACCCGGAGAAATGGAACTGCCGCTGTATTCCAGTGTCGGTGACGCACTGGAAGAGGCGGGACTCCTGGATGACGCAGATACGGGAGCACTGAACCCTCAGACCATCCTGAAAGACCATGATGTGCTGAATATACCGGGGAAGTCGGATGCGGTGATCTCAAAAGTTTCGATCAATACCGCTTCTCTGGAACAGCTTTGCGTCCTGCCGGGCATCGGAAAGAGTACGGCGCAGAAGATCATAGAGTACCGGGAATCAAACGGCCTGTTCCGTTCGATCGATGAACTGACAAATGTCAAAGGGATCGGTCCGGCTAAGCTGGAGAAGATCAGGGATCTGATCATCCTGTGAAAACGGTCAGGGAACATGCCTTATTTGCGGCATTTATTGTATTTGTTTACCTGACTTTCTGCCGTCATATATCGGTACTGGCCGCGTTCTTATTGGGATGTGTATGGTATGAACGTACACACGACAGTTCATTTGTATTGATAACACTGTTATTGTTGACGTTCTGTATACCTTTATACCAAAAGAGTATCCCTGAGATCAGCTGCGGCAGGGTAACGGAAGTACACAGTTCCTATATCGTCGTTCAGAACGAAAGGACCAAAGTACTGGTATATTCGAAAGAAACGCCTGTTCTGGATTCTGTTGTTTCGGTAGACGGCGAATTCAGGCAGATCTCATCTCATATCAGCTTTTACGGGTTTGATTTCCTGGAATATTGTTCAGCCCGCGGCATCTATTGGTATACCGATTGTGATCCCATGGAACTGAAAGCATCCCGGAGCATACGCGGCCGGCTTCAGAAAAGGATCAGTGAAATGGATGAAGAACAGGCATTGATCCTGAACAGGATCATATTCGGTATCCGGTCGGATGAGGACGGACTGTCCGGTTGGCTGAATGATACAGGTTTCTCATTGTCCGGAATGATCGCTTTTATCAGTGCTGTCCTGAAAAGGTTCTGTGACCCGGAACAGCGGAAAAAGATCATCCGTTTGATCACGATGATAACAGCATTGGTCTTTCATTTCCCGGTCATCCTGATCGTCAGGATCGTATTTGACCTGATCTGCACAGGACATGGCAGGGATGATCAGAGACTTGGCATGGCATTGCTGGTGATCATGATCCTGAAGCCATACTGTGTGACATCTGCTTCATTCCTGTTTCCTGTGATGTTCCGCCTTGTTTCATTTGAAGGGAAAGAAGGAAAAGCTGACACGCTCTGGTACACGTCACTGCTGCAGTCGGTTCTCTACAGAAAGGTCAATCCGGCAGAGATCCTGCTGTACAGGTTTCTGAGGCTTGTATGCGGTTTTCTCTGGTGTGCCGCATTTATCACAGTATTCATGCCGTTTCTGCCTCTGGCAGGCTGTGTCAGGTTGATCGACAGTGCATTGTCATGTATCAGGATCTCTGATATCAGGGGAAGCCTGCTCGGAACGGGACTGCCGTTTTTCCTGCTGCTGCTCGCATCCCTCAGAAGATCAGATCACTATGTACGGCTGCGGCCGGTATTGTTATGGGTGTGTCTAGCATGCGGACTGCTGCATCCGTTTGCTGAAGTGACGTTTATCAATGTCGGACAGGGCGACAGTATCCTGATCAGGATGCCCCTGAATACACATAACATCCTGATCGATACCGGCAAGCCTTCCTACAGTGATGAGCTGGATACGATCCTGCAGGCGAAATCGATCCGTAAGATACATACTTTGTTCATCACCCATTCCGACCTGGACCACAGCGGAAACCGGGATCATATTGTCCGGAATTACCATACAGATCAGGTCATTACCCGCCATTTTGATGAAGTTATCTGCGGAAATGTGCGGTTCGCTGATCTGAACAGGATCTCAAACGATGATGAAAACCAGAGCTCTCTGGTGATCTATTTTGAACTGAACGGACTGTCCTATCTGATGACAGGGGATGCGGATGAGGTCACCGAGAAAGCAGTTGTCAGGGACTACGGGAATCTGACGGCAGATATCCTGAAGGTATCGCATCATGGCAGCTCCACAGGTTCCTCGGAGGAACTCCTGGATCAGCTGAAGCCTGATCTTGCCGTGATCAGTGCTGGAGCCTATAAAATGTATCATCACCCGAGTGAACAGACACTTCAGCGTCTGCTTCAGCGGCATATCCCGTATCTGAATACACGGGAAGAAGGGGATATTACCATCGTATGCCTGCCTGTATGCAATCTGCTTGTAACGGCTTCAGGTAAATTTGCGCTGTTGTCATCATGGAGGGATAAAAATTGATATAATGATTTCATGATTTATTTACTTGATGGTACGGAAACATATCATCTTTCCGGAAAAAAACATGAACTTCTGAACCGGGATGATGTACTTCCTGAAAATATTATGACGATCGACGGATCGGTAAAGGATTTTTCACTGTCAAATGCACTGATGCACTGCAGTACAGTTTCATTGTTCAGTGAACACAGGATCGTACTGATACAGGATCCGTATTTCCTGAATCCGTCCGTTAAGCGCGGTACCGAGAAACCCGCGGGAAAGCGGAAAAAGAAAAGTACAGTGCCGGATCATGCGGAGATGCTCGATAACTATATCAGCCACTATAATCCTGACTGCGACCTGATCTTTTACTGCTTCGGCTTTGACGCGGATAAACGTACAAAGGAATTCAAGGTCCTTGATCCCTGGATCAAACAGGGGCGTGTCAAGCATCTGCATTATGGCAATCCTTCACCTCAGGAACTGGAAAAATGGATCAACCAGGATCTTGCGAGAAAAGGGATCAGAATGGATGCCGAAGCCAGAAAAGAACTGAACCTGCGCATCAACGGAAGCGCGACACAGTTCTACCAGGCAATGGATAAGATCCTTCTGTACGGTGAAAAGAACCTTACCCTGACAGATATCGAACATCTTGTACCGGTGAACCAGGAAGTGAATGTCTGGAAGATGGCTGATGGCTTCCTCTCGGGCAATACCGCACAGACATTCCGCAGCGTATATGAAATGACTGAGATCGCGCGGAACACATATCAGAATCTTGTCATGATGCTGGCATACAGGCTGAGAGCAGTCTATAATGCAGTCCGTCTGCGTGAGTGCGGATATACCGATCCCCAGATCTCCGCAAAGACCGGAAGAAAATATCCGGACCTGGATATCAGGTCGGCACATGGACGTTCTTCATTTGAAATTCTTACGATGATCAGTGAACTCGCTGATCTGGAACAGGGCATCAAAAGCGGCAGGATCAATGACCGTGAAGGTCTGGAGGCGTTCCTTTTGAGGAATCTGAATCAATATGCAGGCAATCAGAGAACTATATAAGATCGGCAAGGGACCGAGTTCATCGCATACACTGGCACCGGAGCGTGCCTGCTTGCTGTTTGTAAAGCAATTCGGTGCTTTTCCGTATTACAGGGTCCGTCTGTACGGATCACTTTCGCTGACCGGAAAAGGACACGGAACAGATACGGTCATCAAAGAGACACTGCCCGGTGAAACGGAAGTGATCTTCTGCCTGGACTGGGAAGAGGAGTTCCCGAACGGATTTTATCTGGAGGCCTTGAACGACCAGAAAGAAACGATACATTTATGGACTGTATTCTCGATCGGGGGCGGCAGTATCCGGATCAAGGAATTCCCTGTTTCCTATAACGATGAAGTATACAGTGAGAAAAGCTTTGCTGAAGTGCTGGAAGTGCTGAAAAATGAACATCTGAGCATCCAGGAATACGAATACACCCATGAACCCGGCCTGAAGGAATATCTGAAGCATATCGTTCATGCAGAAATTAAGTGTGTACAGAGCGGTCTATCAAAGCACGGCTATCTTCCGGGTCAGCTCAGGATCAAACGCAGCGCGCATGAGCTGTATGCTGCGGCGATCGCTGCTGATGGTGATGAACGGAAGCGTCTGCTTCTGATGGCTTATGCTTATGCCGCTAATGAAGAAAATGCAGACGGGTGCACTGTCGTAACGGCTCCGACCCTCGGTGCCTGCGGTGTAATCGCGTCCATGATCTATTACTCCTATAAGAACCTGAAGATCTCCGAGGACAGGCTGGCTGACGCGCTTGCTGTCGGCGGACTGTTCGGGAATCTTGTTAAAAGCAACGCTACGATATCCGGCGCGGTCGGCGGATGCCAGGCAGAAGTCGGTACAGCCGTTTCCATGGCTTCGGCAGCCTTTGCTTTCCTGGACGGCCAGACGATCGACCAGATCGAATATGCTGCTGAGATCGGCATGGAACACAACCTGGGACTGACATGTGACCCGGTCATGGGATATGTCATGATCCCGTGCATTGAACGCAACGCAGTAGGTGTATTAAGGGCACAGGATGCTGCTCTGCTGTCACGTGCAATGTCCATGATCAAGCGTCATATGATCTCATTTGATATGGTCACGGATACGATGAACGCTACCGGCAAGATGATACCGATCGCCCTTAAGGAGACATCGGAAGGCGGTCTTGCGCAGGAATATATGGGCTCCAATAAGGATGCTGCATAAAGAAAACGACTATGATGAAACGAAAAGAAATAGAACTGCTGGCTCCGGCCGGCAATATGGAAGCTCTGAAGGCGGCAGTCGCTGCCGGATGCAATGCAGTGTATCTTGGCGGTACATTGTTTTCGGCACGCGCGTTTGCCGGAAACTTTGATCATGATGAGATGATCGAAGCTGTACGCTACTGCCACATCAGAGGTGTGTCGGTCTATGTAACCCTGAATACACTTCTGTTTGAAACAGAATTCGAAAATGCCGTCAAAGAAGTGCAGTTCCTCTATGACCATGATGTAGATGCGCTGCTTGTACAGGATCTGGGCCTGTTTCATTATCTGAGACAGTGTTTTCCGGATCTGGGCGTGCACTGTTCTACCCAGATGCATATCCACAATCCCGCAGGAGTGCGTTACGTAAAGGAGATGGGTGCGGAGCGCGCGGTGCTTGCAAGAGAGACACCGCTTGAGATCATTGAAGAATGCTGCAAAGAAGACATCGACATTGAAGTGTTTGTATACGGTGCGCTGTGCATCAGCTACAGCGGTCAGTGTCTGATGTCGGCTTCACTGAAAAACAGATCAGGCAACCGCGGCATGTGCGCACAGCTGTGCCGTCTGAAGTATTTCGCGGACGATATGCCGGAAGGAAAAAACAAAGACGGCGATTACCTGCTCAGCCCGAAGGATCTCAATACGCTCGACAGACTGCCTGAACTGCTGAATGCCGGTGTCAAGAGCCTGAAGATCGAAGGACGCATGAAACGTCCGGAATATGTATATATCGTCACAAAAACATTCCGTGAGGCGATCGATGCCTGGTATGAGGGCAGAGAATATCATGTCAGCCCTGAACGCCTCAAACAGATGGAACTGATGTTCCACAGGGGATTTACGGAAGGACATATCTTCCATGCCGGTGTGAAAGACCGCATGAATCCCTATAGACCGAACCATCAGGGACTGGAGATCGGCAGGGTGGTCGATTATAAAAACGGTAAGGTATGCGTCAAGCTGTCCGATACCCTTAACCAGCATGATGGTCTGCGTATTCTGAATACACCTGCTGATACCGGATTGACGGCAGTCAGGATCGAGAAAAACGGGAAACTGGTCAACAGTGCAGGAAAAGGTGATACGGTCTGGCTTGACTGCAGAAGCAAACCTGCGCCGCGCAAGGGTCAGCCGCTGCACAAGACCAGCGATGCATTGCTGATAGACGAGATCGACAGGATGATCGCCGGTACTATCAGGCGTATCCCGATCGTGATCGGCTATGATGCCCAGCCCGGTCAGCCGCTCAGGCTGTACGCGGAAGATCAGGAAGGACACAGTGTATATGCGGAAAGCGAAATGCTCTGTGAAGAAGCGAAAAAAGCAGCGTTGACGGAAGAACGCATTGAAGCTGCTCTGGCAAAGATCTCGGATGAACCGTATGCCGCTTCATTCGGCAGCCGGTCTGTCGGCAATGTATTCCTTCCGGTATCTGTGATCAATGAAACAAGAAGACAGCTGCTTGCGGCAATGAATGATGCAAGAGCGCACAGATATGACCGGGCAGGCAGAAAACCGTATCAGTGGAACGTTGTACAGAAGGAAAGTGAACATCCGCTGCTGCTGAGTATATCTGATGAAGCAGATGAACCTGTCTATGAAAGGGAAGTATCCGTATGCAGGAAAACGGCTGTTCCCGATCAACAGCATTACCAACTCAGAAGCCCTGTCAATGAACATGATGAAGGAACAGAACCGCTGTCATGGACCATTCTGTCATCCGTATCCGACCTTGCGCATCCCAAGGAGAATGCCATTGCCGGGTATACGATGAACTGCTGCAACAGCTACGCACTAGATTATTTGCTTTCACAACCGGGTATAACAGGTGTAATATTAAGCACAGAAGTACAGAATCTGCAGATTGGAAAGATGCTGGAAGCGTTCGAAGACCGCAATGGCTTTGTTCCGTGTACATACCGTCTTGTCTATGGACGGAGAGTACTGATGTATATCAAAGAAGGGATCCGGATACCGGATGGAACAAAACAGCTGCGTGATATTCACGGAAACGTATTCACGCTCCGCCGTGAAGGATCTCTGCTTGAGATACTGGAACAGGAAGCGTACACATCCGACAATCCGTTCTGTACCGGAAGCTGTCTGATCTTTACAAACGAAACTTCAGGGGACAGACAGGCAATTAAGGAGGAAGCATATGAAGAACTTTATCAACGAATTTAAAGCATTTGCGCTCAAGGGAAATGTCATGGATCTTGCTGTAGGCATGATGATCGGCGCTGCGTTCGGAAAGATCGTAAGCTCATTGGTCAACGATATCCTGATGCCGCTGATCGCTGCGATTTTCCGTATCGGAGATTTCACAGGCCTGAAGCTCCTGCTGATCGATAAGGGTGACGTCGAAGCAAATGTATATCTGAACTACGGACAGTTCATCCAGAATGTCGTTGACTTCGTGATCGTGGCATTCTGCATCTTCATGATCGTCAAGGCGGTCAACAAGCTCAAGAAGCCTGAACCGGCTCCTGCTCCGGAAGCTCCCAAGAAGAGCGACGAGCTGCTGGCTCTGGAAGAGATCGTTGAGATCCTGAAAGAAAAGAAATAAGCTCCTGAAAGCATCTGCGTGATGCTTTCTTTTCATTTCTCTGATATTGTTTGATTACGGAGGATCGTCATGTTCGATAACTATATTTTCGATCTGTACGCAACGCTTGTCAGTGTCAGGACAGATCAGACAAAGCCCGGTCTCTGGAAGATGACTGCTTCCCGCTATGCAGAAGCGGGGGCGATATGGAAACCTGCTGAAATGCAGACAGCTTACCGCAGGATGATCAAAGAGGAAGAACAGAAACTGATGGATACGCTTGGCGTCAGTTATCCCGAGCCTGATCTGAGGATCGTATTCAGAAGACTTCATGAAGAAGCACCGGGACGCGTGATCGGAAGCAGTGTCACAGATGCCTGGATCATTGAAACGATGCGTCAGTTCCGCCTGAAAAGCAGGGTCCGCTTGAGAAACTATCATGATACGCATGCTGTGCTGCAGCGTCTGCGTGATGAAGGAAAAAGAGTATATATGCTGACGAATGCCGAGCATGAATTTACCGCGCCGGAGATCGAAGAAATGGATCTGACCCGGTACTTTGATGAAATACGGATGTCTTCCGATTATCATATGAGAAAACCCGAACCCCGGTTCCTGATGGACATGATCAATGATCATGACATGGACCCGGAACGGACGGTCATGGTCGGCAATGATATCTGCAGTGATATCAAGGCAGCCGATGCCTGCGGGATCAGTTCGGTATATCTCAACACATGGCATTTTGACGATGCACGTATACAGGAACTGCTGAGGAAAGAGATCAGACATCCGGAGCGTGTAAGGATCATCCGTTCGGGAAGACTAAACAAATTATAAACATCGATTGAGGGACCTGTTTTGTTCACAGCAGGGTCCCTTTTTGTTATAATGTTCGAGGTATCAAAAGGAGATAAGATGTTTTTAAAGCGGATTGAAATGCAGGGATTCAAATCCTTTGCAGATAAAACTGTCATATCCTTTGAATATCCGATCACCGGAATCGTAGGACCGAACGGATGCGGAAAATCCAACATTTCCGACTCGGTCAGGTGGGTGCTTGGTGAACAGAGTGCGAGGCAGATGCGCGGCGAAAAGATGAATGACGTCATTTTTTCCGGCAGCGCAGACCGCCGTCAGCTCAACATGGCTGAAGTCACTCTTGTTTTTGATAATTCCAATCATATCCTCAACTCACAGAATGATGAACTGGAAGTGACCAGAAGACTTTACCGTGATTCAGGAGACGCGCAGTATCTGATCAACCGGAATCCCGTGCGTCTGAAAGATGTCGTAGAACTCTTCCTGGATACAGGTCTGGGCAAGGACTCACTGAGCATCATTTCACAGGGCAATGTCATTACGTTTGCTGAAAGCAAGCCGAAGGACAGAAGAGGTATCTTTGAAGAAGCTGCCGGTGTTGCAAAGTATAAGAAGAGAAAACTTGAATCTTTGAACAGACTGGAGAGGACAAGGCTGAACCTTGAACGCAGCACGGATATCCTGAACGAACTTGAAAAGCAGGTATCCCCGCTGAAGCGTCAGGCACATAAGGCTGAGATCTACCGTGAGAAGAAAAAACGTCTGGAAGAGATCGAGATCACTGTTCTGGTACAGGATATTCAGGAATTGAATGATAAACTCGAAGAATGCAGAAAAGCACTCTTTGATATTGAAACAAAAGCGCAGATGTGTGCGACGACGATCCAGATCGGTGAGATGAAGATCCAGGATGAGCGTAAACAGAACGCCCAGCTGGAACGTGAGATCTCCGCTCTGCAGGAAGAACTGATGCACAACATCGATTCCATTTCGGCACTGGAAGCGCGTAAGACAGAAATGGATGAGCGCCGTAAGTACATTATCGAGACCGGAAGCAGGGAACAGAAGGCTAAGGAAACAAGAGGTCTGCTGGCTTCTGCCAAGGAAGAGTACGAAGACCGTAAGAACAGACTTGATGCGATCAACCGTGAGATCGATCTTGATAAGGAACGTCTGACACAGATTGCTCAGAAACAGTTTGACCTGAACAATGAGTATGAACAGAGCGCGGGTATCCTGCGCAATCTGCAGAACCAGAAGGTCTATCTGGACAATATGCTGAAGGATCCGCTCAGTTCAACAAGACAGGGCGGTGCCAAGTCCATCATGGACAACCGCAATGCCCTGAAAGGCATCCTCGGTGTGATCGGTCAGGTGATCAAGGCAAAGCCCGGTTATGAAGAAGCATTGTCGGAAGCGCTCGGCGGCGCGATGTACAACATCGTTACAACGGATGAAGCGTGTGCAAGAGACGCGATCAGGTTCCTAACAAGAAACCAGAGCGGACGTGCGACATTCCTTCCGCTGACTGTATGCCAGCCAAGATGGATCTCCAAGGACGCTGCGGTCATTGCCCAGAATACACCGGGTTACAGAGGTCCTGCCAGTGATTTTGCCGAGTATGATCCGAAGTTTGAACCTGTAGCGGCATCGCTTTTGAGAAATGTCATGGTCGTCGAAGATATGGAAAGCGGCAATGAACTGTCATCCCTGACAGGCCGCCAGTACAAGATCGTTACGCTGGACGGTGAAGTCATCCACCGCGGCGGTTCCATGACCGGCGGTAAGACACGCCGCAGCACGACGATCGTCACTGCTCAGAAAGAAGCAGATGAAGTCAATCAGAAGATCGATACGCAGACAGCCAGGACAGAGCTGCTCAGGAAGCAGGTCCAGCAGGCTGATATGCAGAAGAGCGAGATCACGAGCCGTCTCCAGCAGCACCGTATTTCCGCTGCTTCACTTGAACCTGTCGTTGACGCGAAGCAGGCAAAGTATGAAAAACTGAGGAACGATCTGGCACTGCTGACACCGGACGGAACCGAAAATACCGAAGAAGACCTGCCTGAAGCAGATGAAATGGTATCCAGGCTGAATGCGGCTTATTCGAGACGTGACGAGATCACTTCATCGATCAGGACCAAGCGTGAACAGAGGATCCAGCTGTCCCAGGAAACAGACAGAAAAGAAATGCAGCTGCGTCAGACACGCAAGGATATGCAGCGTTATCAGGATTCTTCTTCCCAGATCAGGATCGATCAGGGCAAGATCGAAACAAAGATCGAAAACGCGCTGAACAGGCTTGTATCGGAATATCAGCTGACATATGAATTCGCTGCCACCAAGGTCAGTGACCTTCAGGTGGAAAACGCACGTGAAGAAGTACTGCAGCTGAGATCGGATATCGAACGTCTTGGCAACATCAACATGAATGCGCCGGAAGAGTACAATGAAGTGAATGAGCGTTATGAAATGCTCAAGAAGTCCATTGAAGAACTGACCCAGAGCAGGGACAAGATCCTGGCAGCCATCGATGAGATGGACAGGGTCATGATCCGCCAGTTCAAAACGATGTTTGACAAGATCAATACGGAATTCAATGACATATTCAGGAACCTTTACGGCGGCGGAAAGGCAAAGCTTATCCTGGAAGATCCTTCCGACATCCTGAATACCGGCATTGATATCGACGCTCAGCCTCCGGGAAAAGCAGTTCAGAACAACATGCTGTTCTCGGGCGGTGAGAAGTCACTGATCGCTCTGTGCGTACTGTTTGCCATCCTGAAAGTCAAGCCGGTACCGCTGGTCATCCTTGATGAAGTCGAGGCGGCGCTTGACCAGAGCAATGTTGAACGCTTTGCACAGTATCTGCATAACTATACAGACCGTACGCAGTTCATCGTTGTTACGCACAGACCCGGTACCATGCAGAATACGGATGTACTGTATGGCGTTACCATGCAGCATCAGGGCGTCAGCCAGATGCTGAAGGTAGAACTGAAGGATGCCATGAGCATGGCACAGGAAAGTGAGGAGGCTGTTTCATGAGTTTTCTGGATACCCTGAAAGCGAAATTTCAGAAAAAAGACGACAGAGCTGTGTACCTGAGCGGATTCGCCAAGTCCAAGAATAAATTCGGCGATCAGCTTCAGCAGATGCAGTATAAATACAAAGGCTATATCGATGAAGATTTTCTTGAAGAACTGACGATCGTACTGCTTGAGAGCGATGTAGGCATCGATACTGCTGACCTGATCTGTGAAGAACTCAGGAAAAAAGGGCAGGAGTACGGCAAGATCCCGTTCCCCTGGTGTATGAACTTCCTCATTGAAACGATGAAGAAGATCTATGAGGAATATCCCGATACGGAACCTGTATTTGCTGAGGAAGGACCGACGGTCATCCTTCTGGAAGGCGTCAACGGATCAGGCAAGACTACAACGGCTGCCAAACTTGCCCATATGTATAAAAAGCAAGGCAAGTCCGTCGCATTTGTTGCGGCAGATACATTCCGTGCCGGAGCGATCGGACAGCTGGCCGAATGGGGTGAACGTCTGGACGTTCCGTGCATCAAAGGTATTGAAAACGGCGATCCCAGTGCGGCGATCGTAGACGGATGCCGTTACGCAAAGGAAAATAACATCGATATCCTGCTGTGTGATACAGCGGGCAGACTGCAGAACAAGGCAGGCCTGATGGCTGAGCTTTCCAAAATGAACCGTGTCTGCGGCAAAGAGATCGAAGGCGCGCCGCACAATACCTGGCTGGTACTGGATGCGACAACGGGCCAGAACGGTCTGTCCCAGGCAAAGATATTCAATGAGGCTACAAACCTGACAGGGATCATCCTGACTAAGATGGACGGTACTGCAAAAGGCGGCATCATCATCGCGATCAAGCATGAGCTGCATCTGCCGGTCAGATACATCGGACTGGGAGAAAAGCCCTCTGATCTGAGACCGTTCGATCTTGATTCCTACCTGTACAGTATTTCCCAGGGCATTGAAAATGTCCGATGATAAATTCATGATGAACAGCCTGCTCGATTTCTACGACACGCTGCTCACGGAAAAACAGCTTGAGATCTGCACGTACTATTATTGTGAAGATCTGTCCCTGCAGGAGATCTCGGAGATCATGAACGTATCACGCGCAGCGGTGTATGATACTGTCCGCAGAAGCCGGGATGAGCTGGTGAAATACGAGGAAAAGCTCGGACTTGTGAAAAATTATGAGTTGCGTATCAAGCTGTATGATAAAATTAAATTGCTAACAGATGATCAGCAGATCCATGATCTGCTGGATCAGTGTTTGAATACGGAGTCAGAAGGAGGTCTATATGAGTAAGGTTATATCTGTTAATTCCGGTTCATCATCATTAAAGTTTCAGCTCTTTGACATGCCGAGTGAGACTGTACTGACATCAGGTCAGGCAGAACGTATTGGCCAGGACATGGGCGCATTTACGATCAAGGTAAACGGCGAAAAGCATACAGAACAGCTGCCGCTTCCTGATCATCAGAGAGCAGTCGATGTACTGCTGAAAGCACTGATCGACTGGAAAGTCGTTGAAAGCCTGGATGAGATCCAGGGTGCTGGTCACCGTATCGTCCAGGGCGGACCGTATTTTGATCAGTCCGTAGTCGTAACACCTGATGTAGTAGAAAAAGTTGACGAACTCTGTGAATTGGCTCCGCTTCACAATCACGCGCATCTCGTATGCTACAAAGCATTTGTAAAAGCACTTCCGAAGATCGGACATGTATTTGTCTTCGACACAGCGTTCCATCAGACGATGGGTCCTGAATCCTATCTCTTCCCGGTACCTTATGACTGGTATACACAGTATAAGATCCGCAGATACGGCGCTCACGGTACATCCCACTGGTATGTCAACAGAAGAGCTGCTGAACTGATGGGCAAGGATGTCAACACACTGAACATGATCACATGCCATCTTGGCAACGGTGCTTCCGTAACTGCGATCAGAAACGGCAAGTGCATCAACACATCTATGGGTCTGACACCGCTGGGCGGCGTTATGATGGGTACAAGAAGCGGCGATATCGACCCGACCGTTGTATTCTACATGATGAAGAGACTGGAATGCACACCTGATGAAATGGATACATTCCTGAACAAGAGATCCGGTATGCTCGGCGTATCCGGCATCTCCTCAGACGCTCGTGACATCCAGGCTGCTCTGGAAGAAGGCAATGAACGCGCTAAGCTGACAGTCGAGCTCTACCGCAACCGTGCTGTCAACGTGATCGGCGGCTACTACATGCAGCTGGGTCATACAGACGCGCTCGTATTTACAGCCGGCCTTGGTGAAAACGACGCACACACACGTGAACGTATCCTGAAGCACATCGAAGAAGGTATGGGCCTCAGCATCGACTATGATCTGAACATGCAGATCCATGGTAAGGAATGCCTGATTTCCAAGCCGGATTCCAAGGTTGCTGTATACGTCATCCCGACAAACGAAGAACTCGTTATTGCCCGCGATACCTGCAGACTCCTGGGCCTGTAATGAACTTTTCCGATCTGCTGCTTCAGGAAATTGAGGCAGCAGATATTATTACAATCTATCGTCATGTACATCCGGACTGTGATGCTGTCGGCTCGCAGTTCGGATTATTCAACTGGCTGAAAGAAAACTGGCCTGAAAAGCAGGTTTATGCGCTGGGACGTGAAAAATGCACGCAGGGGCACTGGCCGGAAACGGACGAAGTCAGTGATGAGACGATCAGAAACAGTTTAGCCATCGTGCTTGATACAGCCAATACTGCAAGGATCGATGATGAAAGAGCGATGAGTGCCTCTAAAGTCATCAAGATCGATCATCATCCCAACAGGGAACCGTTTGGCGATGTTCAGATGGTATTTGACAGCTCTGCAGCGACATGTGAGATCCTGACTGAACTTCTGACAGGTACAGGCCATCCGGTCAGCGCCGTCACAGCCAGGTATTTCTATGCAGGTATTTTGACTGATACATTGTGCTTCAGAACAAGCAATACAACAGCTCATACACTGAAAATGGCTGCTGTACTGGCAGAACATGAATTTTCAATCCCGGAACTCAACAGGGAACTGTTTGACCGTACGATCAGTGAATTTGAATTTGCAAGCTATCTGCGTTCTGCTGTGCGTTTTACAGAACACAGGAATATGGGATATGTCATCCTTTCTCAGGATGAACTGAACCGATTCCACCTGAAGGGTTCAGAGGCAAGGAATTATATCGATGAGATCGGTCATATTTCCGAACTGGAAGTATGGTGCGTCTTTACGGAGCGTATCAGTGTAAAAGGGATCTATGATGGATCTCTCCGTTCCAAACATGTATCTGTGAATGATATTGCAGAACATTTTAACGGCGGCGGACACAAAAACGCTTCCGGTGTAAAAGATTTGACTGAAATTGATTTAAAAGATATAATTCAGCAGTTGAAATCAAAAGCAGAAAGTACTGATTGATATTCAATTTTCAAGTATTGAATGCATAAGATGTTTACTGTATGATAGTGGTCACGGAGGTTAAATTATGGAAACATTGAACAAAAAGGGCATTGCTGAAATTATTGCTGAAAAGCATGACCTTACAAAGAAAGAAGCAGCAGAAATCGTTGAACTGGTTTTTGATACAATTACAGATACTCTGAAAGAAGGCGGCAAAGTCGAGATCACAGGTTTCGGAAAATTCGAAGTTAAGACACGCGCTTCCAGAATCGGAATCAACCCTCAGACAAAGGAATCCATTGAAATCCCTTCATCCAAACTGCCGGGATTCAAAGCTTCCAAGAGCCTGAAAGAAGAGATCAAATAACTTCTTCAGCTGAATTTATAAGATAAGACCACACGGATCATGAACGATCACGGCGGTCTTTTTCTATATACGCCATATATTTCTGAACAATACACGGTCCGGTACACTTCTTTTATTTATGATTCATAACTGATAACGCTTACATTTGATGAAAAACGCTGAGACACATGTTTTTAAGAAAAACGGAAAATATGAGAAAAAACATTGAAAAACGGCTTAAATAAAGCACTTTTTATGTTTTATATCATGACATGAAGTGACTTTTGAACGATAAATAATCGAGATTTGTGATTCCTTAAGCCTCTGCTATCTTTTGGGTACAAGGAGATCCGGAGAAGAAATTGAGGGGATGTCACGGGGAGACAGAACAGCAGTTCTTCTGACGGAAAGAAGGAGAAAGGGAATCCAATATGACTAACTTAATCATTATCAACATCGTCATATGGCTGATCATGCTGGGTATGCTTGGCTTTACCAAGTACAGCTTCGGCGGAATCGCCATGTTCATCGTCCTGCTGCTCGTTTTGACAGGATGCGTTGATCCTAAGACAGCACTCGCTAAGTTCGCAGACCAGAATATCATTATGATGCCTGGCCTGATGATGGTAGCAGCGGGCTTCAGTAAAACAAAACTGATCAAGAACATCGGCAACGTCCTTTACAAGGTTTCCGGCGGAAGCTTTGAAAAGTGCATCGCGATCTTCATGGTCATTCTGTTCTTCATGGGTCTCATCCTCGGAGCTGCCCTGACACGTCTCGCTATCGTTTATCCTCTGATCCTCGAAGTTTGTGAAAAGTTCGGAAAGAGTCCTTCCAAAGCAATGTTCCCGCTGGCTGCATTGATGCTGTCAGACCAGACATCGATCCCTCTGGGTTCCGGTGCAGTCGCTTATGTCAGACTGAACGGCTTCCTCGAGAGCGCAGGCTACACATTCGGCGATTCATTCGGCGTTTGGGATCCGTTTATCGCTCGTGCACCGATCTGCGTACTGATGCTGCTGTACTTCGTATTCTTCAGCATGAAGCTCTCACCTGAAACTCCGCCTGTTGAGATCAAAGGCCTCAACATGAAGCAGAGAAAAGCAGCCCGTGAATTGACACCGTTCCAGGATAAGATGGCGATCGTGATCTTCATCGTCATGACAGCTCTTCTGATCTCAGCAGACAAGATCGGTCTTGCCCAGTGGGAGATCACCACAGCATGTGCTGTCCTGATGTACTTCACAGGTGTCAATACAGTCAAAGAATCTCATGACGCGATCCCGATCTCACTGATGATGCTGCTGGTAGGCGCATATGTCATGAGTGAAGCATTCGTTCAGACAGGAACAGGCATGTTCATCGGTCAGAAGATCGCTGCTATGCTTGGTGATCATCCGAACACATTTGTACTGTACTTCATGTTCTGCCTCATCGTTATTATCCTGACACAGTTCATGAACAACGGCGCAACAGCAAACCTCTTCTTCCCGATCGCTATCATGACCTGCGAAGTACTGGGCTGCAGCGCAAAAGGTCTGATGCTCGCAATTCAGAATGCGTCACTGATCGCCTGGTTCTTCCCGACAGCGACTCCGATCATGCCTCTGGTCATGGAATCCGGCGGCTACGATCTCAAGTCCATGTTCAAACAGGGTATTATCCCGGCGGTTCTCAAGCTTGTCACAATGATCCTGTGGACATCCTATATGTTCCCGGCATTCAAATAATTAAACAGAAAGGATAGCATTTATGGAAAACAAAGTCATTAACTGGAACGGCGAAGACGGTCTGAAATGGACGGCAGTTGTCGGTATTGACAACGAACAGCCGTGCATTGTTGAACTCAGCTACGAAACAAACGGTGAAAAGAGAGTCCTGGCTGAAAAGCTTCATCCTCAGTTCAAGATCGTTACGGGTGTTCGTACAAAGATCAACCCTCAGAGAGAAAAAGGTCTGGCTCCCGGTGAAGAACTGGATTATCAGTGGGATACATATTCCGATGATCCGATGAGCCGCAAGAACGAAGTTTCCGAAGGCAACAGCACCTTCAAGACAACTGAATTCAAGTATGAGCAGTCCGGAAACAGACAGACTGTTACATTCAATGGATTTACATGTCATAAATTCTCCGGCGGATTTGCCCTGAACTTCTTTGAGGGAACAAACCTGATCCGTGCAGAGGCAGTCGCTTCTACGGAAGAAGACGGTGTATGCTATCTGTATCACGGCGGCTTCGACGGGTTTAAGAGAGACAAGCTCTACTATGTAACACCCAAGAAGAGAGAAGTCATCGAAAATCCTGCTCCGCGTACAAACAGCGGACCGGACCGTGACAGACAGAGAGTACAGGCGAGAGGCCGTGTTCTGACACTGCAGCAGGCTAACGGTGCTGTTGCTGTAATGCCTAACCCGCACAGATTCATCTGGGGCGGACAGACAGAAAACAACGTCGGATATAATTACTACATTCTTTCCAAAGACTGGAAGACTGTAGCGATCGGTGTACGTCAGAATAAGGAACAGGAACACTTCAATGTCCGCTGGCCGCTCTACAACGCAAAACCCGGTACAGTTCAGAATATGAACTTCTTCCTGGTCGTCAACAGTGAAGGTATCTATTCCTGCCGCAACATGGCAATGAAGTATACGAATCACGACCATCTCAGAAAGCTTAACGGCTATCAGAGACTCGGATCCCATATGCACATCGCTTCCCAGGCAGCGTTTGCGCGTGATTACCGTAAACAGAGACCTTGGGAACTGGCTCTCAAAGAAGTCGGATTCGACATCTTCTCACCGTGTGATTTCTGGGCTGAAGGCAGAAATGACGACAACAAGGAAGGCAGAAAAGCTGACCTTGAACGCTATAACCTTGAATCAACATATGTATCAACACCTGACTTCCTGCTCGTTACAGGCGAAGAGATCGCTGTTATGGGAAAGGATAAAGCAAAGCAGCTGATCCCGTTCCACTTCATGGTATGGCCTTCCCACCATATGCTGTATTCCAGATGGAGAGACGATGATCAGGAATTCGCTGAGAAGCTGCCTGATGGAAGAACATACTACCATCTGAAGAGCGCTGCTGATGTCATCAAAATGTGCGAACTGGAAGATTGCTTCATCCAGATGCCGCATCCTGATACAAAGGCAAACGATGGTTTGCCGTATGACTCCAAAGAGACGAACTGGCAGACATCCGAAAGATGGATCGGCTGCGGCGCGAGAATGCTGCCGGCAGACAACTCTGTCAAGACAATGTTCTCCGGACGTACAGACAGAGTCTGGAACGATCTGAACAACTGGTATGACAGACCCATCTATATGATGAGTGAGCTCGATACATATACAAAGGTAGAGGAATGTGAAGAAGACTGGGAACAGTATCCGATGATCAACTGCACATATGTTGAACTGGATCATATTCCTTCATCCGAGAACTGGCAGGAGCTTGTAGATGCTCTGCGTCAGGGCAGACACTTCTACTCTACAGGTGAGATTCTGATCGAAAAGAGCACGATCGAAGACGGCCATGCAGAAGCGGAATTCAGCTGGACATTCCCGCTGACAGAAGCTGAGCTGGTATACTCCGACGGCGAGAACGTCAACAGTGTGATCGTTCCTCTGGAAGACACAACATCCTATGGAAGAAAGACAGTCTCCTTCGACTTCCCGAAGGGAATGAAGTGGGCTCGTCTTCTCGCTACAGATATCGCAGGCAACTCCGCATTCAGCATGCCTGTACACTTCAAGAAATAATCCGCTCTGTAAATAACCCATTTGAAATAAGAGACTGTCTTCGGGCAGTCTTTTATTGACTGAATGGAGAATGTAAAGAGCAGAATTCAGGACAACTATGTTATGTTAATCATATGAAACAGTTCACTTTAGATCCTGTGCCTTTTGAGAAAGATCAGATAAAAAGAATACTCGATGAAAATGATGTTCTGATCAATCATAATGCAGAAGAGTATTTTTCCCATCCTGATTTTATGACGGATCAGACGGAAACAGTCCATATCGTGATCACTTCACTGCATGAGATCGGTTTAAAAACGGAGCATCCTTACCGGAGATTTTTGATAAGATCGCAGAAACTGGTCTGAAGCCATGTCCTGTAAATACCGGTCTGTTTCTCCGTTTGGCATGGAAGGACCAGCCACAAAGCAGTAATTCCATTCTCACCGGGACGCATGAAGCACCTGATCAGGCTGTAACAGTACTGACAGAAATCCTTGTGCAGAATGATGATTTCCCGAAAGGGCTGTATCTCCGTAATCTCGATGGAAATAACTGGCTCAGAGGGTATATCTGCAGCCTGGATTATCGTTTTCCGGCTGATGCATTATTTGCGTTTCAAACAGGTTCATCTAGATAAAAAATGGCTTATCTGATACTGAATACGTAATATCTGTCTCTGAGTGTATGCCCGGAGACATTTTTTTATGCAGATTGTCGGAACTGCAATGATATTGACAGGATATAACTCACTCATTATAATTTGTGAACGAAAGGTCACTAGATAAAAAGATCATGGCAAACGATACAAAGGAAAGAATACTTTCTGCAGCATTAGAGCTGTTTTCACAGAAGGGGTACGCTGGAACAAATATCCGCGAACTGAGTTCATCACTGGGACTCGTCAAGTCAGGGGTGTATAAGCATTACGACAGCAAGGAAGCGATATGGAATGCTTTGCTGGATGAGATGATCGCTTATTACGGGAAACGCTTCGGATCAGCGAAACATCTTCCGCCTATACCGGATTCACTGGAAGGATTGACTGAAATGACATTGCAGATGGTCAATGTTACCATCCATGATGAAAAGATCATTATGACGCGCAAGGTGCTTACGCTTGAACAGTACCGTGACAAACGGGCATGTGAACTTGCAACAAAGCACTTCCTGACTGGCTTGACGGAAATGTTTACATATGTATTCGAAGGGATGATGGAGAAGGGGCTGATCATCAAGGATGATCCCCATATGATCGCATTTTCATATACTGCGCCGATCTCTGCATTGATCCATCTGTGTGACCGTGAACCGGAAAAAACCGGTGAAGCGATCGCTCAGATCGAAGCATTCAGCAGGCATTTCTGCAGGATATACGGTGCCTGATGTATATGGTAAACGATGAATCAAACCGTATTCTTACAACATTGAAGCTGTGATCAGAAAGTATACTGATGTTGTTTCAGCTGCAGTATAGACAATTGAACGAATGAAATAAAAATACTCTGAAGAGGAAATATCAATATGAGATGTTATCGATGCGGTGCAGTGATGAATGATGATGCCGGAGTCTGTCCTGAGTGCGGCTTTATTCTGAATTCTCCGGCAGAGATCCATATGTTTGAAGAAATGAATGAAATACGTATCTATGACGAAGAACAGAACATCCTCTGGTCCGGTGACGGAACCGGTACAGCATATATTGATGCGCCGGAAAATAGAAAGATCAGAATATGCTGGGGTACTTTTTCTCATCATGAGCTCGTGATCAGTGTCCGGAACGGGGAAGCATATCGTTTTGGGCAGAGGTATTCAAAGATGGCGAAAAGACTGGAAGATGCCCAGCTCGTAAAAACAAGAACGATACCGAAGAGGGACAGAAATGATCATGATACGCAGGAATGATCCTGAACCCTAAAACTTGAATAATTAACAGAAAATAATGATGGAGAACATATTATGCTGAAAATCGAACATCTGACAAAACGTTATGGAGATAAAACTGCTGTTGACGATCTGTCCCTGCATATACAGCCCGGTGAGATCTATGGCTTTATCGGACACAATGGTGCCGGTAAGACAACAACGCTCAAAAGTTGTGCAGGCATCCTTCAGTTTGATGAAGGAGAGATCATGATCAATGGCAGTTCGATCAAAAAGAATCCGATAAAATGCAAGAAGGATCTGGCATATATTCCCGATAATCCTGATCTGTATGAATATATGAGCGGGATCAGATATCTGAACTTTATTGCGGATATCTTTGAAATCCCTGCCGATATACGTCAGGAGAAGATACGTCGGTATGCAGACCTGTTTGAACTGACCAATGACCTTGCTCAGCCTGTTTCGGCATATTCCCATGGAATGAAGCAGAAGCTGGCTGTGATCTCAGCATGGATCCATTCTCCGAAACTGATTATGATGGACGAACCTTTTGTCGGTCTTGACCCTAAAGCTTCCCATCTGCTGAAGGAAATGATGCGTGAACACTGTGATGCAGGCGGAGCGATCTTCTTTTCGACACATGTACTGGAAGTGGCCGAAAAGCTCTGTGATAAGGTTGCGATCATCAAGCAGGGGCGTCTCATCAGAACGGGCTCTATGGAAGAAGTCAAAGGCGATGACAGTCTGGAAGAAGTATTCCTCGAACTGGAGGACTGACCGATGCTGAAAGTGTTAGTCAAAAAGCAGATCGCTGAGGTGTTCCGGAATTATTTATACAATCCGAAGAAAAACACCATTCGTTCAAAAGGGGAGATCGCGACATATCTGACGTTATTCATTCTCCTCATAGTCGGCGTGCTTGGCGGAATGTTTACAATGATGGCATTCGCGTTCTGCGGTATTCTGAATGAGATGGGCATGGGATGGCTGTATTTTCTGATTATGAGCGGTACTGCAGTTGCCCTGGGTGCTTTCGGAAGTGTGTTTAATACCTATTCCAGCCTGTACATGGCCAAGGATAATGATCTGCTGTTATCCCTTCCGATCCCGACAGGAACGATCATGACTGCCCGTCTGATCAATGTCTATCTGCTGGGAACGATGTATGCTTCAACAGCACTGATACCGATGCTTGCCGTTTACTGGATCGTGACAGGACTCACACCGGCAAAACTGATCTGCGGGATCATGCTTTATCTGATCGTAACGGTCATCATATTGATGCTGTCGTGTATGCTGGGCTGGATCGTTGCAAAGATCAGTATGCGTCTGAAAGGCAGAAGCTATATTACAGTACTTGCTTCACTTGCGTTTATCGGCGGATACTATTTCTTCTATTTCAAAGTAAATGATTATATCAATGCGATCCTCGAAAATGCCGGAACCTATGGTGAGAATATCAAAGGGAATGCTTATCTGCTGTACCTGTTTGGCAATATCGGAACCGGTGACTGGGCTGCAGCAGGCATCTGTACTGTGGGAACGGCGATCCTTGCCGGTCTGCTCTGGACTTTGATGCAGAGAAGCTTCCTGAAGATCGCGGCTGCAGGAGGAAGCTTTGGGAAGAAGGTATATACAGAGAAAACGGTCAGTCAGAAAAGCATATTCAATGCGCTGATTGGCAAAGAAATTGCCAGGTTTACATCCAGTTCAAACTATATGCTGAACTGCGGACTGGGGATCGTGATGCTGCCTGTATTCGGCATCTATCTGCTGATCAAAGGCGGAGAGATGTATCAGACTTTAAATACTGTATTTTCTGTCATACCCGGCAGTACGCTGATCATATTCTGTACAGCTTTCTGTACATTGACGTCCATGAATACGATCGCTGCTCCGTCTATATCTCTGGAAGGTAAAAATATCTGGATCCTGCAGTCTCTTCCTGTTTCCGGCAGGCAGATACTGAGATCGAAAGCATTGCTTCATATGATACTGACTGTGATCCCTCTGATGTTCTGCCTGATATGTGCACAGGCAGTCATAACAGCCTTTGCCGCAGAAAGAATCATGCTTTGTGTCCTGCCGGTCACATTTGTATTCTTTACTGCTGCAGCAGGCACGGTGCTTGGCGTATCGATGCCTCAGATGAATTGGACAAGTGAGATATCACCGATCAAACAAAGTATGGCAGTCGTGATCACAATGTTCGGAGGATTTATCCTGAATGCTGTTTTTGCGGGCGTTTACATGGTCGCCGGGCATCAGATCGGTGCGGCAGTTTATCTGCTGCTTTGGAGCATCCTCTATTCAGCTGCGGGATATGTTCTGCTGAAATGGCTCGATACAAAAGGCGCAGCTGCATTCGCCGCACTTTAGTTCACATGAGCAGCGGGAAGGGGATATCACATTTAAGGAGTTAACGAATGAAAAATCAATATATTGCTTATTGCGGTCTTAACTGTGAGACATGCGAAGCCAGGATCGCTACGATCAATAACGATGACTTACTCAGGAAAAACGTTGCCGAATCATGGTCAAAACTGAATGCTGTCGAGATCACACCGGAAATGATCAACTGCACAGGATGCAGGATGAACGGCCCTAAAACACCATTCTGTGAATCATTATGTCCGATCCGTCAGTGCGCACTCAAAAAGGGTATTCAGACATGCGGTGAATGCCCTGATGTGAAAACATGTGAGAAAGTACAAATGATCCTCGGCACCAGTGACGAAGCCCGTCGGAACCTGGGCCTTTGATCTGATTGTCAGACAGATGTCCGGACCGCACTTTACTGCGGTATTTAACCGGAGATGATCGGAATCAGCTTTACTCCCGGCAGATGGTATACACCGAAGCCGGGAGTTATCTTTTGGCTTGTTCGGGAAGTGTGAAAAATGAAATCTGCTAATGTATAATTCTGTATAGGAAAAACAGCAGCTCTGCAACGTTATAAAATATGATTCGTGAAATATTCGTCGATTATAACTGCTCAGATTTAGTACAGGAGGGTCTTTAAATATGGAATATACCAATGAACAGATACGTGCTGCATATGCGCTGAATCTATGTACTGTTTCCGTATCCCAGATCATTGATTATGCTGATGTGAATATCATGGAACAGGAGTATGAAGCGATCCTGAATAATCTGAACCTGGAACAGTTTCCGAAGGATGAAGCACTCCTGAACATACTGAAACAGATCCTTGATACGATCACAACTTTCCGGATCAATGAGGAAGATAAGATCCTTGTTGAAAAAGAATATCAGCAGAAGGTAAAGAATGGTATCTGGGAAGCCGTTCCGAGCATTGGAATGATCATTGGAGGTGTTACTCCGCTTACAATGTCTCTTTCACTTGTTACACAGATCGGAATCAGCTATATGAATTACCGCCGGTCAAAGGCAGAACGTGAGATCGAAGTGGATAAGGCACGTCTGAAGCTCGACAATGCGGCACTGGAGCAGTTCAACGCGCTCAGAAGAAACCTGTTTGATACGGCATGGCGTTTGTCAGACAGATATGGTTTTTCTGATGAACTGAGACTGAGTGAAAAGCAGATCCATCAGTTCAACATGATCCTTATGGACAGTGATCCTGTAAGAAAATTTGAACGTCTCGATATGATCAAGGATGACTTCATGGCATATCCGCCGTTCTGGTATTACTACGGAAATACGGCAGACACTATTGCGGACTCACCGGTCATGATCAATCTCGGAACAAGGGATAAATACCGGAATACAGCCATGGAAGCGTTCCGGCAGTTCCGGGAGGTGAACAAGTACAGTCTTTTGAGACAGGACTGCATCGCCTCGGCAAATGCACTGGAACTTGCTGATCTTCTGGATCAGAAGAATGATGTGCCTGAGATCAGTGACCTGGTCGGTGAAGCTGTAAGATTCTCCGGTAAAGAAAACGATATTCTGCAGCTTGCTGCGATGGAATACCTGAATATCGGAATGCAGGAAGAAGCAGAGAAGATACTGAGACAGCTGGTCAATGAACAGTACAATACCATAATGAATGCCCAGCTGCTGAGCGGTGTCTATATCAATGCTGTACGTAAAACCGGTTCTGTTGAAGCAAAACAGAACTATCGTATCCTTGCTTCAAGAGTCGGTCTCAACAAGCTTTTCCCGATGCCTCAGAATAACGACGCAGAACAAATGCTTGAAGAGAAGTTCACAAATGAACAGAAGAAACTGCTGACAATGAAATACAGGATCGTTTTTGATGAACTGGCTGACAGGTATGCTGAAAAGTTTAAGAATATCATTCCTGCGCCAAGCACTAAAAATCCTGATCTCCAGAAACGTGAACAGATATTCCGCGTGTTTTCTGATCCGGGTAAAGCTGAACAATATATAGCAGTTCTGCGTGATGCAGGGATCCCGTTCCGTATCATTGACCTGCTGAATGATATATTTGAAGACTGCGGTACGATCTCCTTTATCGGTGATGCAGTCATGGACAGACTTTACAAGGATATCGAAAAGGCTGTCTTCGCACACCAGGAATACTTTGCCCAGATGCAGAAAAAGCTCAATGATGGTTCTTTTGAAAAAACTGACATGGAACAGCTTCTGGATCTTGATCTGATGGCATTTACATCGGAACTGTATAAGGACCTTGGACAGGAAACGATCAAATATGTAGAAACAAGAGAAGAACTCCTTGATTTTTCCATTGCGGATATCAATCTGATGGAGTTCTGCCGCCAGCATAATTTAAGTGATCCGACGCTCAGGATCGGAAAAGACGGCAATGAACTGAGAGTTCCATCAGTTCCGAAAAAACGAAGACTGGAATATGCGCTGCTCGGCAGTGAAGCGATCGATGCTTCAAACCAGAATGCAAATTCGACTGAAATGCTGATGATCATCAAAGAACAGATCCCGAAGATCCTGAAACCAGACAGCGGTTCCAAGTTCTTTATGCGCGATGATTCAAAACTGGACAGATACTTCAACAAAGTCTACCTGCTCAAAAAGGATCCTGCTTTAAGAACACACACGCTTGCTATCCTTGACGGAACCGGTGCTACCATCAGCGACCTGATCTTTACCACACATGGTATCGTTACTGTCAGAGGTCAGATCGTCAGAAAGATGATCCCGTATCATGACATTGAATGGTCTGATGGAATCAATAAAGAGCTTGTCATAGACGGATGGTATATCAATGACGATGTCAATATGGACGCGTTATACGCACTGATCAAACGTCTTGCCGAAAGGGCGGAGGTGCTTCCTGAATTCAGTGAAGCAAGATTCGGTATCCCTCAATAGACCAATATCTCATACAACGCAAAAAGATGGCCTTCTGAGCCATCTTTTCAGTTGAATGGGATTGTGTACGTTTCAGCTGAGATCAGCGGTTTACACGTGCTCCTGCGCCGCCCATGATCGCTTCAACTTCTTTCTTGTTAGCCATGGATGTATCGCCAGGTGTTGTCATAGCCAGTGCGCCGTGAGCTGCACCGTAGTTGACTGCTGTTTCAGCATCGCAGCCGCTCATCAGTCCGTATACGAGACCGGAAGCGAAGGAATCGCCGCCGCCTACACGGTCAAGGATCTCGAGGTTGTCATAGCTCTTGGACATGTAGATCTCGCCGTCAGCATAGACCATAGCTTTCCAGTCGTTGACTGTAGCTGTCTTGACAGTACGCAGTGTTGTAGCAACGACTTTCCAGTTCGGATATACTTTTACAGCTTCGTTCAGCATCTTCTTGTAACCGTCAAGGTTCAGTTCTTTCAGGTTTTCGTCGTTGCCTTCGATCTCGAAGCCCAGGCATGCTGTGAAGTCTTCTTCGTTGCCGATCATAACATCGACGTACTTAGCGATCTCACGGTTGACCTGCTGTGCTTTTTCTTTTCCGCCGATTGCAGACCACATAGAAGGACGGTAGTTCAGGTCGTAGGAAACGATCGTTCCGTATTTCTTAGCTGTCTTGATTGCAGCAATAACAGTTTCGGAAGCTGTCTCTGACAGTGCAGCGTAGATTCCGCCTGTGTGGAGCCAACGGACACCCAGTGTACCGAAGATGTATTCGAAGTCGAAGTCTTCAGCTGTTGCTTTGGAAATAGCTGTATTAGCTCTGTCTGAGCATCCTACAGCACCGCGGATACCGAATCCGCGCTCTGTAAAGTTGATACCATTACGGCATACTCTGCCGATTCCGTCTGTTGTCATCCATTTGATGAGGGAAGTATCAACGCCGCCCTGGCAGATGAAATCTTCCATCAGTCTGCCGACTTCGTTGTCAGCAAACGCTGTGATCGTTGCGGTTTTCAGTCCGAAGCATTTTCTGAGACCTCTGACAACGTTGTACTCTCCGCCGCCTTCCCAGGCTCTGAATGAACGTGCTGTACGGATTCTGCCTTCACCCGGATCGAGTCTCAGCATGATTTCGCCAAGGCTTACTGCATCATAGGTGTAGGTTCCTTCTGGTTTTAATTCGATCTTCATAATTACCTCTCTTCTTTCTGATTGTTTTTGTTCATCTGAAATTCTGAATGTTTCATTTGACCATGACTTAAGATGTCTGTAATAAGTGATCACTATGTGATCTGAATTATGCTCAGATACCTCCGCAAACAATCTTTTTCTAAATTATAGCATGAGGCTAAAAATAGATAATGTTTATTTCAGACTAAAATATGGCTAAACCATACACATGATATACAGTGTCAGCAAGATGCTATCAGTACAGACAGAATTATATTCAGCCCGTAAACTATGCCTGGCGGAAGGGGAGAGGCAGATATGCCGGACCATACTTGCCTAACAGGAAATCGCAGGATCTTGTTTTTCACTCAGATATATACTTCATTACAGGAAATAAATATGCATTTAATCAAATAACAAAACAAATAAAAATGAATGTCAGAAAAATATAAAATAAAAGCATGATCATAAGAAAATGATTAACAGACAATATCCTTATAATCATCGGATTTATATATTTACTTCGCATAATGTATGTTATGCGAATTTTATTTTTGCCGGTTTATAGGGGTGTTTTCCCCTGTGATGGGTTCATCACGTAAAAATCAGTATTAACAATTAATTTGAAATAATACAGATAATATCTATCATATTTATTTTGATCAGCAATCCCATACCGCAGTACGCCCAGGTCTGCGTGGCTTTATGGACTGAGCTGTGTGCTGCTGTATGTCATGGACGGTATATCACTGTATCTTTTCTGTGGCCGCGCATTACTCTATTACACTGGAATTTTATAGCGCATCACGCATCATCCTTTACCGGATTCGTATACATATCGCACATGTGATTTATATAGTTATCTGGTCAGAATTACATACATCCGGATTTTATGGTAAACAGGACAACATCGCTTCATATCATAAGATACATAGACTGCATCCCTTTTTCAGTATTACTTGTTAAATATATCACAAGTTCCGAACGACCTTCTGACGCCTTCAATGATTGAATTCTTGGAATTATGAACATTCCGTATGACTCATGATCTGTGAAATTCAGTGATACCAGGTCAATGTAATTATCTAGATTATCAGACGCACAGCTCCCCTACTGATTTCAGGAAAACACAATAAAAACGCCTGAAGATCAGGCGCCTGTACTATGAAATGATTTTGATATATCAGATCAGCATGATCCGGTATACGATTACTCTTTGTCTTTGGCTAAAGAACGGTGTGACTGGTTTCTGGAGACCAGTTCATGCATCGGTTCATCAGGGAAAGTGATCAGACCGCCCTTCCCATCTGCCAGCTTCAGAATGTCCTCAGCATCTTCAAAATATACGTCAGGATCTGTTTCTGCAGCAAACTTATATGGAATGACATACAAAGGGATCCTGTATTCCCTGGGATCATCCTTGGCAGCCGTTTCTACGTGCGGCATCAGCATAGCGATATCCACCTCATCCTGGCGGTCATAAAGCTGTATAAACGGGATAAAGATGAATGAAACATCATCATCCAGTTCTTCTTCAGCACTCTCTTTATTCATTCTTTTGGCGAGAAAGCCTGATGCAAAGCCTTCTCCGCAGCAAATAGCGATTCTCAGCATAATACCTCTCTTTCAATCAGAGTACAGGATTGATCCGGTTCTCCGATGTATTGATTATATAGAACAACCAATCCTGTTTTCAATCATGAACTTCCGCATTAATTGTCTGAAAAACGATGTTCAACGTAAATGAACACCGTTTTGTATTTAAATTATGATCGATATCACTGTTATTGATATTAATTCAGATACAAATGAGTCATTATCCCAGATAATGGAGACTGAGAGCGATCAGTACCTGACCGATGTAGTAAAGCGAAAGATTGGTGATGCGAAGCGAGAATTTCGTTGTTTTCCCGAATGTATTGAAGATCAGTACGATATCGCTGAGCGTAAAGAATACTGCCCCTGCCGCATACATCAGCCTGAATGTATCAGGTGTGCTCAGGGCGTTGCTGATGGCAATGCACGTCATGATAATGACAGCGCCTAGATAGAATACGCCGAAGACTTTATAGGCTATATTCACTTCCATCGTCTTGAAGATATAAGCAAGCAGTGCTGCTGCGATCACTGCCCCGATCAGTGCAGGAACAAGCGGTCCGCTGCTCAGCGGTATGATCGCTTTCAGATAGAGGATATGACCGATCAGGAACGCGAGAATACCGGCCAGAAAGATCTTTTTGCCGTTTTCAGGATAAACGAACCTCAGGTTCAGCAGGATATCCCCTGCCATTCCGAAAAGAAGTCCGGCGACGATCGTTCTGACCAGTGAATGATCACCATATTTGATCCAGGCCAGTTCACCGACCAGTACGAACATCAATGAGGCTAGGCCTTTGAGTACGACTGCCTTTTTAAAATTCTCATCATGTTCGGTCTTGATAAAGAGTGCCTGTATGACGCATCCCGCCAGGATAAGCAGATAGTTAACAAACATTTATGAAACCTCCGTCATAAAAACACAGCCTTGTCTGTGTGATCTTACGGCTGTGTTTTTATTCAATTATTTGTCTTCTTCTTTGACTGTCGGTGAATCAACGGAATTCTTCTTGACGCTCTCAATACCGTTCAGGCAGCTCTTGAGTGCTTTATAGCCTTCGCTGGAGCCGATGTTCTGTCCGTTCTTTGCCTTCAGGCGGAAACGGAACTCGCCCTTCTTGTCTGTATAAACTTCGAATTTCGGGCATTTCTCAACAGCATATCCTTCTTTTGTCTGATCTTCGATCGGAGCGATCGGAGCATTCTTTTTAACGCTCTCAATACCGTTCAGGCATGATTTTTCAGAAGCATATACTTCAGATGAAAGGATGACCTCACCGTTGCTTGCTTTCAGATTGAATTTAATACCGGTTTTGGTCTGTTTAACAGCAAATTTACCCATGATGATTTACCTCCGATAATGGTTTCTTGATTTCATTATAATTGATTATTTTCAATTTTGTGAAACTTTGCATGAAACTTTCCGGGTGTTTGGCATACATCATGAAAACAGACAGCATTTCTCCCAAAATACTGCCTGTTATTTGTCTTTGTTATCATCTTTGCGGAAAGAGATCTCCGGAAGATCCGCTTCCATGTTTCCGGGATGGAATCCTGCATATGCGTCGAACAGCTGTCTGTTCTGCACATGCGTATAGATCTCGGTCGTCCGGATATCACTGTGTCCGAGCATTTCCTGTATGCTTCGCAGATCTGCCCCACCCTGCAGCAGATGGGTCGCATAGCTGTGGCGCAGCTTATGCGGTGTCAGATGCTTCCGGATGCCTGCTTTAACACACTGTTCGTTCAACAGCAGTTCAACAGAACGCACCGTGACCTTTCTGCCGAACCGGTTGATAAAATACAGATTTGTTTTCTTTTGGAGATATACGGGACGCACGATGTTTTTCCATTTCTTCAGGATCTCCATCGCTCCGTCGGGAATCGGTACCAGACGTTCCTTGCTGCCCTTTCCGAGCACCCTGACAAATCCTGTCTCCAGGTTGACGCGGTTGATCGTCAGGCTGACTGCTTCGGAAACTCTGAGTCCGCAGGAATAGATCATTTCCAGGATCGCATGGTGGAGAACGTCATCCGGTATCTCATCATCGAATGTTCCCATCAGGCGGTCGATCTCTTCGGGTGTCGCGAATACCGGAAGCTTTTTTTCACCATGGTGGACTTCCACATATTCAGCCGGATTTTCGGCGTCGTTGCGGTACTGGAGGAATGAATGGAATGAGCGGATGCTGGCAGCCATCCTGGAGATGCTTGTGCTTTCCTTGACAGTCGATTCCTCATGCAGGAAGTCTTCGATATGCGTGCTCTGAATATCATCCGTGTCAGATACATCGTGCTTCTGCAGCCAGGCAATATACTGCTTCAGGTCATTGCAATAAGAGGATATCGTTCTCTGAGACATCCCCTTGTTGATCGTAATATCGGTTGAATATTCCTGATAAGCTTCCAACAGTTCCATAGTTATTTCAATATCTCACTGGCCCTGACCAGTTTTGCGCCTGTGATCTCTCTGTTCAGTTCCTTCAGCACCTGTGATGTTTCAAGCTTTGCTTCATCGACCGGATTGAACAGGTCCAGCTGGGAGATCATCTGTGCATCTGATGCGAAGTCCGAAACGGATATGCCGAGCAGCCTGACAGGTTCATCATCCCAGTTGCTGTCAAAAAGCGTCATTGCCTGGACAAACAGGTCATCTGCCTTGAAGATCGGATGATCCAGTTTGACAGACCGGTCGGATGAGCTGAAATCATAGTATCTGATCCTGATCGAGAATGAATACCCTGCTTTTTTGCTGTTGATGAGACGTTTGCTGAGCTTTCTGGACAATGTCCTGAACAGGCCCCTGATCTCATCGTAGTCCGTAATGTCTTCAAGCAGTGTTTCGGAAACACCCATTGATTTCGCGTCGTATTCCGTCACGATCGTACGGTCATCATGCCCGTTTGCCCTTCTGATGATCGATTCGGTATTCTTGCCGAATACAGGTCTCAGAATGGAAGGATCCTTGATCAGCGCAAGATCACGGATCGTATGGATACCCATTTCTTCCAGTACAGGGACTGTTTTATTGCCGACTCCGCGCATATCGCCGATCGGCAGCGGCCAGAGCTTGCTTTCGATCTCCCGTATTCTCAGAACTGTAATACCCATCGGTTTCTTCATGTCGCTTGCCATCTTCGCAAGGAACAAATTCGGACCGACCCCGATGGAACATGACAGGCCAAGATCGTTGTATATGCGTTTCTGTATCGTTACGGCAAGATCCAGCGGATACTGGTATTTCCGAATGGCTTCCGTCATATCCGCATAGCACTCATCAATGGATGCCTGTTCGATCAGGTCTGTATAGCTGCGGATGATATTGATGAAGTCCTCAGACAGTTCACGATACCAGTTGAAATGCGGTGATACGATCTGCAGCTGAGGACAGAGCTTCAATGCTTCTGCGACAGGCTGAGCGCTGTGTACGCCGAATTTACGTGCTTCGTAGGAAGCTGTTGAGACAACACTTCTTCTCGTCTGTCCTGATACCGCGATCGGCTGCCCTTTCAGTGAAGGATCGAGCAGTACTTCCGCGTTGGCAAAGAAAGCGTTCAGGTCGATATGAAAATATACATGTGCCATATCAGCCCTGATTCCTCTCGTACAGTTCACGGGCAGCAGCCTTGGCTGTTTCGCTGAGTGAACCGGAAGATATGACAGCCAGCTGTTCTATGATCTCTTCATAGCTGAGCTGTTTGACATAGGTATGCGTACGGTCGCCTTCCTCATGCTTGCTGACGAAATAATGATTTGCGGCACATGCGGCAACAGGAGCGAGATGCGTAACTGCGAATACCTGGCAGTCATTGCCTAGAGAGCGCATTTTAAGCCCGATAGCGGTCGCTACCGGTCCGCTGACTCCTGTATCGATCTCATCAAAGATCACTGTCTGAATGCCCTGTAAATGCGTAAATATGACCTTCAGGCCAAGCATCAGCCTTGAAAGCTCACCGCCGCTGGCTGTTTTAGCAAGCGGACGCGGCTGTTCGCCAAGGTTCATGCTGACAAGGAATTCTACATCATCGATCCCGTCAGGACCGGGTGTGCCGCTGCTGATCTGTGTTCTGAATACGGCGTTGGGCAGGATCAGGTCCTTCAGGTTGGACGCGATCTGGCTGTCGAGTCTGCCGCATCCCTTCTTCCTGATCTCTGAAAGCTGCTTTGCCAGGACAAGGTATGCATCATATGCCTTGCTGATCTTCCGGTCCATCTCTTCAAGATATTCATTCCGGTGGGAGATCATTTCGATCTGCTCACTGAGCTCATCTTTTCTTGCGAAGATATCGGCGATCGTCCTGCCGTATTTATGCTTCAGTTTCTGGATCTGATACAGACGGGATTCCATTTCGTTGATGTCTTCTTCAGACAGATCCATAGCGTCAAATGCCTGCCGTATATTTTCGGCAGCGTCATCGATCGTGTAGTAACTGTCATTGAACGCAGTCTTGGCATCCTCCAGATCCAGTTCATCGGGAAGTGTCTGTACGCTGCGGTTGAGATCATACAATGTACCGCTGATCTCATTGTCATAGATCTCGAGGATCCTGCTGAGCTTTTCAAAGGAAGATTTTACAGCTTTATACTGTTTTTCCTTTGCTTCAAGTTCTTCATCCTCATGAAGCTTCAAATGTGCTGATTCGATCTCATTAACCTGGTGACGGAAGAATTCAAGATCGCTTTCATCATAATGTTCCTTCAGCATCTTCTGCTTCTCGTTTTCCAGGTTATGGTAAATATTCCAGGCATCCTTTGTCTGCTTCAGAAGCTCAGCATCGCCAAGATATTCATCAAGCAGCCTGATATGACATGAGGTATTCAGCAGATATGCGTTATCCCGCTGATTATGGATATCGATCTCTGTGCTCAGCAGTTCTTTCAGCATCGACAGGGTCACAACACGATGGTTGATCCTGGCTGTTGATTTGCCTGCAGATGTGATCTCCCTGGTACAGATGACAACATCATCCGTATCAAACCCTGCCTCGGAAAGCACGCTGAAAGCCTGTGCGTTTCCCGAAAAATCAAACGTTCCTTCGATGATCGCCTTATCACATCCGGCAGAGACCATCGAACTGCTTGCT
Organism: Solobacterium sp.; assembly: GCA_024693325.1. Classification (GTDB taxonomy): domain Bacteria; phylum Bacillota_I; class Bacilli_A; order Erysipelotrichales; family Erysipelotrichaceae; genus Bulleidia. The sequence continues at coordinate 60,496 of JAILLA010000100.1, forward strand.
TTTTCACCGCACAGCAAAGAGATCGCGTCGATCAGTATTGATTTGCCTGCTCCCGTTTCACCTGTAAATGCACTGAATCCTTCATTGAAATCGAGATCCAGTTCATTGATGAGCACAAAGTTTTTAATATAGAGATGCTGAATCATAAATCACTTTCTAGGCTGTAAGGCCATTGATCATATCATACAGGGTATTGAGGTCGATCCCCTGCTGTTTTCTCAGTCTGTTGACAGAGCCCTGCGATACATAGCAGTCGCCGATGCCGATCCTCCTGATTTCGATATTCAGGTGATTGTCGCAGCAATATTCAAGAATCGCAGTTCCGAGTCCGGATGTCTTCATATCGGTTTCATATACGATCACAGGCTGGCCGCGTTCTGCCAGATCCCTGATCATCGCTTCATCAAGCGGTTTGAAGAATCTGCAGTTGATGACCCTGACAGGCATTTCATTGATCTGCATTTTTGAAGCGATCACCTTTGCGTCAGGACCGTATGCCAGGACGCTGATCCTGTATCCTTCGGGTTCATAGAGGGTCGTCCATGTACCGATCTCAAGTTTTGAGCCGAGCTTCTTTCTGCTGGCTTCCATCTCGCCTCTGGGATAGCGGATGGCAAACGGATGTTCCTGATGGAATGCCGTATAGAGCATATCTTCCGCTTCATCTGCATCTGCAGGCTGGCCGATGATAATATTCGGCAGCGGTCTCAGGATACCGACATCAAAGAGACCGTGATGCGTGTCCCCGTCGGCTCCGACGATACCTGCGCGGTCGATGCCGATCACGACCGGCAGATCCATTCTGCAGATATCATGATTGATCTGGTCGTATGCGCGCTGAAGGAATGAACTGTATACCGAAACAAACGGACGCTTGCCGCTGTTTGCAAGGGATGCTGCGAATGTTGCAGCATGTTCTTCTGCAATGCCGCAGTCAAAACTGCGATCGGGATATTTCGCAAAGAAATGCTCCAGCGCGCTGCCGTTGATCATAGCAGGCGTGATCGCTACGATATCAGGATTTCTGTCGGCAAGCTTCAGCAATGCATCGGAAATAATCCCTGACCACGAATTAAAGCCCTGAGGCACTTCATGCAGAGGTTTGCCTGTTGCTACATTAAACGGTCCGACACCGTGCCAGTGGCCTTCTATGTCGGTCTCACAGGGTGTATAGCCCTTGCCCTTCTGTGTTATGACATGCACGACACACGGATCATCATGCTGGCGCGCAACCGAAAGGACACGGATCAGATCCTTGATGTTATGTCCGTCTACAGGTCCCAGGTAATCCAGGTTGAATTCTCCGAAGATGCCTTCATCAACGACATTCTCACGGACAGCGTCCTTAACGTTCTTTAAGCCGGAATATACCACTCGGCCTACTTCACTCTGGGTAAGCGCGTTCTTCATGTTGATCTTGAGATTTGTATAGCTTCTGGCGGAACGGAGACGGGCAAAACCTTTTGTCAGCGCTCCGACATTCTGAGAGATGGACATATTGTTATCATTGAATACAATGATCATTTTGCGCTTTTCGGAACCGATCTGGTTCAGCGCTTCAAGCGCCATGCCGCTGCCGAGCGCACCGTCACCGATCACGGGTACGATCTCATAGTTTTCATGGTTCAGATCCCTGGCAACTGCCATGCCTAAAGCCGCTGAAAGTGAAGTGGAACTGTGTCCCGCCTCCCATACATCATGAATGCTTTCGCAGCGCTTCTGGAATCCGCTGATACCCTGGTATTGTCTCAGGGTAGGAAACTGAGCTGCCCTTCCCGTGAGGATCTTATGTGTATAGCACTGATGGCCGACATCAAAGAACACCTTGTCTGTCGGAGAATCAAACACATAATGGAGCGCGATCGTAAGCTCGACCACACCCAGATTACTGGCAAGATGTCCGCCTGTTTTGGAAATACTGCCGATAAGATAAGTCCGGATCTCAGCCGCAAGCTGTGTCAATTCACTGATACTCATGTTTTTCAGGAACGACGGGTCCTGTATCTTTGTCAGATCCATAAAACCTCCTATTTACTGCGTGACTGTATCCCCTTTAATACTTCTATTAATGATGTACTGCTGAAATCACAGAATCCCCTGATTTTTTCTGCCGCAAGATCATACAGTTCATTCATTGTTTTTACAGCTTCATCAATCCCCATCAATGAAACACTCGTTACTTTTTCATTCCGTTCATCGGAATTGGACTTGCCAAGCTCATCCGCTGTTTTTGTTGCATCAAGAACATCATCCTGTACCTGGAATGCAAGACCGATCAGGTCTCCTGCCTCATGCCAGACTTCTGCCTCATCCCTGTGACCGCTGAGTACTGCACCGATCATCAGAGGTGCGCTCAGGAGGCATCCTGTCTTATACTTGTGTACCTTCTTCAGTGCTTCCCAGTCTGTTCTGCCTGTTTCCTCCGCCATATCAAGGCACTGACCATAGACCATTCCTTCCGGTCCGGCCATCTGAGAAAGGATCCTGATTCCCTCGAGAACAAGTGCAGGTTCAGCTTCAGTTTTTGCCGCTTCTTCAAAGGCATATGTCAGCAGACCATCTCCCGCCAGGATCGCGGTCGCTTCATCGAACTGCTTGTGGCATGTAGGCTTTCCCCTTCTGAGATCGTCGTTATCCATTGCCGGAAGATCATCATGGATCAGGGAATAGGTATGGATCATTTCAATGGCTGAGGCAAAATGATCGCCGAGAGACGGATCGATGCCATAGCCTTTCAGAACCTCATAAAGCAGTACCGGACGGATACGCTTGCCCCCTGCCATCAGGGAGTATTCCATCGCATCACGGACAGTGCTGTCAGTCGTCTGATGGATCTCGTGCTGCAGGATGTCTTCAAAGTTCATCAGATTCACCTTCATTCTTTTTAGTGATGTCTTCTACCTTTTTGTAAAAATCCTTGAGCTTTGTATCGCAGTCTTTGGAAAGCTGAAGGCCTTCTTCAAACAATGCGATCGATTCATCAAGAGGAAGCTTATTCTCTTCCAGAAGCCTTACGATCTCTTCCAGTCTCTGCATGGATTCTTCAAATGTCTTTGCTTTCCTGCTCATATGTTCTCCTTAGGCTTTACGCCGGTCACTTCAGATATGATCCTTCCTTCAGCTACCAGTGTTTCGATCTGATCACCCGGATTTACCTGTCCGGTACCGGTAACTGCTTTTCCGTCTTTTAATGTAACGCTGTATCCCCTTCCGAGGATCTTCAGCGGTGAATATGCGTCAAGCAGTGCTGCTGTTCTGCGGAACCTGCTTTCTTTGTCATTGATCATGAGCGTCAGGGCATGTTCAAGTGCGGTATTATATCCCGTCAGCTCATTCTGCCTGTCCCTGATCATCTGTACAGAAGCGTTCATGATCCTTGCGTGACCGTCTTTGACACGCTGGGAGGTGTCTGTCATACGCTGATCGATCATATGCATCAGCGAAGTATGCAGGTGCTCCAGCTTCATTGCTTTCTGTGCATACAGGCGTTCCGGTGTACGGAATACTGGTGCATTCTTCAATGTGCTGAGCTGATAGTCATATGCGTCCAGATCCTGATAGATGGTGTTTGCAAGGCGTTCCCTTGCAGTCTGTATCTGATTCTGGACATTCCGGATATCCGGTGAACTGCGCTCGGCAGCGCCTGTCGGCGTCGGAGCCCTGAGGTCAGCAACATAGTCCGCGATCGTAAAGTCGGGTTCATGACCGATACCTGTGATCAGCGGTGTCTGCATATCATAGATCACATGTGCCAGGCGTTCATCATTGAAGGACCAGAGATCCTCTATGGATCCGCCGCCCCTTACCAACAATACGATATCATGATCTTCCTGATCGCATTTCAAAAGCGCACTGATGATCTGCCCTGCACTTTCGTTTCCCTGTACAAGTACAGGATATTCCGTGATCTCTGCACACGGCCATCTGCGTCCGAGTGTCGTCAGGACATCCATCCTGGCATCTGTATTTCTGCCTGTTACAAGCGCGATCCTGAACGGATACTGAGGTATCGGTTTCTTGTGCGCTTCATCAAAAAGACCTTCAGCTTCCAGTTTCTTTTTCAGCATTTCGTATTTGAGGTACAGTTCACCGATGCCGAACGGTTTCATGGCCGTTACGATCAGCTGGATCTCACCGCGTGCCTCATAAACAGAAAGATCAGCCTGTACGTATACTTTATCCCCGTCCTTCGGCATAAAACCGACCCGGCGGTTGCTGGAGGCGAACATTACGCATTTGATCTGGGCATATGCGTCCTTCAGGGAAAAATACCAGTGGCCTGATCTGTAACTGCTGAAATTGCTGATCTCACCTTCGACCAGCACTTTCTGCAATAATGTATCATTTTCAAGCTTCCCCTTCAGGTACCTGACAAGGGAAGAAACTGTTGCTGCTTTTGAACTCATATACGGTCCAGAACACCATTGATCAGTTTATAGGAATCAGGCTCGCAGTATTTCTTCGCAAGTCTGACATATTCATCTATGATGACATTCATTTCCAGCTGTTTCATATCAAATTCAGCACAGCCCATCAGCATGATCGCCTGTTCGATCACACCGAGTCTGTCAAATGTCCATCCTTCCAGAACACGGTTCAGATAACCGATATAGCGCTCTTCATTCAATGCGGCTGTTCTGACTGCCTGCAGAATATATTCATCTTCTTTATCTTCGAAATTATCATCGATCAGTTCATCAAGATCCCTCCTGAATAAAAGATACTGATAAACTGTGATCATTCCCTTTTCTCTGCTCTCATGTCGCTTCATATTTTATCTCCATTGAGTATTCTATCATGTTTGCCTGTGCTATTGTACCTTATTTATGGGTTCTTGCAAGCACAGGACACTGCCTGAAACAGATTCTACACCTTTGTCATCGTTGATAAACATGTCATTTGTCCATTCTGAACAGACAGACACGGATAACGGTCATACAGTGAATAACAGCCTGCTGTAAACGATACGCTGTCAATGCAAATATGTCATGCATTTTGAAAAAGGGCGAATGCATGTGCATCACCCTTTATTCCTTAAGTTTATTTCAGTCAGCTTATTTGTTTGTAATATCTTTGTTGAAGAACTGTTCGGACAGTTCGGCAAGTTTGCCGGAAGCACGCAGGTCGTTCAGTGCATCGTTGACAGCCTTAGCCAGTTCTGTTTCACCTTTCTTGACAGGATAGCAGACAGACTCGCCTTCACTGGAATCAACGATCTTGATCGCCTCTTCCGGATGCTGTGTCATATAGTCAACAAATGAAAGCTCAGAGTTGATCGTAGCATCGATACGTCCCTGCTTCAGCAGTGTGATCGTTTCGCCGAATGTATCGATATAGGATACTTCCGCACCATAGCTTTCTGCGATTGCCGCATATGTGGAACCGGATGAATTCGCAGTCTTCTTACCCTTCAGATCATCAAATGTTTTGATGTCATTATTGTCAGACGCGACGATCAGTACTTTTCTTGTATAAACATACGGATCGGAGAATTCATAGCTCTTCGCTCTTTCTTCTGTATAGCCTACACCGTTGCAGATGATGTCGAATCTTCCGGAATCAACACCGGCCAGAAGGCTTTCCCAGGCTGCTTCTTCAAATCTTGCTTCTACACCGAGGTGTTCAGCGATGAGTTTGCCGACTTCTACATCGAAGCCTGTCAGTGTGTCGTTTTCATCATGATACGTCCAGGGTGACCAGTTGCCTTCTGTACCGATCACAAGGTAACCTCTCTTCTTGATCTCATCAAGAGAAGATTTCTTGGCACAGCCGGAAAAAGATAATGTAATGGCCAGCATCATAATAACAGACAGTAATTTTTTCATAATTTCCCTCCTCAATCCCTTGCGGACATGATTGACTGAATAAAACTTCTTGTTCGTTCTTCTTTCGGATTCTCAAAGAAACTCTTTGAATCCGCAGATTCGATGACTTTTCCATTTTCCATGAAGATGACTTTGCTGGAAACATTTCTCGCAAAATTCATTTCATGTGTAACGACAAGCATCGTCATGCCTTCGTTGGCAAGATCACGCATGACGTTCAGGACTTCGCCGATCAGCTCCGGGTCCAGCGCGCTGGTCGGTTCGTCAAAGTATATGATCTCTGGATCGACTGCCAGTGCTCTTGCGATCGCAACACGCTGCTGCTGACCGCCTGACAGCTGGGAAGGATATGAATTCAGCCTGTCAGCCATTCCTACCTTTTCCAGTGCCTTTATCGCGATCTGTTCTGCCTGATCCTTCGGCATTTTCCTGGCGATAATGAGTCCTTCCGTAACATTCTGGATCACAGTTCTGTTCAGGAACAGGTTGTAGTTCTGGAACACAAATGCTGTCTTACGCCTGAGCTTTCCGATATCCTTTTTGCTGATGGAATGCATATCATACACTTCACCATCGAAATCCAGTGTTCCGCTGTCAGCTTTCTCCAGGAAGTTGATGCATCTCAGCAGTGTTGTCTTTCCTGAGCCGCTCGGTCCGAGGATCGCTACGACATCGCCCTTCTCAACTTTCAGGCTGACATCCTGAAGTGCTTCAAAGCCGTTGAATGTCTTGTTTACGTTTTTCACTTCGATCATCTTATCTGGCACCTCCGTATTCGTTGAGCTTTTTCTCGCCGATACCCTGCAGCCATGTCAGGACGGTGCAGAAGAGAAGATAGATAAATCCGACTTCAAGATACAGTGCAAGAGACTGGTACACACGGCCGTTGATGATCTGTGTCTGTCTGATCATTTCACTGACAGTGATCGTCGAAGCCATAGAAGTGCTCTTGACCATCGAGATGAACGAATTGGACAATGAAGGGAACGCTGTACGGAATGCCTGCGGCAGGATGATCCTTCTCATGATCTGCCAGTAGGACATACCTACACAGTAGCCGGCTTCAAGCTGCCCTTTCGGTACCGCTTCGAGCGCTGCTCTCATGCTCTCGGCCATGTAGGCACCTTCATTGATGGAGAAACACAGGACCGCGGCCGGGAATGCCGGCAGAACGATTCCGACTGAAGGCAGACCGTAGAACACCAGATACAGCTGTACAAGAAGCGGTGTTCCGCGGATGATCCAGATATAGAAGCGGCAAAGCTGCTTCAGGCCTTTGATATCGGCATACTGGATAATAGCTACAACGACTGAGATGATCAGAGCAAAGAAGAATGAAAGTATTGAGAGCGGGATCGTGACCCTGATTCCTGCCATCAGTATTTTCATAAATGAATCTGCAAGTATTCCTATAACTCTTTCACTCATCATTTCTCCCCATAACTGTTCAAAACAGTATGATATGACATAAAATAACCATTTAATAGAAACATGTCAACAAGTTTGCTCAATCAGACGGATCAGAACGCGGATCCCCTGCAGATAAGCCCTGAGGGATATCCGCTCATTTGTACCGTGCACGCCGGTGATCTTGATCTCGCTTTCTTCCATAAACGGACCAAAGCGCATGCAGCAGTCACATACCCCCTCATAACTGCGGGCATCGGTCGCTCCTGTGTTGACTGATGGAACAACAGCAACGTCTTTGAAATAATGTGTCAGTACATCACGCAAAGCTTCAAAGCCCGGTGTATCGAAACGTGACTGCCTGGATGCTTCGTTTGCAACGATGTATTCACAATCAAGACCGCCTGACAGTTTTCTGCAGTGTTCCAGTACGGAAGCATCCGTATCCTGCGGTGACAGTCTGAAATTGATCACTGCTTCCATCTTCTGAGGCATGACATTTCCTGCCTGTGATCCTTCTGTGATCATCGTCGGGGCAATGGTCGTATGGATCTGGTTGTTCAGTTCCCTGCGGGAAAGATAATACTCAATGATCTCATTCTCATACCGGCTGATATCAGACGCCCATGTCCTGAGCGGTTCCTTTGTCATATATGGCTGAAGTGTTCTCAATGTTTCCTTTGCACATTCCGGGAGCACATTTTCAAACGGATGATCTACGATCGCAGCGATCGCTTTTGCAAGATGGCCGAGTGATGTTCCGCTGAACGGATTTGAACTGTGACCGCCGTATGATTCAGCTGTGATCTTCAGATCAGCGTAGCCTTTCTCATAGATGCCGACATTCATGATGCCGATATCTGTGCCGTATACATCTCCGCTGCTGAGAGAGCCGCCCTCATCCAGCAGGAATTCCAGTTCGATCCCCTGCTCTTTCAGATAAGATGCGATCGCTTTTGCGCCGGTACCCTGTACTTCTTCATCCTGACCGAAAGCAAGATATACGGTACGTCTGAACTGCTTTCCGTGTTCAAGCAGGTATTCAACGCTTTCCATCTCCCCTATCAGCATGTTCTTGATATCCAGTGTGCCGCGACCCCAGATATAGCCGTCTGAAACATCGCCGCTGAAAGGTCCGTGGATCCAATCGTTTTCTGTTCCCTTTACAACAGGAACGACATCCTGGTGTGCCATGAACAGTGCAGGTCTGAGACTGCTGTCACTGCCTTCAATACGGATCAGGATACTGTATCCGATTTTCTGAACATCACCCTTTTCCATGATCGCAGGATACCATTCCCTCAGTTTCTGATGGAGGCGGTCCAACTGGCTGTAATCGATCAAGGAAGCGTCCATATAGCTGGTCGTATTGATACGGACTGCACCTGACAGATGCTCTACGGCTTTTTCACCGTTCAGGTCCGGATAATCCTGTTCGTTGATATAGCGTTCAAATACTGACATAATATACCTCACTGTCATATTTTGCTTTATGTGATCCGATAATGCCGATGTGTTAAACACCGGATACTTTATATACTATACAGGTATGATCAGATAATTGCATGGCAAATGACTGATATCCATGCGTCATTGCGATTCTTGCATGCAATAGATGATTGACTTAGAATGATTTTATGACGAATACAGCAGAAGAAAAGAAGACGTTTATTCAGAAACTTCAGAACCACCTGGATACGGTATCCATGCACCGGAAACTTGTCCGTCAGCATTGTTTTGCCTGCGGCCTTTATAAACAGGGTCTGATGCATGATCTTTCGAAGTATTCACCGGCAGAACTTGTTCCGTCAATCCGTTATTTCCAGGGCTACAGATCCCCTTATGTATATGAAAAGTCTCTTAAAGGTTATTCACTCGGATGGCTCCATCATAAAGGAAGAAACCTGCATCATTGGGAATACTGGTATGACATGATCAACGGAAAATGGACACCGATTGAAATGCCGTATGAATATGTCATTGAGATGATGTGTGACCGCATCGCAGCATGTCAGACTTACCAGAAAGAAAAGTATACACAGCGAAGCGCTCTGGAATACTTTGAATCAAGGCCGGATAAAAACTATATGAATGAAAACACGAGAGAACTCCTGCGGACATTGCTTACTCTGGTAGCGGATCTTGGCGAGGAACAGGCATTTGCCATCATTAGGAGATCGATCAGGGACGGGATCCCGGTAAGACCATAAAAAGGACTTTGCAGTCCTTTTTAAATGGAAATATTCAGTCTGGATTACTGATGGAATTCAGTGTTGGATTTCTTGACGATAACGTCATGCGCGCCGCCTTCAACGATCGAAGTAGCGGATACGAGCGTCAGCTTGGCTTTTTCCTGGAGTTCAGGGATCGTCAGGGCTCCGCAGTTGCACATGGTGGACTTGACCTTGCTGGTCGTCAGAAGGACATTGTCTTTCAGCATTCCCGCATAAGGTACATAGGAGTCTACACCCTCTTCAAAGGAAAGCTTGGAACCTTGTCCGAGATCATATCTCTGCCAGTTGCGTGCGCGGTTGGAACCTTCGCCCCAGTATTCTTTTACATAAGAACCGTTGACAAGTACTTTCGCACCGGGTGCTTCTTCCATTCTTGAGAAGTATCTTCCCAGCATGACAAAGTCAGCGCCCATTGCAAGAGCCAGTGCGATGTGATAGTCATAGACGATACCGCCGTCGGAGCAGATCGGGACATAGATGCCTGTTTCTTCAAAATACTTATCTCTTGCGGCAGCAACTTCGATCACTGCTGTAGCCTGTCCGCGGCCGATACCCTTTGTTTCGCGGGTAATGCAGATACTGCCGCCGCCGATACCGATCTTGACGAAGTCAGCGCCTGCATCCGCAAGGAAACGGAAGCCTTCTTCATCAACGACATTGCCGGCACCGATCTTGACGGAATCACCGTACTTTTCACGTACCCATTTCAATGTATTCGCCTGCCAGCATGTATATCCTTCACTGGAGTCGATGACCAGGCAGTCAACACCTGCTTCGACAAGAGCAGGTACACGTTCCTGATAGTCACGTGTATTGATGCCTGCACCGACCATGAAGCGCTTTTCTTCGTCCAGCAGTTCATTCGGGTTTTCTTTATGGGAATCATAGTCCTTACGGAATACCAGATACTGCAGGTGATCATTTTCATCAACGATCGGCAGAGCGTTCAGCTTGTGATCCCAGATGATATCGTTGCAGTCGCTCAGAGTATGAGTTGTATTGCCGACGATCAGATGATCGCGCGGTGTCATGAAGTCCTTGGCTTTTGCGGTAAGTTCAAATCTGCTGACACGGTAGTCACGTGATGTAACGATACCGAGCAGCTTGCCGTTTGCTGTACCGTCGTCTGTAACAGCCATTGTAGAATGTCCGGTCACTTCCAGAAGTTCAAGGATCTCTCCAAGTGTTGTCTCAGGTGTAATATTGGAATCACTGATAACGAATCCTGCTTTATAATTCTTTACTTTGGCAACCATAGCTGCCTGTGAGGCGATCGACTGCGATCCGAAGATGAACGACATGCCTCCTTCTTTGGCGAGCGCAATACCGAGCCTGTCTCCTGAAACAGACTGCATGACAGCACTGACCATCGGTATATTCAGAGTAATCGGTGACTTTTCACCCTTCTTGAAGCGTACAAGCGGTGTTTTCAATGATACATTGGCAGGAATGTTTTCCTCTCCTGTGTATCCCGGGATCAGAAGATATTCACTGAATGTATGAGATGGTTCATTGAAATACTTGGCCATTTTCCGGACCCTCCTTTGGTTTTGGTTATTATAGGCAAAAACACAGTTAAAGTAAAGGCATTGTCGTGCTATAATTTTGCGAAGTGAGGTGGATTATGAAATTGAAGAACAGTTTCTTTTATACATTAAGAGAAGATGTACGTGATGAAGATTCCGTTTCCAGCAACCTGCTCGTCAGAGGCGGCTTCATCAAGAAGAGCTCAGCCGGTGTCTATATGATGATGCCGATGGGTGTCAAGGTACTGAACAGGATCGAAGCTGTCATCCGTGATGAAATGGACGCTACAGGTGCGCAGGAACTCGTTATGCCTGCCCTGATCCCGGAGGATGTATATGTTGCCAGCGGACGCCGTGAAGGATTCGGCAGCAGCATGTTCTCCCTGAAAGACAGAAAAGGCCAGGACTATGTACTTGGTCCTACACATGAAGAACTGTTTGCGTCAGCTGCGAAGATGAAGATCCGTTCCTATAAGGATATGCCCTTCGCGCTGTATCAGATGCAGACAAAATACCGTGATGAGCCCAGACCCAGATACGGTCTGATCAGAGTCCGTGAATTCGTCATGAAGGATTCCTATACATTCGACAAGGATGAAGCAGGACTTGATGAAGCATACCAGAAGCAGTTCCAGGCATATAAAAACATCATGGACAGACTGAAGCTCAACTACAGGATCGTGCGTGCTGATACCGGTGTCATGGGCGGACTGCTTTCCGAAGAATTCCAGGCGATCACAGCGATCGGTGAAGATATCCTCGTACTGTGTGACTCCTGCGATCTTTCCAGCAATATCGAGGTTGCCCCTGCTGTTCCCGAGAAACCGGAACCGACAGACGTCAAAGAGAGTGTAACGCTTGTAGAGACACCTCATTCCAGGACGATCGAGGAAGTAACTGAATTCCTGAAGAAAGACGCGCTCAGCTTCGTCAAGACACTGATCTACAGCGTCGATGGCAAGCCTTACGCAGTCATGGTAAGAGGAGACCGTGATGTCAATGAGACAAAGCTCAGAAAGCTCCTGAACGCTTCAGAAGTCGAACTGGCAGAGCCTGAGATGGTCATGGCAGCTACCGGTGCTGAAGTAGGCTTTGCCGGCCCGATCGGCATCAAATGCCCTCTTGTAGCTGATACGGAAGTTACATACATGCAGAACTTCATTATCGGCGCAAACAAGACCGGTTATCACTACACGGGTGTCAATCAGGAAGACATCAAGCCTGATTTCATCGGTGATGTCAGAAATATCAGTGAAGGCGATATCTGCCCTGTCTGCGGCGGACGCATCCACTTCGCGCACGGTATTGAAGTCGGCAATACATTCAAGCTCGGTACGAAATACAGCAAGGCTATGGGCCTCCAGTATCTTGACCAGAACAACAAGCTCCAGGATGTCTGGATGGGTTCCTACGGCATCGGACCTGCTCGCGCAATGGCTGCCCTTGTTGAACAGAACGCAGATGAGAACGGCATTAACTGGCCTGCTCATATCGCACCCTTCCAGTGTGCGGTCGTCGTGATCTCCATGAAAGACGAAGTCCAGGCACAGCTCGGTGACCAGCTCCACGACGCACTGCTGAAGGCAGGCATCGATACAGTCCTTGATGACCGTGATGAACGTCCCGGTGTCAAGTTCAAGGATATGGAACTGATCGGTGTTCCGTTCAGGATCACTGTCGGCAGAAAAGCAAAAGACGGTATCGTTGAGATCAAGCCGCGTGTCGGTGACAGCATCGAAGTGTCAGTCGATGATGCGGTTGCTGAGATCCAAAAGCTTCTGGAAGCTGCGAAATAAGCGAAAGAAAACAGGGAAATTCATCTTAGATGAACTTCCCTTTTTGAATACCTGGAACCTGTTATGATCAGTGGAATATATTCGGTGTTCCGATCATATCAGGATCGACATAGAACTGCCACTTTCTGCCATAGAAGTTAAACGTCTGATTTCCTGACTGCGGCTGTCCGTTCTTCAGCCAGACCATCTCACCGACCGAACTTAACGGAATGATATACACACCGTTCAAACCCTTGCCTGTAGTTCTGTCATAAATTCCAAGAAGCCTGTTTTCATTGAATTTTAATGTCACTTCGATTTGCTGTATATCATATTCAACATACTTATTAATATAAGTATCGACTGAAAATGTGCCATGATATTCCTGATATGCAGTGATCACATATGTGTTTTTCCCTACACGATAGAACCCGCCGCATACATCCAGGATCACACCGAGCCTGTTGGACCTCATATTGCCTGATATTAAATCACCGAGGTATGATTCGTATCCGAAATATATTGTTACATATCTGTTCGTGTTCACTGCAGTGCTGCCGTCATTGTTCAGCATGACATACAGACCAACGCCGTAAGTTTCTGCATGCGCTGCAAGCTCGTTCAGGGTCTTCTGATCAGATGCCGGCAGTGATGACCAGTCATTGATCTCAATGACGCCGCTCTGCTGCTCCAGGATCAGACCTTCCTGCATGACGTAATACTTCTTGCCGATCTTGACCAGGGATATTCCCGGAGTTGTGTATACTTTTCTGCCGTCTTTTTCGACATTGAGTGTATATCTGTTCGGATCGCTGTCAGTATTGAAATTGAATCCGCTGACGATACCGGTCTTCGGCAGGCCTTTGCTGTCGAGTACATAACCGTTCAGACCGCTTGAGATATATCTCTGGCACATGTAGCTGTCGCTGATATCCCAGAGTCCGAAACTGATGCTTTCCCCGGAAGCCGGTTTATTCGTATCCGTATATACGATCTTTGCAAGAGAACCGTCTTTGTTCCATAAAGCTGTCAGTTTTTTATTGTTTGTACTGTCGATGAAGATCTCAGCATATCCTCCCCACTCGTTTTCCATATATTCAGGCAGACGGACCTGTTTGCCGGTACCCATGATAGGCGTGTCCTGTTTGCCGTATTCATTGTAGTAATACCACTTGGAGCCGCTCTTACGGAGCTGGTTCACGACCTTATAGCCTGTCTGTGTATCGAAGTAGTAATAGATACCGTCTACTTTCGTTCTTCCGGATGCCAGAGCTCCAGACTTCAGGATATATCTGTTCTTGGCAGCATCTTCCCAATGCGCGTAAGGATCTGCCGTTCCGTCAGGGCCGAGCTTGAGAAGCTTTTTGCTGATCAGTGCTTCCGTATCATGGATGAGCATGCCTTCCGATGTGAAATACAGTGTCTTGGAAACAGGTGTCGTATTGACGCGTTTTTCATTGTTTACGAAGTAGTCACTTTCATCTGCGAGTGATATCTTTCCGTCAAACAGCTGCGGTACAGGAACGGTGTTCTTGCCGGTGACCGCATGGCCGTCTTTCGGTGAGAAGTACATATAGATATCATCATAGTTAACAGCATTTGGATATTCAAATATGTAGTCGGTAATATCGATGACTAATGCATGTTCGAAATGGACCCAGCCGGTAACCATAAACCCAATATTATCAAAGTAATATGTTTTCCCGTTGATCCTGAAGAGTACTGTACGGGATGTGCCGTCCAGATTCAACGGATCACTGTAAATTATGTTAACCGCTCCATAAGGCGCTGCAGCTAAATACCATGTATTTGAACCATGTTTTACAAAACCTGTTTTGATCGAACCGTCTTTATTCATGTAGACCGGCGAATCATACTGGGATCCCTGCCAGCCTGCTGTATATGCTTTCCCGGTACCCGGTTTGAGTGTCTTGCCGGGAATTACAAATCCATCGTAGTTTTTTCCGGTATCAAATGTGAGCCATGACTTGCCATTGGCGTAATTGCCAAAATATATAACATCGTACTCATAGATCATGCTGCTGTTTCCGGCTGCGAATCCGTTTTCATCAAACCATACTTTGTACTGACCGAAAGAACCGTCATTGACAGTCGCAAATGTCTTCTTATAAAGAACACCGTTTTTACCGGGCAGAACATATCCTTTAACATTTTGATTCTGATCCCATGCATAGACCGGTTCAGGAACGGTTATCTGAACATTGCCGTTTAAATCAACGACGTATGTCTTTCCTTTGACATTCACACACAGTCCATATGAGGAATCCGGCGACCGTACGATATTTCCGTTTGCGTCCGCAATCATTGTATGTTTATCAGTAGTGCTTAAGCTGTATCGTACGTCTGCGATCCCTTCAGTGACAAGATCACCCTTATCATCAAGCATGCCGACGGGGTTCGTTGAACTGTCATACAGCAGCAGTGATGTCAGCTGATTGTCATGGGAATCATAATAGTAATACCCTTCTGTCGGTTTCTTGATATTCTTCAGCTTAAAATAGACAGTACTTATCGAATATGCCTCATCGTAGAAATTGTATAAAGACGGATATGTCGTATTTGCCATTTCCAGCCAGCCGTTGGTACCGAAGTAATACATTTTGCCATCTACTGCCTGCCATGTATCGGTTACAGGTTTTCCGTCATCCCCGGCATAAACATAATGTGTATCATACCCGCCTCCGTTGGGCTGCGCGATCCTGACAAGTTTGTTGAAGACGATCGCACCGTTCGCGTCAATGATCCTTCCGTCCAAAGGATTCTTTCCGTACTTTTCCGGATACTTCGCAAACAGGTTTGCTAATGTCTGTACACTTACATAGTAATCATAACCATCTGCAGAACAGAAATCAGGATACTTGGAGATATCGGAATAATAGGACTTTCCGCCAACAGTAAATGTTCCGATCTTCATTCTTCCATGCTGATTCGGATCAAAATACATTTTTTCCAGAGCACCCTTGGCAGTTGTATTCCAGACAAATCCTGTCTTGGTACTGTAATGGAGATACAGCCAGCCGGTATAGAATGCACCGTCTTTCACCCAATAATACTCACTGGAACTGTTGATCCGGTACAGGCCATCCCGTTCTGTAATCTTTAGTGTTTCCTTTGTAGGTACAAAGATGCCGTATGTGATCTGACCGTAGTTATCGACATAAGTCGTTCCTTTGCCGTTCTGCGCGGGAACAAACGAATCCATCATCAAATATCCGTAGTCCGGATGAAAATAATGCCATCCTTCGTCTTTCGTGTTCACCCATCCGGTCTGAACGACACCGTTTTTATTAAGATACACTGAATATGTATCGAGCTGTTCATGCTCGACCATGATCCATCCTTCTTCAGAATATCCGTCGCTTCCCTGTTTCAGTTTCAGACCTCTTCCGGCATTGAAAACATACAGTTTGCCGTCGATCTTCTTCACTGTATCAGGAAGGCTGTTCCACGGATCACCGGTCACTACTTTCTTTGTTGAAGGATCAATATAGTAGATATATTCATAAGACGGATTAATGGGTGCTTTGAATACATTTTTACCCGTCGTATATTGATCTGTCATTCTATCGTAACGGAGCCATCCTGTGACGTTTTTGCCGTTCACAAAGTATTCACTGTTTTTCGTAGCTCCGCCGGCAAGGCTGTCTGTGACTCCGTTGATATTGATGGTCACAGATGCACTCTTTCCAAACTGAGTTGTCGCGGTCACTTTATGTGAACCGGGCTCCCATCCTCTTACAACAGCGTGCGCTGTTCCATCCGACATGACAGATCCTAAATATACGGGTTCAGTACCGGAAGTTGATGGATGAGCAGGATCGGTCAGGAAAGTAAGATTTTTACCGTCTGAATTAAAGCAGACCGGCAATCCCGTTAAAGCACTGTGCGGTTCAGCGATTCTGAAAACAACATCTACAAGATGACTGGAAGCAGTCTGCTTTCCTAATGTAAATTCAAATGTACTGTATTCTTTCCCGTCATAAAGAACCTTCATGTCAGCTTTTCCCGATGGCAGCGGGAAAATGACCGCAGTCAATGTAAAGCTTACTGTGGGATCAGCTTTGCTGGTGATGATGATCTTTGGTTCAAACTGCGGTTCTCCGGGTTTCGGAACGCTGACTACAGTTACTTTGCCGTTGGCATCAACTGTGAGCTGTTTTGTATTTGAGGAAGTAAATGTCACACGTCTGTCCAGATCATCAACCCGCTGATCGGGATCTGTTTCACTGTCGTATTCATTGCCGAACCAGTATTTGATCTGTGCTGTCTGGCCTTTATAGTACAGATAAGAGCTGCCATTGCCTGTTTCAATTTCCGCATGAAGCTCTTTGGGTTTGATGTCCTGCATGATATCGACATGGACTGTGCTGCTGTTGGAGAAGATATTCTTTCCTATCACAGAACCGCCGCCATGTACCTTCCATGACAGATCAAATGGACCATAAGGAAAGTCTTTGTAAGTACCGGTTCCGCTGTACGCGTTCGGATCACCAAGTTCAAGCCTGTAAATGCCATCTGATGAATAAGACTTCACTGCACTCAGCGTGCGTCTTGTCCAATCAGGATGATCTTCCGTGGCATAAAGCCATACTGTGCTTTCGCTCAGACCGGGATTGATAAAGTATTCTTTGGAAGTAAGCGGTGAAATATCAATATCGATATATCCATACTCAGTACCTTTATAATTTCCGGTACCGACAACTTTCGGCGCATCAAGAATAACAAGTTTATAATAGTCTTCTGATGCTAATAGATCACCTAATGTATATAAACCGATGCGGAGTTCATATTCACCTGCCGGAAGTTCAAATTTCACATAACGCGTATGCGTTCCGGAACCGGGATTTTCAACGTGGTCAACAAACCATGTTTTGCCGTCACGGACCGCAAGAAAATACACATTCTGTAAACTGTAATCCAGTTTGTACTGGACCATAAACGTCCCGTCATCCATTGAGCTGTCATACTGTACAGAAGAAAAATACAGCCAGTTGTCATAAACATCAGGTACAGCATTGATCTGATATCCTACGCTGATATCCGATTCTTCATATTCCTCAGCATTGATGATCTCTCCGGTTTCTTCAGAAGGTTCCGGTACTTCCTCTGCCTTGAGGAACGTAACGGTATAGCCGTTAACTTCAATGCCGTCTGTTTCCCCCGTCTGTTCTTCAACCGTAATGTCAAAAGACAGTTCCGCAGATGCAAATTCATCGTTGCCGGCAAAGGCTAATGAAACAGGATATGTTCCGGGAATAAAACCGGAAAGCGGCAGACGCAGAACATAGCTGCCATCTTCCCCTGCTTCAGTTTCATATGTTTCACCATTGACGAGAACAGTCAGCGGAAGCGAAAAGCCCTCGTTCGCGGACACCGATAATACCAGATCTTCACCATCGATCACCAGCTCATCAGCCGGATACAGGAGAACAGGTTTCAGTTCTGACTCTTCAATGATCTCCGGTTCTGCAGGATCCTCAGGTTCTTCTGATCCCGGTTCTGTTTCATCCGGGAGCGCTGTTAATTCCGGTTCCTCTTCTGTCGTCTCCGGAATACTGACAGTCTCTTCGACCTCTTCTTGTGTATCTTCTGTAGGAATTTCGGTTTCTTCAGGGAAGTTTTCTTCCGCGAAGACTGGTGTAGGTAGACCGGCCATACATGTCTGTACAGCCAGGATGACTGCAAGGACCTGTTTCAAGAATCTGCTCATCTCCGTCATGCCTCCTGCATCTGATCTGCTGATCACTGATATATTGAATGATTAAAAAGGTAACTATTAACGTAATCATAACAGATTGACCGACTGACATGAATAACTGTGTCTGATCAATCAGTAATCTGCCTGAATAAACACTATATTTTGATGAAAAATATACAAACAACTTTCTGTTCTAAATAACTGTTCAACAAGTGTTCTTTTTACAGTGTTTCTTTACGGCTTTCCCGCACCGGATCAATCATATTTGTTTTCTGGATGTCCTGTATAAACAGATCAGAGTCCTGTCAGGTATTCTGTTTATATTAAGCCGATATCATGATCAGATAGACAAATCGAAGATGTGTGACAAAAAGAACGGAGGATTATATAACAAGGTGGTATAATAGCGCGGAAAAGAGAGGTATTCCATGCTTGGTACTCTGCTGGCAATACCTGTATCAGTCGGACTGCTGGTATGGATATTGCGGATGAAAAGGTTTGAACCGTTTCCGAAATTCACGTTGATAAAACTGCTGATCGCCGGATTTGCGGCTGTTACTTTATCCGGTATCCTGACGATCATAGGAGCAGTTATCAATCTGCTGATCCAGATCGGTCCTGAGCAGCTCGAACTGATGAAAGATGCTGAAAGCGCAGCACAGGTCCTTCAGCAGATCGTTAATACATCACGTGAACTTACAGCACAATCCTTATTGCTTGGATTTGCACGAACATTCATTCTGGTCGGTCTTGTTGAAGAATTTCTGAAATTTCTTTTTACGAAAATCGTTATGAGAAAAAAAGGTGTAGTCAACACCTGGATGGATGCTTTGCTGTGTTTCGCGATCACTGCTGTCAGCTTCCAGATGATCGAAGATGTTCAGTTTTCTTCCGGAAGTATTCTGACGGTGATCTTCAGGGCATTGTCCCCCTTCCACTTTACATTTGCTGTGATCATGGGATATTTCTACGGCCTTGGCAAAGTCAGAGGAAACGGACTCTATACGATTGCTGCGATCGTAGTTCCGGCGCTTATCCATACGATGTATGATTTTTCGATCAATCTGCTGAACCGCAGCGATCAGTTCTTCAGCCTGACGCTGGTCATGCTCATTCTCATGTTAATCCTGACGGTGATCATGATCCTGAAGCTCAGAAAATGGCACAGAGAAGGAACACTGGACATTTATATTTATTGAACCGGTTTGAGACGACATCACTGATCTGATGCCGTTTTTTTTGATGCATCAACGAAAAAAGCCGCTCAGTTTTTTGCGGCTGAGCAGCTTTCATGTTTCAGGGATTACTTCAGAATATTGAAGCGTGTTCTCGGAGTGTAGCTTGTGTGCAGGAGTTCTTCTGCCAGCTCACTGCCCGGTTCTCCAAGGTAGTTGTTGTAAAGATCCTGGATCTGAGGGTTATCGGAAGATACACGCAGCTCTTTGATCTGGTCTTCATCATAGAGCGCCTTCATACGAAGCTTCTTGTAATCATATCCGATCTTGCCGTTCTTGATCTTGCTGGATACGATCGGCTGACCGCCGCCGTTGATGCATCCGCCAGGGCAGCCCATGATCTCGATGAATGTGTACTTGCTTGTTCCTGCTTTGACTTCTTCCAGAAGAGGCTTTGCACAAGACATACTGGAAGCGATCGCGATCCAGAGCTTTGTACCGTTGAGATCGACCTCAGCTTCTTTAACACCGGCCATACCACGGCATACTTCGAAGTCTACAGGTTCAAGCTTCTTTCCTTCCAGCTTCTGCTTGACTGTTCTCAGAGCAGCTTCCATAACACCGCCGGAAGCGCCGAAGATAACGCCGGCACCAGTATAGTCACCAAGCAGTGAAGGATCGAATTCTTCATCAGGAAGTTCTGTGAAGTCGATGCCATAGAGTTTGATCAGACGTGCAAGTTCCCTTGTTGTCAGAACTGCGTCTACGTCAACATAATCCGTTGTCTTGCATTCAGGTCTGACGATTTCAGCCTTCTTAGCGATACAAGGCATGATGGATACAACATAGATATCCTTCGGATCAATGTTCATATGTTCTGCCCAGTAAGACTTAACAACAGCACCGAACATCATATGCGGGCTCTTTGCGGAGGACAGATGAGGAAGCAGTTCAGGATATTCGAATTCGATGTAACGGATCCAGCCCGGTGAGCAGGATGTGAACATCGGAAGTGTTCCGCCGTGAGTCAGTCTTTCAAGGAGTTCGTTTCCTTCTTCCATGATCGTCAGGTCAGCAGCGAAGTTTGTATCATAGACACGGTCGAATCCGCATCTTCTCAGTGCAGCGACCATCTTGCCTGTAACACGTGTGCCGATCGGCATGCCGAATTCTTCACCGAGAGCAGCTCTGACAGCCGGAGCAGTCTGAACAACGACGACCTTGTTCGGGTCATTCAGTGCTTTGACAACATCGTTGACTGCTTCTTTTTCAGTAAGAGCACCAACAGGGCAGTTAATGACGCACTGACCGCACTGCATGCAGTTGACATCATTGAAGCTGACATTGTAGATCGGTGCAACGATCGTCTGGAATCCGCGGTTTTCAAGTCCGAGGATACCGAGTCCCTGTACCTTTTTGCATGTTTCAACGCAGCGTCCGCAGAGAACACACTTGGATGTATCTCTGACGATACCTGTACTGAAATCATCAAATGTTGCAGGTGTGTGTTCACCTTCAAACTTATTCTCACGGATGTTCAGTTCATCGCACAGTTTCTGCAGTTCGCACTTCTGGTTGCGTTTGCAGGACAGGCAGTTTTTGTTGTGGTTGGACATGATCAGTTCAACAGTGTTGCGGCGTCCCTTGAGAGCGCGGTCACTGTTTGTGAACACTTCCATACCTTCACTGACCGGTGTCGTGCATGCGGACAGCAGAGCTCTGCCGTTCTTTACTTCAACCAGGCAGACACGGCATGCGCCTGATTTGTTAATGTCTTTGAGATAGCAGAGTGTAGGAATATGAATTCCGGCACGCTGCGCAGCCTGCAGAACGGTATCACCCTTCTCTGCAGTTACATTGATATTGTTAATCTTCAAATGTACTTCTGTCATTTTGTCGTGCCCCTTCCTTTAACCTCTAATAACTGCACCGAATCGGCAAGCATTCATACAGCTTCCGCACTTGATGCACTTGGATTCATCGATGACGTAAGGCTCTTTGCCAGGTACGCCGCTGATCGCTCCAACAGGGCACTGTCTAGCGCACATGGAGCACTTACGGCACTTGTCAGGATCGATCTTGTATGTGAGCAGATCCTTACATACGCCTGCAGGACATTTCTTATCAACGATATGTGCAACGTATTCATCACGGAAATGATGCAGTGTGGAAAGGATCGGGTTAGCTGCTGTCTGACCAAGTCCGCACAGAGCGGTATCTTTGATCTCATAGCAGAGCTGTTCCATTTCATCCAGCATTTCCATTGTGCCTTCACCCTTGGTGATCTTTGTCAGCATTTCAAGCAGACGCTTTGTACCGACACGGCACGGTGTGCACTTACCGCATGATTCATCGACGATGAATTCCATGTAGAAACGGGCAACGTCGACCATACAGTTGTCTTCATCGAGAACGATCATACCGCCGGAACCCATCATGGAGCCTGCAGCGATCAGTGTATCGTAGTCGATCGGTGTATCGAGTTCTCTCTCTGTCAGACAGCCGCCGCTCGGACCGCCGGTCTGTACAGCTTTGAATGACTTGTTGTTCGGGCAGCCGCCGCCGATCTCATAAATGATCTCACGCAGTGTTGTACCCATCGGGATCTCGACCAGACCTGTATTCTTGATCTTTCCGCCGAGTGCGAATACTTTCGTACCCTTGGATTTTTCTGTACCGATGGAGGAATACCATTCAGCACCGTTCAGAAGGATCTGCGGAACGTTTGCGAGTGTTTCAACGTTGTTGATGCTGGTAGGCTTGCCCCATACGCCGGATACTGCAGGGAACGGCGGTTTCGGGTTCGGCATACCGCGCTTGCCTTCAATGGATGCGATCAGAGCTGTTTCTTCACCGCATACGAATGCGCCGGCACCGAGTCTGATCTCGATATCGAAATCAAATCCTGAACCGAAGATGTTCTTGCCGAGGAGTCCGAGTTCTTTTGCCTGCTTGATTGCGACCTTCAGTCTGTGGACAGCGATCGGATATTCAGCACGGATATAGATATAACCGAGGTGAGCACCTACTGCATAAGCCATGATAGCCATACCTTCGATGATCGCATTCGGGTCACCTTCCAGAATGGAACGGTCCATGAATGCACCCGGGTCGCCTTCGTCGGCGTTGCAGATGACGTATTTCTCATCACCGGGCTGGTCTTTTTCAAACTGCCATTTTACACCGGTCGGGAAGCCTGCGCCGCCGCGTCCTCTCAGGCCGGATTTCTTCATTTCGTCAATTACTTCCTGAGGCGTCATTTCAGTCAGTACTTTACCAAGAGCAGAATAGCCGTCCATTGCGATATATTCGGAAATGTCTTCCGGATTGATCTTACCGCAGTTTCTCAGAGCGATACGCTGCTGTTTCTCATAGAACTTGATCTTGTCGATATCGACGATCTTTTCGCCTGTCTTCAGATCTTCATCACTGAGTTCGAGATCTTTGACGACACGGCCTTTATAGATGTGCTCAGCGACGATACGCTCAGCATCTTCAGGCTTTACATGGCTGTAGAAGATCTTATCAGGATAAACAGCTACGATCGGACCCTTCTGGCAGAGACCGAAGCATCCGGTCTTGACTACCTTAACTTCGTTTTCAAGTCCGTACTTCTTCAACGCTTCTTCAAAATTTTCAACGATCTGCGCCGAGTTGCTGGCACTGCAGCCCGTACCGGCACAGGTTAATATGTTCATGCGATACATGAATTATGCCTCCCTTTTAGCAGCATCTACGGTATATTCGTCAACGATCTGACCTTTTCCGATGTGCTCAGCTAAAATCTTGTCGGCCTTTTCAGGTGTTACATGAACGTAAGTCGTATGAGATCCGTCCTTCCCGTAAACCTCAACGATCGGTTCATAAACACACATACCGATGCATCCTGTCTGAGTAACAACACAGTTATAGTCTTTATCTGCTGTCTCTTCGACAAGACGATTCAGCACCGGACGCGCACCGGCAGCGATTCCGCATGTTGCCATACCGACAACAACTCTGTAATCTTTTCCGCCTTCACGCATCTCAACTTTTT
This sequence comes from Solobacterium sp., assembly GCA_024693325.1. Taxonomy (GTDB): domain Bacteria; phylum Bacillota_I; class Bacilli_A; order Erysipelotrichales; family Erysipelotrichaceae; genus Bulleidia. The sequence goes on from JAILLA010000100.1 coordinate 84,193, forward strand.
TAAGTGCTTCTTCACGCATTCTTTTCAGATCTTCCAGGCTCTTCATTGTAAGTCCTCCTTCACATGTTCAATCCCTTCATTAATATAATCCTTCACCCACAGAAGTATTTCCGGCTCAAGCAGACTGACGCCGTCCAGCATGGCTTTGACTTCATCGGACTGAAAGATAAAATCTGACTTGTCATTTGAATATTTCAGAACATAGCTGATATTTTCATCAGCCTGTATGCAGTACATCATCATTTCACCGATATTTCCGAGAGGCGGTGTATCGATCCAGTCTCTCTGAAGTTCGGCAGTGATGAGGGTTCCCGTGCCGGGCCGGCTGTTGATCTCAAAACGGCCGTTGCACATATCCGTGAGTCCCTTGAAGAAAGCGACCCCCATACCCACTTTTCTGGTTTTTCTTGTTGTTGTGAACGGATCCGTGACTTTTGCGACAAACTCTTCCGTCATGCCTTTTCCGTCATCTTCCAGATGTACCTGGATCAGGTTTTCTTTTTCGGATTCCGTTATTGTCAGGTAGATGTGCGATGCACCTGCGTGGATACTGTTCATCAGCAGTTCCAGGATCTGCATCGCAAGGTCTTCCATCATTGCAAATCACCCCACAGTCGTGCAACCGTATCTTCGGAGATCTCATTGACGGCTTCTGATATGTCGATCAGTGTGTGTGCATCGGAATCGATCAGCCATTCCGTTTCATTTTCCTTGATCCACGGATTGCGTGCAATCACTTCCTTGATCTGTTCCGGACGTTTGATCTCCAGACCGTCATACGGCAGATCCGGCGGAATGAATCCAAGCTGTGTCGTTACGGAGTTTTTACGGTCAACGACATGTGCGAGTATTGCTTTTCCGCCTGTCCGGTGTATCTCCTCCACACATTCATCCAGTGTAGCTGTCAGAGATACGATCAGAAGCTGCGGTTCTTTTCCGATGATCTCATCGTTTGCGTTCATGATCAGCTGGTTTCCGAAATAGTTTTCATCATTCGGAATTCCCGGCATATGCGCATCGATCCACGGCTGCAGTGACAGAGCGGCTTCCAGCCTTCTGTACAGTGCAAGCACATGAACTTCTTCACTGCTTTCCAGTTCTGCTCCGAATAACATGCCGATACCGATATTACGGGCGGCTTCTGCACAGGCAGGCAGCTGTTTCGTGGAGTTGTGATCCGTCACTGCGATCAGATCCAGTCCTTTGATCAGTGCCATATTGCAGATGTTGTTCGGAGTCATTTCGTTTTCAGCACAGGGTGACAGACAGCTGTGCATATGCAGATCATAGAACATCAGACACCCAGCTCGATCAGTTTTCTGGCTGTTTCAAATACAGGCAGATCACTTTCAATCAGAACCAGATCTTCATCTTCTGCCCTGGAGATCACATTCTCGGGGAAATGAGCCCCTTCAGCAAGTATCACACAGGAGAATTCTCTCAGCACGGCTACGGCGATGACATTGATATGACTCTGTACCGTGATCCATGCCTGATCCGGCTGTCCTTTGCCCATGACCCAGCTCAGCAGGTCGCTGCAGTATGCGCCGTTGATCTCCTTCGTGACATCAGCATCTTTGGTGACAGGCTTCCATCCTGTCTGTTCAATCAGCTGTTGGATTGTCATCGGATCCTCCTTTGATAGCCGCTAATACACGGCAATCGCTAACGTTTTTCCTGCCTTTTGCGATCTCCTCAGCCATGATCCTGCATGTCTGCATGCCGCAGGCACTGCAGTCATAACCGGGAAGATGTTCCAGTACTTCATTCACGCGGTTGAAGTACTGCATTTTTTCTTTGAACGAGCGTCCGTCTTTCCGTTCATTGATCACTGTACCGTACAGATCTTCCAGAGGCAGGTCTGTTACAGGCAGTCTGCGTTTTCCGGTCAGTTCATCAATGTTGTTGCGGTTCAGATAGCTGTTGCCCCAGAGCAGATGTCCGCCAATGCATCCATTGAAGCAAGGGAACAGATACAGCAGCTTGAACGTATCCAGAAGTCCGAATTCTTCCATGTTCAGGATACTGTTGATCTTGTCATATCCGTCTGCGATCAGGTAATCCGGACGCTGCATCATAACAGCAGGATTGCATGACTGCAGACCTTCCCTGCAGAGCGTTACATCGATCTTCCCCTTTTTCATGTTCTTTTTGATCTTGGGGAATATATCGACCAGAGCGACAGCATGATCGGTCTCATAATGCTGTCCGCCGTACGGGTATTTCGCAAGTGTAAGCTTGGACTCACACTCACAGAACAGGAATATTCCGATCTTGTCCCCGCCCGGACGTTTTCTGATCTGTCTGGCCATGATCTCGCTGGGATAATTGAGCGGGATCATGTGTTCCATCAGCATCGGGTATGTCGTTTCAACCAGACGGTTGACGACCGGGCAGAATGAGGCAATGCCGCCTCCTTCGCTCATTTCCGATGCGATGCGCCATGTTTCTTCCATCAGCTGGCCTTCCAGCGGTGAAAGGTCAACAACCTCATCAAATCCGAGTGATTTGATCGCGTAAAACAATTCTTCTGCTTCTTCAATGCTCGCGCAGCTGCTGCTGAGTGAGCTTGGAAGCATACATACGGTATAGTCGTAGCTTGCAATATCATCCAACGTACTGCCCTGGGCGATGAGTCCCCTGCTGTGGCATGCTCTGATGCATTGCCCGCAGTTGATGCAGCGCTCCTGGTTGACATGGATCCGGCTCTTTTCCATTGTCAATGCAGATGTCGGACAGGCTTTCACGCATTTCAGGCACTTGACGCACCTGGATAATGTATACGTTACAGCAGATTTCCTGTTCATTCTTCTACCCTGAATGTCAGGAAGATACTTGTACCGGCCGGAGATGATTCAATTGTGAATTCATCTGATACACGTTTGATGTTCGGAAGGCCCATGCCCGCTCCGAATCCGAGTTCTCTCGCCTTTTTGCTGGCAGTTGACCATCCGGGAGTCATTGCTTTTTCAAGATCCGGAATGCCGGGGCCGTTATCCTGGAAGATCAGATGGATCATGCCATCTTCCGTTACATCAAGATAAACAACACCGCCCCAGGCATGGATGATCATGTTGATCTCTGCCTCATAGGCTGCCACTGCGATCCGACGCATGACTTTCGGATCAACTCCAACCTGTTTCAGTGTGGATTTGATCTGGCTGGATGCCATACCGGCATTTGCATAATCGTCACGCTCAACGTGGAATTCCTTCTGAAGAATCTTATTCATGATATTGAACCTAAACCCTGTCCATAAAGGATACCGCATGTTTCATACATCGTATATGTTGTAGTAAACAGGTTGATATCCATACTCTGAGCCATCATCAGATCAGCCCCTGCCAGTTTTTTGCCGCGGACAAACAGTACTGTTTCAAGATCCAGCATTTCCGCGGTGCGCAACACCTGGGCATTGCACAGACCGGTGATCAGAATCGTGTGCTCAAATTCGTCCTGAATCAATGCCAATGCGTCTGACATCAGGTCACTGGCGAACGCAGCTTTATAGTCTTTTGTCAGACGTTCTTCATTACTGACCACCAGGGGTTCGGCATGTACTGCCCTGATGATGTCGCTGCACAGCATGATCAGGCCTGTCCTGCAACTTCAGTACTCTTGATCTGAGCGATCTCTTTTTCGAGCTTTGCAGGTGTGCAGCTGCCGATAACTTTGCCGTCAATAACGACTACCGGAGCAAGTCCGCATGCACCAAGGCATCTTGTTGCGTCGAGAGAGAATAAACCGTCATCACTCGTTTTGTTGATCTGGGCACCTGTCAGTTCGATCGTACGGTCGATCAGAGCCTGGCTTCCCTTAACATAGCAGGCTGTACCGAGACATACGTTGACGACGTGCTTCCCTTTCGGGTTTGTTGTGAACTGGGCATAGAAATTGACAACGCCGAACACTTCAGCAGGACTGGTTCCCGTTGCTTCAGCAATCTTGATCATTGCTTCAAACGGAATGTAACCAAAGAAGTCCTGGACCTCATGCAGCATGACAATTACGGGACCCGGCTCATCTTTATGAGCCGCAACGATCTCGTCCAGTTTCATGAGTGATGCTAAATTCAGTTTCTCCATCTTTGTTCCTCCTTCTTTCTGTATAAGATCAGCAGATCAAACAGCTGATCCAAAAGAATCGATATGATAATAATGACTGCCGTCCAGGCAATCAGTCTGTCGGTCTGAAGATACAGCCTTGCATAAGACATCTGTCTGCCGATACCGATCCTGACCTGTCCGATCACTTCCGCCATTACGCCTACCTTAAACCCCATGGAGGCGGCGGTTTTTCCGGTCGTCAGGATCTCTGTCAGGATGAGAGGCATCGTCCTGTATCTCAGTTTTCCGAAGAACGATTCACGGTAGATCAGTCCGACATCTTTCAGTGATGTATCCTCCTGATCCATCGCGTTGATAAAGCTGTTATAGAAAACAGGAAATAAAATCATAAAACTGACTGCAGAGACCGCTCCCTCCGAACCCAGCCAGATGATCGCGATGATGATGTAGCTTGCATTCGGGATCGTCTTGGTCAGTACGTGGATCGGCGTGAAAATGGATCGCATCACGGGACTGTAGTCAGATAATATGCTGAATAACATGGCAAAAACCATTGAGATCAGAAATCCTTTCGCAACACGCAGCGTCGTCATCAGGACGGAAGTATACAGCACTTCGGACCTGAGCAGTCCGAGTAAATAACTGCCGACCTGCGCCGGATATGGAATCAGGATATCATTCCCAACAGCAGCCGCCATCAGGTGCCAGAGAAAGATCAGTATGATGACTGTAATCAAGCCGCTTTTTTTTGCCATACAACCCCTCTGCCACACGATGACATTATATCATGTTAACTGCAAGTTCGATCTTGTTCAACAGGATATTTTGAAAAAACCCTGATCCCGTCAGGGTTTTTGTATTTTATTTGATTACAGCTGCTTCGCTGCTTTCAATACCGAACAGACCGAGGAATTTATCCAGGTCTTCTACACATTCAGAAGCCTTGACGATCTGTACGCCCATTCTGTCCCAAACTTTGCCGACGATCGCAGAATTCGGAACACCGAGCGTTTCTGCGCCTACAGCATCGATATCGGCAATGACGCCTGCTTTGTCGCTGGCAGCTGCTTCTTCAGCATAAGCTGTCATTTCAGCGATCATAGCATCGTACATGTCCTTGTTTTCTTCATAGTCTGATGAACGGACATACAGGCCTGCCTGAGGATAACCGCCTCCCCATGCTTCCTGAAGGTCAACGACGATCTTGAATTCCTTGCCGGAATCCTTTGCCTTAGCAATGGTTGCTGTAGCAGCCGGTTCAGCAAGCAGAGCGCCGTTTGCTTTATCGGAAAGCAGAGCTGCCTGTGCATCAGTAACGGAATCATACCATGTTACTTTTGCGGCAGGTTCCGGATAGAGTGACTTGAAGACAAGTCCGCCTACTGCGCTTTCACCGAACAGAGCAAGTTCAGCTTCAGCATTGTCAATAATGTTCTCGTCGTCAGCAACGATATACATGTTGCCCCATGTTACGACAGCCAGCATTCTGTAGTCTGTCTTTCCGGCAGAAGCGAGTTTTACACCCAGGTTTGTCGGAGCGACGATGACATCGAATTCAGGCTCGGGATTGACGAGAGCTGCCTGAAGGTTTTCCGGACCGTTAACGATCTGTGCGTTTGTGTTGTTCTTGAGAACCGGCAGCAATGACAGTGCGGGTGCACCCATCGGAGCGATGATCTTCAGTTCACTGAAGTCATAAGCTGTTTCTTCCGGAGCTGCAGTTTCAACAGGTTCTGCTGTAGACTCAGCAGTAGCTTCAGCTGTTGCTGCAGCTGTTTCTGCAGGTGCCTGAGCACCATTGGAACATCCTGCAAGCAGCAGCGCACTTAATACGATAGCGCTGAATTTTTTCATTTCTTTCCTCCTGAGCAGGCAGAGATCTGCCTGCAACGTATCCTATTGTACACTAATGAAAATAAATATCAACAGTTTGTTATTTTTTTAACAATATGCAGAAAAGAATACTGACTTCTCCTGAAACATGTTTCAACAGCCGTTTTCAGAATAAAAGCGGAACATATTCTGATATATGAACCGCATTTTGAATCATAACGCTTCCTGTTCCTGATGATACTTCTTCTCACAGGCTGTCTGTCCACCCTTGCTGTGATGATTTTCAACACATGCATCACAATTTCTGTAATTCGGACAGTGCGCCTGTTCACCGCGCGGACACGGGCACTTCTCCGGATTGTAAAGGTACTCCGGTCTGTTCTCAGGTATTGTCATGTTCCCCTCCTGTTCATATTATACCTGTATTTCTGCGAACAAACCCGCAATTTACAGGACATTATGAGTATTCATGTAAATGTGTTTGTTATGAAAAGGAGCTGTGCTGTCAGCTCCTTGATTCCTTTATTCTGTAGGGAACATCCTTGCGGCAGAAACCGCCAGTTTCCATCTGTCATACAGATGATCGGATTTTTCTTTATCCATTTCAGGTTCATATGTTTTCGAACCTTCATCAGAAGTTTCGAGTTCATCGGTATCCTTCCAGAAACCGACCGCCAGACCGGCAAGGTGTGCTGCTCCCAGAGCTGTTGTTTCAACGCTTGCGGGACGTGTGACATCGCACTGGAGAATATCGCTCTGGAACTGCATCAGATAATCATTCATAGCTGCGCCGCCGTCGACCTTCAGCTTTTCGATCGATGTGCTGCAGTCCTGTTCCATTGCTGAGATGACATCTTTTGTCTGGTATGCGAGTGATTCAAGCGTTGCTTTTGTAATATCCTCAGGTGTTGTTCCCCTGGTGATCCCAAAGAGCGCACCTCTGCACTTATCATCCCAATACGGTGCTCCCAGACCGACAAATGCAGGAACCATGATCACGCCTGAATCGGTTTTGACGGATTGTGCCATCTGCTGTGATTCAGATGACTTTTTAAAGAATTTCATCTGATCCCTGAGCCACTGGATCGCTGATCCGGCAACGAATACGGAACCTTCCAGTGCGTAGCAGATCTCTCCCCTGTATCCCCAGGCGATCGTAGTTACCAGGCCGTTCTCGCTTCTGCGGGGTGTTGTGCCGGTATTCATCAGCAGGAAGCATCCTGTACCGTATGTATTTTTTGCCATTCCTTCACGGAAGCAGTTCTGACCGAACAGAGCAGCCTGCTGGTCTCCTGCCACGCCGCTGATCGGAACCTTCTGTCCGAAGAAGTGGTAAGGAACAGTCGTTGCAAAGATACCGCTGCTTTCCTTGACTTCCGGCAGCATGCTCATGGGGATGTTCAGCATTGCGCACAGTTCTTCATCCCACTTGCATTCAAAGATGTTGTAGAGCATCGTACGGGAAGCGTTGCTGTAATCCGTAACATGTGCCTGCATGCCGCTCAGGCACCAGATCAGCCAGCTGTCGATCGTTCCTGCCAGCAGTTTGCCTTCTTCGGCAAGTTTCTGCGCACCCGGAACATGGTCGAGCATCCATCTGATCTTTGTTGCGGAGAAATACGGGTCGATCTTCAGGCCTGTTTTCCGGGTCACCATTTCTTCATATCCGTCTGCCCTGAGCTGATCGCAGATATCCGCTGTCTGTCTGGACTGCCAGACGATCGCATTGCAGATCGGAAGTCCGGTATCCCTGTTCCAGACGACCGTTGTTTCACGCTGGTTCGTGATGCCGATCCCCGCGACCTGTGAAGGCTGGACGCCTGAATTCTGCATGCACTGAGCCATAACGGCCAGGACGGAAAGCCAGATCTCATTCGCGTCATGTTCTACCCATCCGGGCTGAGGGAAATACTGTCTGAATTCCTTTTGGGCAACAGCCACGATGTTTGACTGATGATCAAAAAGAATCGCACGGGAACTTGTCGTTCCCTGGTCAATTGCCATGATATATTTTTCCATTTGTATTAGCGCTCCTGTTAATATCATTATCAGATTTGATTCCGATCAACGCAAGTAAAATCCGTCATGAACTGATTTCTTTTAAACGGAACTTTCATTAGGTAAAGAATCAGGATCACCAGTGATCTGTTCATAATAAAACCATGTACCGGACAGTACATGGCATGGATCATATTACTTCAGAAGACGGCGGATCTTTTTTCCGTACCGTTCGCGTTCTTTCGGTGTGCAGTTGGAGATCTGCGTCAGAAGCTCGTAGATATCCAGCTTTCTGTTTGTGCTGTAGCTCTTTTCCAGTTCAACGAGTCTGACGACGTCATTCAGACTCGCGCGGAACTGATCTTCTGTTTCCTGAAGACCGTTCGCAATGATCTCATCATATACTTTGACGATCTCCGCCCTGCTTTTGTTGCCGATAGCCATCTATTAACCTCCCGTATCCTTAAAGGAATAATTCTTTGTTTTCCTGCGGTACTACGGTAAGTGTAGTACGCGTATTGACACATGTGTCGATCATCGTTTCATAATCGAATTTCGCTTCGAATGCGGCTGCTTTTTCACTGTTCGGTTTTGTGACCGGATTCTTCGGGTCGAAGATCGTGCAGCAGTCTTCGAACGGAAGGATCGATGTTTCGTATGTTCCGATCTTTCTGGCCAGATCGATGATTTCGATCTTGTCCATGCAGACGAGCGGCCTGAGGACCGGCATCGTGATCGTTTCATTGATGCAGGCGATGCTTTCCAGTGTCTGGGAAGCGACCTGCCCGACGCTTTCACCTGTTCCGATGACGATGCATCCCTGCTCCCTGGCAACACGTTCCGCGATCCTGTACATCATGCGGCGCATCAATGTGACAGCGTACGGGTCTCCGGCTGCTTTGTAGATCTCAAGCTGCAGGTCAGTGAATTCGATCAGGTGTACCTTCATCTGTCTCTGATAGACACTGACCATGGATGCCAGATCCAGAACTTTCTGTTTTGCCTGGTCTGATGTATAAGGAGGTGACGCATAGTGGATGGCTTCCACTTCGATGCCCCTTTTCATCAGTTCAAATGCCGCTACGGGTGAATCGATACCGCCTGAGAGCAGCAGCAGACATTTGCCGTTGATGCCGGCAGGATATCCGCCCAGTCCTGGTATCTTTTCGCTTGTGATGTATGTATTTTCTCTCTGAACTTCCACCTGGATCGCCAGATCCGGATCATGAACGTCGACCTTCAGGTCCGTATTCTTCAGGATCACACCTGCACACGCACGGTTGATCCCGTCTGAATTCAGAGGGAATGATTTGTCATGACGGCGGGTGATCATCTTGAATGTCTTTGCGTCAGATTCCTGAGCGATCCTCAGACATGTATTCTGGATCTCTTCAAGATCAGAATTGATCTTTTCCGTAAAAGAGAACGAACTGATGCCGAATACCTTTCCAAGCTTCTCACGGATCTCACCGGGATCGGCACCGTTCAGACGGATATAGATCCTGTCATGTGTCTTCTGGAATTTCAGGTCAGGATAATCCCTCAGCATATAGCGGATATTATCAAACAGCTTTCTGATAAAGTCTTTCCTGTTTTTTCCCTTCGTACTGAGCTCGCCGAATCTGATCAGTACGGTATCATAATTAACCATATTTATCCGTTATCTCCTTCAATGTATGGATCAGGTCTCTGATCTCCTGTTCCGTGTTATGTCTCGACATGCTTACCCTGATGCAGGATGACGCCCTTGCATCAGAGAATCCCATGGCCTGCAGTACATAGCTGGGATTATTGGAATGGGCTTCGCATGTACTTCTGGCAGAGACCATAAAGCCTGCCCTGTTCAGCGCATTCTGCATGACTTCACTCGGTATCTTCTCATAAGAGAAGCTGACAGTGCATTTGAGACCGTCTTCCGGACTGTTGATCTCAATACCGTCGATCGAACGAAGTCCTTCGATCAGGATATCGTGCAGCCTGGAAATATGATCTCTGTTCTTTGATTCACGTTCCAGCGCCAGTCTCAGGGTCCTGGCAAACATCATATTGACCTGCGCATTGCTCGTACCGCCGCGCAGTCCGCCTTCCTGTTCGCCGCCGTTGATCAGCGGTTCAAACGGTACATGTGTCTTTTTGACGAGGATCCCGCTTCCTTTGAGGCCTTCCAGCTTATGGGCAGACAATGAAGCCAGATCGATGTTTTCAAGACTGACAGGCATTTTTCCGACTGCCTGCGTGATATCACAATGGAAGAATGCATGGGAATGTTTCTTGACATATTCCGCCGCTTCACTGACTGGATTGACTGCTCCTGTCTCATTGTTGACAAGCATGATGCTGACAAGCGCAGTGTCATCACGCAGAGCGCGTTTCAGGTCATCGATCCGGATGGATCCCTTCTCCGTGACCGGAAGATATGTCACATCATATCCGAAGACGCGTTCCATCTGACGGCAGGCATTCAGGATACTGGAATGTTCGATCTGTGTTGTCACGATATGCTTTTTCTGCGGCTGCGCAAAGCATACACCCTTTACAGCAGCACTGTTTGATTCACTTGACCCGGCAGTAAAAATGATCTCATTGCTCTTAACACCCAAAAGCCCGGCGCAAGCGCTGCGGGCTTTTTCAAGCATTCGGCTGATCTCAGCTCCTTCGTCATACAGTGATTCGCTGTTCACATAATAACGGTCAAGCAGCTGTTTGTAGGCATTCAGTACCTCCGGGTCGATATTCGTGGTACTGGCACTGTCAAGGTAGACTCTACGCTGCACTCTTGGCATTCTCCTTGATCATGTTTTCATAGTTGCCCGGATGGATCTTTTCGATCGTTCCGATCGCAATGGACAGAGCCTGCGTGTACTCACCGTTTCTGAAGCACAGTTCGGAACGTGTCAGCTCGGAGTCAATATCGGAATATGTGGAACGATAGCGGTTGCCGAATACGATCGTATTTTCAACCATGGCTACAGTTGCCACAACATTATTGACGTTGTTGTACAGCTTGTAGATGAAGTCGATCGCTTCTTTCAATGTTGAGTTCAGAAGCTGTACATTCAGGGGTGTTTCGGCTATCAGGGATTCAAGTGAATGAATGTATCCGTTCGCACGGTTCATATCTTCCTCATACTGCTCGGAGATGGAAGGAAGCTTGTATTTTCTGATCTTGACCTGCATCTGGTTCATGATGACCTGCAGCTTCAGAAGCTGTTTCTTAGCGCGGTCTTCATCACCTGTTACGCTGTCGATCCTGTTCTTCATTTCAACGAGGGCAGCATTGCATCCGGCGATTGCTCCGTTCAGTTCATTCAGTGCGGAGAGAACTTCACTTGCAGGTGTTTCTTTCGCTTCATATACCCTGAATACTTCAGGCTTTCTGGCTACCAGTTCATTCAGGCTGGCAGTTTCCTGCTGAATACTCTCATCCAGTCCTTCAAGACCGAATCTTGCGGACATCTTCTGATACTGTCTCTGAACATAATCAGAATTCTGCTGTGCTTCTTCAAAGAGTTTCTCGGTTGATTCAGCTACCTTTCTGACTTCTTCCATGCAGTCGCATTCGGAATGGATCTGTGTGTCCATTTCCTTCAGCTGGGCCTTGTAGCTCTCAAGATGATCCGCAACAAAAGATGTATCGCCGCCCTTGATCGCAGCCAGGTCTTCCCTGAGGTTGTTATTGATGTCAGCACATCTGCGTTCGATATTCAGATGTTTGAGATATACACCGTTCTTGCGGCTTTCGGAATATTCGGAATATACAGACTGCATCAGCTGAGGGATCACACCGGCAATGTCTTCCAGAAGTGTCGGAAGATTGTCGATCATGTCTTTCAGGGAAGCCATGGAAGACTTGATGTTGACGAGCTCTGCCTTTGCCTTGCCGAAATCAGATGCGTACATCCATTCTTCAAATGCGGAGAACATACGTTCTGTATCGGAGATCCTCTGCTCAACAGTCGGCCATACCTGTGAAAGACGGCTGCTGTTTTCCTGTGCTTCCGCTTTCAGTTCACGGAACTGGTTCTTCAGTTCTGTTACCTCTTCACGCTGTGCTGTTTCCTTTTCAAGGATCGTATCCAGGAACTTATCAAGATCGGATACCTGCTTTTCTCCCAGGGCAACGCTGGCCTTCAGATCAGACAGGTTGTTCTTTGCTTTTCTCAGTTTTCCGACAAGGATCGCATCTTCTGTTTCAGCAAGTGTCTGGGACATCTGACGCAGATTAGCCTGTGCTTTATCAAAGTCATCCTTCGTCTGGGCTACCTTATTCATAGCGTCCGGATCGACTCTGCTGATCGCAACAGCCTTGTTCAGCTTAAAGGAAAGCGGAACACTCTTGATCGAGTTGTATTTGACCTCGAGTTCCTGAAGCTGTCTTCTGTACTTGTTCGAGCGGAGCTTCTGCACGATAAACCACAGAATCAATAGAACTACAAGTACTGCTATTGCTATAATCACTCTGATATCAGATAAAATTTCTTTAACATTGTCCATAATCAGCACCGCCTTTTTCAATACCAGTCTATTTTACCACATATCGATCTATTCATAATCACTAAACATGCTCCATTTCATGAAACCTTCACATTAAGATTTTCTGTCAAATTATCGATAACACCGTTATTCATATATAGAATCAAAAGAAACGGTGCAGCAGTTATGCCGGCACCGTACTTTTTACTCCTGATTCTGTTTTTTTTCTTCCTGCTCGTGGATCTGGGCAATGATCTCATCGATATGCCTTCCGTTTTCCATTGCTGTATCCAGTTTGAATGTCAGCTCCGGTGTACGGCGGATATCAAGCATCTGGGATAATTCAGAGCGGATAAATCCTCTTGCCCTGTTCAGCGCTCTCAGTCCTGCCTGCGCTCTCGGTGACTTGCCGAGGAATGTGCAGTAAACAGTTGCATAGCTGTGATCGCTGGACACCTTAACATCCGTGATGGTTACAAATCCGACATCAGGATCCTTCAGCTGGAACTGGATGATATCGGAGATGTCCTTGCGGATGATGCCCTCAAGCCGTTTCTGTTTGATACTTGTCACGGTTTAAGCCTCCTGGGCAACTTCCTGCTCCTGGTATGCTTCGAGGGTATCTCCCACTTTGATGTCATTGTAGTTGGCGATCGTAATACCGCATTCATATCCGGTAACGACTTCCTTGACATCGTCCTTGAATCTTCTCAGTGATCCGAGCTTGCCGGTATATACTACGATACCGTCACGGATCAGACGTATGCCGCATCCGCTGATCAGCTTGCCGTCGGTAACCATGCAGCCGCCGATCGTACCGATCTTGGATACTTTATATGTCTCACGGATCTCAGCCTGTCCGATAACAACTTCCGCATATACCGGAGCAAGCATACCCTTCATGGCATTTTCCATTTCTTCGGTTGCCTTATAGATAATATTGTGGAGACGGATCTCAACACCTGCTTCTTCAGCCTTCTTGCGGATATTCGCGTCAGGACGGACGTTGAAGCCGATGATCATGGCCTTGGATGCGTCTGCCAGCATGATATCAGATTCACTGATCGCACCGGCTGTGCTGTGGATGACATTGACCTTGACGCCCTTGACATCCAGTTTTTCCATGGAGCTCCTGACTGCTTCCGCGGAACCCTGTACATCCGCTTTGATGATGACGGGGATCTCCTGGATCTCGCCTGCTTCGATCTCACGTGACAGATCTTCCAGACTCATTGCTGAAGTCTTTCTTCTCTGCTGTTCGATCTTCTTTCTCGCACGTCTGTCAGCGATCGCGCGGGCTTCCTTTTCGTTTTCATATGCACGGAAGAAATCACCTGCCTGCGGGACATCGTTCAGACCGATGACCTCAACAGGAGAGCTGGGTCCGGCTTTCTTGAGTTCGCGGCCGTCTTCGTCCGTCATCTTTCTGACACGTCCGAAGCATGTACCGACGACTACAGGCTGTCCCTGTTCCAGCGTACCGTTCTGTACAAGGAGCGTAGCGACAGGACCTCTGCCCTTATCAAGTTTCGCTTCGATCACGGTACCGAATGCAAGACGCTTCGGGTTTGCTTTGAGTTCCTTGACGTCTGCTACCGTCATGATCGTTTCAAGCAGGTCTGTAATTCCCATTCCTGTCTTTGCAGAGATCGGTACAAAGATCGTATCTCCGCCCCATTCTTCGGGCATGATGCCGAGATCTGACATCTCATTCATGACTCTGTCGGGATTAGCGGTAGGCTTATCCATCTTATTGACAGCGACGATCATCGGTACGTCTGCTGCTTTCGCATGGTCAACTGCTTCCCTTGTCTGGGGCATGACACCGTCATCTGCCGCAACTACGATGACAGCGATATCCGTTACCTTGGCACCTCTGGCACGCATTGCGGTAAATGCTTCGTGGCCGGGGGTATCAAGGAAGGTAACTTTGCGTCCGTCGACCCTGACCTGGTAAGCACCGATCGCCTGTGTGATGCCGCCGGCTTCACCGGACGCAACACGGGTCTTTCTGATGCTGTCAAGCAGTGTTGTTTTACCATGATCGACATGACCCATGACCGTAACGATCGGAGGACGTTCCTTCAGAAGAGCAGGATCATCCATTTCTTCATCTTCGAGAGAGTCTTCTTCACGTTCCTTCACTTTGGTTGGTTCTATATCATATGACAGGCAGATCGTCTCGACCATGTCATCATCGAGGGCACTGTTGATCGTGACCATCTTGCCTTCCAAAAACAGTACTTTGATCAGATCACTGGGATTTCTGCCGCACTTTTTCGCCAGTTCACTGAGCGTGATGCCGTCAGAATAGGTGATCGCTTTGATCTCCTGCTGCTGTTTTCTCGGATTTCCGCCTTGCGGCCGGAAATTTCTGTTACCGTTGTTTCTGGAATTATTGTTTCCACGTGCCGGTTTCTTCGCTGCCGGCTTCGCCTTTTTGGGCATACTTCAGACCTCCTTTTCCATAGATTCGGGCATCCGCCCTTTTGAACAAATAAAGATCGTCACCTCTTTTCGTTATTTGCATATGCGCTGTCTTCGATCACGCGGAGAATGGAATCATATACTTCATCGGTGATCGGTGTTTCAAGCGCTTTTTCCAAAGCCCTGTTTTTCTTTGCTTTAGCCAGGGCTTCGGGATCTTTCTTTAAATATGCGCCGCGTCCGTTCGCTCTGCCGGTAACATCCGCTTTGATCTCACCCTCGGGTGTACGGACGATCCTGAGCAGTTCCTTCTTCGGAAGCTGTTCTCCGGTCGCAACACATCTGCGCATCGGGATCTTTTTCGGCACTACATATTCTCCTCATCGTCACGATAGTAGTCTTCATACTCATCGTAATCGATATCATACTGGCTCTCTTCTTCGAGTTCCTGGAGATATTCGATCTCATCCAGTTCTTCCTGTGTATATACAGGCTTGAAGTCAGGATTGACATCTTTCTTCAGCTGAGCCTCAAGATCCTTGTTGCGGGTCTTGAATTCATCCTCATCGCTCTTGCGCTTCTTGCGCTTCGGCTTATCGGATGTCTTGGGTTTGGATGAACCGGCAAACTTTTCAAATACGGATACATAATCGTTCTTGCTTGCCATTTCTTCCAGATTTGCATGTGAACGGGAAGATGTTCTGACAGGCTGTTCTTCCGGTTCGTTTTCTTCGGGTTCTTCTTCCTGAGCTTCTTCTGCTTCTTCAGGTTCTTCTGCAGCAGTCTCTTCAGGCTCCTCTTCAGGTTCCTCAACAGGTTCTTCAACAGGTTCTTCAACAGGTTCTTCAACTGTCTCGGGTTCTGCCGGTTCAGCAGCAGGTGCCTCTGTTTCAGCCTCTTCTTCCTCGGACTTCATAGCGAATTCCGTATGGATCTTTTCAACGACTGCTTCCTGCATTTCTTCAGGGATCAGTTCCTCAGGTTCATCGGATACAGGCTCGTTAGCCTTAGCCTTCTGAAGTTCAGCGAGCTGAGCCAGGCGCTTCTCTTCAGCAGCTCTTGCTTCTGCTTCCTGACGTTCTTTTTCAAGACGTTCTCTTTCAAGACGCATTTCTTCTTTTCTGATCTCTGCTTTTGCAGCGAGTTCATCATAGTCCTTGCCCATTTCTTCGAGCTCGGCACGTGTCTTGATATCGATCTTGTGGTTTGTCAGCTTGACAGCAAGTCTTGCGTTCTTGCCTCGTTTGCCAATGGCAAGAGAGAGCTGGTCATTGTCAACGATGACGAGCAGGCTTCTGTCATCATCACCGGGCAGTACAGCCTTGATATCAGCCGGAGCCAGAGCGTTCTTGACGAGCTGTGTGATATCATCATTCCACTGGAAGATATCGATCTTCTCACCATGGAGTTCATCGATGATCTCCTGTACACGGGCGCCTCTCTGACCGATGCAGGCACCGATCGGGTCAACATCGGGATTGTGGCTCAGTACAGCCATCTTTGTACGTTCACCTGCTTCACGGGCGATCGCTTTGATTTCGATCGTTCCCTGGAAGATCTCCGGTACTTCTTTTTCAAACAGTCTTCTGACAAGCATCGGATCAGCTCTTGATACGAGTACCTGTGAACCCTTTGTATCTTTGTTGACTTCTGTAATAACGACTCTCAGGCGCTGGCCTTCAACCAGGCGTTCACCCGGGATCTCAGCGGATCTGGGCATCATGGCTACGGTCTTTCCGAGATTGACGAGCGTGAACTTGTCCTTGACGGATTCAACGACACCGAGGACCATTTCATCTTTCTGGTCAATGTATTCGTTGTATACAGCTACCTTTTCCGCTTCACGGATCTTCTGACGCATGACATTGCGGGCAAGTGTTGCTGCAGCACGGCTCATTTCAGTGATCTCGACCTTGCGTCTGATCGTTCCGCCGAGTTCTGCGTCCTTCTGCAGTTCTCTTGCTTCTTCCAGCGAGATCTCCAGTTCGTCATCTTCCACTTCTTCTACGATGTTGTAGATCTGGAAGATATCGATCGTCTGTTTTTTATCATTGATCTCTGCTTCGACATTGATATCGGAAAGCTCGGCATCCTTTTTATAAGCTTTTGCCATAGCTTCTTTCAGTGCATCAAGGACAACTGATTCAGGGATCTTGCGCTCATCTTCGATCGAATTCAGTGCCTTGATCATGTCTTTATATCTGAGTTCCATAAATTCTCCTCTTATAATTTCACCGCGTAGCGGATAAACTCAATATTTTCTGTTTCGATTTCAGCCGTTCTCAATACAGCTTTATCACGGTATTCCAGACTGATCACTCCGTTGCTGAAGGATCTGACCGTACCGGTGAGTTCCTTCATCTTTCTGACAGGATGTGTCAGTCTGATGAAGACATAAGCATCATCCCTGCCGTTCAGCTCATTGAGATCTTTGATCTCCCTCTCGGCACCGGGACTGCAGACTTCCAGTGTATACGCTCCGGAAATCAGATCGTTTTTGTCCAGCACATCGGACAGGATCTCACTGGCTTCAGCGCAGGTATCCAGGTCCATCGTACCGTCTTCTTTGATGATCGCGCACTGCAGTACATGATCCTGCGTCCAGTTCAGTTCATAGAGACGGATCTGCTTTTCTGCCAATGCGTTTTCTATCAGATTTTTTAGCTTAGTGCTGTTTTCCATAGTCCTCCAGACAAACTAGAAGGAGTGCTCTCGCACTCCTTTGTTACTGGCTAAATATAACGTATTTTTGTGTTATATGCAAGCCTTTTTCACAATTTATCGTTGATCAGGGCAAGCCAGCCTGCGTCTGAGAATGTCATGACGTTCCTGATCAGTTCGGTCGCCTGTTCTTTGGTGTATCTGCGTTTCAGTACTTCGATGTAGTAGCTGTACTGGGCAGCCATCAGCATCTCTACGGTCTCAACGGGGATCGCCATGCCGTTGCTGTTCATGAACCTGGCAGTCTGCTTGGCTTTGCTGCGGACGAGGAGCGGATAATACTTCTCTGCAGTGCTGCCTTCTGAACAGCAGAACAGCAGATAGCATTCATCGAAGTGGTCATAGATGATGTCCAGGATCTTGCCTGCTTCATGCGCTGTCAGCTGGGAGAACTTCCCTTCCCTGATCGCGATCCTGTAATGTTCCGGTTTCAGGGCAGAAAATTCTTTTTCAAACAGCAGGCCTGTTTCATAGACAAGCGAAGCAAAGAGCACATCTTTATTCTCATATCGCGTATAAAGAGCACCGGTCGTAATACCCGCCCTTGCGGCTATCTTACGCATAGACGCATTCCTGTATCCGACTTCCAGGAACTCATTTCGAGCGGCTTCAATGATTTTTTCATCCAGACTGTGATCTTTATTTGCCATAGCTATGCCCTCTTTACATTTTTATGGTTTCATTATACGGCTCTTGAGAGATGCCGGTCAAATCAAAACAGACTCATCTGATTCCGTTCCTGCATACCGTCAAGACAGCCGAGCACTTCAAGTTTTCTCATAAGCGCTGCGGAGAGCTGCGTACGTTTCAGGATATCTTCTTTTGACAGGAACGCGCCTTTTTTACGTGCTTCTTCGATCGATCTGGCAACGTTGGCGCCAAGACCGTCGATCACGACAAACGGCGGTATGATCGTATGCTTGTCTTTCGGATCGATCGTAAATGTCGTAGCCAGGCTGCGGTACAGGTCAACATTGCCGACACGGTATCCTCTCGCCATCATCTCTTCAACGACTTCAAGTGTATCGTAGAGCGAGCGTTCCTTGTTGGAAGCAGGATTTGTACTGAACCTGTCCATGCGTGCCGAAATATCCGACATCCTGTCACGGACTGTCTGGATATCCTTTGTCATGGTCTCGATCTCATAAGCGTCGCAGCGCAGTGAGAGATACTGGATGTAGAAATTCCAGGGCTCATGTACCTTATACCATGCAATGCGCACAGCCATCATGACATATGCCACAGCATGTGCTTTCGGGAACATGTACTTGATCTTTTTGCATGAATCGATATACCAGTCAGGCACGTTGTGTGCCTTCATGTTTTCTTCCTGCTCAGGTCTCAGTCCTCTTCCCTTACGGACATCCTCCATCGTCTTGAAGGCATCGATCGGCTCAAGCTTCTTTTCCAGCAGGTATGTCATGATATCGTCACGGCATCCGATGACTTCACTCAGCGGATGACCCTGCTGTACGAGTACCTGGGCATTGCCCGACCATACGTCAGTACCATGGGAAAGACCTGAGATGATAACAAGATCCGAAAAATGATGCGGTCTTGTTTCCTCAAGGACTCTTCTTGTTGTACGT
The DNA here is from genome assembly GCA_024693325.1 of Solobacterium sp. Classification (GTDB taxonomy): domain Bacteria; phylum Bacillota_I; class Bacilli_A; order Erysipelotrichales; family Erysipelotrichaceae; genus Bulleidia. The sequence goes on from JAILLA010000100.1 coordinate 103,301, forward strand.
GTACCGAATTCCGGAAGACCGAGCGCACCGGTCTCCTGATGATACAGCTTCGGATCCGCCTGCAGTGCTTTGTCTTCATAGAACAGTGAAAGTGTTTCGGGATCATTCATCGGGATATCCATCGGTTTGACATCCGCAATGTTCTGCATCAGTCTCATGGCCGTCGGATCGACATGTCCGAGAATATCGAACTTCAGGACATTATCATGGATGTCATGGAAGTCGTAATGCGTTGTCTTCCAGTCTGCGGTCGGATCATTCGCCGGATACTGTACCGGAGTGAAATCTTCTGCTTCGTATTCTTCCGGGATAATGATGATGCCGCCCGGATGCTGACCGGTCGTACGCTTGACGTTCTGGCATCCTTTCGCCAGATAGTCGCGCATCGGTCTTCTCATATTCGTTATATTCATTTTCTCGCAGTAGCCGCTGACATAACCGTAAGCGGTCTTATCTGCGACTGTACCGATCGTACCCGCGCGGAATGCATGGTCTGCACCGAAGACTTCCTTGATGAAGGCATGCGCACGCCACTGGTATTCATTTGAGAAGTTCAGGTCGATATCAGGTGTCTTATCCGCATTGAAGCCGAGGAATGTCTGGAACGGGATGTTGTGACCGTTCCCCTTCATAACAGCTCCGCAGTGCGGGCATACCTTGTCAGGCAGGTCAAATCCCGACTTGACGCCCGGGTCGTCAATGAATTCACTGTAGCGGCAGGAAGGACATAGATAATGCGGTGCGAGCGGATTGACTTCGGTAATGCCCGACATCGTTGCCGTAAATGATGAGCCGACAGAACCACGTGAACCGACGACATACCCGTCTTCATTCGATTTCTTGACAAGCAGATGGGCAATATAATAATGCACACCGAAACCGTTCCGGATGATATTGTCCAGTTCACCGTCAAGTCTGTTTGTTACATATTCGGGAACCTTGCCTTCAAAGCCGTACATTCTCATGGCTGTGTCATGACAGATCTTCCTGAGCTTGTCATCAGAGCCTTCGATCGTCGGCGGGAATGTCCCGGCAGGAACAGGTCTGACTTCTTCGATCATATCAAAGATCCTGTTCGGTTCTTCGATGACGATCCTGCGGATCAGCTGTTCATCATCAAGCCAGGCAAATTCTTCCAGCATTTCCTTCGTCGTACGGATATGCTGGTCAGGATTCTTTGTTCTGTAGCGCAATGCGTCATCACGGATATACAGCGGATGGATCGCGCCGCCGACACCCTGGGACATGATATAGACATCCCTGAATGTCTTCTGGTCAGGCGTACAGTAATGCGCGTCACTCGTAGCGCATACCGGGATATGGAGCTTCTGTGCCATTTCAATGATCCGTTTCTGGACCTGTCTGACCCGGTTCATGTCCGGTACATTGCCCATGGCAACAAAGCAGGTGAAGTTGGCCAGCGGCTGGAGTTCGATCATGTCATACCACTTCATGCATTCTTCGAGTCTCTGATCATCACCGTTGCAGGCGATCTCAAAAAGCTCGGAGTTATAACAGCCCGCGGAAACGATCAGGTTTTCACGATGGGCATCGATATCCCTTTTGAGTACTCTCGGTTCGGCAGCTACTTCAGCCGCTTCCTTCCCGGCAGCCTTTCCCATAACAGCCAGTGTCTTTGTGTTGGAAATGGTCACAAGATGATACAGTGCCTTCAGGCCGGCATGGTTCTTCGCAAGAAGATTCGCATGGTATCTGCGCACCTTTTTGAATGCATTCTCATCCTGGATCTTTTCCTGCAGGTCCCTGACAGTGACTGCGCCAAGATCATTGGCATCCTTTAAGAGGCACAGGAAAACACCGGATAATGCTTCTGCATCATAATCAGCCCTATGTGCTACTTCTTCATCATACGGGATATGGTAATACCTTGAGATATTGCCTAACCTGTATGCGCGGCGTTCCTTCAGTATCGCCCTGGACATATCCAGCGTATCGATAACAGTGTTTTTTAACGGTTCTTTACCGATCCTGCGAAGTTCATCATTCAGGAAGAAATAGTCGAATGTCGCATTATGCGCAACCAGGACATCGTCACCGATCCAGTTCAGGATATCATCTGCACATTCTTTGAATGTAGCTGCGTTTCTGACCATGTCATTGGAAATGTTGGTCTTTGCGGTAATGAATGCCGGGATCGGGAACGGCGGTTTGATGAACATCTGCATCCTGTCTATGACAGCACCGTGCTTCATACGGACAGCGCCGAATTCGATGATCGAATCATACTTCGCTGACAATCCTGTCGTTTCAAGGTCAAAGCATACGTACTGTTCATCATCCAGTTTGTGATCGGTCAGATTCCTGACGATCGTCAGCTGATCATTGACTGCGTTGACCTCACAGCCGAGAACGACCTTGAACTCCCTGTCGGAGCCCTTTTTCAGCTTGGAAGCTGTATTATATGCTTTTACGAATGACTGTACATCCGCATGGTCCGTGATTGCGATACCGCGATGGCCGAGATTCCAAGCATGTTTAACAACGCTTTCTGCGTCGCACACAGCATCCATTTCACTCATATTCGTGTGGCAGTGCAACTCGACTCTCTTCGGGTCTGCTGTGTCCGTAAGCTTTACGGAATCCAGCTTTTCCATCTGCGTCACTTCACATACCAGGTCATTGGCATATTTATCGTTGACGATATTGCCGTATATGCGGATTCGCTGCCCTTCCTTGATATCGTCGATCTCTTCACGGGAAAACAGCTTGCCTTCAAAGCGCTTTGCAATGATCGCGTCTTCCCCGTCAAATACGGAAAGACTCTGGATAATATGTTTGTTGGCACGAATCTCGAAATTCTCAATATTGAATACAACACCTTCGAACTGGATGTTTTCCATCGGTGTGTTGGCTTCTTTCAGCTTCAGTTCGGTATAGTTTTCCGGCTTCGGTCTGTAATATTTCTTTTTGGCAGGCTTTTCAGCCGCGGGAGCAGGATTCTCAGACGGTACGGGAACGGATACCTCTCCGATCTCCGCAGCATTGATGACTGCCATTTCACAGGATGTATGAAGATCCTTGAGGCCGATCTGCACGAGCAGTTCATTCAGTCTCGGCAGCATCTCCCCGCTCAGCGCGCAGTCCGACTCATCAGTAAACAGGAAGATGAGCTTCCTGTCAGCTTCCTCAAAGCGGATCACGGCGTCAGAGAAAACAGAAAGCCGGTCATTGGCTGCCGCAAAGGAATCCAGGTACTTCTGCAGTTCCGACGTACGGACACGGCAGTTTTCGGGATCGATATACAGGAATGTCTTCATCTGAAGCATCGTATCCAGTTCATCAAGGAGGTCTTCATAATCCGAATATGAAAGAAAATCAGATGTATGGACACAGATCTCCGCATGTCCGTCAGATTTATAGAACCTGACCGAACTGATCTCCGCATCATATAAAGCATCCGGCAATGTACTGTCTTTCAGTATTTCTTTCACCAATAAACTCATATGCACCTCTGAACTCCCGTAAATGATAGCATACATTTAGCCTGAAGTCAGAGATTGACATTCAGCGGAAACATGTTCCGTTAAAAAAACGGACCTTCCGGTCCGCAAGTATTACAGTTCCTGAGCTGCGGCAGCCTGGTGTCCGCAGGCAATGCTGAGATTGCCGTTTCTTGTCCGCAGTTCATCGATCATTTTCTTTTCTGCTTTTTCGTCCTTCAGCCTGATCTCATATGTCAGCTGGTACATCGTACCGAGATTCACTGTCTTGGAAGAGACCAGTCTGCTGGATGTCGTGTATTTTTCCATCAGGTCATCGAATACCGTCGTGTAATCAAGATCCTCCGGGATCGTGATCCTGAGTGACCTGACACTCTGATCTTCGTCAAATACCGGAATACGTGCCGTCATGACAAACAGAAGCGAGATCAGCAATGCACAGCATACTGCAAGCCAGATATATCCCATGCCTGTCATCAGACCTGCACCCATTGCGAGGAAGATGATCACGATGTCACTTGCCTTGCCGGGCAGTGAACGGAAACGGACCAGTGAGAAGCTGCCTGCCACCGCTACACCGACGCCGAGATTTCCATTCACCATCAGAATGATCATCTGTACGACTGCCGGCAGGATGACGACCGAGATCAGGAAGTTCCTGCTCGGGTGTTCTGTATATTTATATGCGAGTGCAATGATCATGCCGCATACGATGCTGGCGGCTGTGCATGCAAGTACCTGGCTGATACTCAGGTATGAAGTTGTTCCTGTTAATATTGAGCTGAACATACTGTTGTCCTCCTGTCTGTTCTGTATGTTTCTGTATTGAATACCGGGATGATGTTCCGGCGGATCTGCTGATTCATGATATTTCTGTAGATGTTTCCGTATTTGGAAAATGATGTGCGCTTGAGTCCCATTTCAGAGAGGATGTCAGTGAGCCACATCGGACATCTGTCGCTGGCTTTGATCTCGAGCAGGACTGTATCCTCGTCGATCAGTCTCTGTTCCCTGCCGTTGGGATGCAGGGATATGTCAGACGTTCTGTAAAGGATGTTTTCATCAAACGTCACCCTCACATCATCTTCGGAAACCGACTTCCAGCATGTCCTGTCATAGGATGCGTAGACCTTCATGACCGGTTTGTAACGTCTGACGGAGTAGTCAAGCTCATCAGCGATCTGTGTATGGATATCAGGTCTGGTACCGTCTGTCATGTACCGGTACGCATCCTGTTCTTTCAGGGTGATCCGGCGTTTGCCGGTAAGTCCGTTGTATTTCTTTTTGATCTCCAGAAATACCGGTGTGCCTTCAGCCGGTTCAACATAAGATCTGATGCGCATCTTTTCTTTATATTCAGGATGTTCCAGACTGTTGATGACCATTCTGTCATCAGCTGTATCGCAGTAAACGTTATATACGGTATACCGGTGATACTGATCCGGGACGAGCCTGTCACCGGCACGGTCCATAAATTCCCTGACCTGTGCGCGGTTCATTCTGTATTTGTATTCCGTTCTGAGAAAACTCTCGATCACGTTTGTCATATCCTGTTCCTCCTGACATCTGCAAGTTTATCTGAACTGAATGGATATTAACTGAGCGGTTTCTGAAGTTCATGTGAATTCTTAAGAAATTATTTTTCACATTCGGGCCGCTCAAACATGGTAATATGATTAGGCTTATACAGGAGGCATGCTTATGAATCGTTTTGCCGGATCAGTCATACTTTCCGCTCTGCTGTGTTTTTCTGCAGCAGGCTGTGCTGCAGGACCTGGCGCACAGACCGGAAAAGATGATGTCAGTGAAGTGAAAAACACCGTTGATGCTTATCTTGAAGCACTTGAACAAGGTGACCTGAAACGTTCCGCGGAATATCTGTCCGACAGCGGTGAAGGAAATCTTCTGACGCAGGAATTCTACAGTCAGACAGAACCGATCAAGGAGATATTCAGTGATGTCGAAATGACTGATGAACTGAAAGGCCAGTATGATCACTTTATCGATCAGATCATCACGCTGTCATTTCAGTCTCATGAGACCGGTGAAGTCATCAGGATCAGCGACAGCGAATATCAGGTACATGCCGATATCACTTCTGTCGACTATGACGATATCAGCTATGCCGCAAGTTCCCTTCTGTCTTCCGGACGTGATCAGATCCTGACAGAAGAAAAAAGGAAGGAACTGAAACAGATCTATGATGAAAAAGGACAGACAGCGCTGGACAATGCGATCCTGAAAGAAATGTTCGATTATATGACTGAACATTTTGATGAGCTGGCTGAGAACTGTTCTTCCGTAAAAATCAGTACTGTATTTACCGTCACAAAAGAAAACGACGTCTGGAAGATCACAGACGCCGGTTCCGGTCAATGATATCACGCCGCGCAAAGCGGCTTTTTAAATGTTCAGTTCACAAACAGCGAACAGGACGGCCTTGCCGCGGATCCTGATCCTGTCTCCGGCAAGCTCGCAATACAGTGTCCCGCCTCTGGCGGAAGCCTGGTATGCAGTGACGGATGTCCTGTCCAGAACGCCTGCCCAGTAATCAGCTACCTGACAATGTGCTGAACCGCATACGGGATCTTCAATGATCCCGGCTTTCGGGCAGAAGCTTCTCGTCACGCAGTCGGCGTCTTTTCCCGGAGCTGTCACATTCTGCAGCCTGCCCGGCAGCTGTTCTACCAGTGAGATATCAGGCTTCATATTTCTGACGGTCTCTTCATCATCATAAACACAGATCAGGTCCATTCCAAGAACTGCCTTGACGGGTCTGGCACCGAATGCCTGTTCCATCGCATCGGTCACTTCGATCTCATGCAGGTCATATGTAGGGAAATCCAGTTCATATGTATCATCGATCCTGGTGACTTTGAGTTTACCGCTCATCGTTATAAACTCTACGGACTGCGCTTCTGTTTCATAATGATTCAGCAGAACAAAGCCTGTCGCAAGCGTTGCGTGTCCGCAGAGATTGATCTCTACCGTAGGCGTAAACCAGCGCAGACGGTAGAGATCCCCTTCTTTAACGGTAAATGCTGTCTCGGAAAGATTGTTTTCCGCTGCGATCTGCTTCATCAGTCTGTCATCAGGCCATTCATCAAGAACACATACCGCAGCGGGATTGCCGCAGAACAGCTGATCGGTAAATGCGTCCACAAGATATTGTCTGATCATATCAGTTACTCCTCTTTTCAAAAGGCAGCCGCCGGGCTGCCCATATCATTATTTCAAAAGATTTTTCAGAAGCTTCTTGGCTGAACGTACGCCCATGTTGACGAGCTCATTCTGGAGCTTGTTGGACGCCTTCCTGGCAAGTTTTTCTTCCCAGGACTTCTCGTTGGCTTTCTTGGCTGCAGCGCGTTCCTCTGCCTTGCGGCGTGCTTCTTCTTCCTTCTCCGCCTGCTTCGCAGCATCGGCTTTCGCTTTCATCTCTTCCTCTGCAGCATAGATCTCGGGCAGATCTTCAAATGCAGACTGAGCATCGAGCGTACGCTCGTATTTGCCGTAAATGGAGTCGGTTTCGATTGCGTATGCGACACGGTTGGGATCCGCTACCTTCATCGATGAATGAGGCGGCAGGATCTTTGTCTTCTGGACGATCGTCGGTGCTCCGTCTTCATCAAGTGCGGATACAAGTGCCTGTCCTGTCTTGAGTGCAGTGATCATCTCGAATGTGTCAAACTCGGGATTTGCCCTGAAAGCATTGGCAGCTGATTTGACGTTCTTGATCTCGCTGGGTGTATAGGCACGCAGTGAATGCTGGATACGGTGCGACAGCTGGGCAAGTACGGAGTTGGGAATATCCATCGGATTCTGAGTGATGAAGAATACGCAGACACCCTTGGAACGGATCAGCCTGACTGTCTGTTCGATCTGCTGGAGGAGCTGCTTCGGGGCGCCGTCAAACAGCAGATGCGCTTCATCAAAGAAGAATGCGATCTTCGGCTTTTCAACATCACCGACTTCCGGCAGTCTGTCGTACAGTTCATCGAGCATCCACAGCATGAATGTGGAATACAGCAGAGGATGCTGGAACAGCTCGTCACATTCGATCATGTTCATGACACCGAGTCCTTTTTCAGTGACCATCCAGTCATCGATATCAAGCGCAGGTTCGCCGAAGAACTTGTCGCCGCCTTCTGTTTCGAGTTCCAGCAGTTTTCTCTGGATCGCGCCGACGCTCTGCTTGGAAATATTACCGTACTTGGATGTGTAGTCCTTGTAATGCTCACCGACATAAAGCGTCATAGCCTGAAGGTCCTTGAGGTCGATGATATCCAGTTCCATATCCTGGGCAACACGGAAAATGATATTGAGTACACCCTGCTGCGCGTCTGTCAGGTCCATGATCCTGCTCAGCATCATCGGACCCATCTGCTGCATGACGGCACGGATCGGATGACCGGCTTTCTGGTATATGTCAAAGAAATGGACCGGGTATTTTCTCACATCATATGATTCAAGTCCCATGCTCTGCCAGCGTTCACGGATACCGTCCTCATCACCCGGGACGATCATTCCCGTCAGGTCGCCTTTGATGTCGGCGATGACAGTCGGAACTCCAAGCTCACTCAGGGATTCTGCAATCACTTTCAGCGTAACTGTTTTACCGGTACCGCTCGCTCCGGCAATGAATCCATGACGGTTCAGCTGGGCAGGATTCAGGTAGATCTCCTTGTCTCCGGCTTTACCGATCATAATCATGTTGTCTTTGATCATATTTTCCTCCTATCGGATCATAACGCCGCCGGCTTCCCTGATCCTGAGTACATAACTGCATCCCTTTCCGAATACGGATTCCATCAGGGAAATGTATGACTCAAGCAGATCATCCGGTACGAATGCCTGTATCGTTCCGGCAAAACCGCCGCCGTGAACTCTGTATGCGCCCCTCTCCTTCAGGACTTCTTCACTGAGCGCAAGTCCGACAGCCAGTGACTGATGTTTCCTGTCAGCCGGTACGGATATATTCTGAAGATATTTCCAGCTGGATGTGCCTGATTCCTTGATCAGTCTGAGCAGCTCGTCGGTGTTTCCGGCACGAAGCGCGTCAGCTTCCTGTTTTGCCCTATTTGTTTCATTCAGGAAATGGTAGGCACGCAGGAATGATCTGTCGCCTGCCTGCTCACGGATTTCTCCGGCATGTTTGAGGAGGTCCTCCATCGTTACTTTATGCAGTTTTTCAGCTCCGCAGATACGTGCTGCCGCATACATTTCTTCCGGGATCTCAGTATATTCTCCGGACAGATCAGCATGTGACTGTTTGCAGTCGGTCAGGACAAGAGACAGATGATCTCTCTCCAGATCCCAGTCAAGGCGTTCGATCTGAGGATGAGCCGGATCATCGAAGTCGATCGCAACGCATCCGCCGCAGGCACTGGCAGTCTGGTCCATCAGGCCGCTGCCTTTACCGAAATAAACGTTTTCAGCATACTGACCGATGATGGCGATCTCGACCGGCGTAACTTTTCCTTCATTGTAAAGTCCGGAGAAGATCGTTCCGATCAGGACTTCGAAGGCTGCGCTTGAAGACATGCCTGAGCCGGGAAGTACCTGGCTTTCGGCATAGATCTTGAGACCGCCGACCTTGTATCCTCTGTTGACGAATCCGGCAGCGATGCCTCTGATCAGCGATTCGGTCGTATTCTTTTCTTCTTCCCTGACAGACAGATCAGTCAGATCGACCGGGTTCACTGTAAAGCCCGAACTTTCATAAACGACCTTCATATCATCTGTTTTGCTTGCTGCACCGGCAGTATCCAGTGAGATAGCTGCCGCAAGGACACGTCCGTTCTGATGATCTGTGTGGTTGCCACCGATCTCTGTTCTGCCGGGTGCGCTGAAGAGATGCACATCCGCATCCTGATCCGTGAAGTGATCAAGCAGTGCCGTCCAGCGTTTTGTTTCTTCTTTTAATTCATGTTCCGAATAGACCTTGTTCAAAGGTGTTCCTTCGGACATGAGCAGCTGTTTCATTTCACTGACATTCATGATTTATTCCTCCTGTGCAAAGATGATACTCAGTTGTATTTGACCGTGTTTCTCCCTTTTTCAGAAGCGGTGTTTCCGCATCATCAAGGTTGACCGCATCCGGTACATACTGTGTTTCAAAGCAGACCGAACTGCGGTATGGGAATACGCCTCCCTGTTTTCCGTGAACGGAATCACCGTTCAGGAAATTTGAGGAATACAGATGGAAACCAGGCAGGTCAGATCTGACTTCCATCGTCAGATCATTGTTTCTGCAGGTGACCATCGTGCGCATACCGCATCCAGGCACTTCAAAGTGATGATCGTATCCGTTTCCGTTCCTGATGAATTCATCATCCGCATCGATCCGTTCGCCGAGCAGATGGGGCTGACGGAAATCAAACGGTGTTCCTTCAACGCTCAATGCGTGTCCGTATGTCTGTCCGTCAGGATCTACCCTGCGGAAATGATCCGCATCAGTCTGTATGACGTGGTCCAGTGCTGTGTCGGAGCATGGTCCATTGAGATTGAAGAACGCATGGTTCGTCATAGAGAACAGCGTATCTGCCTCAGCAGTACCTGTATATGTCACAGACCAGCCGTCTTCCAGCAGTCTGTAGACAGCCTGTACATGCAGGTCACCGGGATAACCCTGGTCTCCGTCTTTGCTGAAGAGACGGAAGATGATGTGATCCTCATGCGGTTCCGCATCCCAGATCCTGTCGGAGAATCCGATCAGTCCGCCATGAAGTGAATTCGGACCGTTGTTGACAGGTACGTGGAAGACAGTGCCGTTGAGTGTAAAGGTTCCTTTGGAGATCCTGTTGCATACTCTTCCGACAGAACAGCCCATGTACTGTACTTCATTCTGGTAACCTTTGACTTCCGTAAATCCCTGGACGATATCGCGGTTCAGCGGTCTGTAAACAGCGCTGACGAGAGCTGCTCCGAAATCAGACAGCGAAAGCTCGATGTTCTGATTTCTGATCGTGTACAGTCTTGCCTGAAGACCTTCATTTGTTGTTCCGAATTCCCTGCATTCCATTTCATCTCACCAATTTATCAAACGCATCTTTAGCGGCATTCTGCTCTGCCTGTTTTTTGGAAGATCCGCTTCCCGTACCCATGATCAGGTCATCGACAATGACATTCATGACAAATGTCGGTGAATTGGACGGACCGCTTTCCGAAACGAGCTCATAACGGACAGTACGCCTGTTGTCTGTCTGTACATATTCCTGAAACTTGGTTTTATAGTCGTGAATGGTTTCCACGTGATCGGGATGTTCCAGCTGAGGTGTTACCACTTCATCCAGAATGTTGTCTACAGCGTGCATTCCCTGATCGAGGTACAGCGCTCCGAGGAATGCTTCGAACATGTCTGCGATGATCGCGTTTTTGTTTCTTCCGCCTGTCTTTTCCTCACCGCTTCCCAACAGGAGATAGTCGTTCAGATGCAGCTGCCTGCCATAGGCTGCCAGTGCCTTTTCGTTGACCAGCTGTGCCCTGAGTTTTGTCATCTGTCCCTCGGACAGAGCAGGTTTCAGCGGAAATATATGCTCACTGCTCCAGAGCTGCAGTACAGCGTCACCCATGAATTCAAGGCGTTCGTTGTCCAGTCTGGAACGGTGTTCATTTGCATAAGATGTATGCATAAAAGCCTGACGAATCAGATCAGCATCATTGACGGCAATTCCTCTGTTTTCCAGCCATTTGATAATATCTTTCATCGTAAACCCCCTAATCCATATAGCTTGCAGGCCTGCACCTGGCGATCAGTTCACGGTAATCCTGCGGATATGCAATGATCTGTTCGGCGTCCTTTCTGGCCTGGGCTATGATACGTGTGTCTTCGACAGGATTTCCCAATATGAAATCCGGAAGACCGCTTTGTTTCGTTCCAAGTATATCACCGGGTCCTCTTAACCGTAAATCCTGATAAGAGATTTCAAAACCGTTTGTCGTTTTTTCAAGGATCTCAAGACGCTCCAGCACTTTTTCATCCTGCGAGCCTGTCAGCAGCCAGCAGTATCCCTGTTCGGAACCTCGCTGTACCCTGCCGCGCAGCTGGTGGATCTGGGACATGCCGAAACGGTCAGCGTCATAGATGATCATGCCGGTCGCATTGACGACATTGACTCCTACCTCAACAACAGTTGTGGACACGAGGACCGAGATCCTGCCAGATTCAAAATCATTCATGATCTGCTGTTTTTCTTCGGAAGACATTCTTCCATGCAGCAGTCCGACATTGTATTTCTGTCCGAACAGTTTCTGCAGGCTGGCAGCCGTATCATTCACATTGCGGGCGTTGAATTCTTCATTCTTTTCTACGGCAGCACAGATCACATAAAGCTGTCTGCCGCGTTCAAGGAGCTGATAAATATTATCGAGAACAGAACGGAAGCTGTTCTCCCTGATCAGTTTTGTGATGACCTGTTTCCTGCCGGGAGGCATCGTTTCGATCGTACTGATATCCATGTCCCCATAGAGTGTCGAGGCAAGCGTACGCGGGATCGGCGTTGCGCTCATCAGCAGGAAATCCGCTTTTTCTCCTTTTGCCCGCAGTGCTTTACGCTGTTCGACTCCGAAACGCTGCTGTTCATCTGCGATCACAAGACCCAGATCGGCAAATTCAACACGTTCCTGTATCAGGCTGTGTGTCCCGATCAGAATATCTGCTCTACCTTCTCTGACTTCTTCCAGGACTTCCAGCTGCTGTTTCGTATTCATCCCGGCATACAACGCCCTGACCCTGACGCCTGCACTGCTTAACAGAGAAGAGATGTTTGCTTCATGCTGGGAGGCAAGGATCTCGGTCGGTGCCAGCAGTGCAGCCTGCTGTCCCGATAAAACGCAGGCATACATTGCGATCGCCGCTACGAGTGTTTTTCCGCAGCCGACATCTCCCTGCAGCAGACGGTACATGCAGCGGTCGCTCGTCATATCAAGAAAGATATCCTGGAGTACTTTGATCTGGTCCTCCGTCATTTTGTATGGAAGGCTGTCGATCAGCTGCTGTATTTTTGCCGTATCAAATGATTTGCCCTGTTTCATCATGACAAACTGTGTTTCCCTGTTCAGGAGGATACTGACAAAAAAGATCAGGAATTCTTCATATTTCAGTGTTCTGTATGCTTTCTGGACATCTTCTTCACTGCGCGGTTCATGAACACAGCGAAGCGCTTCTTTCCGTTCCAGCAGACGGTATCTGTCCATCAGCTCTCCGGGAACGATATCCCTGATCTCCACGGCACTCATTACTTTCCGGATGATATTGCGGATATCTTTCTGCGTAATGCCTTCTTTCACGGAATATACAGGCGTGATCGGATCGATCTCCGCCATCGGCTTTTCCTGATAGCTCATGGCAGTGACTTTGTCTTTTCCGTTGTATACACCGGAGATCGTTATGATCTTATTCAGCGGAAGCTGCTTTGCCCAGGGACGGTTAAAGATCGATACGTGCAGGATCCTGTCAAATGCCATGACATCAAAGCTGCATACGCTCTTTTTTACACCAAACCGGAATGTACGGACACTGCTGATGACCTCTGCTTCAAATGTCACCTTGTCCTTGATCTTCCATTGGGAATAATCATCCTGTTTCATCATTTCATATCTGTAGGGATAATACCTCAGTACATCCTCACTGTCATAAATATGAAGTGCGTTCAGTTTTTCAATCTGTTTCTTTGTCAGCTTCAGCTGTTTTGCGTTCAGATCCATATGATCATTATACCAAATACTCAATTATCCTGATGGATGAACAATGTAAAACGGCCGTTTCCGGCCGTTCCATGTATTCTGCTTATTCAGCTCCGATGATGAAGGAATATACCGGCTGTCCGCCGTCTTCAGCATCCAGATCGACTTCGAATGTTTCTTCGATGTATGCCTGTACTTCTTCGAATTCTTCCTCAGTCACATCTTCACCTTTGATCAGTGTGATGATCTCAGTTTCGTCGTCACAGATCTGATCAAGCAGTTTCTTTGTGGCAGTGACCTTGTCGGGATCCGTCAGTACGATATCCTTCTCAAGCAGTCCCATGAAGTCTCCTTCATGGATCTCCCTGCCTTCGACCACTGTATCCTTGATGGAATAAGTGACCTGTCCTGTTCTGACAGAAGCAACCGCTTCGCTCATCGCACTGAGATTTGTTTCCGTATCACCTTCCGGATTGAATGCCATGCATGCGCTGAGTCCCTGAGGGATCGACTTTGTCTCAATGACGATAACATCCTTGCCCTCGGATACTTCGGCAGCCTGCTTGGCAGCCATGATAATATTCGAGTTGTTCGGGAGGATGAATACATGCCTTGCGTTGAGTGCACTGATGGCGCTGACAAAGTCTTCGGTTGAAGGATTCATTGTCTGGCCGCCTGATACGACGACATCAGCTCTGTAGTCTGTAAACAGTTTTTTCAGACCGTCTCCGGCTGCGACTGTGATAATGCCGTATTCTTTTTCTTCCTGTACTGCAGGTGCTTCTTTTCTGATCTCGAAGATCGAAGGTCTTGCAGGTTTTGAGAGTCCGTAGACCTGAACTTCTTCAAATTCACCGTAACGCTGTCCCTGGTTCAGAACATCACCGGGAAGTCTTGTATTGATCCTGACCTTGACAGTGTTGTCATCCCTGATCAGCGTCAGCTCGTTGCCGAGTTTTTCCAGGACGCTGCGTACCTTATCGTCGTTGTACTGGACGGATCCTCGTTCTGACAGATTGACGATGAATTCAACGCAGTATCCGGATTCCTGTACAGCAGTACCGGATGTCTTCTGGCCGCCTTCTTTTTCAGAGCGGACAGGATTACCGTGCAGATATGCGCGGAAGCCTTCAAATACACAGAGAAGTCCGCTGCCGCCTGAGTCAACAACACGTGCTTCCTTCAGTACGGGGAGCAGTTCCGGTGTATGGTCGAGCGAGACCTTGGCAGCTGCACATAATGTATCCATGTAGTCAACAAGCGTTGCTTCAGGATTCTCATTGAGATATGCATCAGCCTGTTCCGTTGATTCCCTGACGACTGTCAGGATCGTTCCTTCAACCGGTCTCATAACGGCTTTATATGCCATCTTGGAACCGGAAAGGAAAGCATTAGAAAGATCCCTGACATTCAGTTCATCCAGTGACTGTACTTCCTTGGAGAAGCCGCGGAAGATCTGTGAAAGGATGACACCGGAGTTTCCACGCGCACCCATGAGCAGTCCTCTTGAGAATGTTTTCGCGACGACAGGCAGTGATTTACTGCCGCTCTTGACAGCTTCAGCGATACCGTTGGAACTTGTCAGAGACATATTTGTACCGGTATCACCGTCAGGTACCGGGAATACATTCAGTGCATTGATCTCTGACTGATGATTATTCAGATTATTGTTGCCGGATTCAAGCATTTCCAGCAGGGTTGTGCCGTTTAACTTATCCATAATCGATCACCTTTCAGTTCATGACCTGAACGCCCTGAACAAACACGTTGACGGAAGAAATATTTTCCGCAAGTGAGTTTTCAAGTACATATTTCACTTTCTTCTGTGCTTCCTGTACGACTTCGGAGATCTTTACGCCGAAGCTTACGATAATGTAAAGGTCGATTGCCAGGCCGCCATCTTCATGACGTACGACAACGCCTTTTGTATAACTGCCCTTTTTCAGCAGTTCTGCCCAACCGTCTTTGAGAACCTGTTTTGACGCCATACCGACAACACCATAGCATTCTGTGATGACACTGCCTACCAATGTGGCAACAGCTTCCGATGATACTGTGATATTGCCGTAATCTGTTTTCTTTTCGACTGTCATGGTTATACTCCTTATTCGAAAAAATATTATATCAGAAGACACGGTGTTTTCAAATTATCAGCCTTGTTCTTCGCCTGATTCTCCGTTTTCTTCTGTCGGTGTATCTTCTCCTGTTTCGCCGGACTCTTCTCCGGATTCTTCACCTGCTTCTTCCCCGCCTTCTTCAGGATTTTCTTCCGGCTCTTCTGTAGGGATCACAAGCTCGCCGGTCTTGTAATATCCTGCATGATAGTTTGCGTCAAAGTCAGGATCACGCTGGTCTTCACCTTTTTCATTGATCGGGATCAGGATGTAATTTCCGTTTTCATCAAGGAAATAGAATCCGTTTGCGTCCTGATAATAGTGCTTGACCACACGGTCACCATATTTGTTCAGGATATAGTCACCTTCAGCATTCATCCAGTATTCGTGCTCGATCGGTACTTCGTCCCAGGGACATGCTCTGGCTGAGACCATCATACGTTCATCAGCCTTTCCGCTTTCTACCGTATACAGGCAGTAGTCCTTGTTCTCTACCTGACTGATCATGCGGTAGTATTCATTCAGCGGTTTTGTATAGAAATATCCGGAGAATACGTAAGTGCCGTCACGCATCTGGAACTGGATGGCTTCATCATCATATTTCAGTGCGTACTGATGGATCTCAGCAACATCTTCGATGATCATCTGATCGATTGCTTTTAATGCGTTGACAAGAAGATGCGTCTGTTCCTCTTCTTCAAAACCGGTGATATAAGGGATCCTGGATACGACCGGCATATAATTGGAAGTCAGCTCTGTCTGTGTCTCATCATCAAACAGGATGTACGCAACATCACCGGAATATCTGTATCCGAGCGGACGCTTTTCAGTGACGGAAATATGGATGGCATTGCTGTCCATCATCTTGATGCTCACCGAATCGATCATCGGATCTGCTTTAATGCGCTTCTCTATGGTAAACGGAAATGTCGTGTAATATCTGGAATCGGAACTGATCTTTGCGAGAGATTCGATATACTTCGTTTCCAGATATTTGTTTCCGCTGACAGAGATCGCACGGATCCTGCTGGCGGGAGACAGGTAATAGATCATGACAATGAGAAAAATGGATAAGAACAGCGCTCCGGCGAACAGCTTTCCGCGCGCAGCTTCAAATCCTACGTTGTCATTTTTGATCTCACGTTCCCGGAACAGCTGTTCTACGCCGTTCGGAATATTCCTGAAATCCTCGAGTGTTTTTGTTTTATCTAATCCCAATTGAATTTCTCCACTTCCATATGAAGATCGATGCCGAACTGACTGCGAACCTTCTCCTGGATCTCATGTACAAGTTCAAGATAATCGGATGCTTTCGCACAGTTCTCGTTAACAATGAAATTGACGTGCTTTTCGGAGACCTTTGCGCCGCCGATCGTTCTGCCGCGGTAGCCGATCCCTTCGATCAGCTTCCATGCCGCGCTGTTTTCCGGATTGCGGAATACGCTGCCGGCACTCGGTTTGTCCAGCGGCTGTGAGGAGATCCTGCGTTCCCTGCGGTTATCCATCAATGAACGGATCTCTTCAATATTGCCAGGTACGAGCTTCATTTTGACACCGGCTACGATCCAGTCATTATGCTTCTGGAATATGCTGGAACGGTAACCGAACATGCAGTCTTCTGCTTTGATCCATTCTAGTACACCGTCGCGGTATACAAATACTTCTTTCAGAACTTCACTCATTGAGCTCTTATAGGCACCGGCATTCATGAATACGGCTCCGCCGATCGTTCCGGGGATCCCGCTTGCGAATTCCAGTCCCGAGAGTCCGTGTTTGGCTGCTGCGTATGACAATGCGATCAGAGAGCATCCAGCTTCAGCTGTCACCTCATCATCATTGAAATAATATGCGTCCATATGTCTGTCCAGACGGAGTACTACTCCGTTGAACGGCTGATCGGAACATAAGAGGTTCGAGCCTTTTCCGAACACCTTAAAAGGAACGTTCTTTTCCTTCAGCAGCTTCATAATGGCATCCAGAGCGATCGTATTCTCAGGATAGACGACATATTTAGCCGGCCCGCCGATATGAAGTGTTGTCATGGTGGACATCGGAACATCAGTTTCAACGATAGCATATTCTGAAAGTTCTTTTAACAATTCATCCATGTACGCTTAGTTCCTCCATCCATTCAATCATACGATAAGCGGCATCCCTTTTTCCCAGGGATTTCGCATGTTCACTCAGTTTTGCGCGTTTTTCACTGTCTGCCATCAGTTCGTTCAATGTCCCGGCAAGCTTCTGGGCACTCAGATCCTTTTCTTCGATCATGACTGCTGCATTTTTATTCACCAGTTCAAGCGCGTTCATGACCTGGTGGTTGTTCGGAACATAGGGACTCGGTATCAGGATCGCCGGTGTTCCGATCGCGGTGATCTCACACATCGTAGTGGCGCCTGCTCTGACAACAGCACAATCGCACTGCTTCAGCATCTGTACGCCGTCAACATAATCCAGTACATGGATATTTTCCCTGCCGGCATTCTGATACACATAATCGTTTGCCTTGCCTGCTGCGATCACGACCTGATAATCATCGAATAATGCACAGGCCTCATCGATGACCTTGGATACGCTGGATGATCCGAGTGAGCCCATCATCATCACAACGAACGGTGCCTGTTTCAGACCGTAGCGTTCAAGGATCGTGGGATCTGTTTCCTTTTCGAAGGCAAGCGTAGCTTCCGGATTTCCATATAATCTTGTTTTCTTTTCCGGGAACTGCTTCAAAGATGTCTCATAACATCCGACGATCGCATCTGCATATCTTCCCAGCAGCGCGTTTGCTTTTCCTGCATAGGAATTCTGTTCATGGATCATTGTCGGGATATGGAGACGGTGCGCTGCCATGATCAAAGGAACACTGATATAGTTCCCGAAGCCTACACAGATGTCTGGCTTTTCCTCTTTCAGCAGTTTTCTGCAGTAACGTTCTGCCTTTACCAGAGACAGAAAAGACTTCAGTTTGTCACTGATCCCGCCATTCATCCCTGTCATTTCAAGTCCGGTAAACCGGTATCCCAGTTCCGGGATCATCCTGGCTTCCATTCTGTTTGAAGATCCGAAAAACGTGATCTCACAGTACGGATATACTTTTTTCAATATTTCAGCAAGCGCTGTCGCCGGATAGATATGTCCGCCGGTCCCGCCTGTCGCTATCATTACCTTTTTCATAACCTGTTAATTTATTCTATCACAGATCAGTTTACAGAAACTGACCATACCGTCAAAACGTTCAACATTCTGACAGATAGCGATTATAGCACACATCGTGACGGAAGGTATATAAAGAAAATGGAGTCAGCCTGAGGACTGATCTCCATTGTCTTTTATTCTAAACCTGCCATTCTGAAGATGGCTTCACGCAGTTCGTCAATGCCTGTCCGGCTGAGATTGCTGGCGGCATAGGCGCTGCTTTTTGAAATATTCAGTGTCTCACAGATCTGCTTGATGCTTTTCAGCTGCTGTGAATAGCTGAGCTTGTCACATTTTACACAGGCTGCGATCACCGGCAGATGAACTGCCCTGGCAAACTCGATCATTGTCAGATCATCATTGTTAGGGACCCTTCTGGCATCCAGTACCAGTACCATCCCCTTCAGCTGTTTCCGTTCGTTGAAATACGGTTCCAGGATATCGGAAAATGACAGTACGCTTCTTGTACCTCCGGAAGCATATCCGTAACCCGGCGCATCCGTGAATATGACCTTACCGTCGACCTCAAAGAAGTTCAGAAGCTTCGTTTTGCCGGGAGTCTTTCCGGCATATGCGACATTCTTCCTGTTCGTCAGTGAATTGATCAGGGAACTCTTGCCGGCGTTTGACCTGCCGGCAAAGATGATCTCAGGCAGCTCTGAATCAGGCCACTGTGATGCTTTCGCGGCGCTGTTCAGAAATCTGATCTCATGGTATTCCATCAGCGCACCAGTGCTTCTTTCAGTACCTGTGACATCGTTTCAACAGGTACGAATCTGATGCTTTCACGGACAGCTTCGGGAACATCATCAAGATCCCTGACATTCATCTTCGGAATCAAGATCTTCTTGATGCCTGCTCTGTGGGCAGCCAGAGATTTTTCTCTCAGACCGCCGATCGGCAGAACGTTGCCTCTCAGAGTGACCTCACCGGTCATTGCGAGATCCGCATGGACAGGTGTATCGCTCAGGGCGGAAACAAGTGCTGTCGTCAGTGTAACACCGGCTGAAGGTCCGTCTTTAGGAACAGCACCTTCCGGAATATGGATATGGATATCGTGTGAATCAAAGAATTTCGGGTCGATACCGAGCTCTTTGGCGTGTGCCTTTACATAGTCAAGCGCGATCGCAGCGGATTCTTTCATGACATCGCCGAGTTTTCCCGTCAATACCATGTTTCCTTTTCCTTCAAAGTAATTGACTTCGATGGAAAGAACATCACCGCCGAACGATGTATATGCAAGACCTGTAACAACACCTACCTGGTCGTTCTTTTCTTTGACGCCGTATTCGAAGATCTCTTTTCCAAGCCACTGATTGATCAGCTTCTGGGTAACCGTAACACTCTTCTTGTCATCGTTCAGGATGGCAAGAACGGTCTTTCTGCACAGCGAAGCGATCGTACGTTCAAGCTGTCTGACACCTGCTTCTCTGGTGTAGTGACGGATCAGATAGAGGATCTCCTTTTCTCTGAGCTTGAACTGTGATGCGTGCAGACCATTAGCCTTCAGCTGTTTCGGGATCAGGTGATCCTGGGCAATGTGTACCTTGTCGATCTCTGTATAGGAAGGAAGCTCGATGATCTCGAGACGGTCCTGCAGAGGTGCAGGAATGTTGTCGAGATAGTTGGCTGTTGCGATGAACATAACCTTGGAAAGATCATACGGTTCTTCCAGATAATGATCGGAGAAGAATGAATTCTGCTCGGGATCAAGTACTTCCAGAAGCGCATCGCTCGGGTCGCCTTTATAGTCAGCTCCCATTTTATCGATCTCATCGATCAGGAACAGCGGATTGATGACGCCTGCCTTTTTCATGCCCTGAATGACACGTCCCGGCAGTGAACCGAGATATGTTCTTCTGTGGCCTCTGATCTCTGCTTCGTCACGGACACCGCCCAGGCTCATCTTGACAAACTTTCTGTCAAGACTTCTGGCAATGCTCTTGGCAAGTGATGTTTTACCGACTCCCGGAGGACCAACAAGGCACAGGATCGGGCTGTTCAGGTTTCCTGTCATCTGCTTGACGGCAAGATATTCCATAATGCGTTCCTTTACCTTTTTCAGGCCGTAGTGATCTTCATCAAGGATCTTTTTGACTTCCTTCAGATCCTGATTGTCTTCCGTGCTCTGCCACCAGGGAACCTTCAGGAGCCAGTCAAGATATGTACGGGAAACGGATGCTTCTCCGGATCCCGGAGGCAGCATTTCATAGCGTCTCAGTTCTTCTCTTGCCTTTTCCTTGACATGATCCGGATACGGGTTCTTTTCGATCATTTCCCGCATCTGTTCGGTGTCATCGGACATGCTTGTTGTATCGCCGAGTTCTTCTTTGATCGCCTTGAGCTTTTCTCTCAGGTAGTATTCCTTCTGACCGTCATCGATGTGTTCCTTAACTCTGTCGTTGATCGTCGCTTCGATCTGGCTGAAGCGCTGCTGCTTTTCCAGTTCGGCAATGATCATCAGCATTCTTTCGTTGACATCAAGTGTTTCCAGAAGCTTCTGTCTGACGGATGTATCCATCGGGAAATACTGGGAGATCTGATCTGTCAGCGTGATCGCGGAAACGCCGCGTGTCAGCTGAGAAATGACCTCTGCAGGGAATGAACTGCTCAGGTTGCTGAAGCGTTCAAACTCGGAGATGATCCGTTTGACGAGCGCCATTTCTTCCATCTGGCTGCCCTGGACATCATTCAACACTTCAACATCAGCCACCATCATGTCACTGTTGTTGTCCAGCTTGACAAGTCTTGCACGCTTCATTCCGGTGAATGTAACACGCATGAATCCTTCCTTGCGGCGGACGATCTTGATCTTGCTGAGTGTTCCCATGCGGTAGAGATTTTCTTCCTTGGGATCATCGACCATAATGTCATTCTGGCATACGACCCATACCATGGAATCAAATGACTGTGAAGAACTATTCACTGCATTGATCGATTTCGTACGGCCGACCTCGATCATGGAATCAAGACCGGGGAACAGGATGATCCCTCTCGTCGCAACGACAGGAACTCTTACAATAGATTCATTACTCATTGAGTACCTCCTGTTATCGATAAACAATAACCCTTTTGGATAAAATAAGACGCCGGGCGTCTTATTTTATTAAATTCGGTTTTTATTCTGCTTCAGCAGGTGCTTCGGCAGGTGTTTCAGGTTCTTCAGCAGGCACTCCCTTTGCGTTCTTCTTAACGAAATCATATGCCTTCTGAGATCTGATATCTGTCACCAGCATGTCACGGTCAACGAGTTCTTTGACGCGTTCGACCGGCATCTGATACATTTCAGACAGATTCTGATATTCTTTGTCGACTTCTTCATCTGTCAGTTCGAGGCTTTCAGCCTTTCCGATCGCTTCAAGTACGAGGCGCATCTTGACGGACTTTTCTGATTCCTCACGGAAGCTTTCTTTCAGCTGTTCAGCTGTCTGACCCATCATCTGCAGATAACCTGTCAGGGACATGTTATACTGCTGCAGCTGTGACTGGAGCTGCTGTACATGATTCTGGATCTCATCCTCGATCATGACTTCAGGGATATTGACTTCAGCATTGTCGCTGACACGTCTGAACAGATCTTCGTCTGCATCTCTTGTAGCGATCTGTTTTTTGCTGTCTTCGAGACGTTTTCTGACAAGTGCTTTCAGATCGTCAACTGTTTCCACGCCCGGAGCGTTGACATCCTGAGCAAAATCGTCATCCAGTTCAGGAAGAACCTTTTCTGTTACTTCATTGACCTTGACCTTGAATACAACTTCTGCGCCTGCAAGATCTTCAGCATGGTAGTCCTCGGGGAATTTCAGGTTCAGATCTTTTTCTTCGCCTGCCTTTACACCGACCAGCTGCTCTTCAAAACCGGGGATGAAGCTTCCGCTGCCCAGCACAAGCTTGTATCCTTCAGCGGAGCCGCCTTCGAATGCTTCCTCGCCTTTGAATCCCTTATAATCAATGTTGACTGTGTCACCCATTGCTGCGGGACCTTCTTTTGTAACGATATCGGAATACTGTTCACGCATACGGTTGATCTCCTTATCGAAGTCCTCATCCGTAACTGTTGTGTCGCCCATGTTGTAATCAAGGCCTTTGTATTCGCCGAGCTTGACTTCAGGCTTGACTGTGAGCTTGAAGATCAGTTCTGCACATTCATCGTTCAGTGTTCCGAGATCCAGTTCGGGTCTTGCGACCAGTTCCAGATTGTTTGCTTTTACTTCTGCCTGCAGTACATCATTTGCGACTGCATCGACTGCTTCGTAATATACCTGCTGTCTGGGGATCCTTTTTTCAAGCATCTTTCTGGGTGCTTTTCCTTTTCTGAATCCGGGCAGTTCGATCGTCTTTGCGATCTTGTTGAATGCCTTATCACAAGCCTTTGTCCAGACCTCTCCCTCTACTTTAGCGACGAGCTCGCCGGTTGAATTCTCTTTCAGTGTCCAAGTTGACATTTGTTGAAGCTCCTTTCATCTATAATTACCTGTCCAAGTATAACAAAATTCATCATGAACTGCTACACTTTTAACAGCGATATCTGCTTTCATTTAGCACTCGCACCTGAAACCTGCTAAAATCATACACAAGAGTTTTAGCACTGTCAACACTTGACTGCTAAAATTTAACTTTTTTTGCAGAAGATGCGTTTTCTGCTGTTCAGCTGTGTTCTGATGAATTTCTGTTTCTTATGAATGTGTCATTATGACCTTGCATGTATGATCTGTTCTGCCCTGCGGTACATCTCCCCGTCATCCATCAGCTCACTGACCTGACGGATCGCTTCCAGCGCGATGTATGAGGCTTCTTCTGTTTCATAGGACAGCGGCAGATACAAATATGCCTGATGCACGAGTACGGACCTTGCCATTTCCAGCATTGCGGGATCTTTGCCGATCAGGTCATCCAGCATGCCCAGTGCTTCCCGGAAGCCGGGACTTTTGCTGACGGGGGTTACAGCGTCTCCCCAGAATGTATACTCCATACCGTCTTTTACGATAACGAATTCTTCCTGGATCTCCTGCTCGGCGATCGCGTCAATGAGGAGCGCAGCTGCTTCCGGAAGCGGATCTTCCCTGAGATACGCTCTGATCTCTTCACTGCATCCGCGCAGATTCCTGTCAGATAGCTGCTGTGCGGCAGTCAGCTGGCTGACGGGTCTGCCCTTCAGCATTCCCAGCAGTTCATCCTCTGATCTTTCATATGATGTTTTTTTGTCGGTTTTCGCGTAAACGGCATCTTTCTGCAGTTTCCTGAGCTCCTGTTCGATATCCGGCGGAATATAGGGCATTGCCAGTTCTTTCCGGATCAGGAACAGTGCTTCATCTGCTTCGCCGTTCTTTGTCAGCTGTCTGATCTCATCAAGGATCTCATCATAATAGCCGCTCATAATAACCTCGCAAATAAAGAAAAAGCGTCCTGGGAGGGATTCGAACCCGCGACCACTCGCTTAGAAGGCGAGTGCTCTATCCAACTGAGCTACCAGGACAGCAGAACTATAATATCAGAAGTGTTTTCTGATTTCAAGCGTTTCATATTCCATTCTTTTTGTTTCTATATGGTCTTCGTATAGTTTGACGATCATATAGGTAGGTCTTGAACCGTCACGGTTATAGCGGACACTCCCGGGATTGAGCAGAATGATACCGTCCGATTCAATTTCAGTATACATATGGGTATGACCGAAAAACACGATCTGGCAGCCCATATTCTTTGCGCGCTTTACCAAAGGCGCAACATTGCGCCAATACATATCATGATGTCCATGGCATAAAAGTATTCTGTACTTGCCGATCTGAACAGTCAGATACTCAGGCAGGTCACCGTAGTAGTCATTATTGCCTCGGACACACGCATATCCCTGAAGCATCCGCTTGGGAAACTCACTGTCTCCAAGATGAAAAAAATAGTCTGCTTCCTTGGAATATACCTGCCTGAGTCTGACGATCGGCTCTTCCAAGCCATGATTGTCGCTTACAGCGACGATTTTAACCGGCCATTTCATGGCAGATATTATAACCCAAAATGCATTGGGCCGCTATCTATTTAGGAAAACCTCTGTCACAGGGTGTGATCTAACACATTTCCGCCAGATATGGCTTCCTGCTTCAACGACAGATAACTGCATTACGTACAGTAATGCCCGACATAGCTGTCTCCGCAGGCTTGAGTTTCTTGGACTGACCGATTCCGATGCTGCCTCACCGTATGGTTAGTCTGCTGATTTCACATATCCAGATCATTTCAAGAATGATCAATGTGAATGATTGCTGTACTGTCTACAGACTGTTTCCTGCTGCACAGCAGCAGGATATCTTATGTTTTGATACTTATCAGTTGAAGTGTTTTCATCGGACTGCCTCCTGCATTGATCTTCTGAGTATCATTCTGCTTTTTCTCAGGTACTTTAATATACATATATGGATCGCATGTTTCCACGTATTTTTTGAAAAACCGTGTCATGATTCTTATGTAAATCATCATTGTTTTGTTATAAAATGATTACAGGTGAAGATTATGAACATAAATTTATATCCGTTTAATTTATATATTCTCTATGCAGCGATCGTTCTGCTGATCGTTTTCCTGATCCTGACTGTTGTAAAAGCAATGCCTCTGCTGAGAGCTGTAGGTGATCTGAAACAGCCGCTCGACCAGATGTCACTCAGGGTTGCTGATGTCAGCGACAAGGCAGGCAAGGTTTCCTCTATGATCAACGGTATTGTCTCTACAGTCAAAAAAGTCGTGCCTGTGCTCGTACTCCTGAGCCTGGCAAATGAGATCTATCAGGATTCTGATGAGGACGGAATCAAGGAATTCGGCAAGAGCACTGTCAAAGCGATCCAGAAACAGCAGGACGAAAAGAAACTTGCCAAGAGCATTGCCAAGCTTCTGAAATAAATGTAATCAGTCTTATACCTAAACAAAGCACTCAGACATCGCGGCCTGAGTGCTTTGTTCGTTTATCCGGTTCTTATAATGTGTATTTACTCA
This sequence comes from Solobacterium sp., assembly GCA_024693325.1. Taxonomy (GTDB): domain Bacteria; phylum Bacillota_I; class Bacilli_A; order Erysipelotrichales; family Erysipelotrichaceae; genus Bulleidia. The sequence goes on from JAILLA010000100.1 coordinate 128,733, forward strand.
TGCGTTGTTGAACTGATATCCCCTTCCCCAGCGTCTTTTGACAAATTCAGGACGGGAGGGATCGTGTTCGATCTTTTCTCTGATATGTCTGATGTGCACTGCGATCACCGGACGGCATTCGAATGGTACTGCCTGCCAGACATACTGGTACAGTTCCTCAGGGGAAACACAGGTTTCGGAATGACCGATCAGGTAATCAAGGATGTCGAATTCCCTGGGAGTCAGATGAACTGTTCCCTGCGGTGTTTCAGCTGTACGGCTGTCGTGATTGAGAATAATGTTCATATTTCACCTCCAGGCTTAATACTGCCTTCATACTGAAACACGGATTTTTGTATGGTCACGTCACAAAAAAATGTCAAAAAATTAAAAAAGAGGATGTAACAGTTGAGTAGTTTGAAATACTGCTCAAGGGGATTACATCCTCTTTTCTTGTGGTGCCGCAGATGAACAATCTGTTTTCTGATTATCTGTATCAACTGATCAGCCGGTTTATTACAATACATGCGCACTGAAAATAACTGTCAGTTGATTAAGCTGTATTTTAGATGTTAACTGAGCAGTCCCGACGGATTCTCTTTCATTCTCCGTATCCTGCTGAGATGGTATTTCTTCAGGTTGTATCCCAGACATACAAGAAGAAATTCCATTTTCACATTTTTCAGTCCTTTTCTGTGAAAACGGGTAAATCCGAAGTCCTGTTTGATCACCCCGAAGGTTCCTTCCACCTGTATTGATCTCTGGATCTTCAGCTCTGTTCCTTCTTCTGTCCCC